>JANPPC010000001.1:0-148903 GCA_031428275.1 Bdellovibrio sp.
CTTTGGATCTGTCATTTCTGATTCTCACTTTCAATCCGTATCGGATTTATCGTTACAAATCAGGAAGCCTGTCTCATTTTGATAATCCAACTAGACTACGAAATCTTCACCGCACTCCAATGGACTCATGCTCCCTTATGACAGCGATGAGAGAGACCTATCCTATTGTTACTTTTCCAGGGTTGTGGGATAAGCTTGGTGAAAGTTTTCAATCGGGATTAATTATCTCCACAGCGATTGTTTTTGAGGAAATTGAAACCAATGAAGATCAGCTTTTGACTTGGGCAGAAGACTACAAACAGTTCTTTTTTAAGGTTGATAACAACTTGCTTCACGAAATGGCGTTAGTTACTACAAACTATCCGACACTGATTGATCACGCTGCTCCTAGAGATCAAGCTGATCCTTATCTTATAGCATTAGCGAAAATTCATAAAGGTACTGTTGTTACTGAAGAGAAAATGGTCGGAGCAGGAGCACGTCTCTTGAAAATTCCAAATGTATGTCAAAGTATGAGTCTACCATCTGTAAAGCTTATCCAAATGATTCGACATTTAAATTGGAAGTTCCACTAGCAGTTCAGGATACTAAGCCCCGCTAGCCCCGCTTGCAAACCCGAGCACCTTCAAATGTTCTTCAGGATTTGCGTCGCTACTTTTATTTTCTCATCAGAAATAGAAGCAACCAAATCCAGCAGCTCTTGTCTGGGATCAACATTCTCAGCATAACGACGAACACGCTCATAAAAACTTTTCTGCTTAATATCGCCATAGATTAAAAGAAACCTATCCAATTTCTCTGCAGTAGGGACATCAACGCGTCCGTTTTCTATGTGTGATATGTAAGAGTCAGAATAGCCCAACAGATTACCAGCTTTGCGCATCGACAAACCAGATTGGATTCGTAAGCCACGAAGAACCTTTGCGGCATCATTGTGGATTTTACGGCTCGTTCTCTTGCTCTGTGTTCCGCAAGAATTGACTACATGCTTAGTAAGCACTTAGTATCCTTTCCTCCGCTGATTTTATTGCGGTGTTGGCCTCCTCCACTTAAATTGGTTCTGATCCTCAGTAGAAAAGGCGTTTAGGCATACTCCGTTATTGTTAGCAGCATCATAAGCTGTTAATATTTCTACAAATTCCGAGTTAATAGATTCGGGTAGTTGGAGAACAGAAGTTAAGCCTGTGGCACTACTTCTCCACCATTTTTGACAATAGCTTCTGTCAGAAATGGAAAAATTAGAGAAGCTGAATAAATTTAACAACTTGTAAAGTTGAAGATTGCGTAGATCAAGTTCTGTTTAATCATTCCAAATCATCGTAAATCACAGCTCTTGCATAGTCTTGTCGTAGAGTGCTGTCATAGAGATAAGTCTATGACAATAAAATGAGGATCGCATGGGTAAAGAAAAAGAATTAACTAACTCGGAAAAACTCTAGATCCGAATGGCTTAAAAAACAGGGTAACCTCAGTGTAGATTATTAATTAATTCAGACTATGATTACATGGAACAAAAGAGTCATAAAGGGCAAAAGATTAAAACGATGGTTCATAATCAAATCATTGATGAAAATAGAAAAGTACAACCTGACTTTTCAAAAGAAGTTCACAGTTCAGGAATGTATGAAGATTTAATGGAATTAAAACAAAATCTCAAATTAACTCGTTTATTCAGGCATTTATTGATAGAAAGCCAACTTACTTTTTAAAAGACAGTTCAAGCTCCGGAAAAGTTATTACTTTAGATTTTAAAACTTTATGGTCATCTGAGTATTTAAAAATTCTAACAGAAAGAAATAATAAAACTGAACGCGAACCTTTTTTATTTCCACGTTTGAAAGAAGGTAGTTATAAAAAACTATCTAATGACGAAATAAAAAATTATATGCCTTCTAAAAAAGCTAAGAAAGCTCGTGGAGATGACGTTATTACTAAAATAACTAAGGGCCAATATAAGCAATCTGTACCTGACGCTGAAGACGATTAGGAATTAATATCTTGGAATTTTCCAAGATATCTTCAAGTGAAAGTTAATCTTCTAAATAAACCTTATGAGATTCGAACCAATCCATTAACTGTTCTTTTGTAACAGAACCAGCGGCGCAGTTTTCAATTACTTCAGCGAGTCCATTGATATTTTTTTCTTCATCAAGTGGATATTGAAGATCCATGCCGTGTTGATTTAAAAAAGTGATCGCCGTTAAAGCGCCAGTTCGTTTATTACCGTCGGTAAAAGCATGACTTTTAACTAAATAAAAACAAAGGGCCGCCGCGACTCGAGCAAGCCCACCATGAGCAAATGGATATTCACCTGGATAAAAGGCAGTTGAAACTGCGCTTTCGACTTTGCCAATACCATTACAGTGATGAGGGTTTCCGCCTTGTTCACAAACATATTCATTAACGGCTAATACGACTTCAGCCGTTGGAATAAAAATAACTCTCACTTCAATTTGTCCATCGCGTTTTTATGTTTAGAAAATGCTTTGGTAGCGGTTTCCATAAAATCAGCTTTATTAACCGGCGCAAGCTTAATGGTTTGTGGTTCTGAAATAAATTTAGAAACAGCCATGTTAATTAAATGCGAAAACTTGATGCCATTAGCTTCAAGATATTTATCAACTTTTTCTTCTAGCTCTTCTTCAAAGCGTACAGTTTTTGGTAATCCCATAAAGCCTCCAGTGTATTAATAATACTACATTTGAATACAAAATACCACAAATTTTATAAACCATTGAAAGTACTTACAAATTCGACGAAGTAAACATCCAGATTAGAGGTTTTTGAAACGCAGTTAGCCAAGTTAGCTATTATGAAAAATACAATTTAGAAAGTCGATAAAATTAATTATCAAGCGCGTGTCTGCGCAATTCACTTTCCATTTACTAAGTATGTAGTTAATATGAACGGATTCTTTGGTGTCAGCGACGGCCACCTCCACCATTTTTTTGTGTACCGGAGACTTTTTGGCTAAAAAATTAAAAATGAGCTCTTACTCCGAATGCGACAGTTCGTGGTAAACTTTCAAAAAAAGTAGATACTTTCCCTCAAATTTTTATCGATAAAGAGAACGATTTCGCCGCTATCAAAATCGCAAAAAGCAATTAACACAAGTCCCATGAAAAAGATGGATTTATTTTTTGTGAAGATGAATCTGGCCGAGCTATTGAGACTTATGTTTTGAATTTGAGTAAGTTACTTAAGTTATTAAAGAAGTTTCTTAATTAGTTAACTAATTAAGAAACTTCTTTTTGTGGATCTCTTGCTATTTTGCTGGGGGAAAATAGGGAAGCGATGAGTGGTGAAGAACAATTCTCAACTGTCCTTTCTCATCTTTTTTAAATCCCCAAGTTTTATCAACGGAAGTTATGCTGCCGTCCTCTGCCGTGAAGAATACTTTCCCCATCGTGAGTCCCATACCACCATCAATTAAGACTGCATTATTCAAAAAGTCATATTTAACCCATCCTTTAATAGCAAAACCTTTATCGTTCGGGTACTTTGGATTACCTCCTACGAAATAGGCAAGCGCACCTTCTCGGGTCGGTCTGAAGACTTGTTCGCCAGAGGTGAGAGTTGGTTTGAAAAGAACAGGGGCAAAGTTATAACCATAGGCTGTGTCTAACGCTTTTTCTGCCGTTTTTTTTGCTTTTGCAAATCCGTGTTTTTTATAATCAGCACTTATTTGAATGAGTGCTGCACCCCAAGCTCTTTGAGCAGCCTCAATTTCGAGAGCTGTGATATTATTGTTTGTTACTGTTTCGCCGAATGAAGTCGAAGTTTTTTGCTCGGAGTAAGCAATAGAACTTACGAGGAAAAAAATTGCAGATACGAAAAATAGTTTCATAACATAATCCTTTCGAAAATTATAGTTATGAAATGTTACCAAATAGCTTCAAAACTTTGAAGACATTTTTAAGAGCTTCCGTTTCCTTAGCCAATTATAGGGATTGATTTTGACCCATTATTCACCCGATGCTATTTTCATCCAAACTTACGATAGGTTAGTGCCGTGTGGCCCGCCTCCACTATTTAAACATTCAGATATCTGATATCAAGACATACGACGTTAGATATCCGCCGGGCGCCGAAAGTTAGGCGAATTTTTGATATCAGAATTAACTAACTTATAAAGATAAGCCCTTAACTGATCAGCAGTTTTAACCGCGGGTTCATCCGTAACTGTCAGCAATCTAAACACCGTCTGACATTCCCTTAGCGATCCGTAGGCCGTCTGGAAGAAATGTCGCTTCTTATTCATCGAGGCTTTCGCATTACCTTCTGATAGATTTAAACGATCGTGCGATTAGGATATTTATAATAGAAAAGAAGGCCTTAAAGATATTTGGGAAATAGCTGACAGAGTTTTCGCATAGAGGAAGCTAAGGTGTTTCCTTCGTATGCCGACATCTCCCCCCAAGATATCATCAAAAAACACGATTCCAAATTAGACTTTACTTGGACACGCAAATATAATTTCTATAATATTGAATAGTTAGAGCAACGGGACAGTCTCGATCATTTTTGTTAAAGTGGTGATACGGAACTTCCTACCGAAGGAGAAATTATGAAAAATAAGCCTTCTTTAAATCCTTTTCTGCTATCCATCGGGTGGAACGAATTTTTTCAAGCAAGCTTGGACATTGTTCAAAGCGACGAACACGCGACCGAATTCGCGCCGGCCCGGGTGGTAAGCCAGGGGCGTGATAGTTACCGCGTGCTTGTGAAACCTGAATTGATTCTTGATGCGGCTGTGACCGGCAAATTACATAAAGTAGCTAAAGACGGCGCAGGGTTTCCTGCGGTCGGTGACTGGGTTGCGATCACGTTAAGTGAGGGCAATCGAAAAGCAGAAATTCACCGCGTGCTGGCGCGAAAGAGTATTATTCAGCGTCGGCGTGTGGGCAATACGCACGAAAATCAGATCATTGCCGCTAACGTTGATTTTATTATCATCGTCACTTCACTGAATGAAGACTTCGATCTTGAAAGACTCGGGCGTTACATCTCTTTGGGGCAAGAATCGGGCGTGACCCCCGTTCTGCTTTTGACTAAATCAGATCTGTGTCTGAATCCGCTAGAGTACACCGCAAAAATTAAATCTCAATTTCCTGACGTCACATCATTCACGATCTCTGATCGGGACCCGACTTCGTTCGAAGCTCTGCAAGTTTTTTTCTCTGCGGGTATGGCTTCGGTGTTAGTCGGTTCTTCGGGTGTAGGCAAATCGACTCTTTGCAATTTTCTGATTGGTGCCAATGATCAAAAAACTTCAGAAGTTAGCGCTGAATCGCGAGGAAAGCACACGACGACCGCACGGTCCTTGTTAGTTACCCGGTGGGGCGGATTGGTGATCGATACTCCAGGAATGCAGGAGGTCGCAGTCGTTGGCGAAGTGATGTCAGAGGGCTTTCCTGACATCGAAGATCTGATCTTGAAATGTAAATTCACAAACTGCCGACATGGTAAAGATCCTGGCTGTGCGGTCGTGCGCGCGCTCAAAGACGGCTCGCTTGATCTTAAAAGATGGAACACCTATCTTGCCCGATAGTGCTAAGTAAAAAAACTAAATCTTGGATGATGCCTTCGACATGGATCAAGTTAAATTTTACCAGCTAATGGATGAGTGCTTTTGATGAAGAAGATTGTTGGACCTGAGCAGGTCGAAAAAATTAAGCTCCAAATACTGAAAGAACATATTACCAACCAAGACTTAAATTATTGTTTACGTACTATCGAATATCTTATTCAACCTCTTCGGCGTTCGACGGATGATATAGTAATTGAAGCACTCACGGCAAATAGAGTAATTTCTTAAACAGGAGCTGGCTTGATTCAAATCTTCAAAGAAATCTCTATCGGCGGTTTATCAAAGGAAAAGTTGATGAATTCGTCTTTATGATCTCAATTTCCCAAACCCCGCAACCCCAGCGAATCAAAAACCCAAAAAATAGCGCTCAGTGTAAAGGCTAACGGTGCTGATTATAAATCCTGTAGCATGCGCTTAAGCTGAAATAACCAAAGGAAGTATATGTCTCAACTAAAAACATTTTTTAATCCGATCAAAATCGGAAGTCTTGAACTTAAAAATAAAATTGTTATGGCGCCACTTACTCGTTGTCGTGCCGATGAAAATCATAATCCGACACCTATGATGGCAGAATATTATGCCCAACGTGCAAGTGCCGGCCTTATTATTGCCGAGGCCACGATGGTCATGGAACATAACTCATCTTTTAGTGGCCGAGAGCCTGGTATTTACTCGCAAGCGCAGATAGATGGTTGGAAAAAAGTGACTGAAGCGGTTCATCAAAAAGGCGGAAAAATTGTTTTGCAACTTTGGCATGGGGGTCGAGCGTGTCATCCATTTCTAAATCATGATCATATACCGGTCGCACCAAGTGCGATTGCCATTGAAGGTGAGACGTTTACTCCAAAAGGTAAAGTGCCTTATGTGACTCCAAGAGCGCTTGAACTGAACGAAATCCCTGGCATTATCGAGGGCTTTGTTATAGCTGCAAAAAACGCGAAGCTTGCTGGTTTTGACGGAGTCGAAGTTCACGGCGCCAATGGATATCTTCTTGATCAGTTCATGCGTGAATCTGCAAATAAGCGAAGTGATATGTACGGCGGTAGTATAGAAAATCGTTGTCGATTACTATTAGAAGTTACTAAAGCGGTTATCAATGTTTGGGGAGCCGACAAAGTAGGTGTTCGTTTGTCGCCGCTAAATAGTTATAACAGTATGTTAGATTCTAACCCGCAAAAGCTGACCGGTTACGTTGTTTCAGAATTAAATCAGCTGAAGGTGGCTTATTTACACATGATGAGATCTGATTTTTTTGGAATCCAAAAGGGTGATGTCATGACCGAAGCCAGAGAATCTTTTACCGGAACCATCATCGGAAATATGGGTTACGGTCCCGAAGAAGCAGCCGACAGCATTGAAAAGGGTTTAATTAACGCTATTGCCTTTGGCCATCATTATGTCAGCAATCCAAATTTAGTAGAAAAAATTAAAAATGGAGTTGCTTTAACCGAGCCCGATCAAAATACCTATTACACAAACGACGCTAGGGGATACACAGATTATCCTTTGAATTAAACTTTCAAAAATGTGCTGTTATTTGACAGCACATTTTCCAGTTCGAAAGTGACTTGCATTTAAATCACTTAACTTTTTATAGTTCATTTAGAAGTGCGGCCGCGCTTTGGATTTAAAATGTAGACAGCTTGTGGTTTGTTAGTAAAATGATAGACATGAATAGAGCAACTTTAAAAAGTAAGCTATGGAAACTACTACTTCAGTTTATTGTACACTTCATTTGTGCTATGATCGGTGTACTTTTTTTCAATTGGTATTTTATATATAATTTAGAGTATCAAAAATTAGTAGCTTTGATATTAGTCATTGGGGCTGCGACTACCAGCGAGGCAATTAACGTAGCAGTTAGAATTGATCGCGCTGAACTTGAAAAATATGGCACACGACTAATCAGATCATTGATCGCTATTTTTCGCTTCACTTTATCTATACTGCCGTTTCTCGCATTGCTTGTAGGTTTGCTATTTGGGGTAGAGCACCTCAAATTAATTGCGGGGAGTTATATTATCGCGGCGGCTTTAGCGTATTTTTTTGTACGTAGGTTCGGATACGTATTCATATATGATATTAAGGAAGACAATTAAAAATGCGTACATTCGTGAGTTATTCGCAATCAAACCTGTTTAAACCAGGATGTCATACTAGAGATCATCCCAGAAGTGATACAGCTAAAATTAGAATAGCCAAGCAAAAATAGATGAAACTGAATGCCGCCACTGACCAAGCTAACTATTTAGTAAGCATTAGGGAGAAAAGTTATGAGCGAAACTAATTTAAAATTTGATCCAAAACTAGATTTAATGTTTGAAAGAGTCGTCGATGTGCCTCCGAATCTTGTTTGGGATGCTTGGACTAAACCAGAGCACCTTTTAAAATGGTTCACTCCTGCGCCATGGAAAACAATAGATGCTGAAGTTGATCTGAGACCTGGCGGGATATTTCGCACCATAATGCAATCACCCGAGGGTGAAAATGTGCTTAATATAGGTTGCTATCTTGAGGTCGTGAAAAATAAAAAGTTAGTTTTTACTGATTCTCTGCTTCCAGGGTTTCGCCCGTCGCCTAAGCCTTACTTTACAGCGGCAATTTTTCTTGAGCCACATGGTCAGGGTACAAAATATAAAGTAATCGCCATGCACCAAACCGAAGAAGGCAAAACAAAGCACGAAGAAATGGGTTTTGCGTACGGCTGGGGCCTGGCGCTAGATCAGTTAGTAGCCCTGATGAAGTCGAACAAATAATACGATAGTTAAAGACGCGAGCTTAGCAGGTGTATTTACGTGCGTAGTTGATCTCCCGACTGGTCTTCTTTTTGTTGTTTACAAGCACCAGTTCTAATACCAAAGAAGGAGCTAATGAAAGTGAAAATTCCTAAGCATGTTAAAGAGATTCAAATTCATATTTCGGCTAAAAAAGGATTGGTCATAAAACATATAGCAGAAAAGCCAGTAAAAATTTTCTTTAAGCCCGTGCTAATTGAATCTAAGAAAAAAACTTCACCCACGAATGTGAAATACTTTAATATAGCGGGCACAGCCCATCACATTAAGACTTCAGCTAAGATCCAGAAACTTAGCAAAATGGAAGACCTTTGCAAAATTACGATAAAACATGAATGGAATAATAAGCACGACCCCTACGCTTGCGCCATTTACTGCAATAAAATAAAACTTGGCTACATTCCACGACATTTAAACAAAGATTTTATTGCGAAAGCTAAGAATAAAATTAGATATAGTTTCTTTGTTTGTAATCTAACGAGCTATGACTTCACGGAAAGCGCAAGCGTAGGCCCATTGGTTATCGCTGTTAGGCAACGCTAAGAACCCAAATAAAATCGACTGCCATTAATGACCATGCTGGCTTTAAAAAGTAGAAGCACATGAAAGGAAATAGAACAGTGAACTTTATTGTAAGTATAAATCGGCTCTTACCTTGTCTTCACGTTCTGTTTTTTACAGAACTTCAATAAAAGTGTTGGTTAAGTAAAAGTAGTTTTTTCTTTAATTCAATGAATGTCGTTTCACTAAATTTAGTTGTAACAAAAAGTTTGGCTATTCGAACTTTCGTGTTCCCTTCGAGAAGCGTGAAAGAACTGCGGCGATCGTTGACTTTAGCTTCGCCTCGCTTCCATTGCCTCCAAGCTCGAGCAGATCAATAATATCTTGGGCTGTTTCGTTTACGTCGGGTGTCTCTAAAAATGCCATGCTCCAGTCAGACATAAAACGTTCTGAACTTTTGGTTTTACCAATCAATTTAACATTTCGGTGTCTTTTATCTTTAGCGACTTTATCATATATCATTTGAACATCTGCTTCGGCTCCTTCTAAAAGCTGAATGAAGTGCCCCTCGCGAAAAATTAAGAAGCCGGTCACGTTAATTTTGGGGTTTTTAGTTCTTGCTACGTTTAATATTTCTTGTAGATGGTTTGGTTCAAAAAAACGTGTTACTTGGCTGCGATAGACTAGATGTAGTAATTCCATATTAATTAAATAGTGATTTCAAGGCTTTCAGGGCCTCTACGTCGATCCTTTCGCCTAAAATGTTCGCCAATTTTTCCTCTTCTGTCGCATAGTGTATCTTATGTCTTATCGACATAAACATAGTAAAACTTGATCGATTATTATTCTAAAACGAGACACTTTAGATAGTGGTGGGAACCTCCGATAAGATATAATGAGCGAAAGAAGATCCATCTTAATTGTCGACGACGACGATATCTTAAGAGAAACCATCGCGTATGGTTTTAAAAGACACGATTATAAGGTGTTTGTTGCTTGCAATGGCCAAGAAGCATTGCAGATATTTAAAGAAGAAGAAATAGAAGTAATTTTAAGCGACGTACAAATGCCAAACGGCAATGGATTCGATTTACTAAAAGCAGTTCGCGAAATTTTATCTAAGCAGACGGTATTTATTTTGATGACAGGTTACACCAATTTACCTGTACAAGCTGCTTTAGATGCTGGGGCAGACAAAGTTATTGATAAGCCTTTCGATCAAAAGCAACTGATTCAGGACATTGAAATTGTTTCGAATCTTGTTAGGCTATAGTAGTGAAAAACAGGCTTAAATCTGATAATAATTTCGTACAAATTTTAGACGCGCTAGATGACATGGTCTTGGTAAAAGATTCCGCGTCAAAAGTTGTTTGGGCGAATAAAGCTTTCTGCAAATTTTACGGTATGAACATTGAGCAACTAGCCGGTTTAATTGATGCTCCTCACAGCAAACCAGATTACACCCAAAAATATGTTCAAGACGATGCGTGGATTTTTGCGAACGGCAAGACGCTAGATATTCCGGAAGAAACGGTCGTACGCAGCGATGGCGTTGAAAGAATCTTTCATACCGTCAAATCTCCAATTTTTGATGCTGACGGTGCCGTTGAAATGTCGGTTGGTATTTCGCGAGATATCACCGATCAAATAGAGTTGTTTAAGTCTATTGAAGCCCAGCGCGCCCAACTTGTGTATAGTTCCAAAATGGCGACCCTGGGTGAAATGGCTGGTGGGATGGCTCACGAAATAAATACCCCCTTAGCGGCCATAAAAATGATGTCTGGTCAAATCTGCGAAATTTTGATGGAAGAAGTTCTAGACCTAGAGCAAATCAAGAAAAGTGCTGAGCGAATCGAAATGACAACCAGTCGCATTTCGAAAATTATCGATGGCCTACGCAAATTTTCGCGGGATGGTAGTCGAGATTCATATGTGAATAGTTCTTTATCAAAACTGGTCGATGAAACTTTGTCGTTTTGCCGTGAACGCCTAATTAATCGTGGGATTGAGCTTCAAATACTGAATGACGGTCCAGAAATTTTCTTAGATTGTAGTTCTATTCAGCTTTCCCAAGTTCTATTGAATTTGCTGAATAACTCGATCGATGCTGTTTCCGAAATTGAATCCCAAAAGAAAATTACCATTGAAACAAGTCTAAATCTAAACCAGGTTCAGATTTCAATTAGCGACACAGGGCCCGGCATTGAACCAACACTGCGTGCTAAAATATTTGATCCATTTTTTACGACTAAAGCAATTGGCGCAGGAACAGGACTTGGACTGAGTATTTCAAGAGGAATCATTCGTTCCCATGGAGGCGAGCTAACTTTGGATGAAAGCTCTAAGTCCGCTAAGTTTTTAATTCGTATGCCACAAAAAAGTCAAAAATAATTCTTAAGAATCCGACCATGCGATTTGGTACAGTCAAATATGAAT
This sequence comes from Bdellovibrio sp., assembly GCA_031428275.1. Lineage (GTDB taxonomy): Bacteria > Bdellovibrionota > Bdellovibrionia > Bdellovibrionales > Bdellovibrionaceae > Pseudobdellovibrio. The sequence continues at coordinate 11,323 of JANPPC010000001.1, forward strand.
TAAAAAAAAAGATCTAAAAAGACATAGATTGATTTTTCATGGCCGCAATCTGTTTAAGAACGCCTTACATATCAGAAACTATTTTAAATAGTTTTGCAGTTTGAAAAAGCTTTTTACAAAAATAATTATAATAAGAACTGGTACAAGTATTCTTTAAGGCGATACTGATCGATATCGTAAGGCCTGCTTTCTTAGCGAGCATAAGATAAGTCTAGTACAGTCATTGTTACAATTAACTTGCGCGGCAGCTAAAATCGCCTAAACTAACCGCATGAAAACACTCATCGTAAAATATCTTCCGTCGGGAGCTCGCTCTCATACTTTAAAACTTCTAAATTCGTTTACGAATGCTATTGAAGGTCGATCGGTCGAAACGGTCGATTTACTAACTGAGAAGCCACCGTTTTTTACTGAAGCAAGTATGGCCGCTTACGGTAAACGCAATTATATGAAACAGTCGCTGATTGATGCCGAAGCCTTAGCGCTAGCGCCGCATGATCGTTTGATCAAACAGTTTATGGCTGCAGATGTTGTGGTGATGGCTTACCCGATGCATAACTTTGGTATGCCTGGAATTGTAAAAACTTATTTCGATGCGATTATGTTTAATGGTGAAACTTTTGAAATGGGTAAAAAATTAATGGCTGGCAAGAAAGCTTTAACTTTATATACCGCAGGCGGAATTTATACTGCTGATCACGTCGCACTTGAATATCCGCACTGGGACACTTTAAGTCTTAATGCCAAAATTAATTTTGGCTTTATGGGTTTTGACGAGACAGAAGTGATTGCTTCTTCATTGCGTGACCCAGCGACTGAGCCAGACCGAATGAAGGTCGCTCAAGAAAAAATCACGGCTTTAGTTAATAAGTGGTACAGCAAATAGTTTTAATTTTCTCTGATCTTGAAAGAAAATAAAATGAAATCTCTTTTTAAAAGTTTTGAATTCAAATCTTTGAAGTTAAAAAACCGTATCGTGATGGCGCCGATGACGCGTTCATTCTCGCCGAACGGAATTCCGGGCGAAAACGTCGCTGATTACTACGAGCGGCGCGCAGAAGGTGACGTCGGACTAATTCTTTCAGAAGGAACAGTGATCGATCGTGCGGGCTCTTCGAATGATTCTAAAATTCCTAAATTTCACGGCGAAGCTTCTTTAATCGCATGGAAGCATGTGATCGATCGGGTGCATGGCAAGCACGGTGCTATGGCACCGCAGATTTGGCACATGGGCGCGGTCACACCCGGAGCCCCGTATGAAGGGCCTGACACGATGTCAGAAAAGGATATTACTGACACCATTGCGGCGTACGCATCAGCGGCCGCTTCGGCGAAAAAATTGGGGTTCGACGCGGTCGAACTTCACGGAGCACACGGATATCTGATTGATCAATTTTTTTATACCGCGATGAATTCTAGAAATGATCGTTACGGTGGTAAAACAATTACCGATAGAAATAGATTTGCAGTTGAAGTTTTAAAATCTGTACGCGCTGCCGTTGGGCCAGACTTTACTGTTATAATGCGTCTGTCTCAGTGGAAACAACAAGACTATGCTTACCGTATTGCTAAGACGCCGAAAGAAATGGAAGAGTGGCTTATTCCGCTAAAAGATGCGGGTGCGGATATCTTTCATTGTTCGCAGCGCCGATTCTGGGAAACCGAATTTGAAGGATCAGATCTGAATTTTGCGGGCTGGGCAAAGAAAATTACTGGGCAGCCAACAATCACCGTCGGATCAGTTGGTCTTTCAAGCGACTTCTTTGGCGCCTTCGCAGGCGAATCATCAGAGCCATCAAATCTTGATGAACTGCTGCGAAGATTTGATCGCGGCGATTTTGATTTAGTTGCGGTCGGGCGCGCGATTCTGCAAGACCCTCAGTGGGTTCAAAAAATTCATAACGGTTCTAAAACGCAATCGTTCACAAAAGAGGCTCTGGCTAAGCTTTACTAAATTCTGAGCTCAGAAAGAAAATAGCGGGGAAAAAAATGAGATCCGTACTACGCATTCTGCTAGGTCTTATTCTTGTTTTCATAGGCACCAGTCACTTAACTTTTTCGCGCGCTGAATTTTTAGCGCAAGTTCCCAGCTGGGTACCGATGAACCCCGATTTAGTCGTCGTACTTTCGGGAATCGTCGAGATCGCCCTAGGTCTATCGTTGCTTTTTGTTTCAAAGTACCGAGTACACGTCGGAATAATAACGGCTCTATTTTTTATCGCTATCTTTCCGGGAAATATATCGCAATACGTTAATAGCGTCGATGCTTTCGGACTTAACACGGACACCAGTCGATTCATTCGTTTATTTTTTCAGCCGGTTTTGGTGGCTTGGGCATTGTACGCGACGGCAGCTTGGAAAAATCGACACCAAATTTTTGGTAATTAGATCTTACGCATTATCGGTTTTAAGCACATACTGTTCTAAGTAAAGCTTAAAACCGGAGACCGAACATGCGTTTAAAATTTTTAGCCCCCGTACTTTTATTTTTAGTCACTCAGGCCGAAGTAACCTTTGCCGCAAGCCCAACGAACTTTTTTAGTCTGACAGCTAATACCGTCGAAGGCCAAAATGTTAAATTTGAAAAATACAGCGGTAAAGTTGTATTATTAGCCAATACGGCATCGGGTTGTGGGTACACGCCTCAGTATAAAAATCTTCAAGCTCTGAATCAAAAGTACGCCGCAAAAGGTTTAGTTGTTTTAGGTTTTCCGAGCAACGACTTTGGTGGGCAAGAGCCCGGCACGAATCAAGAGATTAAAAAATTCTGCGATATTAATTATAAAGTCGATTTTCAACTTTTTACAAAATTACCCGTTAGCGGACCAAAAATTCAACCGGTTTTTCAGTGGCTTAATAACAATAGCCCAAAAGAAAATTCGGGGCCTGTTGAATGGAATTTCGAAAAGTTTTTAATTTCTAGAGACGGAAAATTAGTAAAAAGATATCTTTCGAAAATTTCACCAGAAAGTCCCGAAGTTGTTTCAGCTATCGAGGCCGAACTGAAAAAAACGAAGTAGATTCAATTTCAGTTAAAATAGAGATCTATTTATAAAACCTTTTAGCCACACGATAAATATTTGCATAAGCTTCAACGCTTAATTCAATAGGTTCAGCGTAACCGCCGCCAAGTGCTAATGAAATAGGAATACGATTTTCCGACGCGAAAGAAAATACAATTTCGTCTCGACGCATAAGACCCTCGAAGGTTAAATTCATTTTTCCAAGTTTATCTTCTTTAAGTGGGTCGACACCCATTTGATAAAAAATAAAATCGGGGGCGAAGTCAGTAATAACTGACATACCCTTTACTAACTGTTCTAGAAAGAGCTCGTCATCAGCGCCAGTTGGCAACGCAATATCAAGGTGCGAGGGAACCTTGATAAATGGATAATTTTTTTCTCCGTGCATGCTAAAAATAAAAACGTCAGAGTCATCGCCAAGAATACTTGAATTACCATTTCCTTGATGAACATCTAAATCAATAATCGCAATTCGTTTGGCAAGTTTATTAATTTTCAGATAACGAGACGCCACGGCGATATCGTTAAAAACACAAAATCCTTCGCCGCGATCTGAATGGGCATGATGCGTTCCGCCCGCTAGATTACCACCAATACCATCGTTCAACGCAGCAAGAGCTGCACCCAAAGCACCGCCAACGGTGGCACAACTTCGCTGGTAGAGTTCGTAACTCCATGGAAAGCCAATTCGCTTTATTATCTTAATATCGATTTCACCCGTACGTATACTTTCGACATAAGTAAAATCGTGCGCCAAAGTTAAAAGCTGCTCAGTAGCCAGATCACTTTCGCGAAGCTCAGCGGTCGTTAAAATTTTTTGCTCAATCAAGTAATCGCGTAAAAGACGATACTTAGACATTGGGAAGCAATCGACATTTTGTTGGCTATGTTTCAATGAGCTTAAATTAAGAACGCTCGGTATTTAACCGAGCGTTCTTTTGGTTCCGAATTTATCTTAATTTTCAATTTCTATTGTGGTGGTGCAGTACCGGGAAGGTTTATTAATTCTAATCTTACATAGTGTATTCGGATCATTTTAAGCACACGTCCTCCTGTTAGTATTTACCTGCAGGAGTTTCGAACCTCCTAACACCAGCCCTCGTTTCACGGAGATAGCGGCGGCAGATGCAATACTATTCGGAGCAAATCGCCAAGACTTGATTGGCTAAATTGAGACTTCGTTTGATTCTCAGGAAGAGAAACGCTAACTCATTGAAAAGTGCGAAAATTTAAATAGAAAGAATATATTATTTTTTTTGACTTGCGTTTTACTTCGGTTCGACATTAGGCCGTATGGGCGATTACTAGATCAAGATCTACATCGTAGATAAGTAGCTGACTTTGACTTTGAAGTTTTTCGAGGCTGTGACATTATAAATAAAAATTCGCGAAGGAAGTTTATGAATTCTGCTACATGCTTTGGTCTAGCAATTTGTATTTTGTCTACTTTAGGTTGTACAAAAAAAGAAGGTGAGGCCCCGTCTAGCGTATCGCCTACTTTGGTATTTACCACGGGCCAAGCGGCCTCATTTGTATTGGGTCAGCCTGATTTTACCTCGAGCGCACTTGGAACAACGGCCTCGACATTTAGATATCCACTTAGCATTACAGTATCAGCTGCGGGCGTTGTTTATGTGGCTGATCAAAATAACAGTCGCGTACTTGGCTTCGCATCTGAGCCGGTTGCAAACGGAGTCGCGGCTACAACCGTGCTAGGCCAGTCATCTTTGACTGGAGGAGCAACAGGTACATCCTCGAGCGAGCTTTACAATGCGCACGGAGTAAGTTCACTAGGTACACAAGTTTTTATAGCTGACTGGGCCAATCACCGAGTAACTATTTATAATTCGCAGACGACCGGAGCCGGGGCGGCCGTAGCCATTGGACAAGCTAGCACTGCTACCGGAACTGATCCAGGTGCAGGAGTCACGGCAACGACGATGCGTTTCCCTTACGGGGTTTTTGCTGCCGCAGGCAAGCTCATCATCGCAGATTCAAATTATAATCGCGTTTCTTTATATAACTCGATCCCTTCTTCAAGCGGTGCGGCTGCATCAGTGGTGCTAGGTCAGACAGATAAAACCAGCAGTGCTTCGGGCGTTTCGAAAATGAACGCACCACGTTCGGTTTGGACTGATGGAACTAAAATTTTAGTTGCTGATACTCAGAATCATCGCGTTTTAGGTTGGAATACTTGGCCTACAGTTGACGGAACAGTGCCCGATTTTATTCTAGGTCAAAGTAATTTGACGACAAATACGGCAAACAACGGCGGTGTGTCTGCAAGTTCGTTAGCAAATCCGGGGGCTGTTTTTTCGAATGGAACAGAAGTCTTCGTTTCAGATTCGGGTAACAACCGCGTTTTGATCTGGAGCACTTGGCCTACTGCTAATAAGCAGGCGGCTAATTTAGTTTTAGGACAAGCTAACTTTACCACGGCTGGAAGCGGCCTAACCGCGACAGCATTGAACAATCCGCGCGAAGGGCTTTTTTACCAGGCTCCACGTTTATACGTATCTGATACAGATAACAGCCGCGTTTTAGTTTATATTAAACAGTAATTTTATTTCTTTTTAGGTTTTACCAATTCACTACAAAGCTAAGCTTAGATATTCTCGGGCTTAGCTTTTCTGTTTCTTAAGCCAGGTTTGGCATTAATTTCAACGTAAACGCTATCATTTTTAGCGGCGAAAACTTCGTCAATTTTTTTACTAAAATCTTTAACGGTAATAACGACGGCAGAATCAGCGGTCGCGCCGCATTTGCAATCGAAATCCCAAAAATCGGCACCTTCGGGAAGATCTTTACGATGTTCGCGTGCGACGTACTTATTAATATCGTGTTTAATCATTTCAACTTGGCGTTCAGGCTTATGATTGGTTCCAGTAAAGCTAAAATTCTTTTTCATAGACGCTAGGTGTAGCTTAAATCTGTAAGAAAGCAAAATGCAAATTTATGAATGACCGGACAGTATGTAATTATTAAACGTAAATCATTTTGCGGGTCATTCCACCGTCTATAATTAAATTTTGCCCTGTAATAAAGCCAGCATTCTCGGACGTTAAAAAGAAGGTCATTTCGGCAATATCGCTGGGTTTGCCTACTCGGCCGACGGGGTGTTGCGCGTGATCTTCAGGTTTAATTTTTGCTTCGGGCCCAGCGATCCAACCCGGGCTGATGCAGTTCACGCGGATATGTGGTCCCCATGTTATGGCCAATGAATGCGTCAGCGCAACGATACCGCCCTTACTGGCTGAATATATTAGGGTATCAGGTTCGCTCATCAGGGCGCGAGTCGAGGCGATGTTTACCATCGAGCCTTTAGATTTTTTCAGCAACACGTAAGCTAATTTTGCTACAATAAATTGGCTCGTTAAATTGACGGCTAAGCCACGCTGCCAGTCTTTTAAAGTCACAGACTTGAAAGCTTTGAAAGTAAGCTCTGTATCCGCGGCATTGTTGATAACTGCATCAAGCGAGGCCAGCGACGACAAAGCTTTTTTAATTGAAGACTGTTTCGCCATATCGCATTTTAGAAACTTGTAGTTTGGATCTTTTAATTTATTTGCGGCTTTATCTAGGCCGTAAACTTTGTAACCAGCGGCTAAATACCGACGACAAATTTCAGTTCCGATTAATCCGCTAGCTCCGGTGACGACGACTTTTTTATCTATTTTTTTGATTGATGCTTTCATTTGAAACATACTTAACTGTCGAATAATTAATGGCAAGTGATGAAGCTAGAAAATATTTAAGTACACGCTGTCAAATGCAATGAATTGACTCATCAAATGGCTGGCCTTGCCTTCATCGTTGCGACATGGCAGAATCGTACTCAATTCTTAACAGGAATATGAAGTAAATCCGATCTTATTAACAAGGAATTTTCATGGAAAAAGAACCAAAAGCGCGTAATTTAGAAGAAGCCGTTAAAGAAATGTTACCATTTATTATTTACACCGCTGTTCCGATTATTATCACAATCAGTATCGCTTTTATTTTCGGTACGAAATAAAGGTCTTTAGAAGTCACCTGCCATTCGCTTTCTTATCGGGGTAGCAGGTTTTTATAGTCAATACTTTTGTGGTCAAAGTATAGTTAATTATTATAGAAATAGCATTTGCAATAGATTTTCTAGATGTGCGCATCGCAGAAATAAAAATACAGTTCTCAATTATCAAAAAGTTTGAAATATTAACTACATACAAAGTAGGGGCATCTATCTGTCGTTGATGGCTGTAATATTATTTTTAAAAAAGGAGTCTTCATGTCTGAACCAAGAAGCGAAAGCGAAAATCCGGCAATTAAAGCGCCCAAAGCAAAAACGGCAAACCCACGAACCAATCGTGATTGGTGGCCAGAGCAGTTAGATTTAAATGTACTACATCAGCACAAGCGGAATACCAGCGGTAATCCCATGGAAAGTACTTACAAGTACGCTAATGAATTTAAAAAATTAAATGTTGAAGAGTTAAAAAAAGATGTCGTGCAAGTTATGAAAACATCACAAGACTGGTGGCCGGCAGATTACGGTCACTACGGACCTTTATTTATTCGACTTTCTTGGCATGCTGCAGGAACTTATCGTATTGAGGACGGTCGCGGCGGTGCGGGTGACGGTGGTCAGCGTTATGCTCCGTTGAACAGCTGGCCTGACAATGCAAACTTAGATAAAGCGCGTCGATTACTTTGGCCAATTAAAAAGAAATACGGTCGTAAAATTTCTTGGGCCGATCTTTTAGTTTTTGCTGGCAACTGCGCACTTGATTCGATGGGTTTCAAAACGGCAGGCTTTGCATTCGGCAGAGAAGACGTATGGGAACCTGAAGAAATTTTCTGGGGTCCTGAAGACGCATGGCTTGGAGACGAACGTTACAGCGGCGATCGCGATCTTTCGAATCCGTTAGGGGCTGTGCAGATGGGTTTGATCTACGTAAACCCAGAAGGGCCAAATGGTAAGCCAGATCCGGCAGCATCGGCACGTGATATTCGCGACACATTTGCCCGCATGGCAATGAATGATGAAGAGACTGTCGCGTTGATTGCCGGTGGTCATACTTTCGGTAAAAATCACGGTGCTGCTTCCGGAGACAACGTTGGTAAAGAACCAGAAGGCTGTCCGTTTCATTCGCAAGGCTTAGGTTGGAAAAACAAACACGGAACGGGTAAGGGCGCTGATACAATTACCAGCGGTCTTGAAGGTGCTTGGACCAGCAAGCCGACTCAGTGGAGTCATGAATATTTTGAAAACATGCACAAACACGAATGGGAATTAACAAAAAGTCCAGCAGGTGCCCATCAATGGACTCCAAAAAATGGTGCAGCTAAAGATACGGTACCAGATGCTCACGATAAAACTAAAAAACATGCGCCGATGATGTTAACCACAGATTTGGCTTTAAAAGTGGATCCGGCTTACGCGAAAATTTCAAAGCGTTTTTTTGAAAACCCACAAGAGTTCGCGGACACATTTGCTAAGGCATGGTTTAAACTTCTTCACCGTGATATGGGACCAACCTCAAGATATTGGGGTCCATGGGTTCCACAGCCACAATTGTGGCAAGATCCAGTTCCGAAAGCAGATTATAAAACAATCGACGAATCCGACATTAAATTATTGAAAGAAAAAATTCTTTCTTCGGGCTTAAGTATTTCTAGACTTGTTGCAACGGCCTGGGCCGCAGCAGCTTCTTTCCGCGGTACAGATATGCGCGGCGGTGCAAACGGTGGTCGTTTACGTTTAGCTCCACAAAAAGATTGGGAAGTAAATGAGCCCACTGAATTATCAAAAGCGTTACAAGCGCTTGAAAAAATACAGGCTGATTTTAATAAGTCAGCAAGCGGTGGCAAACAAGTTTCAATGGCTGATTTAATTGTTCTTGGTGGAACGGCTGCAGTTGAAAGTGCGGCTAAAAAAGCAGGTCACGATGTGAAAGTTCAATTCACGCCAGGACGTACCGATGCGACCCAAGAGCAAACAGATGTGCATTCTTTTGAAGTGCTTGAACCCAAAGGTGATGGCTTCCGAAATTACGTGAGTAATCGTACAAAATTACCAGCAGCGACATTATTGTTAGACCGCGCGAATTTATTAAAATTAACGGCTCCGGAAATGACGGTGCTTATTGGTGGAATGCGCGCACTTGATGTAAATTTTCAGCATAAGCAACACGGCGTTTTTACAAAGCAGCCGGGCGTATTAACAAATGATTTTTTCACAAATCTACTAGACATGGATACTGAATGGTCACCGTCTTCGACAAAAGGTCTTTACGAAGGTAAAGACCGGGTATCAGGTAAAGCTAAGCCAGTGACGGCGACCGAAGTTGATTTAGTATTTGGCTCCCACTCACAACTTCGTGCGTTGGCCGAAGTTTACGCTAGTGATGATGCACAAGAAAAATTTGTAAGAGACTTCGCTGCGGCTTGGTCTAAGGTCATGAATTTAGATCGTTTTGATGTAGTTGCACCGAACTAAGTTTAAAATAATCCAGCCATGCAAAACGCGTGGCTGGATTATATATCGAGGTAATTATCGGGTGATCTAAACTTCGAAGTAAAGTAGCTAAGCCATTAAAGTAGCGACAAATCACCCGCGCTGGATAAGTTCGATTTTGTAGCCGTTCGGGTCTTCGACGAAAGCGATTAAAGTTTTCCCGTGTTTCATTGGGCCAGGCTCGCGCGTAATTTTGGCTCCGTTGGTTTTTAACTCTTCACAGAATTTGTAAATATCTTCAGTTAACAAAGCGATGTGGCCGTAGGCATTTCCCATCGTGTAGCTGTCGGTTTCCCAGTTATGGGTCAGTTCGATCGAGCCACCTTGGTCTTTATCGTGTCCGAACCCCACGAAAGCTAACGTAAATTTTCCCTCGGGATAGTCTTCGCGCGATTGTAAACGCATACCTAAAATTTTGGTGTAGAATTGTAAAGACTCTTCTAAATTATTTACTCTGAGCATTGTGTGTAGAATTCGCATATTAACCTTATTTTGGGCTAGGATTTTTTAGATTTAAACTATCCGGCATTTTAAAATTATTTTTTCTTAGAACTTTAACCGAGTGTACAAGCGAATGGGCCGCATTCAAGGCTTTTATCTGAAAGGCTTTGTCTTTATCTAAAGCGTCGTGGCTGGTCGCGTAAGGTTCCCAGTAGCCGATGTAACCATCCAGTAAGGCTTGCGACGACGAAGAATTTAATTCTAAATCGTGCAGCCAATCAGTTAAATTTCTTCTAACTGATTCGGCGCCAACAGTATCGCCGTGAACTACGATTGAAAAGCAGCGGCCCTTTAAATGTTTGGGGTAATCCCAACCAGCCAGCTCAATTTTTTTTGCTAAAATTGCATTCTTGCCTTGAGTTAAAGTTGGGTCAGGGCTACCGCCATCAGCGCATACCAGGCGATCCATCATTAGCTTTAAGGTACTAGGGGCTTGATACCAATGAACAGGTGTTACAATTAATACTCCGTGCGCCAGAACCCAGCGCTCGTAAATTTCAGCCATCCAATCATTAGTTTGTCCTAAAGAATTATTTGGATAACAACTGCAGGGCCAATGACAAAGTGGCATAGCCGTTGATACGCACGCTTTGCACGGGTAAATATTTTTACCGAATTCGGCTGTTAATAAACTTAAGTCTAAATAGTCGACTTCAAATTTAGCATCCGTGAAAACTTTCTTCATCTTCTGGGTTAGTAGAAAAGATTTTGAAACCTCGCCCGGGCAGGTATGTTCATTTCGCGGAGACGCATTAATTAATAGAATTCGAGACTTAGACTTTTTTGACTTGAACTTTTTTTGTGCGATCTTCAATTTGTCGCTGGTTTCGCGCCATTGATCTGAAAGCTGGTACTTGGCATCGGCAAAGCCGGGCCCCGCGGCAGAAGTCAGCGGCGCTTTGCGATGATCACTGTAGTTTTGCCAAGCTACTTCAATGACTTTATCTAAAGAATCTTTGATTTCATTAAAGTTTGGATCGAAAAAACGCTTAGCGAATTCGGCTTTAAAATCTTTCTGATTTAATTTAGTCGATGCTTGGCCACTTCTTAATTTAGGTGCGTGAATATTTTTTAAATTCTTCATATAACCTACGGCATTTCTTTGATAAAAAGTTCAGCTGATTCAACTGACTTATTCATATCACGGATTAGATTTTCGATATCGCCTTGAATGCGCGTAGTTTCGCCTTTTAACGAAGTAATCGCCTTCGCATTCAGATTATGTTTTAGGTAAAGTACATTATCATTCAATTTACGTAAAACCGGATCAAGCTGACTTTCAGAAGCCTTAAGTTTGTCGTGCAATTCGGCATATTTCTTCTTGGTATCTACTAATTGCTCGCGACTTTTTTTCTTTAAAGACGCCGTTTCGATTTGATCGATTTCTTTGTCCCACTCTTTAAAAAGATCGGCAGCAACAAATTCAACTTTACGAATACTTTTATGTACCGCTTCGGCTTGGTAAAACGCGCGATCGTAAGCAGACTTTAACGAGTTGTACTTTTTTTCAAGTGCCCCGCCTTCAAAGCCGTAAACTTTTTTAAGTTGTTGAAGTGCATCTTGAAATTTATCGCCGGCTTCTTTTTGTTCGTCGCGGGCGTCATTAACGCGGGTTTTAAGTAGGTCGCGCTTCTGAATGCCGACCATTTCGTAAGCAGAATACTCAACATGACGAACCGCTTTAGTGATCGGGTTTTGGCAACTTGTAAAAAAAAGAATGGTGAACACATTAATTAAACTTATTGTTTTTATATGGATCGATTCATTTGCTTGTTTCAAGGTTGTTCCTTTAATTCGTCTTTGTAATGTCGTTTACTAAATTATAGAGGCAGTTAAAGCTCTTCCGCAAAAACTTTCTCTGTAATGCGCCAAAACTTATCTTGTTTTCGGGCGATCACAAACGAAGGCAAGCGAAAAAGACGTTGGTATTTGATAACTTCTTGCGGTGTCGTGAAATCGACCGCTAATTCTGGGCGTTTTAAGTGTGATCGTAGAAAGTTAATATTAAATTTTTTAATAGACGACGGATTATTAAAAAAATGCGCTTCGCTGACGTATTCGGCATTAAAATCGTAGTACCGAATTTCGAGGTAAGGATTCGCATTCTTATCTTTACGCTCTTCAAATGTGATTCGGTCGGGAGTAAGCACGTGTGAATTTTTTGAAAGCTTTGCTTGCTTTAACTTGGCATCGGCATCAATGAGCTCAGCTTTGCATTTTTCACAGGCTCGAGCGGTAATATCGTTTTCAGAACCGCAGACGTGACAAAGCTTTAGCCGAAAGCGATATCCGCACGGAACAATCACCATCGTGACCGGATCCTGAGTTGCCCCCTTACATTTACGACCGAAGTGCTCGATCATATTTCCATCGTCGTCGGCGCGGCCCCAGAAATCATTTTCAAAATCGCATTTTGGACAGGTAACTTTAACGGGCACTGTATCTTTAGCGGGGCGCTTATCGCCGATTTCAGGAGCATAGATATCGTGCTTCATTCCTGTGTAATCAAGAATAAAACAATCATTTTTGTCTTCGGATAATCGAAGACCGCGCCCTACGATTTGCTGATACAAACTATTTGATTCGGTAGGGCGTAAAATTGCAATTATGTCCACATGGGGCGCATCGAAGCCGGTTGTTAATACTGACACGTTAACCAGATACTTAAATTTGCGATGTTTGAATTGATTTACGATTTTGTTACGTTCGGCCATTTCGGTATCGCCCAAAACCAGGCGGGCATCATCTGCTGGAAGGTAGCTTAAAATCTCTTCTGCATGGCGAACCGAGCTGCTAAAGATCATCACACCACGGCGATCAAATCGGTTGGTTATATCGATAATATTTTTAATAATAAACGGAGTCAGCCGTTGCTGGCTTTTTAAAATCTCTTCCACTTCGGAAGCCGTGAATTTTCCGTCGCCCTCTGAAAGTTCTGAAAAGTCGTAACAAGTCACCGGAATATCAACTTTAACCGGAATGGTTAAATAACCATTTTTAATCATGTAAGAAAGTGGTAAATCGTAAACGCATTGTTTGAAAAACCTTTGCTTGTCGGTTTTCATCTCGCCAGTTTGTGAATATTCGTAAATCCAGCCTAAACCTAATCGGTAAGGAGTTGCGGTTAGACCTAGAATAAATAAATTCGGGTTACGCTCGCGTAATTTACGAATGACGTCTTGATACTGAGTTGTGCCTTCTTCGGCCACACGGTGACATTCGTCGATGACTAGTAAACTAAAGTTGTTGAAAAAATCGTCAGTTGCGCGCGCGACTGATTGCACGCTACCGAAAATTGTTTTTTCGTCTCGGTCTTTGCGACCTAAGCTAGCTGAGAATATGCCGGCTTCAAGACCGTAGCTTTTATATTTTTCATGGTTTTGTTCAACAAGCTCTTTGACATGGGCTAATACCAGTACACGTCCGCGAGCTATTCGTGCAAGTTCAGCGATGACTAAGCTTTTGCCCGCGCCCGTCGGCAGAACGATCATCGCGGGCTCATTCTTTTTTTGAAAGTACTTGACGGTATTGCTGACCGCTTGCACTTGATAATCGCGAAGTTTGTACATTGGCCTATACTATATTTTATAACAAATTTTTGCACACAAAATAATATCAGCAAAATAGTGCATGAGATTAAAAAAAGGCCTCGTTTTCACGAGACCCGTTTACAAGCCGGCACTCCAGTAAATATTACTGGCAAGCGGGGATTGAGAAATGCTTATGACCTAAAAGTTGCTCTGCAGATTCGCCAGAGTATTGCTGGTATACTGCAACGTTATAATCAGTTGGAGCAAATGTCGTCGATGTACCCATTTCTGCACACACTAGGTTATCGACTTCACTTCTGACTTCAGAGTACTTAACACATTTATCAACAGTCACGTGACGAGAAACTTCCATGTAATTGGAAACATATTTAGCACATTGCGTTTTTTCTTTTACGTACTCATTGGCACGCACAGGCTGGCCTTTGTAGGCGCTACAGATTTCTGAACTGTCAGTCATATAGCAGATTTTTTCTGCAACAACTTCTGTCTGAGAGCAATATTCAACTGGTGCTAAAGACTTAAAAGTCGTCTCAGTGTAACAAGCGTTGTTGATTGCCAAGCCATTGGGTGTTGGCCATTCATATCTTAGTGATGTTGCTTGAGCCACTAACGAACCTACTGACAATGCTAGTACTAGTGCGATGTTTTTCATTTCAAACTCCTTGTTTGTTTTTGGTTTTGGGAACTCGCTCACTTGATCATGCGAATCAACCACTAGTCAAAAAAGTTAAAACACAAAAAAGTATAGTTTGTTGAAGTAAAGAATTAATTTTTAGATTTAACGCGACTAAGTCTAAGGAATTTTTTCTCAATGGGAAAAATTAGAACAGCTCCGCGGATGCTTTGCGCGGAGCTTATGCAATTAAGTTTGATACTTAATAATATTAATAGATTTAATACTTAACAGAACATCCATACGGTCTTGCTGACGAAGTCTCGATTTTTTTCCCGGCCATTCCGGCATCTAAAGCAGCTGCAACGTAATTCTTAGAAGTCGAAATTACTTTTTGGTCTGCAGAATCGTTGTTATCAATTCCACCCGCGTAAACGATGTTACCAGTTGGGTCGATGATATACATATGTGGAGTTGTTTTAGCTCCGTAAGCTTTCCCCATTGCTCCTGAATCATCTAATAATATCGCGCTCGCAGAAGATTTTTTATCATTCGCATTTTTCAATGCATCAGCCGCGGATAGATGACCCTGGTTCCCTTTGGCTGAAGAAATCACGCTGTACCAGACAACATTCTTTCCCGTGTAGGTTTTTTGAAGTGATTGCATATTATTACTTTCGTAATGTTTTTTTACATACGGACAATCTTTATTCGTCCATTCAAGAACGGTCCATTTACCCTTTGAATCAGCTAAGCTACGGGCTTTCCCGTTTGCATCTTTTACGTCAAATGCTGGTGCGGGCTTTCCCGGGATGGCTTCGGCTTGAGCGAAAGCCGCTGGCAATAGTGCCATTAAACTAATTATTAATATCTTCTTCATTTATTCCTCCTTGTATGGAATTAAGTTTTCAATCATTTCGATTGTTAAAATTTGGGGTAATAGCTCATGGCTTTCTAAATCCTTACCAGAATAAAAAGCATACACAGGCACTGAATTTCTTCTTAGTCGGGAAAGCGCCTGGGTAATTAATGGGTCTTGTTTCGTCCAGTCCGCTTTCAGCCGTAATATATTTTTTGTTCTAAAGGCAATATCCGCATCAGCCGTTTCAAGCACATTTTTTTTATTTACTTGGCAGGTAATGCACCAAGCTGCGGTGAAATCGACGAACACGGGTTGGCCGTTCTTGAGAGCCGTAGTTAATTTCTGTTCTGTATAAATTTGCCAATCGTTACTAAACGAGGATTGCGAACCTTCTGCATCGAAGGTTCTTACTTTATGCACAGAATAAACAATAGTGATTATAGCTGTTAACCAAGCCAGTAAAACCCAAAACTTCTTTTTACTTTGGCCAAGCCATATTGCAAATGAAACTCCAAGCAAAGCAATGCCAGAGACCAACCAGCCTTGCGAGCCCGTTTGTTGCCCCAGCACCCAAAGTAGCCAAAGTACTGTCGCGAAAAGTGGAAATGCGAAAAACTGCTTAAGGGTTTCCATCCATGCGCCAGGTTTTGGCATTCTGCGTGCTAATGGGTGACTTAAAGTAAGCAACAAATACGGCAGTGCCAGACCAAGCCCGAGCGCTAAGAATACGATCATAGCTTGGTAGCCCGGCATGGTCGCCGTTGCTCCAAGTGCTGTTCCCATGAAGGGCCCGGTGCAAGGTGCAGCAATGAATACTGAAAGTATTCCGGTACCGAATGAGGATTGCCATCGAATACTTGCGCTTGAATTCATAACCGAAGTTCCGAATTCAAAAACTCCCAGAAAATTTAAAGCCATTAACCAGAATAGTAAAATCAAACTTAAAACGACGCTCGGAGATTGCAATTGAAATCCCCAGCCGACGGACGAGCCTAAGTTACGAAGAATTAAAAAGCCAGCTCCAAGTCCCGCGAATGTCGTTAAGACTCCAAGGGTGTAAAGAATCCCGTCGCGAGCCCGAGCTTTCGGATTATCATTTTTCAGTAGTGAAATAGCTTTGATCGATATGACGGGAAAAACACAGGGCATCAAGTTTAGAAAAATTCCACCCAGTAAGGCTGAGCCCAGTAAGACCAAAAGCACTGCCAGGCTAAGTGATTCTTTTGAGTTATTCGAAGCAACAGATAACCTGATATCCGAAAAGTCGTAGGGCTGGCTATCGGCTGTCAGTACGAAAGCAAAACGATCTGGCTTTTGTGCCGTAGATGATTTTTTGAAAGTAACTTCATAGGTGACTTGATTTCGAGAAATTTTTGGCTGCGAGGGCTGAAGATAATCTGGATCGACAGGAAATAAATCAATTTTTTCAGGTAGAATTGTTTGGGAACTGACTTTAGCAGTAAGCTCGGCAGGTGTATCGCTTACTTCAATGCGGTACGGAGAGTTTAATCCTTGGCTTGGGATTCGCTTTTCAAACTTCTTTAATATAAGCAAAGATTCTGAGGTAAAATTAGAACTGTTGCCTTTCACCGGACGCGAAAAGTTTACCTGACCGAAGCCGGGTACACACTCATCTTTGCAAACAAGCCACTCAAGATTTGCTTCAAGCTCGATCGGTGAACTTGAATTTGGTTTTATTTTAAAAAAGTAAACCGTTTCGTCGTCATAACCTAAATTAGTTAGGTGGGCAATGGGAAGCCGGCTAGGGTAGGGCCACAGTACTTCGCTGACGCTGGCATTTTTAGCTACGATACGAAATTTAGGAGCAGCTCCTGAATCGCCAGGGTTCTTCCAGTAGACGTGCCAGTGTTCGTCCATTTGAAATCGAATCCCAATTAAAGTTTCAGTATTTTCAGAGAAACTATTGGGAATTAGCCATGAAATTTTAATGTGGTCGGCTTTTAAAGATTCGCCCGCAAAAGATAATTGCGAGAATAGTGACGCAATCAAAAGGTAAAGAGTCGAAAGTACAATCTGCCGCATACAAAATAGTAAGACCGTGTACGCGAGTCGACAAATCAATTTTGAGTCTAGTTTGAAGTTTAACGCCTAGACCCGAATCAAAATCATACTTTTCATATTTTTTTGAAGTGCTAATATTTACGAATGCTTACTTCAATTAATAATTTTCAAACCGAAATTTCGTTTACAATTGAATCTGAAGAAGAACTTATAGGTTCTTTTCGACGCAGCGATCAAAAAAAGTTAATTTTGCCTGCAGGGCTTAAATTTCCGATGCGAGTGGCTTCGTATTTTACTTGGAAAGAATCATCCGGCGTATACACTTACTTAGTTTTCAAACAGCCCAATTGGGACCTGCCCAAAGGAATGGTTTTTAAGCGCGCTCACCAGGGAATTGAAGCGCCGACGGGTCGTCTGTGTAGTTGGTGTAACTCGTACGGCTCCGCAGAAGATATCGGTATGCTTTCGGTGACTGCAAGTTCTACAGTGAGTGCCGCTTATATTCTATGTCGCGATCTACGCTGCATTGAAAAAATTGAAGAGGCCGCAACGCTTTCGAGTAAAAATCCCGAGACTTTGATTCATCAGTTGTATCGTCGAATGGGTTTGTTTTTTGAAAGCATCAGCAATTATAAAACCGACTAGGTATATGTTTAAAATTTCCGTGAGAGTTTCATCTTTACGTAACTAATAGAACCTTTGTTGAAACTCTAATTATAAGTTAGCCTAGTAGGTGCAACACATCACAAGGAATTTCTATGAAATCAGCGAATACTATAAATTTGAAGCGAGTTCTGATCGGCGGTACGGCCGCAGCTGTGGTGCATTTCATTACGACTGCTTACTTGAATGTTGTTTTATTGCGAGTGCCTTTTCAGGAATGGGTTTCAATTATGGGCAGTCGGCTTTTACCAACGAGTGAAACGACCTCTATGCTTCTGTGGGTCGTTATGAATTTGATTTACGGGCTAGTGGGAATTTGGCTTTATGCTTGTATTCGGCCGCGGTATGGAGCAGGCCCAAAGACCGCGTTGCTGGCCGGATTGATGCTTTGGTTAGTAAGCAAAGCAGCCACTAGTCTTGATTTGATCACTTTAGGAATTTTTCAAAACAGTTTTGTTTACGCCCAACTAGCCGGTAGTTTCGTAACGATTCTAGTAAGTATCTTGATAGGTGCATGGCTTTATAAAGAATAGCTATAGGCTATAGTCTACTGGCCAAGGTCGCGAAATTATTTCTGTCCTATCAATCTAAAAAGTGTACTTCTAAAATTAAGTCAGGGCGCAGGATGTGCCCGATTGGCTTCAGACACCAGGAGTATCACGGATGATGTTAAAAAAGATTTTTATCTTCGGCTTTGTTGCGGCGTCCATATCACAAACAGTTTTTTCTCAAGAAATGACTCAAACCGTTTACAAATCTGACGGTAGCAAAAGTCAGTATAGATTCTTACCAGTCAATTACGACCCCAATCAGAAAAGTATTGTTACAGAACGCTTGAAAGAAAAAAATTTGCACGGCTTGGCTTTGCCATCTTCGTATGTAATTAGCAATTCAAAGTTGCCCGATGTTCGTGATCAGGGATCGCGGGGAACTTGCGTATATTTTTCAACAGTCGGTTTAATGGAAGCTTATTTTATGAAAAAATCTTCTAAATATAAAGACATTAAACTATCCGAAGAATGTTTAACGAACGTTCGTAATTGGATGTACGATCAAGGCAGAAAATACACTGGTGACGATCGACCGAAGCGGCGCCCAGACCCTAACGGAGACTTCCCGGTTTCAGTAGTTAAAACAATAAAAAACAACGGCGTGCCTATGGCAAGAGCCTATGCCCAAGCTAATTGCAATTACAATAGTTATCAAGGTTCGACCGTCAGCTTGCCTTACTACCAAAGTATTTATTCAGAATCTCAGTTGCCGGCGTTTGGCAAGGGCGTCACGTTTGATGTAAATACAAACCCGACGATCGAGGACCTCAAGAGCCTATTGGTGAAAGATATACCTGTCGAGGTCACAGTTTTTGTTTATCGCACCTATATGACAACTAGCGATTGGCGGTATAATTCGCAAACAGATAAACCTTCTACGCGAGTGGGTGGTCATGCCATTCAGCTAGTCGGTTATAGAACTGAAGGCAGTCGCACTATTTTTCGGTTCAAGAATTCTTGGGGATCCGGTTGGGGTGATTTAGGTTACGGCACTATGGACGATCGCTTGTTAACGCATTCTTGGTCTTACGATCGAAATTACGATGCAATCGTCAGTATGCACGACTAATTCGTTGGGTATGCTAGTAGTTTAAATATGTTATAGGAAATTAGCCCCATTTTAAATGTACCAATTTTGGTACATTTAAAATTTTAATTACAGTCCTATTTGCGTATATTTTCACACTTCGATATACGATTGTAATGAAAAATTCAAAGTTTATCCTGTTCGCAGTTTTTCTATTAGTATCATTGTTTCTTTGCCAGCAGATAATTGTGCTCTCAATGGCGAATCAGCAACGCAAGCAAGACTACTCAGAAATTAATAATATCAAGTATGGTCTATTCAGTATCAATGAGTGGAAAGAGCAATTATCTACGATTGTAAATGCTCAGATTTCCGAGTTCGATGTTAAAGACAGCGAGAAAAAGCTGAAGCCATTACTAGAAGCTCAGCTAAATTCTTTGATCGACGGTGTTGATAAAAAAATTCGCGAAAAAAATAAAGAAACCGTTAAGGGTAAGTTTAAGCAGGCGTTCATTAATACGTTCGTTGATATTAAAGATATCAAAGCAGGTATTCCCGAATATGCCGAATCTATTATGAAGCTGATGCAGAAACCTAAAGCTAAAAAAAATATCAAAGGTATGTTGCTAGATAAAGTTGAAGAATATTTTGATAAAACTTTTGAATCTCAAGACTTTACCACCATCGATGCAATTATTCAGCGCACGGGTGCTAACGACATGGCCAGCGCGAAAATAAAACTAAACGAAGACATCGCTAATACTCAGAAGAAAATATTCTTACTAACTTGGGTTTTACTAGGTCTTTCGGCGATTCTGTTTGCTATTGCCGGCTTCAGTAAAGAGCCGCTACCAAGCGCTCAATACATTGTGCTTGTGCTCGTGCTATTTATTTTATTGGTAACCGGGGTGACGACTCCGATGATTGACCTCGAAGCAAAAATTTCTGAGATGAGCTTTGTTTTATTCGATCAGCCTGTAAAATTCTTAAATCAAGTTTTGTATTTTCAGACGAAAAGCGTCTTAGACGTTTTCTGGATTATGATAACCCACGAAGATATTCAGATGAAGATCGTGGGCGTTTTGATGGTTGCTTTCAGTGTTATATTTCCGGTGGTTAAGTTAGTTTCGTCAATTTTTTATTATTACAATCACTGGAGTGCGCGAAACAATAAATGGGTAAAATTTTTCGTATTGAAATCAGGTAAGTGGTCAATGACCGACGTGATGATTATCGCGATTTTTATGGCGTACATTGGGTTTAACGGGATTATCTCAAGCCAGTTCGGAAAAATGCATTCTGCCGAAGAAGAGATCGTGCTGTTGACGACGAATGGCACGTCTTTGCAACCAGGCTTTTATCTTTTCATGGGCTATAGCTTGTTGGCGTTATTCTTATCTGAGTTTTTAACTAAAGACGTAGTTCCGAAAAGAGATTTAGCAGCGACCTAGCGACGAGCGTCTTTAGTTGCAAGCTCGAGTGTCATGCTAATACGTAATGGTGAAACGATGCTTTATTTAATCTAAGAAAATAACCAAGCAGCCTTCGTTATTTTTACCATTCGACAGTTTTTCATACGCCCAGTTGTACCCGGCCAGTTTTAAGTATTTAATCGTCATACTTTGAACTTTCCCGGTACCTTTGCCAGTCATAATACGAGCCCGTTTTAAATTTGATTTAGAAATCTGCACCAAAAAGCGATCGATCGCATCTTCAACTTGATCTGATTGAAAACCATGTAAATCTAGTAAATCTTTTGCCATGCGGTGCCCCTGTTGCAACAGTGTGCTGCTGCCATTTGTTTAGTTCAAGTCAAAACCAAGCAAACTGGCAGCGGGCTTGCATTAGAGCTATAATTACTAAGCCGCGTAAGGCAATATACACCCATGCAATCAACTACTAAAAAAAGAATTTTGTCTTTAATTAAACTTGAACGACCTGCTCTACTTTGGGGTTTATTTTTCCTAGTCGTGTCAAGTGTTGCTGGTTTAGTTTATCCGCAATTCGTCCGTTGGATTGTCGATCATGTCTTGATTGCAAAAGATTATGCGTTGCTAAATCAAGTGGTGTTAGGATTATTCTTTGCTTTATCAATCAGTATGATAGCGGGTAACGTTCGTTATTACCTATTTACCTTAAGCGGTGAACGGATTGTGTTGCGTTTACGTCAGCAGTTGTATCGAAGCATTCTAAAACAAGATGTAGCTTTTTTTGATTTTAATCGAACGGGCGACCTGATGAGTCGTTTATCTTCAGACAGTACAACTTTGCAAAACACCGTGAGCGTTAATATTTCCCAAGGTTTACGTAACCTAGCTCAGGTCATCGGTGGTTTCGCGTTTATGTTTTACACTTCGTGGAAGCTTTCTTTTATTTTGTTGATCGTGATACCACCAGTCGCATTGATAGCTTACTTTTTCGGGAAACGCATTCGCGTGTTATCAAAAAAGTTTCAGACAACTCTAGCTGAAAGTTCAATCGTTGCCGAAGAAACAATTTCGGGCCTACGAACCGTGAAATCGTTTGTGCAAGAAGCCAATGAAGTTAATCGCTACCAGGGCGCTTTGACGAATGCGCTCACGTTAGCTAAACAAAGAATTTTAGTTATCGCGCAATTTATGACTATAGCTATGTTACTAGGGGTCGCTGCTATCAGTTTTGTTCTTTGGTACGGTGGTCGCGAGGTCATCGTTGGGCCTTTAACTGCGGGTGAGCTTGTGCAATTTCTACTTTACTTGTTTGTGGTCGCTATTGGGGTTGGCAGTTTGGGAAGTTTGTATGGCGATCTGATGGCCGGGGTCGGCGCTAGCCAGCGTATTTTTGAAATTATCGAACGTGAACCAGCCTTTGCTGATACCGGAAAAACACTTGATTCAGTACGCGGAGAAATTGAGTTTTCACACGTGAAATTTTCTTATCCGTCGCGGCCCGACATTGAAGTTTTATCAGACTTAAGTTTCAAGATCAGTGCAGGGCAAGTGATCGCGCTTGTTGGTATGTCGGGTGGTGGTAAAAGTACGATCGGAAGCCTCATTCCGCGTTTTTATGACCCGACTGCTGGGCAGATTCTTTTTGATTCGACGCCGATTACCGATTTAAAGCCCTCTTGGCTGCGTGAACAAATCGGGATCGTTTCGCAAGAGCCTGTTTTAATTTCTTCTACCATCGAAGATAACATTCGTTACGGTAACCCAAGCGCAACGGATGCCGAAGTGCAAGAGGCCGCAAGATCTGCAAATACTTTAGAATTTATTCAGAAGTTTCCCGAAGGGTTCAAAACTTTAGTGGGAGAGCGTGGCATTCAGTTATCGGGCGGACAAAAACAACGGGTAGCGATTGCGCGCGCCTTGCTGAAGAATCCCAAGCTACTTATTTTAGATGAAGCGACTAGCAACTTAGACACCGCTAGTGAACATCTAGTGCAAGACGCACTGAAAGTTTTAATGAAGGGGCGAACCACTATCGTGATCGCGCACCGCTTAGCAACAGTTCGTGATGCCGATGCAATTTTTGTGATCAACAACGGACGCATAGTGCAAACGGGTAAGCACGAACAATTAGCTGCCGAAAAAGATGGTCTATATTATAAATTGTTACAACGTCAGTTTAATGAAACAATGACAGAGCTAATTAAAACCTAACCCTCGAGGTCTTTATGAGAAAAACTCTTCCTGCCGATAAAATTCATCCCGAAGCAAAAAATGCGATCGTTCATTTTCATAGTGAAACTGTAGAGCAAATAGAAAAAGCTATTGCGACAAATGAATGGGTTGTGGTCGGTATGTCGCAAAACCCGGTCGTCAAGCAAGCACGTAAAATGCTAGAGAAAGAATCAATACCATTTCACTACATCGAGCATGGAAGCTATTTCAGTGATTGGAAAAAACGTTTGGCAATTAAATTATGGAGCGGTTGGCCGACTTTCCCCCAAGTTTTTCATAAGGGAAATTTAATTGGTGGAGCCTCTGATCTGAAAAAATATCTGTCGACCAAAAAAAATTAATTTAAAAAAGGAAAATCTATGATTCAAGCAAAAGCTTACGCAGCTACCTCACCGACTTCATTATTAACTCCTTACGTTTTTGAACGCCGAGAACCGAATGCAGATGACGTCGTCATCGCAATTGATTTTTGCGGTATTTGTCATTCAGACATTCATACTGCACGTAGCGAATGGGGACCCGCCACTTATCCGTGCGTACCAGGCCACGAAATTGTTGGACGTGTCATACAAATCGGAAAAAAAGTAAAACGTTTTAAAGTTGGTGATCTTGCCGGCGTTGGTTGCATGGTTGATTCATGTGGTAAATGCGAAAGCTGCAAGGCAAACGAAGAACAGTTCTGCCAAAAGGGCGCTATCTTCAGTTACAACAGCACTGAATATGACGGAAAATCGGTAACTAAGGGCGGGTACGCAACGCATATTACCGTTCGTGAAAAATTCACTTTAAAAATTAAAAAAGGTCTTCCTTTAGATCGAGTTGCACCCTTACTTTGTGCGGGGATCACAACTTATTCGCCTTTAAAGCGTTACGGGGTTAAAAAAGGTCACAAAGTTGGAGTCGTTGGCTTAGGCGGACTTGGCCACATGGCGGTAAAGCTTGCGAAAGCCATGGGCGCCGAAGTCACAGTTTTTAGTACCTCACCCAATAAAGAAGCTGACGCAAAAAAATTAGGGGCTAAGAAGTTTATTATTTCAAAAATTCCAAAAAACTTTGTGCCGGTTAATCAGTATTTTGATTTAATCATTGATACAGTATCCGCAAAACATGATTTTTCTCCGTACTTGGGTGCGCTCAAGATTGATGGAACGCATGTATTACTTGGCGTAGCGCCTGAACCAAATCAAGTTGCTTCATTCTCGTTAGTACATGGTCGTAAAAAATTAACGGGTTCACTTATTGGTGGCCTAAAAGAAACGCAAGAAATGCTAGATTTCTGTGCGAAGAAAAAAGTTTTTTCAGACATTGAGTTAATCTCGGCTGATAAAATCAACGAAGCTTACGATCGTACAATTAAGTCGCAAGTGAAATATCGTTTTGTAATCGACGCAAAAACTTTCTAGTCGATTATGGCGGTCGTGCAGATTTCAGAATTTAGTAAAAAGGTGATTAAGCAAATTCGCCTGATTCCGAAAGGGAAAGTAGCCACCTATAAACAAATCGCCGAGCTTGCGGGCAAGCCGCAAGGCTCGCGCGGTGTTGCCTGGATTCTACATTCTTCTTCGACGACCTACAAACTTTCTTGGCACCGGGTTTTAAATTGTAAGGGCACAATTTCTTTCGACAAAACTTCGCACAACTACCGCCAGCAAAAAAAGCGTCTTGAAAGCGAGGGCGTTGTATTTAGTTCGGGTGGGCAACTAAGCTTAATTAAATTTCAGTGGAAGAAGCGCGCGCCAAAACCCAAATCAAAAGCAGGAACGCCAAAAATATTTTCATCTATTAAGGCGAAAACTTAGATGTCATACTGCAAGGCTTTAAAGAGTATGGAAGGCGATCGGCTAGCGTTACACAAGAAATATCACGATAAAGCATACGGATTTCCCATTCACGATGATAACGAATTGTTTTGCCGTTTGGTTTTAGAAATTAATCAGGCCGGTCTAAGTTGGGAAACCATTCTTAAAAAAGAAAAAGCTTTTCGCAAAGCCTACGACAATTTTAATTTGAAAAAGGTCGCGAAGTACGCGCCAACTGACCGCAAGCGACTTATGGGTGATGCGGGTATTATTCGCAATCGGTTAAAGATCCACGCGGCCATTGAAAATGCAAAAACTATTCTGCAATTGCAAAAAAATTTCGGTTCGTTTGAAAATTGGCTTAGCTCAAATCATCCCAAAGAAAAAGACGAATGGGTTAAGCTATTTAAAAGCACTTTTAAATTCACCGGGGGCGAAATTGTGAACGAATTTTTAATGAGCATTGGCTATTTGCCTGATGCCCATTCTAAAGATTGCGCGATTTACAAGAAGGCGCTGAAGGCGAAGCCGATGTGGAACCAGAGGTAAAACTATCCCGCTTCGATGATAGCTTGAATATCGCGGTATTGTAAAAACTTATCGACTAAAGACGACATGCAAGTTTCTAACACTGAGCCATTAGAATTTGTCGTGTCGATTGCGTTATCAGTGCCGGAAGCGTAAGAGTTTACGTTTCCTTTATAGCGTAGTTTTTTTGTTGAAGTGGATACAATTTCAAAATCGACGTCGATTTCGCAATTCGAAAATTCTTTGATTCCTTGCATTTTTTCCCATACCCAAAATTTATTAATAGTACCCTTTAGTGTAAAATTTGCTTCGCCGGCAACATCAACTCCGCGTTTAGCTAAACCGTTTGAAAATCGTCGCTTAAGGTAATCGGGTACGCCAATGTCTAAGTGAATTGGCGTTTCTTTATTGCCTAAGCCAGTTAATGCAACTCCGGCGGCGTCCGTACGTAACCGCTGGTCTTTAAATTTTTCGACTATTAAGCCACCACGTATCCTTGGTTGATTTTCATCGGTTTGTTTAAGGGCTATCATTTCAGTGTTATTTAAGACGAGTTGTTTCTGAGCACATGCGCAGAATACTAATAGTGATGCTACGATGATAATTATTTTAGACAAAGGTTTCTCCTTTTGAAAAGTATGCTGTTAGTGATTTGCGTATTTTGCTACGACTGATATAAGCCGACTAAAATTAATTGGTTTGGTTAAGTAATCATTGCAGCCACTTTTCAGGCAGTTTTCTTTTTCTTCGGCCATTGCGTGCGCGGTCAAAGCTACAATCGGCTTATCGTAGCCCTTACTGCGCAAGGTGCGCGTCGCTTCGTGTCCGTCCATAATTGGCATTTGAATATCCATTAAGATGATATCAAAATTACGCGCAAAAGCTTTTTCGACTGCTTCGCGTCCGTTATTTGCGACTTCGACGACAGCGCCATTTTTTTCTAAAAAGCGTTTAATTAGAATTTGGTTGTCGATCACATCTTCAACCAGCAGCACCGAAATGTTTTCTAGCTCTTGTTTCGATTTCGTTATTTGGGTATCTAGCATAGGGGCATTCAGGGTCACTTTGTTTATATTGGTAATGAGCGGAATGGTGATTAGAAACTGACTTCCTTTGCCACTAACCGAGCTTTGTAAAGTTAAGTCACCATTTAGAGCACGAGCTAATCTTCTAGAGATATCTAGGCCAAGACCCGTGCCGCCAAATTTTCTAGTCATTGAGTTATCGGCCTGGGTGAATGCCGTAAAAAGTTTTTGTTGGGCAACTTCTGAAATACCAATACCGGTATCATTTACTTCAAATCCTATGAATCGCTTTCCGTTGATTTCTAAAAATTTTTGCGTGATCGCCACTTGTCCACGATCTGTAAACTTTATTGCATTACCAATGACGTTGACCATTATTTGGCGCAAGCGGTATGCATCGGTTGAAATAGAGGATATTGGACCGGTCTCAGAGCTGTATTTAAGAAGTAGACCTTTTTCGTCGGCCTTGATCTGTAGTAATGACAAAATATCGTCTATAAAAGATTTTAAATCGACACCAGCCGTTTCGATTTTAAGATGGCCCATTTCTATTTTAGATAAATCTAGAATTTCGTCTACCAATTGCGAAAGTGAACGGGCGCTGCGAAATATAATTTTCAAATATTCTTTACGATCCGCTGCTGATAAATCATCATCTTGCGCTAGTTCTGCAAAACCCATAATTGCACTAATCGGAGTACGAATTTCATGGCTCATGTTTGCTAAAAAGCGAGTTTTAGTAATATTTGCCGCCTCAGCCTCTTTGTACATGCGTGCACTTTCGTCTAGCTTTTGTTTGCGACTTGCGAATGCCCGATTCAAAATAGTGCCAGCTAAGGCTAATAACAAAATAAGTATAGTACCTGTAAAGACCAAAGTTGTTAGGCCCGAGCTAACCAATAGCGAATCTGTTTCCACCGCAGCCATGTGCATATGATGAAAAGTGGCGGCTTCCATGCCGGTGTAGTGCATACCCGCGATGCCAAGTCCCATTAGTAAACTGGCTAATAGCTGCAGACGTACATGGCTTTCAAGAGTTCGTAAACGCAATGAAACAAATAGCGCCGCAAACGACGACATAAGTGCAATAACAATCGAAAGTATTACTAGTGTTGTGTCCCATTCGGTTACTGCATCCATGCGCATCGAAAACATGCCTACATAATGCATTCCGGCTATTGTAGACGCGAACAAAAAACCACCCGCGATCAGTGAGAACCAACTTACGATTGGTCGACTTACAATGTACAATGCCGTCGCTGAAGCAAATATGGCAATCGCAATTGAAAGCGCCATCAGCGGGATATCGTAAGCCATTTCCATTCCAGGCATAGAAAATGCTAACATTCCGATAAAATGCATACTCCAAATTCCGAGACCCATGGCTAGGGCGCCACCGCATAGCCAAAGTTTTTTTGCGCAGCCTTTTGCTTGCGTAATACTGCCTACCAAATCAAGTGTTACATACGACGCGAAAATTGCGACCGCAAATGAGATTAAGACTAGAAATGGCGAGTAATGAGTTTGCACATCAAAATCCTAATACTTTTCTTGAATTTGGCTAGTGAATTTTTAAGATTGAGTGTTAAAATAAACGGGTTGAAAATAAGCAATAAGAAAGAGGCCCTAATGAATAATAGTTTTTATGATTTCAACGTAAATAAAATTAATGGCGTAAAGAAAAATTTAGGCGATTACAAAGGTAAGGCTTTACTTGTAGTCAATGTAGCTTCGGCATGCGGTTTAACCCCGCAGTATGAGGCGTTAGAAAAAATTTACGAACAATACAGTGAAAAAGGCTTTGAAGTACTGGGGTTTCCGGCAAATGAGTTTGGCGCACAAGAGCCTGGTACAAATTCTGAGATTCAAGAGTTTTGCACAATGAAGTTTGGCGTGAAATTTCCGATGTTTGAAAAAATCGTGGTTAAAGGTGAAGGCCAACATCCGCTATACAATTATCTAACGACTGAAAAATCTGAAGCACTACTTGCCAACGGAAATACTTTCGAAGAAAAACTAAAAAGCTACGGTGTTGTGCGCGAAAAGAAGAGTGATATCTTATGGAACTTTGAAAAATTCCTAATAAACAAAAAAGGTGACGTCGTTGCTCGATTTGCCCCGGATGTAGCTCCCGATAATATGATGATAACAAATGCAATTGAGTTAGCTTTAAAAGACTAAGCCGTCATGCGACTTCGAGCTAAATTTGGACGAACGAAAAAAAAGCAATAGATAATTCCGACTAGTGCGCCCCCCAAGTGGGCGCCATGTCCGA
The DNA here is from genome assembly GCA_031428275.1 of Bdellovibrio sp. Taxonomy (GTDB): domain Bacteria; phylum Bdellovibrionota; class Bdellovibrionia; order Bdellovibrionales; family Bdellovibrionaceae; genus Pseudobdellovibrio. The sequence goes on from JANPPC010000001.1 coordinate 39,921, forward strand.
TAGGTAAGCCACCACCTTCGGCCTGCGCAACAAGTCCCCATACATCTAAACCGATAAATAAAAGTGCACCGATGTACGCGGGTACTGGCACGATGCCTAGTAGCAAAATCTTTTCTTTTGGAAATAGAAAGCAAAAAATAATAACGATACCAGAAATAGCACCCGAAGCTCCTAATGCTGGAAGATTCAGTTCACCCAGTAGGTAGGCTGAAACGAGCGCGTGGCATAGCGAACTAAAAATACCGGCGATTAAGTAAAACGTAACAAATCGTGCCGTACCTAAAATTTGTTCGATGACGGTGCCAAAACTTTTTAAAACAAATAAATTAAGTAACAGATGCATAATTGTATTGTGAGAAAATACGGATGTTAAAAGCGTCCAGTAACGACCATCGGCAATTGCGGTATAACTAACCAGAAAATTGTTGTACATGAACTGAAGATCAAAAAAAGCGCTGATACGAAAGTTCCATAAAATGAAAATAATAATATTGATAACCAAAATAACCGGAACCGCGATAGAGCGTGTTTGATTTTGTATCATGTGACCTCGTAATAAAGCCATTCTGTCATGCAGTAGTCTTTGCAGCAAAGTAAAAAAGATTGCTTAATTCGTTCAAGGTTCTTAGCATGGGCGTATCTAAACAAGGGGATTTAAGTGGCTTTTTATGTTGATGGCTTTGTACTACCGGTTCCGAAAAAAAACGTTAAATTATACACGAAAGCCGCAAAAATTTGTGCAAAAGTTTGGTTAGAGCATGGAGCTTTGCAATACGTTGAGTGCTGCGTCGATGATGTTCAAAAAGGTTCATTAACTTCATTTCCACTAAGTGTAAAACTTAAGTCTAATGAAGTTGTTTTTTTCTCTTGGATTACTTACAAGTCAAAAGCAGATCGTAAGCGCGTAGTTGCGAAAGTTATGCAAGACCCTCGCGTACTGAATATTGACCCAAATATCTTTGATTCAAATCGAATGATTTACGGTGGTTTTAAGCCTGCCGTTATAGCCGGTAAGTAGAAGCTGCTAAACCATTTCATTGTTTGCCAGGATGTTTAGCCTGCTTGACATAACGCCGTTCGGTATCAACTTCAGTTAATGAAAAATGCAAACGACGAATTAGTCGTACCTGCTGAATTGTTACCATCGAATTTATCGCCCGAAGAGCAGCTGGTATCAACGATGATTACCGGCAAGCCTTCAGCCAATGCATTTGCAGTTGCAACGGCAACTGTTTTAATTATTACTTTGATGACTTTATTTTACTGGCGAGATCCGTTCATTTGGTCGCATTACTTTGCTGCCATCAATGAAAAATTTTTTCACAACCAGCAAAGTTTCAGAATTTTTACGGCTATTTTTGTGCATTCTGATTTATCACACCTTCTTTCGAATTTATTGATGTTGTGGATATTCAGTTTTTTATATACGGATACTTTGGCTTTGGCGTATATCCCGTGATGAGCTTTATTTTAGCGGGTGTCGTCAACGCGTTTGCTATTCTTACTTACGCCCCCGATGTAGAGTTAATTGGTGCCTCGGGATTGGTTTATATCTTGGGTGGGTTTTGGCTAACGCTTTATTTTCTTATTCAAAGACAATACCCAGTTATGAATCGACTGATGAGGGTTGTTGGTATTGCCTGTATGATTTTTTTACCTTCAACTTTTTCACCGACAACTAGTTATCGAACGCATGCAATCGGCTTTATATTCGGAATAGCTATGGCTTTAGTCTATTTCGTTCGGTATAAAAAAGAAATTCGTTCACACGAGGTTTATAAATTACGATTCTAAAGCCGGTTGAGCCGAATCAGTTTACAGCTATACAATTTTTTTTGATTCGCATAGAAATAATCTTAACTAAGGAGTTTGTTTGAAAAACGTAGTAATTACTGGAGCCGGGCGAGGCATTGGTTTGGCTTTAGCAAAATTGTATTCTGAGAACGGATTTAAGGTTCTGGGTACCTACCGTAAAGAAGACTCAGCTAAAGATTTTTTAGCTTTTGCAAAAGAATCTAAAAATGTCATCGCGGTCACGGCTGACGTGACTGATGCAAATAGCTTTTCGGCATTACAGGCTGAAATTAAAAAAATGGGCACAGTTGATATTCTGATTAATAATTCAGGCATTATTGGAGACAAAGAAAGCTCTTTACTGAAATTTGATATCGAAAAATCTTTGGAGGTCTTTCAAGTGAATACGCTGGGCCCGATGCGTATTACAAAATTGATAGCTCCGTTCATGAATAATGGCGGAACAATTGCTCATATTTCTAGTATGATGGGCTCAATCCAAGATAATTCTAGCGGTGGTTACTACGACTATAGAATGTCGAAGGCTGCGCTTAATATGTTTAATAGCTGCTTAGCTAAAGAATTTAAGAATCTGACTTGCCTTGTTCTTCACCCGGGTTGGGTACAGACAGACATGGGCGGAGCCGGAGCTTCGGTGAAGGTCTCCGAAAGCGCGAGTGGCTTGTATGACGTAATTCTAAAAGCTAGTTTACAACAAACTGGGCAGTTTATTGATTTCCGCGGCAAGCATTTACCTTGGTAGTTCAGGGGTAAAAATACCTCACACGTATTTAGTATTTGGCCCCTAATACATTAGATCGCTTCTGATGTTTGGCAGTTAATTTGCTTTTTGGGTTTAGATGCGCAAATGCATTTAAAATTGAAAGTGAGATTAAATGAATACATTAGAAATTGTATCTAAAAAAACTTTGGGTCAAAAGATGAAACACGTTGTTGACAACGTAAATGGTAAAGTAGGAGTACCTATATTACTTTACTTCTTGGGTGTACCGGGCGGTTTAGTTATTTTAATTTGGCTATTTTTTTTCCGCGGCAAATAGAACTCAGTCTTTGAATGGCATTAACGATCGACCGTGCTCAGTTATTCAAATTGAGCACGCAATTTCTATCTTGACGGGTCTAGTTCTAGAATTCCAGTGTGCAACGTCGCACAAAAATTAATTGTGGATTAAATTTCTAATCTCGCTGAAAGTTTTAATAAGCTTATATCAGGGGAAAAAATGAAACTAAACGTTAACGGTTCTGATGTTGTCGTCGATGTAGAAAACGATATGCCACTGCTGTGGGTACTTCGCGACGAACTAAATTACACGGGTACAAAATACGGATGCGGAAAAGCTCTTTGTGGAGCTTGCACGATTCACGTTGATGGCAACCCGGTTCGCTCGTGCTCATACCCAGCCATTACAGCCGAAGGTAAAAAGATAACCACGATTGAAGGTTTAAACGATAAAATTTCAACCGCGGTGCAAAAAGCTTGGGTTGATCACCATGTTCCGCAGTGTGGTTTTTGCCAATCGGGGCAAGTAATGACAGCTGTAGCCTTACTAAAAGCAAAGCCTAAACCCACTGATAGTGATATTGACGGCGCCATGAGCGGAAATATTTGCCGTTGCGGAACTTACCAACGAATTCGATCGGCGATTCACCAAGCCGCGAAAGATTTGGCATAACATGGAAGAATTAAATTTATCTAGAAGATCATTTTTAAAAAGTAGTGCTTTTTCAGCCGGTGGTTTAGTTGTAGCTTTCTATATTCCGATGGGAGTACAAAAAGCGTTTGCGGCCACCGCAGATAAAAAAGATGCGAAAGTTTATCCGCCGAATGCATTTATTCAAATTTCGCACGACAATATTGTTACGATCGTTATTAATAAATTAGAAATGGGCCAAGGGGTAAATACTTCGATGGCGCAGTTGATCGCCGAAGAGCTTGAATGCGACTGGAAATCGATTCGTTCAGTATCGGCACCATTCGGATCTGTGTATAATCATACTCAAATGCCTATGCAAATGACGGGTGGTTCAACCGCTTTGAATAGCTCTTGGGATCAATACCGAAAGTTGGGCGCGGGCATGCGTGAAATGCTAAAATCAGCGGCGGCAGCTAAGTGGGCGGTACCGGTTAGCCAATTGAAAGCAGAGAATGGCTTCATTATACACGCAACAAAAGGTCAATTAGCTTATGGCGAACTCGCTGAAGCAGCCAACAAATTATCTTTACCAGATAACCCGACTTTAAAAGCACCGAAAGATTTTAAAATTATCGGTAAGTCAGTTAAGCGCGTTGATGCTTTAGAAAAATCAAACGGAAAAGCGATCTTTGGCTTAGATGTAAAAATACCTGGGATGCTTTACGTAATGATTGCTAGACCTGCTTTGAATACTTCATCGCTTTCTTCTTTCGATGAGAAGGCGGCCCGCAACGTTCGCGGCGTTGTTGATGTTATTAAATTTGGCGATAAGGTAGCCGTGCTGGCTAAGAATACTCATGCGGCACGCGTAGGTCGCGATGCTTTAAATGCAAAGTTTAATGCGGGTAAAGAGTCGAAATCTTCGACGGTCAGTATGATGAATGCATTTCGTGCCGAAGCCGATAAAAAAGGCTTAGTCGCAGATACGCGTGGTAACGTTGACGAAGCGATGAAGAAAGCGACCCAAACGATTAAAGCTGACTACGAGTTTCCTTTTTTAGCGCATGCTCCGATGGAGCCCATGAACTGCACCATTAATTATGACGGTAAAACGGCTGAAATTTGGTCGGGCCACCAAATGCCTACTTTAGATATGGGAGCGATGGCTTTAAAACTTTTGTTAAGGCCAAGTAATATCAAAATTAATACGGTCTACGCAGGCGGAAGTTTTGGGCGTCGAGCAAGTAAGACTGCAGATTATGTAGCTGAAGCCTGTGACCTTGCTAAAATTGTTAAAAAACCAATGAAGATCGTTTGGTCACGCGAAGATGATATGCGCGGAGGTTCTTACCGCCCAATGAATTTTCACCGCGTTGCTGTAGGGTTTGATGATAAAAATCAAATGCTAGCTTGGAATCATCACATCGTTGGCCAATCTGTGATCGGCGGTTCGCCGTTAGCATTGATGATGGTCAAAAACGGTTTAGAAGCAACCGTCACTGAAGGTGTTTCTGAAACTCATTATGAATTCGCTAATTTTCGTTGTGAACAAACTCGTTTGGCGACGCCAATGACGACTTTATGGTGGCGTTCGGTTGGCCACACTCACACGGCCTACGCGATGGAAACAATGATGGACGTTGCGGCCGAAAAAGCAGGAATCGATCCGTTAGAGTTTCGCCGCAAATTTTTAAAGAAATCTTCCCGCCACATTGCCGTGCTAGATTTACTGCAAAAAAATACGGACTGGGGCAAAAAGAAGGCTCCGAAAGGTCGTGCTTGGGGTTTAGCGATTCATGAATCTTTCAACACCGTCGTCGGGCAAGTCGCCGAAGTTTCCTTAGAAAATGGAGTACCGATCGTTCATAAAGTTTGGTGCGCCGTCGATTGTGGACAGGTCGTAAACCCCGAAGGTGCCAAAACTCAAGTCGAAGGCGCTATCGTGTACGGTTTATCGGCGGCACTTAGCCAGCATATCGAAGTTAAAGACGGTGAAATTGTTCAATCAAATTTTCATGATTATCCGGTTATGCGTATTCAAGATATGCCTGAAGTTTCGGTCGACTTTGTGAAAACCGAGATGCCTCCAACGGGTTTAGGTGAACCGGGGCTTCCGCCGATTGCACCGGCCGTGGCTAATGCAATTTATCGTTTGAATAATCTACGTCTACGTAAATTACCATTCACGCGCGAGCTTCAGGCGTGATTAGAATTTCTTGTCTTCTTTTAGCTGCGGGATCTTCACGTCGCATGGGAGACGCGAACAAACTACTTTTAACGATAGCTGGGCAATCGTTGGTTAAAAAGACGGCCGAAGAAGTTTCAAAGTTTCCGTTCGAAGAAACAATTGCGGTGACGGGGTATGAATCAAATTTGGTTGCCCAAGAAATCGCTAGCGAAGATGTGCGAGTTATAAAAAACGCTTTATTTGAAACAGGTATGCATAGTTCTATTCGCGCGGGCTTGAACGCTTTAACTGAACCCTTCGATGGCTTTATGATTTGCTTATCTGATCAGCCCTTTTTTGACGTGACAGTGATCGAAGTTTTGGCGAAACGCTTTTCACAACTATCAGGGCCACGCATTGTATATCCGGTTGTGAAGTCTGAAAAAGGCCACCCCGTCATTATCTCTAGACATTTTGTTCCTGAAATTCTAGCTGAAGCCGACGGTGATCATGGTTGTAATTACTTATTTAAGCGTCATCCCGAAGCTCTGTATCCGTTAGATTTCGATAACGACTTCGTTTTATTAGATGTCGATACGCCAGAAGATTACGAAAAATTCAGCGGAGTTCGGCCGTGAAAGATTTACTTCTGCAATATTCAGAGAAGATCGAACAGTTGAAAGCTGACCAAAAAGCCTTTGTTCTGACGACCGTTATTAAAGTTCATGGTTCAGCATCGGCATGCGTTGGTTCGAAAGCTATCTTTGATCATGAAGGTAATAATGTTTTTGGCTGGATAGGTGGCGGTTGTGCCGAAAAATTTGTAGCTGAGCAATCAATCGAGTCATTGAAAGATAGAAAGGCCCGAATTGTTTTGGCCGATTTAGATGATGAAATTTTTGGTTTAGGTGTCGCCTGTGGAGGTAAAATGGAAGTCTTCATCGACCCCATTCCGATACTGGAGCCAATCATTTTAGTTAAAAATACAAAGTTTAAAAATTTAGCAGAAGAGCTTGTGCAAAATTACGCGCTGAAAATAAACTGGGTTGATGGAGAAAATTCTGCAACCAATATCAGTGAACTTTTAGTTTTAATTGCCGAGGCTATCGTGAAAGTTCGGGGAACCTCGGGCAAGTCTCTGCGTGAATTGAAAGATCTTCCGGTGCAGTTTGCGAAGTTAAATCAGTCGAAGTTCAATTCTTCGGTGGTCTTACTTGGCAGGGGCCGAATTATCGAAGAACTTGAAAAACATTTCAAATTAATTGGCTGGAAAACTCGCACTTTTACGTCTGAGGCTTTAGATCAGATTCAATATCAAGATGGCGAAAGCGTCATCGTGGCTAGTCACTCTGCACGCGATCGAGAATTTGTAAAGTACGCTTTAATGCAAAACGTTTCTTATGTCGGAATGGTGGGTAGTCAAAAACGCGCTATCGAGATTATAGACCACTTACAGCTGCAAAACTTTAGTAAATCTGAATATCCAATTTTTATACCGGCTGGAATTGATCTTCGCGCGCAAAACCCAAGCGAAATTGCGTTAAGTATTGTTGTCGAAATGATTACTCAACTTTCGAGTGCGCGATGAATTTAGAGCAGGCGCGCGAAGTATTAATTAACCATTCGCGCTCTGATCTTAACGGAAAATTTCCGCCAACGATTACTCATGAAACTCAGTTAACGAATCCTTGGTGCGGCGATTATGTGCAAATTAAATTATTCATTCAAGGCGGTTACATTACTGAAATTGGTTTTCACGCGAAGGCTTGCGCGATTTGTTCAGCTTCGACATCTTTGATGAGCGGTTTCATTCGCGGCCAAACAATTCAGCATGCGCATTTTATTGCAACCGAATTTGAAAACAGTATCTTGGCCTCAGCCGAAGAAGCTTGGCCCCTGCTTTTAGCGCCATTGAAAAGTTTTGAGCATTTAAAAATTAATCATGCGCGCCGAGCCTGCGCCATTCTTCCGTGGGTCGCGTTTCGATCTGCGGTTAAGGAGACCAAATGAAAAAAAGTGTATTAGCCCTTTTGACGATCTCGGTAACGACTTTTCACGTCGTTGTCGGCTGGGCCGAGCTTGCTAGCGACGCGCAAAAAGAAGAATCGATCCGTTACTTTCAAGAAGCGGCTAAAGTTTTTCAACATCCGCGTTGTATGAATTGTCATCCTGCGGGCGAAAGACCTACACAAGGCATGGATATGCATGCACATCTTATGAACGTTCAGCGTGGTAAAGACGATCACGGTCTGGTCGGTATGAAATGCGCGGCCTGCCATCAAGCAGAAAACAACAAATTTTCGGGTGTTCCGGGCGCGCCCAAATGGGCCTTGGCTCCAAAAAGTATGGGTTGGCAGGGGTTAACTCAGCGCCAGTTGTGTAAGGCATTGTTAGATCCGAAGAAAAATCACGGCATGACTAAAGAGAAATTCATTAAACATAATGCCGAAGATAAGCTCGTTGCTTGGGGTTGGGACCCGGGGCAGGGTCGCGAGCCCGTTCCGGGCACACAGAAAGAATTCGGTGAAAACGTTGCAAAATGGATTGAAACCGGAGCCCATTGTCCGCCAAAATAAAGATGTATAGAAAAAGGAGATCAAAGTTATGAAACATATCTTAGTTATTTGCAGTTTATTAGTTACTCAATCTGTTTTTGCTAAATCGATAGCCGAAGAGGTAAAAGAGCGAATTGCCATCGTAAATCAAGCTTCTGCAGAGCGTGCATTTGCTGTAAACGATCGTTTTACTGATGTGGCCGCTGCCATCGCAAACAAATTGACTAGCGCCGGAGTTATTTCTGTAGAGGTTGTGAGTTCTGGGCAGCTTGTTTATGAACAAAGTGAAGCTTCAATTTATCAAAACGTGTCACAAACTAGTATTTTCGCGGTTAGATTAATGACAGGCGATCTTTGCCAAATTGTTTTAAAAAATTCAGCCGAACCATTTTCTGAACAAAGAGCTGTTCAGTTACGCGGAGAAATTTACCCCCAAAATGTTACCTGTGTCGGACTGCAGGGCGAAACCGTTGTTGAAACGAAAAATGATTATTCAAAAGATATCGTCTCTTCAGTGAACGGCGAAGAATTGAGATCTGATCGCCCAGTTGCTGAATACACGTTTATAAGTTTTAATGTTCTACTTTAAAAATTAAGGTAATACCTGTAATATCACGTAGGAGATTTTATGCTGTTACAGATTGGTATCGCCGTATTAATTCTTATTTCTATTTTCGTTATTTTTGTCGCGACTCGTAAAGGCCAATTTCTTTACGAGCGTAGTGGTTTGATCGCGGCTCCTGCTGAAAAAATATTTCCATATCTAAAAAGCTTTCAGTTGGGTAGCCAGTGGTCTCCCTATGATAAAATGGACCCCAAGATAAAAAAAAGCTTTTACAAAGAAGACGGGGAAGTTGGTTCGGTTATGAACTTTGAAGGTAACCATCAAGTGGGCAGCGGTCGCCTAGAAATTCTTAACATCGTACCTAATCAGATGGTCGAAATTCGTCTAAAAATGTTTAAGCCATTCGAAGCTGAAAATAATATTCAGTACCGCTTAACTTCTGAAAATGGCTTAACTCGATTTACCTGGTTGATGTCTGGAGATAGCAAATTTGTAGGCAAGCTAATGAATGTATTTATCGACGTTGAAAAACTAGTTGCTGATCAATTCACAGTCGGCATCAATGACCTAAGTGCAATCGTTGAGCGTAGCGAAAGAAATCATTCCTAGAATTAATTCTAGTCTTTGCTTTCGTTTCAAGACTAGAATTCGATAGTGCTTTAAAATTGTCTGCTATTTAAATCGTTTTCTAATCGTCTCGTCCAGCGTCAACCTTACCATTCTTGGCACCATCGTAATAGTTCGCTAATATGCTTTTATGCTAAATAAAGATGAAGAAATAGGTTTATTAGAAATACTAAAAGTAAACTTTCCGAAACTAGACGGAAAAGGTTTAGTTCTTAGTATCAATGAATTTCTGTCGCCTACGTTAGACTTACAAAAGTATATTTGTAATAATCAAACGACTAAGCAGGCGGCTCTGCCTTATATTACTGAAAAAATTCCGTACATCGTCCTAGATGAATCAGAAGGCTACAAATGTATTTTTTTTCGCGGTCGACACGTGCAAGCTCAATACGACGTTACGCATAGTATAGTCGTCCGTTTCGTCGAAGAAACTAACGTTTAAAAGTACTTTTTTCCCCCTCTTGAAAGTCGAAAACAGGAAAAATGCTACACGACCTCGAAAAATTTGCGAAACGGCCTATTTGCGGTGAAACTGGTTCAATCTATTAATAACTATAGATTCAACAGGAGAAAAAAATGCGAATTTCAAAATCATTAAGCAAATCGGTTGCAGTTTTTATGGCTTTATTTATTTCGAACGTGCCGGCTACCGCGGCTGTGGTTACTGACCAAATGATCTCGACTAGTTCAGTAGCGGCTGATTTAACTCGTGCTCAAGCCCAGGCAAATATCGAAAATATTTTACAGAATGGCAACGTACGGGAAGAATTAATGAAACGTGGTTTATCGGCTGACGAAATTACTTCGCGTTTAGCAAGTTTGTCAGAGAATGAAATGCGCCAGTTATCTGGCCAGATGGATCAAGCCCGCGCGGGTGGCGATATCTTAGTCGCAATTTTAGTCGTTGTTTTAATTATTTTCTTAATCAAACGTATCTAATTGAAACTTATTATTCTTATCGCCTTTGCGGCATCAACCCTTGGTTGCGCATCGGCGACTTATCAAACAGATCAGTTGCTGCTGAACATTCCTACCGGAATGAATCGTACAGCAGAAGTGATCGGGGTACCGTTCATAGATCAAGAAATTGGTCATTGCGGCCCGGCCACCTTAGCTATGGTGATGCAGTGGAGCGGTAAAAAAATTTCTGCTGAAGAGCTTGCCAAACAAGTTTATACGCCCGGTATGAAGGGTAGTTTTCAAACAGATATGATAAGTGCTACTCGTAGAAATTCTATGATGGCGATTCAAATTGATGGTCTAACGAATTTATTAAATGAAGTTTCTTTCGGGCACCCGGTTGTTGTTTTTGAAAACTTAGCTTTAACTTGGGCACCGCAATATCATTACGCCGTCGTGTATGGATATGATCTTGATAAAGAATTCGTCATCATGCATTCGGGCCCCGAAAAAGCGAAACAATGGGATATCAGAAAATTTGAGCGTTCGTGGAAGTTAGTCGATTACTGGGGTTTAGTTGTGCTGCCGCCAGGGCAGCTGGCGGCCACTGGTTCAGAGCTTTCGCATGTCACCGCCGCCGCCGGGCTCGAGCAGCTTGCGATGTTTGATGCGGCTACTATCTCGTACGTGGCGATTTTAAAACGCTGGCCAGATAGCTTGGGTGCATTGATTGGGTTAGGAAATATTTATTATAATAAAAAAGAATTTAAAAAATCGGTTACTTATTTACGTCAGGCTGTGAAGGCTCATCCTGAATCGAGCCATGCTAAGCATAATCTTGCTGTAGCCGAGCAAGCTTTAAAACTTTAAGCTTTTTTTACGAATTCAGATTTTAAATTCATTGCACCAAAACCATCTATTTTGCAGGTAATGTTGTGACCATCGTTACCTTCGACCAAGCGAATGTTTTTTACCTTAGTGCCCACTTTAACTGATGACGAAGATCCCTTAATTTTTAAATCTTTAATCACAGTGATTGAGTCGCCGTCGGCCAATACGGTGCCGTGAGCATCTCGAACGCCAGACAAAAATTCTTCCACAGCAGCTGTTTTAGTAAGGTGTTGGCTCCATTCGTTTGCGCATTCTGGGCAAACCCAAAGGTTACCATCTGCATAAGTATGCTCGGAATTACATTTTGGGCAATTGGGTTCTGTTTTCATAGAGCTCTCTTTCAAAAGGATCTAGAAAACTGTAAGTGGGTTAATTACAAAGTTCAAATAATTAACCAAGCCAGTTGTAACTAATGGGCTTCTAAAGAATTCATGTCGAGCACTTACCCATAAGTGCTTGTAGCATTTTTCCTGCGGTCATGAGCTCACTGAAACCTGTTTTGAAATAGGTTTCAGTTGCCTTGTTTGCAGACTTGAAAAGCATAGAGCGTGCCAGTAATTACTTGATCGACATTACTATAACTGCGAGCTAGTCTTCACGGATTCATTACTTTTTGAAGAAAGGCGTACCTAATGGTCACTGCTAAAAGAACGACAGGCTTAGTTGTAGAAATCGCCGCCCGCAGTCACTATTTCACGGCAGGTTTGCCAGAGAAATTGGGCGGTAATGATGAAGGCCCAGACCCGCATGAAATTTTAGAATCCGCTTTAGCGGCATGTACAATTCTAACGGCCCAACTTTACGCCGACCGCAAAGGCTACAAGTTATATTCGACCGAAGTGGCGATTAAAATTTTAGCTGAAGGTGCCGAAACTCGTTTATCGGTCGAAGTAAGATTTCTGGGGGATTTGTCCGCAGAAGAGAAAGCACGCTTGGCTGAAATTATTGATAAATGCCCTATACATCGTTTGCTTGTTAGTAATGTAAAAATTGAAACGACCATCGTCAGTTAGGATTATATGACTGAATTAAAAAACCAAACTAATAATTTGTTTGAATTAATTGAAAGCGGCGCAACGTTCGGCGACGTACTTGAGGCTGCCGATCAAAAAATCAACTTCAACTTATGCAATTTAGAAGGCTTTAACTTGCTGACTTTTGCTATCAAGCACGAAAATGTCGGAGCCGCTGATGCATTATTAGTTGCGGGCCTTAGCTTAGACGCCAAAGATTTAAATCAGAATTCGGGCCGGTTAGCTATGCAAAAAGCCGAAGGAGATTTCGCAGTATTATTAGACCAGTATGTAAAATCTGAAGAAGAAAAAAACGGCAGTACGACTAACCAAGAATTTATCAATTTTAGTTCTTCATTTGGCGATGCATTTCTACAAGACTTTCAGTACGCAAACCGTTACCCTCACGAAGAGGTCATCGAAGGCACGGGCATCAAAAGATTTCAGTTCGGGATAACTTGGCGAGAAGTGGGCGAAGACAGCTTTGAAGATTCAATTATTGAGGCGGTTGGTTTACAAAAATGGGAAAACCGCTTTGAATTATTTGGAGTCGAAGTTTCACAGATCAAAAAAAATATTGTGCTGGCACACGTGCAAGATACCGCGTACCCCTCGTTCGAAATTAAAAATGAACCCGAAATATATGCAGATTTAGATTTTCACTCTAAGAATATCGCGGGCATTATTTCGTTTGATATTATTGCGCCATCAGATCTTAAGTCTCATTTAGCCGAGTTGTTTTACACAAATTGCCAGCCAATCGGCATCGCCGTATCGGAAACTTCGGTCTTCGCAGCGGGCGAATTCAACTATAACCCGACTAAATTTAACCAAAGTAATGAATGGCAAACTGAAAAACCTTATCGTATTCAGTAAAATTATCTGGCCCAAAGATATAAAGTCGCAGGCTGCCAAATCATTTTCGAATTTGACATAAAAGTATTTCCATATTGAACGCCATAAGCCCCTAAGCCGCCGCATGCGTCGGCCGTGCCAATTCCGCCTGTGCAGGTGTCTTGGTTGGCCGTCCAACCCCAGCGTGCCGAGCAAAAATTTGAACCCGGCGAAGCGACCGACATTTGCGTAAAATTAAAATCGAAGCGCGCGGTCGTAATCGGGTTTCCGTTAGGGTAGTTCATCGTTCGAATAAACCAATCGGGTCTACTTGAATTGCAGTCGTCAGAATAAATGGTGGGCGTATTGAAAGCTAAGAACGTATTAGTGGCGACAACATTATGGGTTTTTACCGTCGATTCATTAGCGGCACTTAACATGAGCTGTGTGATTGGCAAAGATTTGAATGCGGCCGATATTAAATTCTCGTCGCTTAAATTTTGATTTGCCAAGGTATCATTAAGCCCGGGCAATGCGGCATTAGTCCAATAGGTAGAATCTCCTTGTAGGGTCATTCCGTCGCCGGCCTTTTGTTTCATAACTAATGTCCATCCGCCACCATTTGTTGTCATGTCACAATAAACAGAAATTCCGGCAGCTGATAAACCAGCCGGATAAATGGTGTAACTACCTGAATTTAGATTTCCGCCCTGACGAGCTTCAAGGCACGACAGAAACGGTCCGTCAGAAGCCATACTGGGTGCGCTCCCACCACTTTTCGCACAACGTGTACCGACCAATATAAAAAAGCCAAAAATCACAAAATGAAGAATCTGTTTTTTCATACAAGTTTATTTTAAACGACGAGGTCGTCGAAGACTAAAATTAACTGCGGCGAGAGACTTAAACTAACAATTAGCCTAGCTAAAACTGAACTTTTTTAGACGGATATAGGCTGTTTTATAATGGCCCTGGGCCAGACTTCTTGTAAAATCAACAAATTTTGTGGTTGTACAAAAGACAAAGATGAAATTTTTTGGTCCTGTGCTATACCAAAGTCATCTCAAAAGGGGTTTTTTATGAAACTAATATTGTTAACACTCGTACTATTTTCTTTAAACAGTTTTGCTGCTGACGAGACATGTTTTGTAATTGCGCCTAGGCAGGCAAAAAATTTACCCGCTAATATGCCACAAAAAATCTGTCTAGAATCTTTATCGATCGACGCAGTTTCTGAAAAAATAAGTGTCGCGACTAAGCAACCTGAACTTTTTAAAGGTTTAATCACTTCTTACTTTGCGCGCAAAAATGAAGATAGTTTCAGATTTCATTCTTACGGAACATTTCATTTTAATGAAGAGCCTAGTTGCGGACAAAGCGAGACGCTCGAGCTTTATGTTTCGGGTATCGTCAATAATTACGGTGAGTCTTTAAATAGCGATATGAAAATTTCAATCGATCGCTACTTGATTCCCAATACCTGTAATGTTTCGGGACAGCGTACCACTTATTGGTACCAAATCGCACAGTAGTTTACCATGAGCCAGGGTAAGCCATTAAAAAAGCCGACTTTGCGGGGTTACATTCACCAAGAGGCTTTTTTTGTATCGATCGGTGCCTGTGCTTTGCTAATGGCGAAGAGCACAAGCAAACTAGCTTTTACAGCTAGTTTGATATATTCACTTGGCTTACTTATCTTGTTCGGAGTCAGTGCTTACTACCACCGACCGCACTGGCAGCCGGCACAGCGGGCAATTATGAAGCGCCTTGATCATTCAGCTATCTTTATTCAAATTGCCGGAACTTTCACGCCGATCTGTTTACTTGCATTGCCCGAAACTTCAGGACGTCATTTGCTGATTATCGTTTGGTCGTTTGCATTTGTCGGATTCTTACAATCGATATTCTGGGTGAAGGCGCCTAAATATGTAACTGCCATTCTGTACGTTATCATGGGATGGATTGCTATTCCGTATATATCAGACATGAATAAGTCACTAGGTGCAAATCAAGTTATGTTGCTAATTACGGGTGGAGTTGTTTTTACAATCGGTGCTGTTTTTTACGCGAGTCGAAAACCTAAGTTATATCCAGATACATTCGGATATCACGAATTATTTCATTTGTTCACTGTAATAGGTGCGCTTCTTCACTTTATAGTTATTTATCAAATTATCGTTTAGTGGTTTTTTAATTTGAAGAAATTTTTATTAATACAAATCGTGAAGATTCAGTTAGCTCAATTTTTGTTATTTGTACTTCGTTACATTCGATGCTGATGACCACAGTTTGTAGTTTTGCAACTAACAAGGCATTTTGTGAATCAATCAAAACTTTAACACTGCCCTCGAGCAATACAATTATGTACTGACCGTAAACTAATTCAAGCAATTGATCTGCCGCAAGTATTTCAAAGCTTACGTTGTCGATTAGCGATGATTGAAAAATAAAATTAAGGTCAATAACAGGGCCATCAATTAAACTACAATCTATTTTCGATGCGCCAGAAAAACATATCGAGCCGTTTTTTTTCAGGTTAGTCGCTTGCCCTTCGATTTCTAAATGTAGGCCGTTACCTTCGATCACGGTTAAATATCTTGTGTAGTCTTTGTAGAATGAAAATGTTCCATCCGAAGTTACAGCGGCGCTGCTAAGGCGAAAATCAAAATTGTCAAAAACGCTACTACCCGTAGGATAAATTAAAATCTGGGTGGTGAAGGCAAGGCCATTTTTCCAGAGCATTTTTTTATAGTCAGAATTTTCTAAGGTAAGAATTGTCATGACTCAATCACTCCGCGGCCTTTCAACGTTCGCGATAATTTTAGCTTGTAAAGTTTCAGCAACTGTTCTTTAACTTCTTCGTTTTCAATAAAGCCGAATGCGTGGGCGACTGCTTGTAGTGTGGCCATGCCAAATTCTGTGGTTTCGGCTCGCAGATACTGGGTTTCGGTATTCGTAGTTTTAATCATCACACGCGGTAAATACTTTAGCTCGTGATGACGATAGTGAACCTTGCTGGCTTGTCGCCAATTGCCATCCGGAACAATTAAATTAATTGGTAAAGAGCTCTGGGCAACGAAGTTCTCATCTAGCGCAATTGCATCTTCAGACGGGTAAAATAAAACGTGCCGGTAATCACTTGTCAGTTCTGAAGTTAAATCTAAAGGTTCATTCATTTTTCCACGAATGAAAACTTGGCTGTTTACCAAAGCTTTCGCCGCCAACGTGCCCGTGTTGGTTGTTCGCTTTAACTCTTTAGCGTGTACGATCAAACTTAACTTTGATTTAGTATAAATGCTCGGAATAAATTCACATATACAAAGTTTGCGGTGTAAAAAGCACACTTCGCAAGGGTCTTGAGTCTTTCGTTTACCTTTGGGTTTTAAAGTTTTTGGTGCCAGGTCGTTCATCTTTGTTTAGTTATTTTTCTTTATCACATTAACGGCGCCGCTATTGTTTCGCCCGGTTAAACGTAAAATGATTAACAGAAAAAAATAAATTAGTAGGGCTCGCAGAACAAATTCCCACCACGGCAAAGATAAATCAAACATTCTGATCCTTCGGTTAATAACTTTAGCATCCAGCGATGCGTAGTTGGCGTCAATGTGTTTGCTGAAAAGCGCTGATCGTTGTAAGTTAATCTCTTAATTAATTACGGAGATGTCATATGAAAATTAAAGCTGCTGTTGCATGGGGTCCAAACCAACCACTAAAAATTGAAGAAATTGATCTTGAGCTTCCCAAAAAAGGTGAAGTGCTTGTAAAAATGGTGGCTAGCGGAGTTTGCCACACCGACGCCTACACTTTGTCAGGGGCCGATCCAGAAGGTTTGTTTCCGGTTATTTTGGGTCACGAAGGTGGCGGCATCGTTGAACAAATTGGTGAAGGAGTTACTAGTTTAAAAGTGGGCGATCACGTGATTCCCCTATACACGCCCGAATGCCGCGAGTGTAAATTTTGTCTGTCGGGCAAAACAAACCTTTGTCAGCGCATTCGCTTAACTCAGGGCCGTGGACTTATGCCAGACGGAACTTCACGTTTTTCAAAAGACGGTAAACCGATTTTTCACTACATGGGTACTTCGACATTTGCTGAATACACGGTGGTCCCAGAAATTTCTTTAGCTAAAATTGATGCGAAAGCTCCTTTAGAAAAAGTATGCCTTTTAGGTTGCGGCGTAACGACGGGTATCGGTGCTGTTTTAAATACGGCTAAAGTTGAAGAAGGCGCAACCATCGCTGTTTTCGGTTTAGGAGGCATCGGCCTTTCTGTTATTCAAGGAGCAAAGATGGCTAAAGCAGCTCGTATCATTGGCGTCGATATCAACGATGGCAAAGCTGAAATCGCAAAAGCTTTTGGGGCGACCGACTTTATTAATCCGAAGAATTTTGATAAGCCAATCGAGCAAGTGATTGTTGAAATGACCGATGGCGGGGTTGACTACTCTTTCGAGTGCGTTGGAAATACGAAACTTATGCGCGCAGCACTTGAGTGTTGTCACAAAGGTTGGGGCGAATCAGTTATCATCGGCGTAGCGGGTGCGGGCCAAGAAATTACGACACGACCGTTTCAGTTAGTGACGGGTCGTGTTTGGAAAGGCTCAGCGTTCGGTGGAGTTAAGGGCCGCACTGAACTGCCTGGCTATGTAGATCGCTATATGTCGGGTACTATTAACATTGACGATTTAGTGACGGGTGAATGCAAGCTTGAAGATATTAATCAAGCATTCGAAGATATGCATGCTGGTAAAAGTATTCGTACGGTTGTTCGATTTTAGTTGTTTAAAATCTAGCATGTTCATTTTTATATGTGGGAGTTTTCGTGAAAGTTTTAAAAGCGCATAAGTCATTTGGTGGAACGGTTCGTTTTTGGGAACACGATTCGGTTTCGACGAATACCAAAATGAAATTTTCAACTTTTACTCCAAATGGCGAAGTAAAAGGGGCATTAATTTGGTTATCAGGTTTAACTTGTACCGACGAAAATTTTATTACCAAAGCGGGAGCTCAGAAGTATTTAGCTGACGCACGAATGATGATCATTTGCCCCGATACTTCGCCGCGTGGGTTAAACTTACCTCTAGAACATGACGCTTATGATTTCGGTTCGGGTGCTGGGTTTTATGTAAATGCGACGACCGAAGGTTATAAAGATCACTACAAAATGTATGACTATATTTCAAAAGAAATCTACGCGATTTTAGAAAAAGAATTTCAAATTTCTGAAGATAGAATTTCAATCAGCGGCCATTCAATGGGTGGTCACGGTGCCCTAGTGATTGGGTTGCGCGAAGCGGGTAAGTTTAGAAGTGTTTCGGCTTTTTCTCCGATTGTGAATCCGTCGAAAGTTCCGTGGGGGCAAAAGGCATTGGCGGGTTACTTGGGTGATGACCAAGCGTCATGGTTGCAATACGACGCTTGTTCGCTCATTGAAAGCGGTAAATTACACACGCAGGCTATTCTGATTGATCAAGGCAAGGCAGATGAGTTTTTAGAAAGGCAACTTCAACCCGAAGAATTTCGTAGAGTTTGTGAACTACGTAAGCAAGAATTAATTCTGCGTTCGCAGGAAGGCTATGATCACAGTTATTACTTCATCGCAACATTCATCAAAGATCATATCGAGTTTCACGCAAAGCACTTAAATAAGTAGTTTCAATTTACAAAAAATAATATTCATTAAAGTGAAAATTCAATTGGTACATCAACGCTAATTTCAGATCCGTTGATTTGATCTGGTATTGGTTGATAGCGCCCTACGTTAGTGACAGTCGCTAATGCCGCTTGGTCGAGGCGTGGGTAGCTAGATGGAGATTTAATTTTTACATTTTGAATCTGTCCACTACGTAGTACTTGAAAACTGACGATTACTTTTCCAATTTCATTCATTCGCCGTGAAAGCGGTGGATAAATTCTTTTCGATTCAATCAATTGCCGTAAGCCGAATGAATATTTCTCTAAGGCACTGGCTTGTGCAGTGCCATTCGCGGCGCCCACAGTTTGGGAAGATTCACCCACTGAACTGTCTGCTGTTGACGGTGCTTTTTTGTTCGAATGGTCTTGTCTAAAAGCCGGTACATCGCCCTGTCTGCGCGACTTTACGGGTGCTACTTTTAGTCTTGTTTCTTCGAAAACCGCCACCGTGATTGTCTCTGAATTCAAAGTAGAGCCTAAAGGTAAAGAAGCTAAATCTGATGAACCTGCGTAAATGAAAACTAAAAGAATTCCACCGTGAGCTGCCACCGACCCTAAGAATGGTAAAAGAAAATCAAATGAGAATCCAATTCTGTTTTTCAAAGAATCTTTGATCACTCAATTCTCCCTTTCGGATCATTGCTAAAAAGGCTTTTTTTTAGTCGAAATATCGTCGTCATTTTTACAGTGAAGTTGAGACTCAATATCATTTCCATTGACGAAAAGTCAATCAAGTTATAAAAATGTCATTCTGAACGGGTGGCCTGTGTCTTTACAAAAATCGCTATTCAAAAAAATTTATAAAGCCCACGTTTACGCTGGCCTTTTCATTGCTGTTCACTTTGCAATATTTGCCATATCAGGCCTTGTTTTATTGTTTAAGGACGAGCTACAGGGCAAGGTTCATATCTCTGAAAACAATACTCAGTATAACTCTGCAGAAGGCTACAGCGCCTATGAGAAAGCTTTAGTAACCACTCAGGCAAAGTACTCTGCAGATTTGCCGCTAGCTATGTTTCCGGATGAAAAAAACAAAAATTTCTTAAACTTTCGTTTAGGTTACAACGGAGAAACTCAACTTCGTGGTGCTCGAAGAGTTTTAGTCGATTTTAATTCAGGTGAAGAAATCATCGAAAAGCCCGCAGCAGGCAGTAGCGTATTTGATTGGATGTTGAATTTACATCGCGATCTTTTTTTAGGAAGTAACGGAAAAATCTATTTGGGCTTTGTTGGTTTGATTTATGTTTTCATGCTGTTATCAGGAATTTTTATTTACGGTAAATTTATGAAAAACCGCGCCACGGGTGAAATACGCACGCAAAAAACCTTAGGTGTAACAGATGTTCATAAGTTTTTCGGAATGATATCTTTTGGCTGGGGAGTCATCGTTGGCTTAAGCGGTACTTTCTTAGCTTTCAACGGACTTTTAATTAAATTATTTCAATTTCAAAGTCTAAAGCATTTAACAGCGCAGTACCAAAATTTTAAAAGTTCAGGTGACGTCACGGCTCCGTTTGCAAAGGTAATAGCCTCTGCTTATGAGGCCCGACCTGAATCATTTATTTCGTACATTTCATTTCCAAATACAGAGTTTGGAATACCAGGCCATTACCTCATGCTTTTAAATGGCACTACGCCCATGACTGAACGCCTGACCGAGCTAGTCGTTATTAACTCACAAACTGGGTTGTTAGCTGAAGTTATTCAATTACCACTTTATTTAAAAGTAGTTCTTTATTCAGAGCCCTTACACTTCGGTGACTATGGCGGTATTTCATTAAAAATTATCTGGGCCTTATTTACTTTAATTTCGTTGGCGGTTGTTTGCTTGGGGGTAACTTCATTTTTCATGAAAAGACGAAAGCAAACTTCGAAGCCGTTAATTGATAAGAATCATTTAGGCTATGTGAACGCGCATCCTTATCGAACGCCCACAGTATTGATACTAATCAGCATAGTTAGTATCGTATCGGCACTTTTCTTCGAAGGTCTTGTCGCTAAAATTGCGGTTGCTGCGCTGGTCATTCCGCTAGCTTATTTGGTGTTTGGCTGGAGACGTGATGCCTAATACTTATTTTTTGAAAACTCTTGCAGCATTAAATGCTTTTACTTTTAGTTGTGCGCAGGCATTGCTGATTGTTTTGTATCCGTATATAGCAGAACAGCTTCGAATTGATTTACCAACGGTCATTGCTTGTTTTAGCTTTGGCTCGTTTTTATTTATTTTTGGCAGTCCTTACTGGGCAAATAAAAGTGATCAGCAAGGTCGCAGCAAAACTTTAAGCATTGGTATGCTTGGGCTTTTGGTTTCGTTTGCTATTTTAATTTTACTAGTTCAGAACCCATTCGAAGCTTTCTATCTGACTTTGTTTTCGTTAATTTTAAGCCGAATAATCTACGGCCTTGTGGCTTCGGCTATTTCTCCGGTAGCGCAATCTTGGCAAGTCGATTTACATCATAAGGCTGAGGCTCGTAGCGCCATGATGACGCATTCAATGGCGCTTAGTTTGGGTCGAGTGGCCGGGTTTATCTTTATTCTTAGTTCGTATGACAATTTAGATTTAGTTTTATTTTCATATTCTATGCTAGCGCTGTTGACCTTAATAATTAATTTATTAGTCAGAAAAAAGTCAGCTGTTACAGCCTTTAATTTAATTCCGGATTCTACATGGAAGTCTGATCTACTTAACATAAAATGGATTATGGCTATGGCTTTCGTTTTCACGGCGTTAGTAGAAACCTTAAATAGTTCTCTGGCAGGACGAGTAAAACAATTATTCTTATTCGAAGGCAGTGCGACCGCGGTCTTCACCGCAAAGATTTTAATATTAGCCAGCATTGGTATTTTTCTAGTTCAAGCTTACGGGCGAATATATTTTAAAGCGGCCTGGGAGCGCGCCATGTTTACCGCAGTGCTGTCGCTATCTATTGGCTCGATCGTATTTTCAACCGCGCAATCTAGAAATGAACTGTATGGATCAATTGTATTTTTCGTAGTAGGTATTGGTTTACTTCCGCCGCTTTACTTAGCGGCATTAGCAGAGCGTCGTCACTTAATTCGCCATGGCCGCAGCGCGGGCCTTATTGCGTCGGCTCATACTTTGGGTTTTGCATTCGGCGGTATTATGTCGGCCGTTTCATTAAAGCTTGGTGGAAATGTAATTGGTTACGTTCTTTTTGCCATTTCATTAATTTTAGCTTTCGTATGCTTTAAACACTTTCAAACAAGTGAGTCGAGCGACGAAAAGAGATTTGCATGAACGCACAAGCATTTTTCACTGCTAAAGCAATACAGCATTCGCGCACTTGTTTTTTGAATTCGCTTTTGCGCGAATGGTCAGATTTTATTGTTGCAGACACTTTAGACGGCAAACAAATTGAAATTAAAATATCAAAAAATTCTAAAGTTATTATTCCGTTAACAAAATATTCGATTTTAGGTCGTCATCAGTTCGGCGAAAAAAGCTTTTTGCAAAAAGATGACGATCTTCAAGAAATTGATTTCTTTAAGTTAAGTGAAATTTTAAGCGATCGCTTGGCAGCGGACTTTGATTCAAATGAAAAGCAAATCAAAATTTTTAAAACACGCTTAGCAAATAGTGTCGCAAATATCGAGGCTTCGCTTCAGTACCGCGAAGTTGATATTGAAGCGCTACAACAAGGGCACATCAACTTCAAAGATTCTGAACAAGGTCTACTAATTGGTCATAACTTTCACCCCACGCCAAAAAGCCGCGATGAATTTAGTGACGATGATCTTAAGAAGTATTCGCCTGAATTTGGTGGGCACTTTGCACTGCAATGGTTTATGGCTTCGCCTGAGATTCTTTACCAGAAATCAGCCGAGGTGTTTAAAGAAGTTCATTGGGCTCATGAATTAGCAGAACAAGAAATTTTACCTACGACAGAATTTAGTGAGCTGCTTGCAAAAGGTTTTGTGCCGGTGCCTATGCATCCGTGGCAAACCAAAATTTTGTTACATAATACTTTAATTCAGCAGCGACTGGCCTCTGGGTTATTGGTTAGTCTGGGTCCCGCGCGTTTAGCGTGGTATCCAACTTCGTCACTTCGCTCGGTCTACCGCGAAGAGGCTCCGTATATGTTAAAATTTTCGATGAGCGTTCGTTTAACGAACTCGGTTAGGCACCTGCTTCCCCACGAAGTCGAAAGGGGTCTGCAATTATTTGATGTGTTAGCTACGAAACCCGCTAAAGATTTTTTAGGGGCACACAAAAATTTTCACGTCGTTGGTGAACCAGCCTACCTGGCCTTTAAAAATGAAGATAGCAGTGTAATGGCTGAAAGCATTGTCGTTTGTCGCGAAAATCCATTTCGTGATGAAGTCGCTGAAAATAAAATTGTTTTGGCAACTTTAGCGCAAGATTCAGTTCTGGGAAAACAGAACTTAGTTCAGTACCTTATTCAGAATAAAACTGCCGACGATCATTCGAGCCTGAAGCAAAAATCTAAAAAGTGGTTTGCTAAGTATCTTGAAGTTGCTGTTAAGCCTTTCGTAATAGCGCAGGCCAACTACGGCATTATTTTGGGCGCCCATCAGCAAAACCTGATTATTGGATTAAAAGACGGATTTCCTGAAGAGGTTTTTTTTCGCGACTGTCAAGGTACTGGCTACAGCGAACTTGGCTTTCAACTATTTGCTGGTCAAGTATCTTCAATTAATCGCGCAAATGGTAATGTAGTCAGTGCAAAAATGGGAAACTACCTTTTTGTATATTATCTAATTCTAAACTCTACTTTCAATATGATCACCGCGATTTCGGGAAGTGACTGGATCAGTGAAGAAGAACTTTTAAGCGATCTTAAATTATTTTTAACCAAGATTTATAAATCAAATCTTAACGACCCAGATTGTTTAGAGTACTTACTTTTCGAATCTGAATTAATGCACAAAGGTAATTTTATTTGTTCTTTTAAAGATATTAACGAAAATACGACCCTTGACCCATTGGAAATTTATACGCCGGTTAAAAATTCAGTTAAAGAGGTTAGGCATGACTAACTCAATCAGAAAAATTAAATTTCACCCGCCGCAATCAAAACAAAGTTTTACTATACATTTAGATGCGAATTTTTGCACGGTTGAATCTGAAACCAATGAATTAGTGGTAGCTAGCGTAGAAAAATCTGCCGATCGATTGTTGCTAAAAATAACTTCGCTAGAATCGCAGCCGAACTTGCATCAGATGTTACATGTAGCCCTTGATTTTTTATTTGGTCAGAATGCAGATTTAAGGTCGGCAACTATCTATGCAGATCAAAAAATTGAAATTTCTCGTGCAGCCTTCTATCAGTTGCCGAGCCCCTGGCACTTTGCCCAGCAGCAGAATAAGCCTGAAACTTTAATAATAACGAATGAACGCCAACACCCAAAGCGGCCTATTTTGACGGCGGGTACCCACTACCGGCGTTTCGTATCGTCTATTAATAAAACTATTTCTTTTCGCACAGTGGATATTGAAAAAGATTTAGCAATTTTTCATAATTGGCATAATCAGCCACGCGTGTACGACCTTTGGGATTTAAATAAACCGATCGATGAGCTGCGGACATACCTAGAAAAAGCGCTAGCCGATAAACATTTAATTCCAATGATTGCAGAAGCCGACGGGGCCCCGATCGGCTATTTTGAAATCTATTGGGCGGCTGAAGATCGCCTAGCCCCTTATTACGATTATGAAGCTTATGATCGCGGTTTTCACTTTTTAATTGGTGAACGTCGTTTTTTAGGTCGCGATAATACCAGCGCGGTCGTCACTTCTGTTATGCATATGATTTTTTTAGATGACGAGCGCACTAAGCGTATAGTTGTAGAGCCCCGCGCTGATAATAAAAAAGTGCTTTTATATGCAGAACTAGTTCCGGGTTGGAAGTTTATCAAAGAGTTTGATTTCCCGCATAAGCGTGCAGCGTTATTAATGGCTAAACGCGACGACTTTTTTTCTGCAGGTGCACCGTGAATCAAGCGGAGCTGTGGTTAGTAGCCAATCAAAATTTAATCGCGAAGTCGATTGGTGAATTAGCTTACGAACAGATTTTAAAACCGGTTCGGCAGTCGGCTCAAATAACAAACAAGCAGGCCTCTTACGTACTGACTCTTCAGTCAGGCGCAGTGTATAGTTTTGAAGCATGGCTTAGCATCTGGGACCACCTTAAAGTTTTTCCGAGTTCAATCAATCGTGTAAAAGAAGAAAGATCCGACCAGGCAGTTAGTGCGGGTCAATTCTTCATTGATGCAAAATCCGATTTGCAAATGACCGATATTATTTTAGGAAATTTTCTAGAAGAGATGAATTCGACTCTGTATTCAGACGTTAATCTATTAATTAAAAATAAAGATTTAACCGCCGATAAATTGGGTAGCTATGATGGTCATAAGATTCAGTCTGCTTTAAATGGTCACCCTAAAATTCTATTGAATAAAGGTCGTATGGGCTGGGGCTCTGAAGATCTTAAGAAATATGCGCCCGAAAATGAAACGCAGTTTCAGCTTTTTTGGATCGCTGCCAGTAAAGCTAAAACGCAAAGTGGATTAAATTCTGCAATAACAGTCGATGAACTTCTAGACGAGACTCTTTCTAGGACTGAAATATCAAACTTTCATCAGCAAATTAATAAGCTGAATAGAAAGCCTGAAGACTATATTTTTATTCCGGTGCATCCATGGCAATGGGAAAACGTAATAAGCGTGCAATTTTTCGGTGCCATTGCAAATTTAGAAATAATAGCGCTGGGGCTATCAGGCGATCGGTATACTCCGCAGATTTCGATACGTACTCTTTCAAATGTGACCCGCCCGCAGAAGATGGATATCAAACTTCCGTTAACGATTTTAAACACCTCGGCTGTTCGCGGAATTCCCAGCCGTTATATTGCTTCGGCGCCATTAGTGGCGTCGGCCGTAGCAAGAATATGCGAAACGGATTCAGTTTTAAAACTAGCACAGACTGAGGTCTTACAAGAAAAGGCCGGCTTTAAATTTGAACACGAAGACTTTGTGCAAGTCGGGTCGGCCCCTTATCGTTATAACGAATATTTAGGTGCTATTTTTCGGGAAAGCACTCAATCTAAATTACAAGCCGATGAAATTGCTATTCTGACTGCAAGTCTATTCTATCAAGATAACAAGGGCCGTTCTTTGATCGGAACCTTTATAAAAAATTCGGGCCTAAGTAAGCAGAAGTGGCTACAAAAATATTTTGAAGTCGTTGTTGTCCCGCTGTATCACTTGCAATTAAAATACGGCCTAGGTTTGGTATCACATGGTCAAAATATAGTTCTAAAGCTTAAGGGTTCGATTCCTGCAGGTATCTTCTTAAAAGATTTTCAAGGTGACTTGCGTTTGTCGAATGAGCCCACGTTACTGCAGAATAACTTTTTAGATTCGGTTGCAAAGCACCTTGATAAACTGCCTCCAGATTACTTAATTCATGACTTAGTTACGGGTCATTTCGTTACAGTGCTACGTTTTATTTCTGAGACAATGCACGAGTCTGACCAGTTTTCAGAAATTAAGTTTTACGAGATCTTAGCAAACGTCATTAAAGAATATTTGAAAAATAATGTTGAAGGCCCCGTTGATAAGCGACTTGATTTATTAAGGCAGCACTTTCAGCGCGTACTTCTAAATAAAGTTCGTTTTAAAATTGGTTACGCAGATTCTGCCGAGCGTCCCTTGCCATTGCTTGGAGCAGATTTAAAAAATCCACTGTTGGGAGCGCATTATGAGTAAGCCACTAAATCTAATCGGCATTGGCGTCGGTCCTTTTAATTTAAGCCTGGCTGCTTTACTAGAAAAAGCTAACGGATTAACGAGCTTATTTTTAGAAAAAAAGTCGCAATTTGATTGGCATCCAGAGGTTATGTTTAAAGATTCAGTTATGCAGACAAGCTATTTGAAGGATTTAGTAACGCCGGTCGATCCCACCAGCCCCTACTCATTTTTAAATTATTTAAATGCAAAAAATTTATTTTATCCTTTCTTAAACACCCAGCGCACAACGGTTTCAAGAAAAGAGTTCGAACAATATTGCGTTTGGGCGGCAGAAAGTCTGGGTCAAAAGCTTAAATTCAATACCGAAGTACAAAGCATTGATTTCAAAAATGACCTTTTTCACGTTCAAACTTCGACGGGTGAATATCAAAGTCAGAATATTTGCATCGCTACGGGGCTAGTGCCGCGTATTCCTGAAGGCGCAAAGAAGCTCATTGGCCCTAAAGTTTTTCATGCGAAATCCGCGTTCATGAAAGATCTAAATTTAGCCGGTAAATCAGTTTTAATCGTGGGCGGTGGGCAAACCGGCATCGAAGTATTTCGAAATGCGCTTCACGGTAAGTGGGGACACGCCAGTGCTGTAAAAATTATTACTCGCCGAAAAAGTTTAGAGCCCTTAGATGAGTCGGCTTTTACTAACGAATATTTTACGCCTAACTACGTTGAGAAATTTTGGGAACTAAATCTAGATAAAAAATCGACCATCGTTGCTTCGCAAAAATTAGCTAGTGACGGAAATACACCTTCTTACTTATTGCAGCTTTATAATGATCTTTACCGTCTAAAGTACGTAGAGAACGACTCACGGCCAATTCAAATTATGGCGTGCCGTAAGTTAGTAAGCATGGTAAGTGAGGCAGGCAGTTTTCGACTGGGTTTACAGAACTTATTTTATGATCAACCAGAAGAAATTTCGGCCGACATTGTCATTTTATGCACGGGGTTTCAAAGCACTATACCCAAGGCTTTAGATCCGTTGATTTCGCATATTTCTTTAGATAGTGAAAGTCGCTTTCAATTTAAAAAGTCATATTCAGTGCAATGGGACGGGCCAAAAGAAAATCGCATATACGCGTTAAATTTCAGTCGCCACAACCACGGGATTATAGATCCGCAAACTAGTTTGATGGCTTGGCGATCAGCGGTAGTCATAAATGATTTGGCGAACGAAAAAATTTATCAGACTGAACAAATGCACGAAAACTTTGTCGAGTACGGCGAAAACAAAAAGGTTTAATGTGAAGAATCTAATAGCGTATTTTATTTTTTTAATTTCATTTTCAACCGAAGGTTTGGCGGCCGAATCAGTGACACTGCAGACAATTACTGTAAAGGGTACCAAAGAAGAAAAAAATTATTTTGAAACTTATGAAAGTATTAGCGTTCTGCAAGAAAATGAAATTCCGGCAACGGGTCGCGAAAATAACCTGCAAGTTTTAAACGCCGTGCCCAATGTTGAAGTGAATAAGAATGGTGAATCATTTAGTATTCGCGGTATTAATAATACGGGTGTTACAGGCTATCAAAAAGATAATCTTTCAAGCATTCTTATCGACGATATTTTTCAAACTGATCTAGCCATTCAAGCGGGAGGTTTTGATTTGTGGGATATGCAACAAGTCGAAATTCTAAAGGGCGCACAATCGACTAATCAGGGAGTAAATTCATTAGCCGGCGCTATCTTACTTAACCATCATAAACCAACATTCTCGACGGAAGGGGCTGCTAAACTAGGCCTAGGAAACTTCTGGCATCGCGAAGCGGGTGTAATCGCAAATAATGTTTTAGTTAATGATAAAATAGCTTCACGTATTTCGTACAACAAAGAAATGAATGACGGGTACATTAAAAATAAGGCTAGCGGAAATGACCGCTGGGGCGCCTGGAATCGTGATCGTTTTAATCTAGGTCTTTTATACAAAATTTCAGAAACTTCTTCGCTTAACTTCGTGGGCAAGTTCAATCAAAATAGACAGGGCGGAACTTACACGCAGGGGAATGACGCCTTTAAGTATGAAGTTTATGAAGACCAAGACTACAACGTTAAAACCGATAACGTGCAAACCGGCCTGACCTACAAAAATAATTTAAATCAGCGTACCAAAAATACTTTAATATTCGGGTATTCGAAATCGAACCAAGAGGCCTCTTCAGATGCCGATGGTACAGCACAAGATACCGCAGGCACTCGAATAGAAAGTCACAAAGACCACTATTTCAGTGTTGAAAACCAACTACTTTACAAACACGAAAACGTTACCAATTTGCTTGGCATTCACGCTCATGATTTTAGGCTTAAAGACGAATATGATTTTAAACTACTTTACCCGATTGGCGGTGGGGCCTCGACTCCGCTTTCGGTACAGCAAGGCGTTGATCGTATCAACAGAGCCTTTTCTCTTTTTGATTCGGTAACGTATGGATTCGATCATAATCAAGCTGTCGTTGGAGGCCTACGCGCTGAATATGTCGAATCAAGATATCAAACTGACGTAACTGCGGCTCGGGTTAATGATTTGGGTCCTGGATCTAATGCGGCTATTGATAATTATCTGGCGCTTATCCGTGGTAGCTATGACGGAAAAAAATCTAACGCGGTTGTTTTACCTAAGTTAGGCTACACGGTTGACGATGATTTAAATCATTGGGGTCTGGTTTACACTCGCGGATACCGAACTTCTGGAGTAGCTATTAATCGCCGTCGTGCGACGGCGGTTGAATACGATCCTGAATTTACAAATAACTACGAGTTTTCGTATAAGTACGCTGGAACGAACTTTCAGTTTAGTTCTAATCTGTTTTGGATTGATTGGCGCGACCAGCAAGTGCAAGTGCAACTATCTAACGACTTTTACGATACGCAAGTTCAGAACGCAGGCCAATCTGAAGTTTATGGTGGTGAAATTGAAGGTAAATCAATTCTGGCAACAGGCAGTACCCTTACTTTAGGCATCGGCTATTCAGACACAAAATTTAAAACTTTTCAAACCAGCACGATCAATTATGCTGATAAAAAGTTTCCGTTTGCATCTAACTGGACGGGTCGCTTGGCCCATGAAATCAAAGCAACTGAACAGCTTAGCTTTTTAACGGTGCTTCGTTATCTGAGTGATTCTTATCAGAATGCTGAGAACACCCTAAAATCCGAAGGTCAGCTTTATTTAAATTTAAATATGAAATATGCAATTGGCGAATGGATGATCGAAAGTTATGTGAATAACTTATTCGATGGTCAGTTTAAGATATTTAATGGGGCTCCTACAAGTGCAACTTCGCCTTACCAGGCTAGTTATCATCAAACCAGCACACCCCGCGAATTTGGCGCAAGAATGACTTACTTCTGGTAAGTTGGCCTGCAGCTAGAAGAATAAAACTGTAGAGAAATACACTTAATTCAAAAAAAACGGCAAGCTTTTGAGGCTTGCCATTTTTAATTTTAAAAATAGAAAAATAATTACTTAAGAGTTCCGGTAACTACGAAATTCGCACCGACTACATCAGAGCCACAAGCTGATTCAGCACCTAACCCAGGTAACATTAAAGATAAATTATGTGGGTGACCATAGTATAGGTACTTCGACTTAGCTTTAAAGCCAGCATCGATAATTTCTTTACCTGCTTTGCAATCAAGGTAAGCCGTTGCGGTATCGGCTTTGTTATAAGCGATCGATTGAACCAATTCAGCCGTTTGTTCATTGTTATCAGCCAAAAGAATCGCGTTGTAACGGCAAGTAGCTCCGTTCGCATCGAATTCTGCAGTTACTATAGCGTTGTCTAAGCTGGCATCGCTAACCATGTTTTCAAACCGAATATTTAACTGAGCTAAAGCTTTTGGAGCCGCTACCGCTTCACCGTAAGCTGCGCATACGAACTTGTCGAATTGAGCAATCCATTTTGCGCCCGGTAAAGTAAGGTCTTTTGCCGGAAGCGCGAAAGCTGCTGCTGTAGATAGAATCGTCATTGCAGAAGCAAAAATCATTTTTTTCATAGTACCTCCGTACTGTGTTATTTCGTCAGGTTCTTAGATTTTTTATTAGACGAGAGCGTGAGGGTCAATTAAAATGAGAATCAGTCTCAGTACGGTTTCATTTAGATCAGCATTTAGCTGAAATTATCGATTGTCGTCAACCTGACCTGTCGTAGCTAATTTTATTGAGCTACCGAAGGTAAGTCTTCAATCAATTGTGTAAAGCCCTTTTGATGCCAGTATGGATAAGGCACGATCGGTTGACTGGCTTCATCTAATCTTGTGACCTCTTCGTCAGATAACTTCCAGCCGATGGCTCCTAAATTTTGTTTTAATTGTTCTTCATTGCGTGCACCCACGATAATGTTTGAAACCGTTGGTTTACGTAAAATCCAGTTCAGTGCAACTTGCGAAATTGTTTTTTCGCGCTCTTTAGCAATTTGTTCTAAAGAAGCTATAACTGTATAAAGGTTTTCGTCATTGTATTGCACAAATTTAATTTGCCCTAGGCGGCTATCTTTTGGTGCTGGTTGGTTACGACGAATTTTACCACTTAAAGCTCCACCTGCTAAAGGACTCCACACGATTGAACCAATTCCTTGATCAATCCCCAGTGGTAAAAGTTCCCATTCGACATCGCGGCCCACTAACGAGTAATAAATTTGGTGAGCGACGTATTTGCTAAGCCCCAATTTTTCTGAAGCCGATAATGACTTCATTAGATGCCACGCTGAAAAATTTGAACAAGCTATGTACCGAATTTTTCCGTCTTTTATTAACGTGTCTAATGTCATAAGTGTTTCTTCGACGGGCGTATACATATCCATACCGTGCATATGATAAACGTCAATATAGTCAGTCTTTAATCGGCGCAGGCTGGCTTCGCATTGCTCAATAATATGTTTGCGTGACGAGCCAAAGTCATTGGCGCCCTTACCTGTTGGAAAAGTTGATTTAGTGGATAAAAGCATTTCATTTCTTTTACCTTGAATGACCTGGCCTAATATTTCTTCGGCCGCACCTTGGGAATATCCATTAGCCGTATCGAAAAAATTAATTCCTGAATCCATGCAAACATCGATCAGTCGCTTAGCTTCGTTAACATCGGTTGAACCCCAGGCTTTAAAAAATTCTCCCCCGCCTCCAAACGTTGCTGTTCCAAAACTGAGTACCGGAACGTTTAAGCCTGATTTACCTAGTCTTCTATATTCCATTTTCAATCTCCTAAAGCGTTTTTAGATTCTGTTATAAAATAAGTAAATGCAATAACGGGCAAGGCCAGACCGGCCCACGAAGTTAGTTCCCACCCGCCGTTCGCGTAAGCCCAGGCGCCCAGGGCAGAACCTATAGCGCCGCCAATAAAAATTGTCGCTATATACATGCCGTTCAGGCGTCCGCGCAATTCTGCGGGTAAAGAAAAAATCGCGCGCTGACCCAGTACTAAATTTGCTGTGACTCCGGCATCAAGCATAATAGCGGCAATGGCAAGTGCGATCAGTGCGCTCGTCGAGCCTGTCGGAAAAAAGTGACTAAGCAAAAATGAAATGGCACAAGCACCTATCGCAAGTGCGGTTGCAATTTTTGTTAATCCACGGTCGGCTAACTTGCCAGCGTAAGGTGCTACTATTGCGCCTGCAACACCGACTAGTGCGAAGATCGCGATCGAAGTTTGTGAAAATTTAAAATCGGGTCCCGCAAGCAAAAGAGGGCTGGCCGTCCAGAACAAACAAAAGGCTGCGAACAGGCACGATTGGTAAATCGCGCGGCGGCGTAATAATTCAGTACTCACAAAGAGTCGGCCCATCGATGCCAACAGTTGAGTGTAATGTAAATTTAAATTATGCGGTTTACGTTCGGGAAGAAAATAGAAAAGCACAAAACCCAGTACCACCATTAGAAATGCAGACAGAACAAAAACAGCATGCCACGAAAATAGATCAGTCAGTAAACTTGCGATGGGGCGCGAAAGCATAATACCTAACATTAAACCGCTCATTAAGCTTCCGACGACTTGTCCTCGCTTTTCGGGCGCAGAGAAATGAGCTGCATATGGTACGATAATTTGTACGGTTGATGCACCGACGCCGGTTGCAAAGGCTGCAATAAAATACGGAATCAGTTGCGTCACAAAAGCTAAACCTAATAAACCGATAACAGTCACAAAGACCATTGTAAGTACTAGTCTGCGATTTTCTAAAATATCACCCAGCGGAACAACTAATAATACGCCTAATCCGTAACCTGCTTGAGTTAAAGTGACGACTAAACCGGCGGCGCTGGGATCTAACCCAATTGCCTTACTAATCATGGAAATTAAAGGCTGAGCATAGTAAAGGTTAGCCGCGATGATTCCGACTGCCGTTGCTAATAAAAAAATAAGACTTTTAGACGGATTCTGAGACGCAGTGTTCATAAATACTCTCTAGCGTTTGCAATTCAGAAATATAGAACGACCTGGGTGCGTGAACAAGCAAAGTCTATTGGCCACGTTATTCTTGGTCATTAGAATGCCGCTCGTAGCCCGAGCGACGCGAACCAATCGCTATCAAAATTGGCGCTACCGCCTGCTTTTTTAAACAGTCCTTCGCCTATGTACAAACGTCGATCAAACGAATTAGCAATTTGAAATTCGGCACCGATAAAACCCAGCACAGGAGTACGAACGCCCACGCCTATTTTTTTTTCTTCAACAGTTAAACGATCTTTATCATTAATACGATCTTTCAAAATAAAACTTTGCTGCGACCAACTAGCGTTTGCAAAATATTGAATGTCATCGACACTTCCGTAATTTACCTCGCTAGAAACAGTTGGACCAAAGATAGAAAGCCCATAAGACCACGGGTTTACCGGCGTCCATTGCATAGATAGTATCGGAAATCCGAATAAACCGGTGAAGGTCGGTGTTTTGTAAAAGTAAACTGCGCCGGGGATAGGAATATAGTTACCCAAGGGTGAATTATTTGCGACGAATACCGTAAAAATCCAGAAGCCACTTTCAGACGGGGCTTGCGAATAATAAATATTTCCGCCGAAGCTTCCATCCTTAGAATTTTTAAAAACTTCATCACCAGTAAATCCGACAGAGGCTCGAATCCCCCAACTGCTTTTATCAGTATTCATTTTAAAATACTGAGTTCCGATTTCAGCTCTGTAAAGTTCACTAGGAAGCAGAACACCCGATTCAAGTCTAACATTGTCGCCGATGTGCATTTGGCCGGCCGCTAGCGAAACCCCTAGTAATCCATCGGCTACTTTTGTTATTGGAGTCGAAATATTTAACTTTTGTTGGTTCATAAATGCTGCACTTTTTTGAAATCGACCTTCGTAGCCGATCATGCGAATGGTAGGTCCCATTGCTCCCATACCGCCGCCGGCCCCGAGCGATCCACCGCCGCGACGTAACGCTTGCCGGTTAACCTGAACCCAGCGTTCAATTTCTTGTTTGCAATCAACTGATAATTTATCTTCATTAGATTTTAAACACATAAAAACATCTTTTGATTCTTTGCTGCTTGGGCAATGTGTTTCGACGTATGATCTGCAAAGACCATTTTGAAAACTAATAGCGGCGGGTTTTTCTTGCGCTAAGGTCAATGAACAATAAAGCAAAAAAGATATATTCAGGCGAATTTTCATAAACTTTCCTCGTAAATAAAAAGTTTAAACGGTCTAAGCTATCACGCCAAGGAACTGCTGGCGTGCGTTGAGATCTAGTTATGCTTAGTTGCCGCAATTGCACTTGCTATATCTGCGGCTAATTCTTGCTGTCGAGATAATTGCTCGTCGACTGAAGATGCTCGCAATATTGCGGCCGGGTGCCAAGATACAAAAATTGTGTTCGCTAAACGACTTTCGCGATTAGGCTTTCCGCGCTCGTCTTTTATTTTCAATAGGCGTCCGTAAACAGCGGTCGCGGCCGTCGTACCTAAAGCTAAAATAACTCTCGGTTTGACTCGCGCAATTTCGGCTTCGAGCCAAGGTTTGCAGGCCTGCATTTCGGTGCCCGAGGCTTTCTGATGAAGGCGTACTTTCTCGGCGCGGATGAATTTAAAATGTTTAACAGTATTAGTAATGTAAACCGAATCGCGATTGACACCAGCTTTTTCTAAGGCCTCGGTTAGAACTTTTCCTGCGGGCCCAACAAAAATTTTTCCAGTTAAGTCTTCTTCGTCTCCGGGCTGTTCGCCGACGATCATTAAGTCGGCGTCAAGATTGCCTTCGCCAAAAACAGTTTGCGTAGCATGTGCAGCTAGAGGGCAGGCTTTGCAAGCTAGGGCGGCCGTCTTTAATTCGGGCCAAGATAAATGATCGGGTACCTGCGCTTCAAATTTTGGAGCATTCGCCATATTTTGCAATCGCATTGGGGTATCGCGAATGAGGTCGCGAATGATTTCTGCTTCGGGCAAGCTAGACCAATATTTCGGCGACATCTCGGACTTCATCATCTTTATTTTCAAACGAGCCGGGTTGAAGATTGATTTGTAGTAAGTTTTCCAAATTTCATCAAATGCATCTTGGTGTTCGAACTCGTGTTGTGGAATACCTTCGGCAAAAGTTAATTCTTTTAGATCCCAATGGGCCGAAGCATCAGGCGTAAAAATTGACCAAGGCTTGTCACCGAATCGGCGCATAAAAAAAGGCGTACCTAGTGGAACAATCAGATGCTCAGCCTTGTGCCAGGCCACGTAAGTTTCAATCTGATCAACTTCGATTTTTTTAAAACGAACGAATGCATGCATTTTATGAATATCTTTACGAACTGATTTAGCTAAATTTAGTGCGCGATGAATATCTTTATCGACCGAAACTTTCATTAAGTTCGGATTCTCGTGATTTAATCGGTATATAATCCTGTATAGTAAAGACCATCGGTCGTTGTCGCGAGCGCAGGCAACAAATTTAGCCATTTCAAAAAACTCGGGCGGAACTTTAGGATAACTTAAAGGTCTTAAATTGGTTTCTGCTGGTGAAAGAAAGCTAGGATTACTTTCCCAGTAGGTATCTTCCGGAGCAACACCCTTTATCAAAAGTGCTCGCGCTTCAGAGCGCCAGGCCTCAAAGCTTATAAGCACTTCACTTTGCATCTAAAGTTCTCCGATTTTTGCGGTGATGACTGTATCGAAAAGTGAAAGTTGCGTCGCGGGCGGAGCCAGCTGGTCGCGCAGTCGATCTGAATCAATTAGAAATGCGTCGGGGTTGTGATCAGAAGTGGTTACGAAATATTTTGTGCGCTTTAGCGGAACTCGCAGTTTGCCTAAATCAGCTAGTGAGATTTTTCGAAAGGGTCGCATTTGAATTATACGCTCAACATTTCTAACGCCTAAGCCAGGCACACGTAATAAATCTTCACGAGTCGCCAAATTTACATCGACCGGAAAAAAGCTGCGGTGACGCAAGGCCCACGAAGTTTTAGGGTCCATATCTAAAGCTAAATCAGGCGTGTCTTTGTTGACGAGTTCACCTGCGGTAAAGTTATAAAATCTTAGTAACCAATCGGCTTGATACAGGCGATTTTCGCGAATTAACTGTGGCTGTTCCCGCGGAAGCAAGACATCAGAATTCGGAATGGGGCTATAAGCCGAATAGTAAACCCTGCGTAAAGAAAATTTTTTATACAATTCTTGTGATGAATTTAAAATTAATTGATCTGTGCTTCCGGTAGCACCAACAATCATTTGTGTCGTTTGGCCAGCCGGCGCAAACTTCGGAGCCAACTTAGGCGATTTTTTTTGATCTTCTTTAGTTTCAATCACTTTGTCTGCAATTTGGCTCATTGAAGTTGTCGCCGAAGAAATTGTTTTTGCCGGAGCTAGTAAATCTAAATCAGCTTGAACCGGCATTTCTATATTAGCGCTAATTCGATCAGCCCATAGGCCGGCTTCGTTAATTAATTCTTGTGACGAACCCGCCACGACTTTCAAATGAATGTAACCTTGAAATTTGTGTTCTGATCGCAAAATTTTGGCGACACGAATCAATTGCTCCATCGTTGCGTCAGAACTTTCAACGATACCTGAACTTAAAAATAAACCTTCAATATAATTACGGCGATAAAACTCAAGCGTAAGCGATACAACTTCTTCTGGTGTAAAGCGCGCCCGTTTCACGTCGCTTGATACGCGGTTCACACAGTACTTACAGTCAAAAATGCAATAATTCGTCATCAGAATTTTAAGTAAACTGATGCAGCGACCGTCGGGCGCGTAACTATGACAGATACCCATGCCTTCGACGTTGCCCATTCCGCCTTCTTCGCGTTTTCGTTTTGATCCGCTACTCGAACACGATGCATCGTATTTAGCAGCATCTGCTAGTATTGAAAGTTTCTGTTTAAGTAAACCAGGTTCGGGTAGTGCCATTACTTACATATTACTTACATATTGCGAGGAATGCAACGACTGGTTGATTCGCGCCTTCATTTTAGCGCTCGCCGCTTGAAGTACGCCACTCCAGTTAAAAGTCATTGCCGATTGATGACAGGGTTTCTTTTTTAAGTTACTAAACTAAAATGAGTAAAAAAGAGATCCTTCGGATGATGGCTGGCTTCCGCAAATTTCGTGAAAAGTACTTTGCCAATGAGCATCCTCTTTACCAACGTTTAACGACGGGTGGCGGTCAAACTCCTAAAACTTTAATTATCGGTTGTAGTGACTCGCGCGTAGACCCCGCCATTATTACGTCTGCATCTCCGGGTGAATTATTTATTGTACGAAATGTGGCTAACTTAGTGCCGCCGTACAATGAAAAAGGCGGAGTACATGGAGTTAGTTCGGCGATTGAATTTGCCGTTATTAATTTGAATGTCGAAAATATTATTGTGTTAGGTCATCGTCAATGTGGTGGCATTCGCGCCCTGATGACAAGTCAGCAGGTTAAGCCTAATGGTTTTGTCGAGCAATGGATGAATATCGCGAAAGATGCGAAAGCACGTGTTTTAGCAAAATATCCGCACGATAGCGAAGACAGCCTTTGTCGGCATGGTGAGCTTGAATCAATTGTAACTTCTTTAAATAATCTTCGTACATTTCCGTTCGTAGCATCAGCTATTGCAGAACGCGGTATGTCGGTCATGGGAATTTATTTTGATTTAGAATTGGGCCAGTTAATGGAATGTGACGAAGACTCGGGCCAATTTCGTAACATCGAATTCTAGTTACAAAAAATTGGATAAGTAGTCGAAAAAAAGGCCACACTGATGAGGTGTAGCCTTTTTTTTAAAATCAAAAAATTAATGAATTAACCCTGGCCAAAAACTTTTGCATCAACTGAATATTTACCTGGGCCGGCAATCATAATCAGTAGAGCCACCGCAAAGTAGGTTAATGGAAGCTCATAAGATCCGCCGCTTCCGTTACTCACAAATGGATCATTCATAACGAAAGCATGCATTGCTGCCGCAACGGCCATTGTAACTGCGATTCCCGAGCTTGCCACGCGAGATAATAAACCAATTACTAGAGCGAACCCTCCGCCAAACTCTGATAAGGCTGCTAAAAATTGAAAAAATCCCGGAACTGGTGAATCGGCAGGCATCCAAGCGAACGGATTTTGAATTTTACCATAGCCATGCAAGATCATCGCAATACCGACAACTAATCGCAGTACTAAAAATGCGATGGATTGAAAGTTTGATAGTGGCGATACCTGCAAAATAGTTTTCATTTTCGAGTTCATAAAATCTCCTTCATTGAGATGTAGTTTTACCAAAGTTTAACTTTGGTCTAGTTTGAAAGTCATTTAATTATGGTTTACTAGACTTTAGGTTTGGTCGACTAACTAGCGAATATCTGGCGACTATCGAACTTCAGTAGTTGGTTGAACTGTTTTCGGTCCCCTTTGTAACTGCGCAGGTTCCGTATTTTGTAGAGTCTGCATTTGTTGAAGTTGATTTTGATAATCTGATTCGGCTTGTGAAATCTGTTGATTGAGCGGATCAATATTTGAACGAGTTTGATTTGAAAAATTTTGTAATCGCACTATTTCATTTCGTAAAGAAAAAATTTCGTCTTGTAGCGCACTTTGATTTTCAGCTAATTCAGATCGCTGTGTTTGCAGCGCCGAGCTGATTAACGCGCCCTGATTTAATGTTTGTACCGTAAGATTAGTGCGCTGGCCCTTTAAATTTAAAACCTGTTGGTTTTGCTCGGCATACAAATTTTGTAGGTTTGTTATTCGATCTTGTTGTTCGGTTAAAGTTATAACTTCACGGGGTGCTGGCTGCGATAATGTTTCGCGAATTTGCTGTAAGTTTTGCTCGATCTGTTGAATATTCAAATCAAGCTGTTCGCGATTCATTCTTTCAAAATTGTTTTGATCTTGCAGAGCCAAGTTCGCCGCTTGGTCTAATTCATTTTCGATTAATCGTTGTTGCTGAATGTAATCTGTTAAATTAATAATTTGCGAACTGTATGTGTTTATTTGGTTAGGGTAGGCAACGTTTAATTGTTGAACGCTCAACATCTGTTGATACTTAAGTGCGGCAATTCTTTCTTTTTGTAATTCAAGTCTATTGCGAATTGCTTGAACTTGCTCGTCAGTTGCAGTCAGCACGGTGCTTGATTCTGCTGCGTTTGGTGTGACTACCGCTGTTTGCGCTTCTTGTGTATTAGTTGTCTGCCGCACTGGTGGTCTTGAAACGCTAGGTGCCATCTTGTTTACAATGGCGACTCCTTGCGCAGGAGCAAATTGACCGATTTGGTAAATTGTAAACATCGCTATTAAACCAAAAAATAACGTAGACAGTATCAGAATTTTTTTTGTCATATAACTCACTAAGCAAGCTACATTCCAAAATGACAAAAAACGCAGAGCATCTGTTAAGCAGTTCATCTAAACCGCTGGGCAAAAAATCCTTAAACCTAACCTGACCTGTACAAATTGCCCCACAGCCTCTATGTTAATGAACCTATGAAAAACTCAGAATCTGCTTCTCCTTCATTTGCAAAACCGAACGATAGGGCTGTAACGATTTGGATCTTAGGCGCGATGACCGCTTTAAGTCCATTTACGATTGATATGTATTTGCCCGCATTTCAAAGTATCGCTAATGAATTTAGTACCAGTGTCGCGCAAGTTTCTTTGTCGCTATCAAGTTACTTTATTGGATTGTCTTTAGGCCAATTAATATATGGTCCCCTATCAGACCGATTCGGACGTAAAAAGCCGCTTTACCTAGGGCTAACAATTTATTTTATTGCGGCGATTATGTGTATGAAATCAACAAACAGTGAAATGCTAATCGGTTGGAGATTAATTCAGGCGCTGGGTGGTTGTGCAGCCGGAGTTACTTCTATGGCAATGGTTCGCGATTTATTCACGACGAAAGAAAGCGCAAAAGTTTTTTCGTTATTGATTTTAATTTTAGGAGTTTCGCCTCTGTTAGCACCGACGGCGGGTGGATACCTTTCGGTCGCGTTCGGATGGCAGTCTATATTTTTA
The DNA here is from genome assembly GCA_031428275.1 of Bdellovibrio sp. GTDB lineage: Bacteria > Bdellovibrionota > Bdellovibrionia > Bdellovibrionales > Bdellovibrionaceae > Pseudobdellovibrio. The sequence continues at coordinate 79,815 of JANPPC010000001.1, forward strand.
GTTTTAGCCATCATGAGCACTTTACTTTTATTAACGGTCAAATTTAAGCTAACTGAAAGTCATCAGCCCGACAAGTCAGTCGAATTAAAATTAGGCCCAATCTTTAAAAGATATTTTTCGATTTTACGAAACCCGCTTTTTTATACTTACAGTTTATCAAGTGCCGTTGCATTTGCAGGCCTATTTGTTTACTTAGCCGGATCACCGATTATTTTCATGCAAACTTTCGCAGTCTCGGCGCAGGTTTACGGTTGGATCTTTGCAGTGATTGCGGCGGGGCTCATCGGATCAAGTCAGTTGAATGTCGTTTTACTAAAACGATTTTCAAACCAGCAGCTGCTTTTCTTCGGTTTAGCGGGCCAAGTTGGTATCGCTTTTATATTTTTATTAGGAACTTATCTAAGTTGGTATAGCCTGTACGGAACCGTTGTAATGCTATTTTTGTTTCTTGCGTGTTTTGGTATTACAAATCCAAACGGCAGCGCTTTGGCGCTATCTCCATTTTCAAAAAGTGCAGGCAGTGCTTCGGCACTGATTGGATTTTTACAAATGGGTTCGGGAGCAGTCGCTTCGATGTGCATCGGATTATTAAAAATTAGTACCATGCTTCCAATCATTGCAATTATGGCGATGACTTCGTCTTTAGGATTAATAATTTTATTTTTTGGTACTCGTAAAATTCATCGAAAATAGAAGACAATTTCTAAGTCCCGGCGACTACCGTAAGTTATGTCAAGTTATAGGCCAGCGACTTTTGAGTAAAAAGTCTTTAGCCAGGGCTAGTAAGTAAGCATCGAGCGCTTGTCATATGGTTTACGAAAGGTTTAAAATATTTCTACAAACGTAAAGAAATGGAGCATTCGTGAATTTACAGGGAATTTTTTTAGGAACTTCGGTTGATTTCTTTAACGCTGCTACTCTGATCATTCGTTTGTTCATCGGTGTCTGTTTTGTAATTCACGGCTTAGGAAAGCTAGGAATTGTTGGCCAAGGAAATATGGTCGGATTCGAAGGTTGGTTAAAAAGTTTAGGTCTGCCATTTCCGGCTTTTCAGGCGAAATTAGCAATGTTGAGTGAAATTATTGGCGGAGTTTTAATTGCAGCAGGCTTGTTAACTCGGGTCGGAATCTTAGTTTGCTTTATAACGATGTTAGTTGCAGCTTTTGTTGGTCATAAAAAGGCTGGCTATCTAATAACAAATAACCCACCAGGAAACGAGTACGCGCTAAATCTAGCAGCTATTTTAGCGGCTCTTATGTTGCTAGGGCCCGGATTATATTCGGCCGATGCATTTTTATTTTAATGAAATCTGCCCCGCATTTGGGCCTAAAAGGATAAATTTTTTCTTCAGCTGATTCAGCTTCGTTTATTTACGGCATTGTGTTTGCTTTTACTTTCTTTAGTAACTTAAAACACTTTCCGGGAGGAAATATGGATATGAATATTAGCAATCAAGAGAAAAAATTATCGAATCAGTATAAAACTGAAATACCTAACGAGGTCGTTGAAGAACAAACAAAAAAAATTCCTAATCTAGTATTTCTAGGTTTAGCAGGTGTAGCTATAGCCGTTTCTGCTGGATTGAATTTTGGTACTGAAAAGAAAACTTTAGCTAACTTCGTAGGTATGTGGGCTCCCACTCTTCTTTTGCTGGGGGTTTATAATAAATTAGTGAAAGTTGAAGACGAAATGCTTCGTAGCCGCCTTCACTAATTGCTAAAAAGTTTTTTAAAAAATAATATGGCCGGCACCTTGAGTGCTGGCTTTTTTTTACTTTTTTAAATAAAAAAGCCGATGAATTTCTTCACCGGCTTTAGAAAGTTCCAACGATGGAACTTAAATCTTTATTTGGTAATTAAACCTTGTGTGGATGAGATGGATTTTTATGATCCTTCTCTACAGAATCGCCCAGATCATGAATTTTTTGACCTATTTTTGGCATTCCCGCGTTAGAAATTTTATGACCAGCTTTTTCTAAAATTTCACCAGCCTTATTTTTGAAACCATCTTTTTTTTCTACATCAGTAGCCATCTTTTTAACGTCTGTTTTTTTTTCCATAGATTCTCCTTGTTGCTGAAAAAGCTTCTGCTTTTTGGTTAATTCAGTTAACTATCAAGATTGCAAGATCTGTGCAGACTGAAAAGCCAATTAAATCGAGCTAAGCTAAAAACAGGGAATTAAATCAACCGGCTTAAGAATTATGCCCCATAATCAATGCTCAAACTGTATGGGCCGAGAAGTAGCAATTGCTGAGCTGAATTTTTTGTGCAACGATCAGATTTTACCAAAGGAAATAAATATGCTTTACGAAGTAACGGTCCCACAATTTACAAAAATGCTTACCAACCTGAATGCGATGATGACAAAAGCTGCTGCCTACGCAGATTCTAAAAAATTTGATATTGATGTTTTAATGAATTCACGTTTGGCACCGGATCAACTAAACTTCAGTCGTCAAATTCATATCGCCTGCGACAGCGCAAAATTATGCGTATCGCGTTTAACAGGTAAAGATGCGCCCGTGCATGACGACACTGAAGTAAAGTATGCTGAATTAAAAAAACGCATTGAAGCCGTTATTGCCTACATCGCTCAATTCAAGCCTGAAGACTTTAAAGGTGCAGACCAAAAAACGGTTACGCAGCCGCGTTGGGAAGGTAAATATTTAACGTCTACTGAATATGCACTACAGCACGCAATTCCGAATGTTTATTTTCATGTAACGACTGCATATTCGATTTTACGTCACAACGGCGTTGAAGTCGGAAAAAAAGATTTCTTGGGCGAATTGCCTTATAAAAAATAATTTTTAAAAAATTCTTCGCCCCAATTGACTTATTTTGAAGTTGTTTCGGTTTCGGTCGTCGGGGTGGTCGGTGAAGTTATTGTGCCCACTCCAGTTGAAGGATTAACTCCTTGAGTTGCTGGGCGCTTCATCGAACGACGTGCTGCGCGATTCGTTGCCGGCGTTGAACCCGGCATATTTGTTGTGTTCATTGTGTCGTTGATTGTACCCGAGCCGGTCGTACCCGAAGTCGGGTTACTTGTTGTCGACGGAACTGTGCTTCCGGCTGTGCCAGGCATTCCGGTTGAACCTGCCGTGCCTGTTGAAATAGCTCCGCCGGCAGATCCTGCGCTTGTTGTTTGCGCAACGCCAAGTGATGCTAGCCCGGCGATCACGAATAGAGCGATTGATTTTTTCATAAATTCTCCTTTAGTGGTTTGGTAAAATTAGTTTTAATAATAGCAATTCGCTAGCCAGCTCAAAACAAGCGTGTCGTCTATCAATGGCCCTAAACATATAACAGGGGCATAATTTCTAGACTAAAAGAGATTGCGGCCGATTGAATCCTAGCAAAAGATCTAGGATTCGCAGTCTTGAATTACAAAAGAGCATCTAAAAATTCTAATAAAAATTCATTGAAAGCCGATAAGTAAAACAGTGAAGTTATTAATGTCGATACTTTTTTTTGCAAGCTGTATCACTGGATGTGGCACGGGGTCAGGACACGCTCCTTCAACCAGCGTTGATACTCAGCCTACAATTCCTGATAGCCCGGTTCCATTCGCTCCGTCGCAAATTTCTAATATGCACAGTTGGTTTGATGCTGCAGATACCTCAACGATTACTACGCTCAGTAATCGGGTCACTAGTTGGAAAGATAAGAAAAATTCGAATGTTTCGTTTGTGCAAAACACAGCTAGCAAGCGACCGACAATGACGGCAAATGCGATCAACGGTCATTCTGCGGTTCAGTTCGATGGTACAGACGATGTTTTGACCGCCGAAATTCAAGATGCTGTGAACGCGACTTTAACTCTTACGTTTGTTGTTAAGCTAAATAATTTTAACGGAGTGATTCCGTTCACTTTTAATACAGATCATTACGGGCACGGACCTGATATCTATTTTCTATCAAATCAAGTATTTTGGAATACCGGAGACAGCGGCGGAAATCCGTTTTCTAATTCAGTTTTTCCATCAACCACTACGGCACATATTTTTACTGTCAAAAACGATCAGGCACATAACCAGACGGATTTATATGTCGATGGCCAATACGTTGGTCAAGCTAGTTACCGCAATACTTCCATTGAAACCTATCCCGAACCAAGATTTTACATGGGTAACTGGGTTGCCGGAAACTACTTTATAAATGGGTTTTTTGCCGAGCTTATCGTTTATAACAAGCTTCTTGATGATGCTGAGCGTACGCAGGTCGAAAGCTATTTAAAAGCCAAGTGGTCTGTACCTTAACTGCGATTATCCCTTTTTTGTCGCGCCAATCCACATTTTGACCTGACAATTTAAATGGGCAATACTTGAATCAACTTAAAGAGGTTCAAAATGTCAGACGAGATGAAAGCAGAATTAGAAAGACTTCGTGCAGAGAACGAAGCTTTAAAAAGCAAAAAAGCCGATCGTGGAACGTTATCAATGAAGGTCAGTGAAAAAGGAGCTTTATCAGTTTATGGTATGGGTCGTTTTCCGGTTACGCTTTATAAAGAACAATGGCTAAAGTTATTAGGAATTGCCGAAGAACTTAAACAATTTATTGCCGCTAATGACGATAAACTTAAAACCAAAGAATCTTAATTTATGAAATGCCCATGTAGCTCAAATTTAGAATTTAATAAATGTTGCGAACCTTTTTTAAAAGGAACGGCAAAACCTAAAACAGCTGAAGAGCTTATGCGTTCAAGATATTCAGCGTATACTGAAGTTGATATTGAATATATTAAGAATACTTTAGCACCCGAATCTCGCGGCGATTTCGATGTAAAATCAACTCGTGAATGGGCACAAAAAGCGAAGTGGTCTGGCTTACAAATTCTATCCACCGATAAAGGTGGGCCAGAAGATAAAAAAGGTACCGTTGAATTCGTGGCAACATACGAATTTCAGGGTGACGGCTTAGATCACCACGAAACGGCGCAGTTTCGTAAAAGCGACAGCGGTGACTGGTTATTCGTAGATGGTGATTCTCATACGCATCGCGCGGGTGAAACGCATCATCATCATGGTCACGCAAAACCCGAGCAAGTCATTCGCGATTCTCCAAAAATTGGTCGCAACGATCCGTGCACTTGCGGCAGCGGCAAAAAATATAAAAAATGTTGCGGAACTGAAGCTTCAGCTTAAGTTATTTCTAACTATCCACTTAATTTGGCTAGGTTAAATTAAGTGGATCCGTTAAATTGAGCGAATTGGAACTTACGGTAGCCGGTGACGGAATTTTTAATTCGATGTCATCTAATTGAGCTAAATCTTGGGTCGCAGGGCCTTCAATCACTTTTCCGTGACAGCTATAGCGGGCGCCGTGGCATGGACAGTCCCATGATTTTTCAACGCTATTCCAGTGAACGACACCACCCAAATGAGTGCACGCTGCCGACATAAATTCAATCGCGCCCGTCGTATTTTTATATGTTGCTATCATTCGTAAGCCATCGCGAAATACAATGCCTTCGCCACGACGAAGCGCATGTACATCGGGTTTGGGCGCGGACGAAAACCAGTCACGGTACTGGGCCGCTACGTTGCTATTTTGTTTTAAGAATTCTGCGGTTGCGCGTAAACTAATGCGCGATGGGTTATATAAAGCCTCCCATGCATTTTTTCTATTCATAATTTGGTCGGTAATTAATAGGGCGCCGATCGTACAGTGGGTCATTCCATTTCCAGAATCTCCCGTAATAACGTAAATGTTTTCACGATCTAGTGGGTTGTGTCCCAGAAAAGCTAAACCGTCGACAGGTTTCATCACTTGGCCAGACCATCGATAGCCGATACCGATTATATTTTTAAATCTTTCGCGCGCCCATTTTTCTAAATGGGTAAAGCAAAGTTCAGGATGGTCTTCTTGCCCTGTCTTGTGATCCTCTCCGCCGACGATTAATGTATCTTCAGTTTCTCCGGAATCAACTCTGACATAGTGGTAGGGCTCAAGCGTATCCCAGTAAAGTCCTTTAGGTACGCCACCTTTAGGAATTTTAAATCCAATTACGTAAGTTCGGAAAGCGGCTTGCTTAGTGTGTATCGCAAATAAGTCATTTATTGGCGTATTCGTAGCAACGACTAAAGAATCACTTCGAACTCTAAAGCCATCAGAAGTTTTGACTTCGGCGATTGCCCCGGTATTTACTTCAATGACCTGGGTATGCGTATAAATTTGACCGCCACCATCTACGAAAGCTTTAGTTATTGAACTTAAATATTTTATTGGATCAAGCTGTGCTTGGTTAACGAATTTTAAGCAAGGGCCTGTATCAAAAGTTGTTATGGGCGATGTTTTAACGAACTGAACGTTTAGCCCTGACCGATGAGCGGCTTCAAGTTCTTTTTGTAAAACGACTTCGCGAACATCACCTTGCGAAAAAAGGTATCCGTCAATTCTTTCAAAGTCGCAATCAGTGTTTAATTCTTTAATTATTTTTTCTACTGTATTGATAGCGGCTGTGTGGCTTTCGGCAGCCAACTTTGCGCCGCTCTGGCCATGGTATTTCTCTAGTTCAAAATAGCGAGCATCAAGCGCATTCGAAAAATGCGCGGTCGTTTTACCAGTTTGACCACTAGCAAGTTCAAAACTTTCTAGTACGGCAACTTTTTTACCTTCTTTCATTAAAAGGTAAGCCGTCGTTAAGCCCCCAATGCCGCCACCAATGACGCAGACGTCAACGTACAAATCTTCGTAAAGCTTAGAAAATTTCGGCATGTCAGACTTATCAAGCCACAGTGAAAGTGTTTCGCCCGGATGAAGTAAATTCATAAATTCTCCTTATTATGTAGGGTACTAAATATTGCATATGCAAAATGAAGTCCTTGCATAATTTTTGCTTTAAGTAGTTTGCAAGATGCATAAGCCAAATAAAATGGCTCTCAGTTATGACTAGACTTCAAATTTGGTATGAGACTAGGAGATTCTAATGAAAAAAGTCCTTTTTACGATTTTATTATTCGCCGGCGTGGCATCAATAGCTTCAGTCAATGCACACTACATTTACGACGCCCTACAAGTTCAAGAGCAAGAAGTAACGCGCGTAAAGTGTAAAAAAGTATTTGGCGGAGTCACTTGTGTTCGTGTGACAGATGATATCCAGTCAAGCGTGCATTATCACTGTACGCTCAAGCTTACAAAAAACGACACAATCCGAATTTAGTTAAAAAAATCTTCCTAGATTGAAAGATTGTATCAATTCAACTGAGCCGATACCAACTCCTGCAAAAAAAACAAACCCCGCCAGGGCTATTAAATAGCTTATTATTAAAATAAGACCATCTTTTTCTAACCAGCCAATCGCATTGAAAACTAAAAAATAAGCAGGTACCGAATTAGAAAATGGGATCGGTAAGGGCAACGATAATAGCAACGCATAGATTGTTATTAATAGACCATTTAAAATAGTCACAATTCTTAGTGCCGTGAAATTGCCGTACCTAGGCTTAATAAATTTCTCAGACTTTGTTAAAAGTCTAATTAAAAAATTACAGCAACTTAAAATGAGTTTCGAAGATAAATGTTTTCGAAGTAATTTCTGAGGCAGCCAAGGCTTTTTTTCTAATGCTAATAATAATCCCAGCACAGCTATGATAAGTCCTAGCGGAGTGGATAAACCTAATAGGGGAATCGGCTGCAAAAAAGGGGTGCTAAAAAAAATAATAAGTAATCCGTGGCTTCTAGCACCAAAAGTGGCTATTAAATCTTCTACGTACAAACCGTCTGGATCAGCTTTATGTTTAACAGTTATGACGGCTTGCTTAAGTGAAAATTCATTCGATTCTGTTATCATGCGGCCTTCTCAAGCTTTTTAAGTTCAAGGTTACGTAACGTAGGGGATAAGTATGCCACGACGGCAACAGTTGTAAGGCAGACTAACCCGCCTAAGTAAACGGCCGGGACAGTTCCTAATAGTTTTGCGGCTATTCCAGACTCAAATTCGCCAATTTCGTTAGACGAGCCAATAAAGATTGAGTTTACTGCCGAGATTTTTCCGCGCATGTGATCTGGCGAAGATAACTGAACGCACGCCGAACGAATGACCATGCTAATGCTGTCAAATAATCCGCTGAATGCCAATGCGAAAAGTGAAAGATAAAAATTTGTACTCAGACCAAAAAGTAAAATGCATACGCCAAATCCAGCGACAGACGCAAATAGCCACGAACCCGATTTACCGCGCAAAGTTCGTCGGCCTAGGTAGAAGCTCATGACAGTTGCGCCGATTGCGGGTGCCGCACGAAGTGCCCCTAAACCTTTTGGGCCGACCATTAAAATTTCATTGGCGAAAATCGGCAGTAATGCGGTAACTCCGCCGAACAATACTGAAATCATATCTAACGAAAGAGCCGGAAACAAAATAGGGTGTTTGAAAACAAATTTAGCTCCGGATAAGAGCTCATCTTTTATTGATGAGTGCTTATTTGTAATCTCAGGCGGTAAGACATCTTTTTTAATTAAGAACATCGAAGTGATTCCGCCGATTAGTAAAAGTGATACGATGGTCGACGAAGCTATGGCTCCGAAAAAACCGAATACAAATCCACCAAATGCAGGTCCGGCGATGCGCGCGATTTGCATTCCAGAACTCATACGAGCACTGGCTTGTAATAATTCAGATCGCTCTACCAATCGCGGCATTGCTGCATACATTGCGGGTTGCGAAAAAGAACGGGCTAGCCCCGTTAAAAATGCAGCAAAATAAAGTAAGCCGGCTTGAGTATACAAATGAAGTTGGTTATCAAATAAATGTTCACCAAGCACGATCGCGCTTGATAATAAACTGACATACATCACGCGGCGATAAACCAGTAAAGGTTTCATTCGATCAACTAGAAACCCTGCGTATAAAGCTAGCCCGATAGCTGGAACAGCTTCCGTTAAGCCAATAAAGCCAAGCGAGAGTGGGTCTTTTAAAAGATCATAGATACGCCAACCCAGAACGACGGCTTGCATTTGAACTGCAAAAGTAAACAAAAAACGAGCACTCAATAGCTTTTTAAAGTCAGATCCCATTACCAAGATCTTACCCGTAGCTTCGGGCTTTGACTAATTGATTTTCCGCAGCAAAAATAGAATTTCGCATGGATGAATTCACAGTTGAAATTAGATATCGCAAGAAAAACCGTCGCGTGACCTTACGCGTGTTGCCCGGAAAAATTATTCGAGTAACAGCGCCCATGCGTGCGCCCGAGCGCGATATTAGAAACTTCGTTTTAAAAAATAAAGAATGGATCTTGAAACGTTACGAAGTGATCGAGTCGATTCCTGCGCCCCAAAAGTTTCAGTTTGTTGACGGTGAAATCTTTCAATTTTTAGGTGAACCCTACATTTTGAGCACCGTCGAGGGCACTGGCGATATTTCTTTGCTAGGAAATTTAATGTGCGTTCCAATCTCGGCAAAAGTGGTCGACCCTGCTAGATATATTCAGCGAAAGTTAATCAAGTGGTATCAAGCTGAAGCTCTTAAGCTTTTACGACTGCAAGTTGATTGCTACTCAAAACAGATTGGCGCTAATTATAAATCAATTTCACTAAAGAACTACAAATCAAGATGGGGTTGCTGCTCAGCCAAAGGTGAACTGATTTTTAATTGGCAAATTGTTAGTTTTAAAAAAAATCTTTTTGACTACGTTGTTGCCCATGAGGTTAGTCATTTAAAAGAAATGAATCATAGTCCGCGTTTTTACGAATGGCTGCACAAGTTAGGTTTTGAAAAAAACAAGTACCACGCGCAAATGCGTAAAGCGCAGCATTTATTTTCTTGTTAAAGATTAAAGTTGAGACTGAAACAGTGTAGTAAACGTCTCGATTATTTTTTCTTTAAGTGGCCGCTGCAGCCATTCTTCGTAAGTGATTTTTTTCGAGTTTGCCCGGTCACGTTTGAATATTGAATATTCTTGCGAAGCAAGATTTGTATCAAGTACGTTTAAATTAGCTTCATCATTTAATCGAAAAGAACGTTCATCAAAGTTTGTCGATCCGACGCTGACAAAATAATTATCGATGATCAAGACTTTACAATGAAACATCGCCGGCTGATATTCAAAAATTTGTATGTCAGCTTTTAGTAAATCTCCCCATAAAGATCTAGATGCATGCCTAAGTACTTCTGAATCCGTGTACTTTCCTGGAACAATTATCTGAACGTCGACTCCGCGTTTTTTAGCTTTGACTAAATCGTCGATCGTTTGCTGGTCGGGTACGAAATAAGCGCTTTCAAGATATATTGTTTTTCTAGCGGCCGCGATAGCTAGTAAATACATAATGCGCACGCTAGACCCGCCTTCGCGATTCGAGCTTTTAAACATCTGCGCAACTGTTGAACCCGAAAGGCCAAGTTCTGGAAAATAATCGGCTGACTGATGAACTTCAGGCCGAACTTTTAACCAATTATCCATGAAGGCGGCTTGCATTTGTGCCACCACCGGTCCGATAACTTCGTAATGAGTGTCGCGCCATTGTTTTGGTTGAAGCCCGTTGCCACCCCATTCGTCGGCAATACCGACTCCGCCAGTGAAACCAGTGATTCCATCGATGACCAAAATTTTTCTGTGAGTTCGATTATTTAATTTTGAAATGTTGTACCACTTCGGCGCGTGATATCTTTCGACTTCGACCCCTGAATCTTTCATTTCATTAATATATTCGTCTTTAATTTTACTACTGCCGACCCAATCTAGCAGTAAATGAACTTTAATTCCGGCTTTCGCTTTTTCACTTAAAGCATGGGCAAACTTCTGGCCAACTTCGCCAGACCAGTAGATATAAGATTCGAACGTAATTGTTTTTTTAGCGGAGTTTATCGCCTTCAGCATAGCGGGAAAAATCTGCTCACCGTTGTAAAGACCCACAATTCTATTTCCGCCTACGAAAGCGGGGCCCATCAGGTCACCCATTACGCGGGCGAAATGTGGGCTATCAACGGGCTCGTCGATTTTTAATTTGTATGATAATTCTTTTTGCGGATTTTTAAAATTAACCAAAAGTAAAATCCCCACCGAGGTGATTAATGTAGTTAAAATAATAACTTTTAATTTTCTAGAAAGTACTTTCATAGTGCTGAGTATGCAGCGTGGCTAACTTAATGTCTATGATAAGGGTTTTTTGACCAATGATTTAAAACGTATAAAACAATGTCAATAAACTTAAGGTTTTAATCGTTTCGTCGGAACACTTCTTTCGGGGTATTTTTCTTGAATCATATACTTAAGGCCGACTAAAAAGCCATATAAGTTGGCCTCTTCGTTTTGCTTACTGGTGACTGAAAGTGAATAGCGAGCATCTAAGATGACAGCATAATTATTGTGACTCCAAACTTCGCTTTGTAGCGACAAATCGAAACCATATTCCGTCGTGTCGCGGGCTGACGTATCAATATTTCCATTCAGCGCAAAATCGCTGTGTTCAACGGCGGCCTCGCCAATTGAGTAAGCTGAATAAAATCCTAGGCCCGCCGCTAAATAATTAGTAAACCAATAGCGATAGCCCATTGAGATATGTATAAGCTCAGTTTTTTCAGCAATATAGTTACCGTTCGATTGACGAAAGAAAAGTTTATTCATATGAAATAAACCAATTTCTAAGCCTCCTTTGTCATTTAAATCACCCTGGGCAATAAGCCCAAGGTCACCAAAATACGGAGAATGAGCGCCGCTCTTCGAACCCTGAAAATTTGTCTTATATAAAAGTGGGCCAAGAATTGCACTGACCTTGCCTTCTGAGGCGGTATAAGCAAAAGTCTTAAATGAAAAGCAAAGCGAAAGTAATAACAGGGTACTTTTAACAAAGTTCATAAAGAAAGATTAAGTTAAATGCTAAGCATAGTTCAATTAAAATCTAGCGGATTAGCGTGACCAAAATAAAAGTCATGATATTTCTTTGTATTTTATTGCTACTTACTCCGAAGGCAAAAGCCGAAGACGAAGAAGAGTGGGAACTTATGCTTATGGATAGCAATCGCGCCATTGCCGAATGGTTCGATGGTTTTGTCGAAGGTGTAGATTTGTTTTTAGTAGGTAAAAGAATAACTGATCGACCTAATTCAAGTAGTATCCGTATCGAAAATTCAACTTTTAGCTCGGAAGGTGTCGCACCCCAGAACGTTACAAGTTTAAGTATAAATCCCAGGCTGGTAAATCTAGAAGAATATCTACATTTGAAGTTTACAACTTACGATGAGCGTGAAAACAGTCGTGGAGTTCAGAATCGCTACCTCAGAAATACTCCACGCGAAAAAAATTACGGGGCTACAATTGGTTTATTTCGAAAGCTCGGAAACATTCGCACGGCATTTCAGCCCCGTATCGAATTGCAAGATCCGCTGAAGGTTTCGCACTCGTTGAGTTTTGAAAGTATTGCCGAGATCAAAAACTTTTATCGATTGAATCCGAAGCTAGAGCTTTACGCCAGCCCGTCAAGGGGGGTTGGTACATATCAATCGATCAACGTCAATTTTGACTTAAGCAAAAATTACTCGCTGACCTTTATCAACGAAGGTGACTATCAAGAAAAATCTCACTTATTCGCAGTTACGAATGGTATTTCATTGGGTGAGTTGCTGACAGATACTTCGTCGATGACTTATACATTTTTATTCGTATCGAATAACCAGCCGAAGTATCACCTGGATGCATATACCTTGTCCGTCGCGTACGGCCAAACATTGTACGATGGAATGTTAGATTATTCACTGGTTCCGCATTTAGATTTTTTAGCTTCCAAAAGATTTAAAGGTAACTTCGGAGTTACCTTCACATTTAATTTAAACTTTCTTTAAAGTTGATTCTTACGTGACTGGTGAGTCGTTCCTTTTGAGGCCAATGTTGTATCAATACGAAGGTTATTGTTAATATCAACTACGCCAGATAGATCATTAATAATATTTTCGGCTAAACGCTTGATATGACGAGATTCAACAGTTCCGTCTAAAGTTACGATACCTTGAGCAACTGATACGTCGATTTCGCTAGCATCAATTTCAGAATTACGGCTAAGAGATTCGCAAACATCTTCATTGATTCTTTCGTCTGAACGCCGATAGCCTTTCGGGCCTTTTCCGCTATGACTTCCGTCTTCAATTTTGTTTGCATTCCGATAGTGTTGATCGTCCGACTGGTGATCGAAAGTGCGATGGCTTTGTGAATTAACATCGCGAGCTTCCTGCAAACTGTCATCTGCTTCAAAGTTTCTGCGGGGTGCATCGGCTTCGTCAGTACGGATCCCTGATTCAGAGAAATCTTGGTAAGCGCGAAAATTATCATTTGGGCCGTAATCTGAATAATTATCGTCGTAATTATATGTAGAGCGTGCAAAATGTATATCGTCAGCCTGCGCGCGCTGTTGTGAAGAATTATTTTCTCGGTCTTTATGTTCGATTGTTTGTTTAGATTTTCTCATAGAAACGCTCCGTACGTTTTATTTGTAAAAATATATATTACAGTAAAAATTTGTCCCTTTAAGAGCCTGGCTACTCTAAGATTCAGAAATACTTAATTGTTTTCGATATCAAATTTTTCTTGGCTAGGCCGGTCAATTAAGAAGTGACCATCCGATTTCGCACAGTGTGCACAACAATAGAAATTACCGTTCGCTTCGGTTCCGTGACCAATCATAATAGAATCACAGTGTGAACAATGAGGAGCCATCTTATTTATAGCGCACTCAAAACTATCGAAAATATGTTCTTCACCATTCATAATAACGCTGAAAGCTTTATCGTATTGATTTCCGCAATTCTCACAAGTTTTTAGCTCCACATTGTTCTCCTGGTTTAAATTAATCTTTAATAGTAATTCGGCCGGTTTTACCCATCGCTGCGCCTGTGATAATGCGGCGATTTGTTCCAGACTGGCGCTGAATCAGATCTGCGCGAGACATATTATTTACGGCAGACATATTTTGCGGCTGATTTTTAACTCCGCTTGTTTGTGCAAATTTGTCTTTTAAGTTCATTTTTCTGTGGCCTGGGCTGTGGGCTGGGTCTTTTTCAGTCGTCGTAAATAGAGCCGATTTCTGAGGCTGAATGATAGGAGTGTTCTTTTTTTCCCTAGGAGACGTCGTTTTTTTACCATTGTTCGCTTTGGCTACAGAAGCACTTTTTTGAGCCGCAGGTTTACGAGCAACTAATTTTTTGCCCGCAGACTTTACCTTCGCCTTCACCTTGGTTTTAGCCTTCACTTTGCTGTTTACTGCAGGTTTAGCCTTTAACGTTTTCTTAGCTTTGGATTGTGATTTCCCCTTCATATTCTAACCTCCTTAGGTTGTAAAACTATAAACAAAGCAAGACCCATACCTGAATTCAGAATTGACGAAATAATAATAAATTAAGAAAAATTAGGTCTTGTTCTTTGAGATTAACGTATTAAAAATCTAGATTACTTCCTCTGGAACGAAAAATATGAGAAATTAAATGGGTAATGAAATTAAAAATTCTATCTTATAATATTCACAAGGGCTTCGATCGCGGAAATAAAAACTATTTTCTAGATGAAATAAAGAAGCTGATCGAAAGTTCCGATGCCGATCTTGTCTTTTTACAAGAAGTTGTTGGCAAAAGCGAAAAATATAAAAAAAAGGGCCTCATTGACGGCCAATTTGAATTTCTAGCAGATTCGATTTGGAAGCATTACTCTTACGCGCAGAACTCGTTATATGATCACGGCCATCACGGAAATTTAATTTTAAGTCGCTACCCAATCGAAAGTTGGGAAAACGTTAATATCACAACAAATAAGTTAGAAAAACGTGGATTCTTAGTCTGCAAAATTAATATTCCTCACAAAAAAAATAATCATATCTATGTAGCGTGCGCGCATTTAGATTTACTCCAGCGCGGCAGAAGAATTCAATATCAAACTATTAAAAAGAAAATACTTTCATTGGGTGCATCCGAGCACGAGCCCATGATCGTAGCTGGCGACTTCAACGACTGGAATCAAAAGTGCACTGAAGTGTTTGAAGTCGACCTGGGTATGAAAGAAACCCATAAAATAATGCACGGAAAGTTTGCTAAAACATTTCCGGCTAGCTTCCCGGTGTTAACTTTAGATCGTATTTATATCAAAAATTTAAAAGTCATTAAGTCTCAAATTTTTAAGCAAAAAACAAAAAAGCACTTCTCAGATCATTTACCGTTGTTTTGTGAGCTTGAATTTAATGAGGACTAATTTTTTTCATACAACGAAAAATAATCATGTTGATTTTTTTCAAGAGGGTGACGATTATTATAATCGCTATATAGATCTCATTCAAAACGCTAAACGAAGCATCCACTTACAAACATATATTTTTGAATCGGATAAATTCGGTCAAAGAGTTCATACCGAACTTATTGCAGCAGCAAAACGCAATATTAAAGTATACGTATTAGCTGATACTGTGGGTTCGAACAATTTATCACATGAAGCTAGCTTGCAATTGCAGGAAGCAGGCGTACACTTTTGCCGATTTAACGGAGTTCAATTTAAATGGCTTTATCAGTGGGGAAGAAGGCTTCATCATAAAGTTTTGTTGATTGATCATCAAAAAGCATTTATCGGCGGTATTAACGTGACCTCCGCATGGTACGATGATCAGACTTTACTTCCCCAACTTGATTTCGCCGTTTACATCGAGGGTCCCGTCACTTATGGCTTAACAAGATACTGTCAGCTTATTTTCAAAAAAGCTGGTCAGAATAAAATTAATTTTGAAATACCAAAAGAATCTGATTGCTTGGTGCATCCTCAAGGGCACGAATTAAAAATCTCAATTAACGACTGGGTTTTTCGTCGTTGGCAGATTACTCGGCAGTACTCAAGATTAACTCGGGTCGCAAATAGCGAGATTACAATTATCAATTCGTATTTTTTTCCGCGACGTAAATTTATGAAGCAACTTGCCCAGGCAGCTAAACGCGGGGTAAGGGTCAGGCTTATTTTACCGAGAATATCTGATTGGCCTAGCTATGTATTAGCTTCGCAGTATCTATACTCTTATTTTTTGAAAAACGGAATCGAGATTTACGAATGGAAGAAGTCGATTCTACACGGTAAGCTTGCGACAATCGACGGGCAGTGGTCGACGGTTGGATCATTTAATCTTAATTATACAAGTTATCAGCAAAATTTAGAAATGAATGTGGATATTAGTTCGCAGCACTTTACGAAAAATATAAGCAAGCAAATCGAAGATATAATTACGAAGGGCTCTGAAAAAATTAATGCGATGGAATTTGTAGAAAATGTCAGTTTTAAACTGAAGTTTCAACGGTTCTTCTTCTATATTATCTTGTCGTTAGTAGCGAATTTTTCGATCGGTCTTATTTTTCAAGAGGATGAAAATGCGAAGCAAGGGCGTCTCTACAGCATGTTACGAGTCACGGCTTCAGTAGTTTTGTTTATTACCGGAATTGTCGGTCTTATTATGCCGATCATGCCAGGCATACCTTTTTTGATTGTTAGCTTTCTTTTGGTGTACCGACAAATTCTATTCAATAACCGTAATGTTTAAAAAATTAATTTGAACTAAACTTCTTTAATGCCGGCGGCGATCCATTCTTGATGGGCGGGTAGCGAGCGAATCAGCTTTATATAATCTAAAGTAACACTATTGCACTTCACGTCGTAGCTAACGAACCGATTAACTACCGGCGCGAACATCGCATCAGCAATTGTAAATTGCGATCCAAATAAAAATGGGCCGCCAGATCTTTCGAAACAGTCGTGCCAAATTTCAATAATACGCTGAACGTCTTTAAGGGCTGGTGAATAGTCAAAATTGGGGTGGTAAACCTTTACGTTATGGGTCATTAATTCACGCATCACGTGAAAACCTGAATGCATCTCACAACAAACCGACCGGGCGTGTGCGCGCTGCTCTTTGGTAAAGGGCCACATTTTTTTCTCGGGATATTTTTCGTTTAAGTATTCAAAAATAGCTAGTGAATCCCACACTAACATTTCATTATCGAGCAATGCAGGTACCTTGCTTGAAGGAGAATATTGATGAATAGCAGCAGAGCTTTCGCTAGCATATAGTTCAAGTTTAACCTCTTCGAACGCGATATTAAAATAGCGCATAAGTAACCATGGCCGTAATGACCAGCTTGAGGTTTTCTTATTTCCGATGATTAGTTTCATACTTTGCGGCCTTCGCTTGCCCCTAAAGAGCGTATATTCGATTTGAGACTAAAGTTAGCTTAGTCGGCGCCGTTTTCACAAGTAGTTTTTACGTAAGAAAAAATACGAATGAAATAAACTCTGTAAATGTGTTATCTGACTCTATGGAAAAAACCACCTGTTACTTATGTCAAAAGCCGAAAGCAACACTTCAATGCGGGCTTTGCACCGAAGCTATTTGTAAAAGCTGTACTCGATTTTTAGAAGAAGAGACTTTTTCATTTTTTAAAAAGATACCGGCGCATTTATCGCACACTACTTACTGCGAACCTTGCTATCACAATAACGTCGAGCCTGAGTTCTCAAACTATGAAGACATTATTGCCAAAGCTAAAAATATTTTAGTATTTTCGAAAACTCAAGGCAAAGAAACACGTTTAATTAAACGTATTGAAGACCCGGTATCTGTAATCAAATGTAATGACTACGATGAAACTATTTTGCGTCTTGCATTCTTTGCAGCCGAATCTGGATATAACGCTATTATCGATGTTGATTTAAAGTCAGAAAAAATTCGTAAGGGTGGCTACCAGACCTCTGAATGGACTGGCACAGCTATACCTGCACAGGTTACGGATGCAAAATTAATTAAAGACCGCTCGACCTGGAGCGATCCTAACTAACCATTTATTTTTTTGTATCTAGCGTGACAATGTGGGTGCGTAAAACTGCGAGCTGTATTGACTTGGCGTCAACATCTCGTAGCGCAAATAATCTTCACATTTTACTAAATAGTCAGCGGCTAATTTTTCTAAAATCTTGGCGTTAAAGTATTTTTTGACTAAAGGAAACATCTGTCGTTCTTCTTGAAGATGAGTTTTAACGATGATCGCAAGCACTTTGGCTTTCCCTTCAACTTCTTCAGACCAAGCCGTGCTAAAATCCATGTCGCGAATCTCACTAGCTAGTTGATAGATAATATTATGCTCGTCTTGGCCCACCACGCCCTCAAGGCGCGCATCTTTTCTGTCGACTTGAAGCAGTGCTGCGTACAAGGTTTCTTCTTCAGCCTTCGCGTGCATGTGAAGAATATGCAAAAACTGATAAAGGTAGTTTTGCTTATCATAGTTTGAGGTCTGTGAATCAGTTAATACTTCGATGCAAGTTTCTAGATAGCTGTGGTGTTTTTCGACCATTTCAAGTAACCCGGTTCTATTTTCAGAGTCTTTAATAAATGTATTTTTCAAATCGATAAGAATTCTGTTGTCGCATTTCATAAAATATCCTCCGTGTAATATTCTATGAAGTGCAAGATCAGCACCATCTGATAGGGCGCCGCTAAGTAAGACAATTCAATGCATTGGGGTTTTTTTCCCGAAACCTCAGCTTTTTGGGATTCCGTTTTGCCTATTAATTCACGGTCCTATTAAAAACACGAGTTGGAAGAATTCGTTGATTGTAACATTAATTAAAATTAAACTTAAACCTACCTTTTTTGAAGCGAGCCTCCGTGAAAGAAAAAACGAATTTAGACCTTAGCTTTACTCGCTACCAAATATTTGTCGTAGCTATGATGGCTTTCTTGCAATTCACGATTATGTTAGACTTTATGATAATGTCGCCGCTAGGTGCTATGATGATGCCGGCATTAAAAATAACTCCCGCTCAATTTGGAGTCGTAGTTTCAGCCTATGCTTTTAGCGCAGGTATTTCCGGCTTATTAGCAGCTGGGTTCGCCGATCGCTTCGATCGAAAAAGATTGCTTCTGTTTTTTTACATCGGATTCATATTGGGCACTTTATTTTGTGCACTAGCTCCGAGTTATCATTTTCTAGTAGCCGCTCGAATGGTTACAGGTATTTTTGGTGGAGTGATCGGTTCAATCGTATTTGCTATTACAACCGACTTGTTTCCGCTTTCAATGCGCGGACGCGTGATGGGTTACGTGCAGACGGCATTCGCCGCCAGCCAAATTTTAGGTATACCAGCGGGGCTATTTATTTCTAATTTGTGGGGCTGGCATGCGCCGTTTTTAATGATCGTGGCGGTTGGTTCGGTTGTTGGTATTTTTATCTTCGCATTTTTAAAGCCGATTGATGCCCATTTGAAAATAAATACCGATACGAATGCATTTCGTCACGTAATGAATACGATCTCGAACCCGAGTTATCTTTTAGCGTTCTCGACGACGGCGTTACTAACAACGGGCGGTTTTATGTTGATGCCGTTTGGCAGTGATTTCACGGTTCATAATTTGGGTATCGAAATTCAGAATTTACCGATGATCTATTTGATCACCGGTATTTGCGCAATTTTCATTGGTCCTTTAGTGGGTCGGGCTAGTGATGCCTTCGGTAGTTTAAAAACTTTCAACTTCGGAGCATTGCTAACGATCATTATGGTTTTGATATATACGAACTTGGGTAAGACTCCATTAGCTTGGGTCATCGTAGTTAATACAGTTATGTTCATCGGTATTTTTTCAAGAATGATTCCGTCACAAACTCTTATGTCAGCTATTCCGGCACAAGACAGTCGCGGAGCTTTCATGGCCGTTAGTTCGTCGTTACAAAACATATCCGGAGGAGTCGCTTCGGTTATCGCGGGTCTTATCGTTGTTAAAGAACCAGGTGGTAGATTAGATCACTTCGATACACTAGGTTATATTTTAGTAGGCACGGTTATCATTACGATGCTGATGATGTACATTATTAGTAAATCAATCGCGAACAAAAAATTGATGGCGAATCTTAAAAAGGTCTAGAAACTTTTTTGCCCCTAAAAAAAATCACTTTCAGCTTAATTGGGGCTTAGTTCCCCAAATTACCGGTAAAAAGCCGGCACTGTATTTTGCATGTCCAGGGAAAGTAAGCGAAAGCTATTAACACGAAAAGAAAGAGGTTTTCTATGAATAAAAAAATATATATGACTGCTATTTGTGCATTGTTTGTTACAGCAGGTGCGCATGCAAAAGAGGTTTTAACTCCAGCTTTACGTTCTAGTTTTCCTCACCCACAAAAAGTAACTGAAAGTTCTCAATGGAAACCACATATTGGTATTTTGGCGGGTGCTGCAATTCCTGAAGGAAGCGGTAATAGTTCAGCTGAGCTTGGCTTAGATATAGGTTATCAACCATATGTACCTTTCGGATTGGGTGCTGAGTACGTACACTCTCGCTTTGATGACGGGGTGACGACTGCAGATCGCAATACATTATGGGTAAAGGCTACATACAATTTCGGCGGTGAAATAGAAATCCTAAGATATTCATATATGGGTGTCGGCGTGGGCGCGGTATTCGCAGATTCAGATACAGCAATTGCTGGAGCTCCGATCCTTGGCTTCGATATACCACTTCAACTTTCACAAGACGAGAAAATTTCTTTAGGTGCTAATGCGAAATACGCGATCGTAGGCGACAACCAAACTGACGCCACATCAATCAACGGCGTGGTCAAATACTGGTACTAGGTTAAAAATTTAATCGGTTAAAGTATCGTAGCCTAAATACTTATTAAACCCAGCCGAAGCTTCTTCTTCTGCTGGGTTGTTCACTTTTAACATCTCAAAACTTTACATTTATAATTTCGCGTGGCTAAAGTAGGCTTATAAGGATACTTATTGTGTCGGAACAAGATGTTAAGCAGCAGAATCGTAATTTCTTTTGGTCACGAGTGGCCATTTTTTTATTTTTTATACTACTTATTTGCGTCAAACTTTTTCCTCCAACGGCGTGGATGGGCAACTTAACTAAAAACTATCTTCCCGTTCACATCGTTCTCGAGTTTATCGGAATTCTGATTTCATTTGCAATTTTCACGGTGGGTTGGGCAACCTATCAAAATGCAAAATCAACCGACATACTGGTATTAAGCGTTGTTAGCTTTATGGTGGGCTGTTTAGACCTAGGCCACACATTATCGTTTACGGGAATGCCTGATTTTGTAACACCAAGCGGTCCAAATAAATCGATTCACTTTTGGCTAGTGGGGCGATTGACCGGATCAATCGGGTTCTTAATTGTGAGTCTGTCGAAACCTCGCGAATTCAAAATAAAACGACTTCGTTTTATTATGATGCTGGGAGCTATCCTTTGGGTTGCGATGTGGTTTTATTTAATTCTATACAAGCCAGATGACTTGCCCGTGATGTTTATTCCAGGGATGGGGTTGCAGCCCCTCAAGGTCGTTTTAGAGTGGTCGGCCGTTATCATTTCTTTTGTTTCGGGCGTGCTTTTTTTTCGGCAGGGTTTAAGAAAAAATCTTTTCAGCCTACACTGGATTGGTTGTTCATCGATCCTTTTCGCGATGAGCGGCTATTTCTTTACAATCTATCGTGATTTTGATGATTTATATAATTTTTTTGGACACGTCTACAAAGCGGTCGCATTTATTTTAGTTTACCGTGCCGTATTTATCGAGTGCGTGTCTAAACCTTACGACGAAGCCCGCGTTTCGGCAAAAGAAGCTCTTGAAGCCAACATTTCGAAAAGTCGTTTTTTAGCGAATGTGTCGCACGAATTTCGTACTCCGCTCGGAGTTATTGCCGGTTTCAGCGAAATGTTATTAGAATCAAAATCCTTGGTTCCCGAAAATCGTCGCTGGGCCGAAATAATTTCACGTAATTCTCGTCAACTTCGCGTGCTAATTGATGACCTGCTGGATCTAGCGAAAGCTGAACACGAAAAAATTTCGGTTGAATTCTGTATGTTTCATCCGTCGGAAATGATTGAAGACGTAGTTAACAGTCTCAGATTGCAAGCGGATAAAAAGGGTATCACCGTCTCTTTTAATAATGCCTTGCCCAAAGACTTTGTGATTAACAGCGATCAATTTCGGTTTAGTCAAATTTTATTAAATGTTGTGGGTAATGCTATTAAATTTACTTCTTACGGCGGAGTTGAGGTTTCTTTATCCTTTTTGCCAGATCAGAAAAAAATCGAAATTTTAGTTAAAGATAGTGGAATAGGAATCGACACAAACCAAGCTGGTAAGTTATTTAAGCCGTTTGCCCAAGCCGACGACCCAATGAACCGACGCTTTGGCGGAACCGGTCTTGGCTTAGCCCTTTCACAAAAATTAGCGAATCTTCTGGGCGGAGATCTTTGGTTACAGAGTAGTGAACCGGGTCAGGGTAGCACTTTTATATTCACTATCGCTGACCAACTTGTTCTAGGAAGCTCATCCATATTAAATCCTAAATTAAGCGAAATTAAACGAATTGAAGCGTTGGGTGAATTTGCTGGTCTTCGCATACTAGCGGCTGAAGATTCTTTAGATAACCAAAGTCTACTTTCAATTTATCTACAGGCAACAGGCGCCCAGCTAACGTTTGCGAATAATGGTCGTGAAGCGGTCGAACTGGCTCAGCAACAGGCCTACGACCTGATCTTAATGGACATTCAAATGCCGCTGGTTGATGGTTTTGAAGCGGTGAATTTGTTACGTGAAGCTAAATGGCAAGGGCCGATCTTGGCTTTGTCGGCGCATGCCCATGCGCCCGAACGTGAGCGCGCATTACAGAATGGGTTCGATGACTATTTAGTGAAGCCCATCTCGCGAGCCAAGCTGTTAAAAGCAATTGCTGATTATCGACCTAAAAACCCGAAAATTTAAATTAAGCACGGCATTTGCTTTTGTAACTCGTAACACAATAAAGTCGTTTGGATTGGGGATTTTTTCCTTACCTCTAAAGATTAATTCAACAAGGGGATTATTATGAAAATGATATGTACGACATCTGCACTGACAGTTGCTTTGGCATTTGCAGGAACTGCTGCTTTGGCTAAAATGGGAAAACCTGACCGCGATATGGATAAAGTTTTAACCGAGTTGCAAGCCAAAGGTGGTAAACCAATTGAATCTTTGACTGCTGCTGAGGCTCGTATGCAGCCAACTCCGGCTGACGCAGTAAAAACTCTTATGGAGAAACAAAAGAAAACAAAACAGCCCGATCTTGCCGAAGTTCGTGACATCGAACTTGATGGCGCAGCGGGAAAAATCGCGGCACGCGTTTATATTCCTAAGGCTAAAGGCCCACTTCCGGTGGTTGTGTACTATCACGGCGGTGGCTTCGTTATAGCTACGAATGATGTTTACGATGCGACTCCACGTTCTTTAGCTGAACAAACGAAAGCCATTTTTGTCTCAGTTGAATACCGCAAAGCGCCTGAATTTAAATTTCCAGCCGCCCACGAAGACGCATTTTCCGCTTATAGATGGGTTGTACTAAACGCAAAAAGTCTTGGCGGAGACCCGACGAAGGTTGCAGTTGCCGGTGAAAGCGCAGGAGCTAACCTAGCATTAAACGTGGCTATTAAGGCACGTGATGAAAAAGCTCAATTGCCAACACACGAATTACTAGTTTACCCAGTAGCTGGCAATAATATGGATAATGAATCATATAAAGAAAACGCTGAAGCAAAGCCATTGAATAAACCCATGATGCAATGGTTTGTAAAAAATTACTTACGTACTCCTGCTGATGCCAACGACCCACGTATTAATTTAGTTGCGGCAAACTTGAAAGGTTTACCGCCGGCGACTGTTATAACGGCTGAGATCGATCCGTTAAGAACAGAAGGCAAAGACCTAGCTGGTAAATTAAAAGATGCGGGTGTAAAAGTTGAATACAAAAACTATAACGGTGTAACGCATGAGTTTTTTGGTATGGCCAATATAGTTGGTGAAGCCAAATCGGCACAAAAATTTGCTGCAAAAGAACTTAAAAAATCTTTTAAATAAACTCTAAATTAAGTTTTCATCCATCCTTGTACAGAGTCTCTATAAAAACTTTGTACAAGGATAGGCGTGAACTTGAAGTCTACTTGTAAATCATATCTTGAAATAACAAGTCTGGGTTGTTGATGATCTTCGGCTTCAATATCAATTAAATTAAATGAATTCGGAGCGCCTGATCGGGTTCTCCATGATAAGCAAGTTCCAGCAACTGAGATAATGCTTTGCCTTTTTACTTGAGGATAGCGCTCGCCGGATAAGCTAACGTAAGGGTCATGAATATGGCCGCCTAAAATAAGATCGACCTCAGATTTCGCGAAAACTTTCATAACTTCTTCGCGATTACGTAAAAGATTTTTTTCATCGACACGCTTTGGGCAATCCATAGGGTGATGAAAGCAAGCAACCCTTACTCCGGTCTTTTTTTGAATTCCGTGAATAACTTTCTTAATTTGGCTAGCGCTTAGTTCGCCCTGAATATGGCGAAAACGACTGGTCGAATTCAAAGTGAAGACCTGAACCTGCTCAATCAGAATTTTTTTCTCTAATAGACCACGAAACACCTTTTTAAAATTCTTATAAGGTGTAAATAATCTAGAAAAAATATTGAACAACGGAATATCATGATTGCCGGGCACAATCGCCCAATTAAACTCACTCAAACTATTAACAAAAAGGCCAGCCGCTTGAAACTGGCTACAGTGCGCTCGCTGGGTGATGTCTCCGGATAGAATGACCAAATCAGACTTTAAGTTTTTTAACGAGTCAGTAAGTGCCTTAACTACTTCCGGAAGATTTGCACCGAAATGCGGGTCTGATAAATGGGCTATACGAATTTTCATTTTAAATTGGCTCGGAAGGTTTCATAAGTTTAAGCGCTTTAGGTAAAGATTTAATTGTTAGAGGTGAATCTAGTAAAAACATTTCTCCGTCTAAAGCTACACTTGATTTTTTACGACGATGAGTTTCAATCGAAAGCTCGTCGACGCAAAAACTTGTTAAGCCTTCATCGTTATCAAGGGTGCTGGCAAAGCCGCGAAAAATAACGCGAAATATTTCCCAAGTTTTAAGCGGCTTCATTAATACAACCGCTAACATATCGCGCTTCATGCAATCGGCGACGTCCATCGAGAGGTCGCGTAACTGTAAAGCGTTATTACCGATGAAGACCATTGGCGTTTGCAATTTTTTTTTCGTGTTTTCAGAAGTTAACGTTATATCTAGCAATCGGTGCCCTTGAATCAAGCTAACGATCGTCGAAATAACAACAACTATACGATTACGACCAAAGCGACTGGTGCGCAGCTCGCGGTCACGAATCGACTTAGCATAAAGCCCAAGGCTAGCGTTAATAAGAAAAGTTCGACCGTTTACTTCGCCAAGGCGAACCTCTTTGACTGTGCCCGTTAAGGCTACGCGAAAAGCTTGCTCATGATCTTCAGGTAACTTGTGTGTGCGTGCAAAAAAATTAAAAGTACCGCAGCCAATAACGCCGTAACGAATATTGCGGCCCTGAACTTTTTCGGCAACTCCTCGAATGGTCCCATCGCCACCGGCTGCAACCACGATGCCCTCATCTTTCTCTGCTGCATCGGCGGCTTTTTCGGCCTGATGATCAAATTGTTCTGGGTTCTCTATTTCGTAGTGAATTAATTTAAATCCAAGTTCATCACAGACTTTTTTTGCCATTGTTGGTATATCAACACCAGCACCTTTACCTGAATTTTTATTGGCTATTAAATGAACGTTTTTCATCGGTTACACCAGAACAAAGTGAAGAATGGCGTTTACAATTGCTAATACCAGGGCGCCCAGAATAGCTGCAGTCCAAGTTTTAACTTCAAACCCTGATAGAAAGGCCGCGGCAATCTTAATAACGATACCATTGATAACAAAAGTAAATAAGCCCAAGGTAATTAAATTGATTGGTAAGGTTAAGAAGAACAGAACTGGCCAAATAAATGTATTAACTAAACCGATAACAATCGCAGCAATAAGCGCAGCCCAAAATCCAGAAACTTTAAACCCGGGAATTACTTTTGAAGTAATAATCACGGCTAAAGCTGATACTACCCAGTAAACAATGTAATAAAAAATTGAATGTGAATCTGCTGGAGCCATACAAGTAAGTTTCCTTTTCTTTTTTAAATTTTTGAAGTCGTTGAAGTCATTGGTGTACTAACCTGTTTATCTAAATACTTTCTCACTAAAGATCCTTCAGGCATATACTTATTGATAATTTTTTGAGCTTCGATCGTTTTCATGGTCTTTGAGGTTGTTAGAAGCATTTCGTAAAGATTCTTCGTAGCGCCGACCGCAAGCGACGGGAAGGCTCCATCATCAACTTCACCATACGCAACAACTAGAAATTTCGAAAATAATTCTTTCATGCCCCGGTTGTAATGCTTTTCATTTTCTTTACCACGTAAATCCGTCAATTTTTTAAGCTGCTTAGTAGATAGGGGTGAATCGCTTTCAAGACATTCTAAAAGTTCACGCGCGGATCGGCTAACCTGAGGTTCATCAAAAAATCTTCTGTTTAAACAGAGTAGGGCGATAAAAAGATCTTTCGAAAAGAAAGTAGCGCGGCCTTGATACCATTTCGAATAAACAACTTCCCCACTCTCCGAAAGTTTTTTCATCAGGCTCCACAAATCACTAACCCGATTGTCGCCGCTGTCATCCCACTCCCAGCGCATTTTTGTACGCGGATAAAATTCTGACCAAAGCGACGCGGGCTCTTTTTGATTATTAATCGGAAACACTAAAAGTATTCCTCTATGATTAATTTTTGTGACTGCGCTTTTTTGATTCATACTCTTCCTATTTTTCAAATCTTATTCTACTCACAATTTTTGGCAAGGGCTAGAGCGCCTCGTAGAAATATTTCTCGGTCAGCATTGGGTCAAATAGCCACAAAGCACAACCTTAAAACCCTTAAGAGCTATTTAAATCTGGAACGGCCGTTGCTACTTTAGTTGATATGAAAATAAAAAAATCTCTTCGTGTTTTAATTTTAAACTCAGTAAAACAAGTACTATCCATTTGTACATTTGTATTCGTTGGGGCCCAGGCTCAGACCGTATATGCACAGACTTATAATAGCCAGCGTGACAAACCAGCATCAAATGGTAACCCAGATAACCCTAAAATGAACTCCAGTCTATTCCCAGAGGATACGTCAAGAATGATTGATCGTAACAACCCACTTATTAAAAAGAACAAGCGCGGTTCAACTCGCGTTACTTCGTCTGATGCATCAAAAGCGAAAACTCAAGGTGAAGAATAGTTTGCCGCTTCTGATATAAAAATTAAATGAGCAATCAGTTTGTGGATAACATCGTGCACAGCGTGGAAAACGTTTTGTAAGTACAAATTATCCCTCTACTGGGGAAATTTTCTTTGAGTCAGAGCAAGTGTTCGTGGATGCAATTTGCGTGAAGTTGGTATCTTAAATGCATTTTCATACTTTTGACCTGCAGGAGCGGGTGATTTGGTACCATCATCTGACCAAATAGAAAGGGATTTTATGCAGAACCAAGAACACCTTGCGCCGCCGTTCATTGAACAAGTTAAAGGAGTTGCTGGATTATTCGGTATTCGAACGGGCGAAGAGCCTGAATATATTCTAAAAGAATCTGATGGAAATAATGAAGTACGAGCGTATCTACCTTACGTAGTTGCCCATATTGAAATCACCGGTAACTACGAAAAGGCTTCAGAAAAAGCGTTTCAAGAACTAGCAGATTATATCTTCGGAAGAAATCAAAACGAAATTCAAATGGCAATGACATCTCCAGTACTTCAAGAAAAGAAGAACTCAAAGTGGTCGATGTGTTTTATTTTACCATCTCATTTTAATTTAGATACTGCTCCAAAACCACAAAATCAAAGTATTAAGTTAGAAAGTCGACCAGGTGAGGTCGTGGCTGTGATTGAATACACTGGTATTAATACGCGCGAAAAAATTGCCGAAAAGAAACAAGAACTTTTCAACTGGCTTAAGAAAGAAACTAGCTTTTCACCCTATGGAGAACCTCGTACTGCACAGTATGATCCTCCGATGACGATTCCGTTTTTACGCCGAAATGAAATTCAAATTCCCGTCAAAGAAACTAGTTTTAAAACAATGTAGGTTTAAATATTAGGATCGGTCGTAAGAAGTCGAGCTATCGGCTTCTTACGTACCACGTTATGCAGGTCACAACTCCGGTAACAAAAGCCCCCCAAGCCATATCAACGGCCATTAAAGCAATTGGCCAACTTTTTAACGTAGCATGGTTTGTCGTATCGTAGACTCCGTAGCAAATTAAGCCAAAGAACGCGCCCGTTAAGAAGATCCAAAGGTAGCTTTGTTCGGGCTGAATATTTGGTAAAACAAAATACAACACGCCTAATGATAAAAAAATGTAACATGCGATTGCCGACCAGATGATGGGTTGAAACTCACCATTTGAAATACGTCCAACCTCTGCCATGTGATTAACGTAGAACTTTTTAGCTACAAAATTAAGCCAAACGTAGTCAATCACTACGAAGGCCACGATAGCTGTGATAAATAGTTTTACTGTCGAAAGCATAAATCCCCCTAATGACTAATCTAAGCTCTGTTATAGCACTTTTTAGACCAAGATACTTGAAGTAATTTGGCGTGATCGTTAGCATCAACGATATGAAAAAAGTTTTAGTTTTATACGCGCATCCGAATCCGCGCGACTCAAACGCAAACCGCTTAATCATAGAAGGCTTGAAAGGCCTTGAAAATGTGCAAGTTCATGATCTTTACCAGACCTATCCGTATTTCCACATCGACGTAAAAAAAGAAAAAGAGCTTTTATTGCAAAGCGACTTAATCGTTTTTCAGCATCCACTTTATTGGTACAGCATGCCTGCGCTCTTAAAGCATTGGGTCGATCAAGTACTTGATTTTGGCTTTGCGCTCGGTCCGAACGGTAACTTTTTAAACGGTAAAAGTTTTATGCTTTCTATCACAACGGGCGGAGGCGCTGATACCTATAAATCGACTGGAAAAAATAAATTTGAAATCGAAAACTTTTTTCCACCCTATTTACAGACAGCAAATGTTTGCGGCATGAAGTGGCTAAAGCCAATGGTATTGCACGCATCCATTCGTTCTAACGAAGAAGAAATTTTACTTCATGCCGAGAAAATTCGTCAGCGTATACTAGATTGGTGCGCAGGTGGTTGAGCATATTAGCTTATTTAATATTTTGATTTTTTTGGCAGCGGCGGTAGTCTGCGTCCCGATTTCTAAAAAACTAGGTTTCGGTTCGGTCTTGGGTTACTTAATCGCGGGTTTAGGAATTGGACCTTACGGATTGAAGCTGATTACCAATGTCGAAGACATCATGCACATGTCCGAATTTGGGGTTGTTTTATTACTATTTTTAATTGGCCTAGAGCTGCAGCCGAAAAAGCTATGGCAGATGCGTGTATCAATTTTCGGATTAGGCACATTGCAGATCATCATTAATACATTTGCCATAACTGGTATCGCAATGTTGTTTGGTTTAAAGTGGAATTTAGCTTTACTGATTGCAATGGGTTTTTCTCTTTCATCAACGGCGATTGCAATTCAGCTTTTAAATGAACGTAAAATAATTAATTCATCCTCTGGGCAGTCGGCTTTTTCGATTTTACTATTTCAAGATATCGCCGTTATAGCCATGATTTCAATTCTGCCATTTTTAAGTTTGGCCGAATCTTCGTCGGATTCAGAAAGTACGTGGCTGTCGGTCGGAAAGTTTGCGGCCGTTTTATTGGTAGTTATATTTATTGGTCGCTACGTTTTATCATACCTCATGCGTTCGATCGCGAGTTTACATTTACGTGAAATTTTCACTGCATTCGCACTGCTTCTAATCATAGGTATGGCTTCATTAATGCAAATGTTAGATGTATCTATGGCTTTGGGTGCATTCATCGCCGGAGTTTTGCTAGCTGATAGCGAATATCGGCATGCCCTCGAGACCGATATAGAGCCTTTCAAAGGTCTATTACTGGGTTTATTTTTTATGTCAGTCGGTATGTCGATTAATATCGATAGTTTGATTAAAGAACCGCTCATTATTATCGGCATGGTCATCGGCGTATTTTTGCTTAAAACAACGATTCATCTGATTCTGGGTATGTTATTTAAAATTCCGCGTACCCAGCGACTATTTTTCTCGTTGTCGATTGCGCAAGTTGGAGAATTCGCATTTGTGCTTTTTGGATCGGCCAGAGGGTTGGGTATTTTAAATGATAAAACAAGTGAGCGTCTTGTAGCTGTCGTTGCCATTTCGATGTTGCTGACACCGTTGGTCGTATTACTATACGATAAGGTATACGTTCCATTTAACGAAAAACGGCGAAAGGGTCCATCGGACGAAATCGAAGATGATCACACCGACGTTATTATTGCAGGGTTCGGCCGTTTCGGCCAGATTGTAGGTCGTCTGTTATATGCAAACGGAATTTCGGCAACTGTTTTAGATTACGAACCTGATCAAATCGAGCTTCTACGAAAATTCGGTTTCAAGATCTATTACGGAGATGCGACGCGTATAGATTTACTAGAGGCCGCAGGCGCACGAAAAGCAAAAATTTTAGTAGTCGCCGTTGATGACGTAGATAATGGTTTAAAAATTGTCGATGTGGCTCAGCAGGCTTTCCCGCATTTAAAAATTTTTTCACGGGCTCGAAATCTTCAACATACATATGCACTTATGGATCGAAAGATCGAAGCGATCGAGCGTGAGACTTTCGAATCCTCTCTGCGTTTGGGCACATCAGTTCTTCAAGCTTTGGGCTGGCCGGCGTACCAATCGGTCGTTTCGGCCAATATTTTTCGTGCGCATAATATTATGGCTATTGGCGAACTTCATCAATTCCGCGGAGACATTCAGATATCGATTTCAAAAGCAAAACAAGCCCGCGAAGACTTAGAAAAAATGTTTAGCGAAGATCAAGAGATACGTACAAAACAAAACAGTGGATGGGATATTTAATAAGCAGTCAGCTATTGAATTTTAGCCACCGAAGATTTCTCATCTTTTTCAGGAACAATTAATAACCAAGGGCGAGTTAAAATTAGTCGGATTCCCCAGCGTAATAATCTCATAAACGAAGAGAACCGAACTTTTGATGAAGCCGAAGCTACTAGAAAAGCTAAAGAGAAACTGACGCTGATATTGATGATTCCAATAACAAAAATACCTATCAAAGAATTGGCTAGATCCCACCCTGAAACACCTATTTTAAGCGCTTGGGGCAGCGAGCTCGCAAAAGCACCCGTCGCCAGCGTAACGTGCCGAACTTCAATCGGAATACCGAAAAACTTTATGATTTGCGGTAGCAGGCCCAGTAGAAAGCCTAATGAAATATTGGCAGCTAAAGAATTTGAATTTTTTCCTACAAAATCAGCTAGCGAATGAGCGCGATTTGTTCCAAATGTTTTGTGCAAAAATTCACTGTTCATCATTCGATTCGTCAAGCGTGTTGTGATGACCCAGTTTTCAAACCAACCAGCAATCAAACTAGCAAAAAAAAGTAAAAAACCCGTAAACACAGCAAACAAAGCGGATGGGCCTAAAATATTAGTTGAAAAGAAAGTGGTCATGACTTCTTCATCAGTTAATATTGCGTGCCCCGAAGTTAGCGCTAACCACGAGACCAGTAAGCAAATCGGAAAAACCGAACTTAAGTTACCTAGCACTGCGATAAACTGGGTGCGCAGAAGGGCAACGATTGATCGTCGGGCTTCTGTAATAGATTTTGTTAAGGCCGAAGCAATAAATGGAGCCGTCGCTGAAGGCTGCTTCGTAGCTAAAGTCCAGCCTAAGATCTGAATAAGCAAAAAGCTTCCCGAGTAATTAAGACTATCGGTAAAGCCTTTGATAAAACCGGTAAGGTGAACTTTCGTTGCGAATATTTTAATGAATACGGTCAAGGCCGTAATCATTCCGCCGCCCATAGCAGCCCTAAACATCTTTCGAAATTCTGACCAAGTGAATGTAACATAATGCTCGCCTAAATGAGAATTGGCCTGAACAATTCGCTCAGTTAATAGCGCAAAGTTCTCTGAAAGAAACGATCGCAAGCTTTTTTGATGATGAACATCTAGAACTAAATTCGAAATAAATAGACGAATTGCAACGGCATTCGAAGCAACCGGCGTTAAAAAATTCAGTAGAATCCGCAAGCGCCGTAGTTTTCGCTTTTGATTTTCAAACATGTAAACCAGTTCGATCTTTACTCCGCGGGTGCGCATGCTGTTGTGTAATTGATCAATATTACTTTCAGCTAAATCAATTTGCGTTAAGATACTAAGTGGAACATTAAAATCTAACGTCTCTTGATGTTTACGTAGAACACTCGTGATATGAAATTCAGGCAACGTCTCGGGTCTCATGGAAAAGTCATTTAACTCGTTTTGTGCTGAAAATACTGTACTTAAAATCTGTACGCTTAAGATGTAGCTGGCGGATAGAATATCGGTCGCCAAGCGGTTGTGCAGGACAATTTCATTTTTAAATAAGTTTACTAGCTCAATTAAAACGCCTTCTTCAATGAAGTCGATGAATTCACTTTCTTCTTCATTCGGAAAAATTTCATAAACCAAAGTAGCCAGGTCTTCTGATAACGGAGCATTCGGTAAAACTTTTTCTTGCAGACGATAAATAAAATCTTGCACAAAGCTAGATGAATTAGAAATGCCTACAGTCGAAAACTGAGCAACCGATGAAATTTTATACAAAACTTCACTTATGGTTTCGATAAAGTTGTTTTTCCAGTCAGGATTTTTTTCTAAAATAAGAAGTAGATATTTAATACGAACTGTATAGACAGTTTCTTTTTTTGAATTCTTCTCGTCGGTACTGCGCGGGCGTTGCAACCATTTCATTACGCTTAAAAGCCAAAGAACTTTCTTGAACTCGTTCTGTTTTGCAGTTTGACGTGATAATAATGAGCTTAAAATATCCAACGTGACCTCGGGTGAATTTAGTTTTGTAGGGTAACGTTTTTTAAAGTGATCACGCAAGGGGTCCGTAGGCACTAAAGACAGGTCAATCCGTATTGATTGTTAAATAAAGATTAAGCTTACGGCATAGGCGTTTGTACGGGCCAGGTCTTGCGTCAGACTTTAAAAGCAATTAATCAACTTTTAAAGCGAATCTGTGGATTATTTACCCCTAAAGCCAGCCCCTTAGAATAATCCTACCAATCCCGCAAATGTTAATATAGACTCCTTTTTGTAAGTGTAATCGCTAGTTTCGAGTCTTCTGGCATTTCGCCTGGTCCTCCGAAGCGGCTCCCACAGCCTTTAGGAGGTATTTATGGGTAAGAAGTTATATGTTGGCAATTTGCCATTCTCTGCAACTGAAGAGAACTTAAACGAAACATTCGCAGCATGCGGAACTGTTGATTCTGTTAAGATCATCACTGATCGTGAAACAGGTCGCAGCAAAGGTTTTGCCTTTGTTGAAATGTCTTCTGATTCAGAAGCACAGACAGCAATCAGCAAATACAATGGCGCTGATTTCGGTGGACGCGCAATGACTGTTAACGAAGCAAAACCAATGGCTCCTCGTGATAACAATTCACGTGGCGGTGGTTTCGGCGGCGGTGGTGGCGGCGGCGGACGTAACCGTTACTAGTTGCTACGTATAGCCCAGGTGGCTTAGGCCATTTGTAACTATCAAAATTTAAAATTCTAAATTTAAACTTAAAAACCGATTCGAAAGAATCGGTTTTTTTGTTTTGTGACGTTCACTTCTATGTTCTTAAAATAATATCGTTGAAATAAATCAGCCGCCGTCAATTGTCTATCTGTCAAAATCTTGGACACGTGTTTGAATCGTCTAAGTCTAAGTGCACTCTGAAAGATGGAACACATTTAGCTACACTAGGGCTTTACCATTCAAGAGGGCGGCTCATGGCTAATCGTGCTTTATTAAATATTAATCGAACTTTTTTAGCCTTTTTGCTTTCGTTTGCAATTGCCCCCAGCTTCGCCAAAGCTCAGGCCGACGAGGCACCTAGAACTGGCGCTGACTTTTATAAATGTATGAGCATGAATATTGGTTCCGAAAACACGAATTGGTCTATGTTTATATCGAAGTCAGTGCCTGAAGAGATCAATGCCCAGATGACGGTAGATGAAATTCTTGAGTCGATGACGGTTCAAAAAGAGATCGAAAAAATTGTGGTTGATGTCGCTCAGCAAAATATTGCGAGATTCGTGGGAACTTCGTTTTCTTCAATCAGAGTTAAAAAAGAATATAACTTCGTTACAGAATTTACGCACTCGGTTCGTTTGTTTACACGCCACTTAAAAATGCGTTTAAGCCAGATTAAACGAAAAAACGGCGCTAAGCCGATCAGCTTTCAAATCGTCTTTTCACCCAAGGTAAGTGAAACTTTGTTAGATCGCCGAAATGACGGTGAAGTTCCACGCTTATCAATTTATCCGACTGATCGTTTTGTTATTATGCAACAAATGCCAGACTCAGACGCTGTGCCAATTAGCTTTGAAAACCGTATTCAGCGCACGTCGACAGAAGGTATTAATCTTTTAGCTAGCAAATCTTTAGCTTGTGGTAGTTCGAATCCCTATCTAGTTGCTGCTATGATTGGTTTGACGATCAGTCCCGAAACAGAAAGCTCGTCTTTTAAAGCGCAGTTGGTTGTTGGAATGCCTATGGGAATTACGATGCCATTCATTCAAGAAAACGATCAAATTCGTTTCACTTCGGTCGTAATGCCTAAAAAAGTTAATGATCAGGCAGACATTAATAAAATTTATGATATTTCAGAGTTTCCCATGGCATTCGTTAATCTTTCGGGAACCTTGGCGGCGCCTCAGGTTCCTCTATTGGTGCGTTTCGGAGGTATCGGTACTTTTGGCCAAAATGGTTTCGAACGAACTTCGGGTGAAATTTTACGGTCGCAAGTGCCGCGCTTGAGAGGCACACCTGTTGGTAAAATTAAAAATATGCTGAGCGTTGATTTTAGTATTTATAACATCGCAGCAATGATCGATTATGCAAAGTATGCAACCAACGATGCGCTAGAGATAAAAGAATTGAATTTGTATATTTCGGCTGGGGTGAATGCATTAGCTGAAGTCAAATTTGGAATGTTCAATAAAAAAGAAATAGATGATCAGTTCAAATCTGAAATTAATAAAACAATTAAAACTATGATCGAACAACAAACAAAAGATCTTAAAGAAAAAGTCGTTAACAAAATAGCTGAAGATACTCAGATTAAAAACTCCGAAGTTGAAGAATTGCTGAAATCAATTTTTCTAGCTATAAAAGAAAAAAAATAGGTTAAAAATGAAAACTTTATCTGCTATAGCGATAACTATTCTATTTTCGATCGGTGCATTTGCTCAAACAGTGCCGACTTATGATATCTCTATGCCGTTATTGCTTCGAGAAAAATTCTATACCTCGTTTATTGAAACGCAAAAAAACTTCAATTCGATAGAAAAAAACGAAGCATTAAAAATGTGGAAAGAATTGCAAAATAAACAGACGCCAAAATTTAATTACTTTCTTAATAAAAAATTAAAGCCTTATATTAAATCACAGTTAATCATCGACTGGTACGCTCATTACCAGATGACTGGGCAGACACAGAAATCAGCTGAAGTTCTTTCGTCTTACTTTTATTCTTTGGCTGCCTTCCTATGGGAATATTCCGAAAATCCGCGCATCAGCGAAGCTTCTCGTGAAAAGACGGCGGCTCAATCTGCGGTAGCTTTAGCTTTTCAATCGGCTCAGCAAGCTGAGACTTGTCTTTATCGAAAAACAGCTGCAGCCGGAAAAAGTTTCGAGGCGCTGTCGACAATTTTAAATGAATGTGCGCAGGCCAACGCGGGAATTATTCAAATGCTTCAGCTAGCGTCACAGCTGATGAACACTCGTGGTTATTCAGGCCCGAATCAAGTTTTAAGTCTGACCGGTTTTACGCCCGGTAATAAGGTCGAACAGATCACGCAGAATAACTATGAAGCTGAATTTATTCATTACATGGCGCCAATGACAAGTACGGTGCAAAAGCTTTATGGCAATATGAAAGTAAGCGACTTTAAAGCTCGTATGGTAACGCGTGCTGCCGCTCTGACCAGTTCATTTACAGTTGAGGAAGGTTTTCCTTTAAAACCCTCTGACCACTTAAATTGGATTTTAACAAAGAAAGATGGGCAAAAAAATATTTACGGATCAATTTTTAAATCGATCGAAAATGCGCAGCAGACAGTTTTCATAGATGTCTTCTTTTTGGGTGGCTCGGTTGGCGCAAGTCTAGCAAAACATTTAATCGAGCAGGTTCAAAAAAAACCTAATTTATGGGTTTATATTATCAACGATCGATTTAATCCGCTAGCTTACGAACTTGAAATGGCCCCGGTCTATAACTATTTACGTGCGTATTCAGAAAAATTTCCGGAAGATCGTTTGATGATAATGACTCCGCGAATTGACTTAAAGCGGACCGCTTTTCCGCCAATCGCTGAAGCCATTATTAATGATCAAAGTTTGAAATATATTTTGTCGGATCGCTCTCAGGAAGATCTGAAGCTTCAATTAGGTTTTTATCCAAAAGGGAAATCGGATCACTCTAAGGTTATGGTTATCGATGGAAAAAATAAAATAGGTGGAACTGCCTATGTCGGCTCAAAAAACTTTACTGATTCAAGCGGTGCCGTTGCTTACGATGAAGTTACCAAGATAGAAGGGCCTGCAGTTCCGATTATTTTAGACAGTTACTACTATGATTTATTAGAAGCCCTCAAAGAAGCTTCGCGCCTCGCTCCAGAATACGTATCGGATCTATTAAAGAAGAATGCGAAAGCAAGTATTGCGCAGCTTTTAGCACCGATTGATATTTTGAATCGTTATGCCGATCGATCAACTGTCGATTTTAAATGGCCCATGCTAGGTCACGCGACTATTTCTATAGGCGAAAATAATGTTTATGGAACAATCCGGACTGCGCTACCGCAGGACATTGCTCTTATCAATACCGCTGAAAAACAAATTATTATCAGCGATCAATATCTGTATGATCCACTTTTTCTTCGCGCGCTGATCGAAAAAATTCAGAAAAATCAAAATTTAAAGGTATACATTATGTTAGCTGCTATGGAAGATCAGCTGGACTCAGCAAAAAAATTCGCTCATATTCCGAACATTAGTTATATTGATACCTTAAAAGCCACCGGCCAAGTTAAAGCAAAATGGAAAAAGATCCCCGAAGTTGAATTAGTGGCGTTAAAAGAAGTCAGTCAGAAATATGGTGTTAAGTTGGCCCATGACTATCATTTGAAGTCGATTTCGGTAGACGGCGTAACAGCAGATCAAGCTGGACTTTGTCGTCAACGTTTTCAAAGTACAAAAGAATTGATTAACACAATGATTAAAATTCCGGCGCTCGTTTCGGGATCGGCTAACAAAGATGTTCTAACTATGACTGGCGGATTTCGTGAATTTCAGGTTGTGGTTTATGATCGCGAAGCAACGATCGCTCATGATTGCCTTTTTTGGGAACGATTTAATGACGCAGATCAGTCAAAAGAAATTCGCAATGAAACAATGAATCTGCCAACCGAGCTAATTAAAGCAGGAATTGACGAAAAAATGTTTAACCAGATCATCCGCAATGCGATCAATATCTCTTACGGAACGATCACTGGCTATTTCGTCGACTAGTGCTTAGGTTTTTTATATTCGATATACTCATCGTAAGTTGAGTAACGATCGTCAGCGATTCCGCCGTCTAGTTCGATGATACGGTTTGCAACCGTTTGCACAAATTCGTGATCGTGCGATGTGAAGATCACAGTGCCTTTGAAGCGCTTTATGCCTTCATTCACAGCCGTTATGCTTTCTAAATCCAAATGCGAAGTGGGTCCATCAAGTAGTAAAACATTGGCCCCTGACAACATCATTTTTGAAAGCATGCAGCGAACTTTTTCACCGCCGGACAATACGTTCGACATTTTTAAGGCCTCATTGCCGCCGAATAACATTTTACCCAAGAAACCACGGATAAATGTTTCTTCTTTTTTATCAGAGTACTGGCGTAACCAATCGACTAAAGACATAGGATCTGTGTTGAAGTACTTACTGTTATCAGTCGGCATGTAGCTTTGAATCGTCGTAATTCCCCACTGGTATGTACCCGAATCGGCTTTCATTTCCCCTGAAAGTATATCCATCAAAACCGTTTTAGCTTGATCACTACGGCCCAATAGAACAACTTTATCGCCATTTTTAAGCGAGAAACTAATATCTTTCAAAATGACTTCGCCGTTAATGGTTTTTGAAAGATTTTTTACTGTTAAAATATCTTGGCCGGCTTCACGAATTGATTCGAAACCGATGAAAGGTTTTTTACGAGATGAAAGCGGCATTTCGTTAAACGTGATTTTTTCTAGTTGTTTTGCTCGAGACGATGCCTGTTTTGATTTTGATGCATTGGCGCTGAAGCGCTGAATGAATGCTTTTAGATCTTCGGCTTTATCAGAGCTTTTCTTGTTTTGGTCAGATAGTAAACGTTGGTTTAATTCGCTGGCCTGTAACCAGAAATCATAGTTACCAGTGAAAGTCGTCACTTTACCAAAATCGATATCTGCGATATGCGTGCAGACACGGTTTAAAAAATACCGATCATGTGATACGACGACGACCGTATTGTTAAAATTCGCAAGAAATTCTTCTAACCACTGAATTGCGTAAATATCCAGGTGATTCGTTGGCTCATCCAGTAGTAAAACATCCGGTTGCCCGAAAAGTGCTTGGGCTAAAAGTACTTTTACTTTTTCTCCACCAGTCAGTTCACTCATTAATTTGTTATGTAAATCTTCGCCAATACTTAGGCCGGCTAACATTGTTCCGGCTTCAGCTTCTGCTTCCCAGCCGTTCAATTCAGCGAAAGCCATTTCTAATTCTGAAGCACGTTCGCCATCGGCGTCAGAAAAATTAGGGTTCGCGTATAATTTCTCTTTTTCTTCCATGATCTTAAATAATTTTTCGTTACCCATCATAACCGTTTTTAAAACGGTTACATTGTCGAACGCGAAATGATCCTGTTTTAAAACTGATAAGCGTTGATTAGCATTCATGATGATTTCACCCGTGTTGGGTTCGATCTCTTTGGCTAATATTTTTAAGAAAGTTGATTTGCCCGCACCGTTGGCGCCGATAAGACCGTAGCAGTTGCCCGGAGTGAATTTAACGTTCACTTCTTCAAAAAGTTTGCGGCCACCAAAACGTAAACTAACATTACTTGTACTGATCATTTTTACATCCTCAAAAGAGGCCCATATCTACTGTGAATGAGCCAAAATATCAAGGCTAGCACTATGATAAAGATATTATTTCATACTCGCGGGTTTTGTCGCCAGCCACGAAGGTAACCAGGTCGCCCGCGCTTTTGCCAATCAGCATACGGCCTAAGGGGCTTTCTGGGGTTATAACTTGGATAGATTGCCCTTCAAATTGGGTGGTTTGCCCTCCACCTTTGGGCATTATTAAAACGAAGCTTGTTTTGTCGTTTAATAAGACTTCGACTAATGCGGTATTGGCAATTACGCAGCCCTCTGTAAAATCTTTAATTTTGAAGTTTTCGAAGACTATAAGAACGTCTTTCATCTCAGCCACCCGAATAGCTTGGGCCCCGGCCAAATACGAAGCTTCAAGGCCGCGGGTGTCATACTTGTTCTCAGCTTTATTTTCTTCGTGGGTGGCGATGTCGTAAGTATTCTTAGCCGCTTCAGTAATCGCCGCTAATTCTAGCGAAATTTGGGTTTTAAAATGTTCGAATAGCTTTTTCTTATCCACAAATCCTCAAAATCTGAACCACGAAGTCTAGTTTCTGTTTACGAAGTCTCACCAAAATTATTTTAACCATATAAACTGAACCGGCTGTATGAAAAAATATAATTTACAAGATTACTTAGAAAATAGACAACGTTTACAGCAGTCGAAGCCGGTATACCGTAAAATCTGCATAACTTGCAACAGTCCTGAATTTAGCTGCTACTGCGAGGCTATTCAAACATTTGATCCAAAAATTCAATTCGTAGTGCTGATTCACCCAATTGAATACTTCCGCCGAATCGCATCGGGGCGGATGTCGCATTTGGTATTGCAGGGCTCGCATTTAATCAAGGGCCAAGATTATTCTTTCGATGAAAAAGTGAATCAGATTTTACAAGATCCGCAGAATCATTGCATGATTTTATATCCAGGAATTCGCTCGACGAATATGAGTACGATGTCCGACAATAATAGGGCTGAGCTGTTTCCAAAAAAGAAAAAAATTACGGTATTTGTAATTGATGGTACTTGGGCGAC
This sequence comes from Bdellovibrio sp., assembly GCA_031428275.1. GTDB lineage: Bacteria > Bdellovibrionota > Bdellovibrionia > Bdellovibrionales > Bdellovibrionaceae > Pseudobdellovibrio. The sequence goes on from JANPPC010000001.1 coordinate 120,021, forward strand.
TGCCCGTAAAACGGTTCGCCAAAGCACCAATTTACAGAATTTACAGCGTATCTGTTTTTCTCCATTGGCGCCCTCTAACTTCCGCGTACGCAAACAGCCCGCTGCACATTGTGTATCAACCATTGAAGCCATTCACCAGACGATCGAATTGATGGGTCCTCACTGCGGCTTTGAAACCGCCAGCCGTGAACACGACCGCCTTTTAAATGCGTTTGATTACATGGTTGAACGCCAACTTGAGTTTGTTAAAAAATTCGCCTAGCGAGCCTATGCTATACTTGTCGGGCCTTCTTTTGCAGATCAAAGAAAATGAAATAAAACAAATTAATTGATGGTGGGTCATGACAGCTGTTGTAAGTTTTCCTGAAGAAATAAATGGCGACAGAATTTATTTAAGACGGCATGATTTAACCGTTGCCGATGAAATGTTTAAAACGATCGATCAAAATCGTGAACGGTTGATGCAATTCATGCCTTGGCCTGTTCAAACTCAAAAACAAGAAGACTCTAAAAATTATATTCTTCTGTGTATCGAATCATGGAAGCAAAAAGCTCTATTTGATTACGGTATTTATTTAAAACTGGGGCATCAATTTATTGGTAATATCGGCGTGCATTCGATTGATTGGCGCAGTTCGCGCTGTGAACTTGGTTACTGGATTAGTAAGACTTACGAGCGACAAGGTTTCACTTCGGAAGCTGTTCGTTTAATCGAAAAAGCTTGTTTTGCTAAAGACTTTCACCGAGTTGAAATTAGGTGCTCAGCCGAAAATACGAAATCAGCCGGCGTAGCAATTCGAACGGGTTACAGATTAGAGGGTTATTTACGCGACGAAAAAATTGAACAAGGGCGTTTTCGTGACACTTTAGTGTTCGCTAAACTACGAAGTGAAATTGATACCGACGAATTCGTTACATTAATGGGCCTTGATTTTGTTTATCTTTTTGTTGATCAAATTCAACAATCAAAAGAATGGTACCAGAAAGTTCTAAATCAAAAGCCTACAGTAGACTTAACTAATTACGTCGAATTCAGATTAGGATCGTCTGGTTTATGTCTACACTTAGCTGATCAAAAGTCTCCCTTAACCATCGGTGGAAGCGTCGGCTACTGGAAAGTTGCGCAGATTGAAAAAACGATTAATCTATTTATAAAATTTGGCGCCACAGTTTACCGCGAGCCACTTCAATTGCCTACTTCAGAACAGATCTGCCAAATAAAAGACCCGTTCGGAAATATAATCGGCTTAATTGGTTAGACCAAGGTCGGTTCAAATGTTTGAAAGCTGCAACCGCCTATGACATTGTTAAAACGCGGGGAAGTTTATGAAATATTTAGCGTATTTATTATCAGTTTTGTTTTGTGTATCCGTTAGGGCAGGCGGCGAAGACGCGCAAGCACCTACGCAGGCTGAACCAGCGGAAATTACAAAATCTTGTGAATTCAAAATTGAGTGTCATAAGAATCAAGATAGTTACGCCATTGAATATAAAGTACTCGGAGATGGGTGCGACGATAATGCGGCTGGTGAATTAATATTAATAGCTGATCAAAAACGGACGGCATTACAAATCAATGGCTTACCCCTTAAAAAAGTTGAAGATAAGGGTAACGTGCCTAAATTATGTGAAATTGACGGTGAAAAGTATCCGGCATTTGATATTGGTGACAATCGAATTGCTTTGTTTTTTCGAATCGATAATCGTCCGGCTCTTGATCGTTTGGGCGGAATTATTATCGATTTAAACCGTAGAAAAGTTATCAAGTTAGAAGAAAACTTCGGTGAAGTTAAAAACCAATCGTTTGCAATGTTGAAATCAAGTCGCGGAATTAAAACTCGCTTAGCTAAAGATCGCTTAAAAGACGTAGACTGCGATTGCGATGCTGCGCTTATCGACGCCTGGAAAGAGATAACGCCTTACAGTGATATTTTCAAAACGAAATGGATCAGGTGAAAATTATGGTTAAGTTTACAAAAATTTTGGTGTTTTCTCTTTTTTCAGTTTTGACAATTCATGCGTTCGCACAAACTCCGGTAGGTACTTGGATGATTGCTACTGAAGATGCGAAAGTCGAAATCTTCGAGGTGGTAGAGGAAGGCTTAAAGAGTCTTCAAGGTAAAATTACGTGGTTGAAAGAACCCAGCGATAAAGACGGTATCCCAAAAACCGACGTAGAAAATTCAGATGCGAAATTAAAGACGCGCCCAATCTTAGGAATGGTTTTTTTAAAAGACTTCAAGCTAGACAAATCTGAGTGGTCCGGAGGCTCAATTTACGATGCCAAATCTGGTAAAACCTATAAAGCAACGATGAAGCTAGACGGCGACGATACTTTAAAATTGCGTGGATATGTAGGCGTTCCGCTATTTGGTCGAACTGAAGTATGGAAGCGCACGCAGCCTTAGTAGGCGCGTAGTTCGATAGAAGTTAGGCCGCAGGTTTTTTTTCTTCTTTTTCGATAGATTCGGGGTCTAATGCAGATGACGAATTGTTTGAAAAAATTCGATTTACTTCCATCATAGCCGTGAAGATCAAGTGATCAACCTGTTGAATTTTAACAGCCGGGTTGGCTAAGTTGTAGATCTCAATTTTTTTGTTTAATCTTGCGCTTAGACTGCTGATGTCTTTTATTAATCGAATAATCGCAATTTCGTTTCTGAAGTCGCTGCTCATGAAGTCTTCGCTCGGTGCGTAGCCTTGAACATTGATTGCAATATAGGTGTTAATTTTTCTAGATAGATCAAAGTAATCTTGTAAGTCTCCGCCAGTCTCGAGAGCATTTTCCATGAGCGCGTTAAGCGTGCTATCAATCACATCTCCAGAACTTAATGGCTTCGGAAACTGGCTACGAAAGGTATAAGATTTTCTTTTAACTTTTGACTTCAAGGCAAGACGCATTTGTGAAATTTGCGCCTGTAAGTTATCGATTTCATTTTTGTAATCGATTTTTTTGCGAGATTTTAAGACTTTAACTGTCAGCATAATAGCGCCGCCAGCTAAGGTTAAGTTTACAAGAAATGTGATTAAACTATAAATGCTTTCCACTGCCCAAATGATCGGAGTTTTCTAGACATTTATAGAGTGTCAAAAGGTCTAGTAATAACAAAATCAGTAACTTTGTTAACTATTTAGACGCTTTTTTATTCTCAAAATGAATCAGTACGATCTGTTGACGGTCTTAATTATGCTTCGAAGCTTAGGTAAGCTAAGGAGTTTGTATGAAGCAAATTATATTCAGCAGTGTTTTAGTCGGTATGCTAACTGTTCTTACGGGTTGCCCGGATAATGGCGGCGGTGGAAACAAAGCAGCAGACGTGCCGGGCCCGCAGGGCGTGGTTGAAGCATACGGGAACTCAAGCATCTATTGCCAGTTTGGTTCGGGATCCTTTAACTGCGCGGTAAAAAACCAAGCAAGTGGTTTGGAGATTTGTCGTACGCAGCCGCGACCTTTCACAGATTTACCAAGTTTGTGTCAGCAGGTTCGTGAAGAGCAGGCCACTTTATCTCAGTATAACAATAATTGTAACGTGCAAGCGGCTTTACAAAGAGTCGTTGCAGAAACTTGTCAAAACGTAGCATCGCCTGCGACTCCAATTTTGCCGGGTCAGCCAACATACCCTGGTCAAACTGGTAATGAGTATGAAAAATCAATTACGTGTACGTATACGGGTTATAACAATGGTTACAGGGCTCAGCCTGTGACATTGCCGATTCCGATCGCCGCGAAGTCTGAAGTTGAAATTAGCTTTAATAATAAATATTTCTACATCGATATCGGTCGTTTCGGTACAACGACAATGGTGTATACACCCGGTAAGCGCGGCATTCCTGACACGATCACTTTAAAAAATGTGGGTCTAAATAACGAACTTTCTTTCAGCCAATCAGGTTATGCAGGTGAGGAAGTGCGATTGAAAGCCAAGGATGACCGTGGGCGAACAAGCTTAGAAATTACTTGTGCGGGCGCTGCAAACTTTAAGAAAAATATCGTAGATGCAAAATTTACGAAGTACGTTTGCGTCGGTACCTCAAATTTACGTGCGGCGCGCGGGCAAAAAGAAACAATCAACATAACTTTGCCTTACGATTCGCGTTTAACTGATTCAGAAATTCAATTAGCGAGTGGTTTATCTGCAAGAATCATTGGCGATGATACAAATCGAGACAAAGAACAAATTGAATTTACTGCTTACGGAGTAGGTTTAGATTACACGGTTACTTCGGCATCTTACTTAAAAACAAAGTCAACTTTCAGAGCTAAAAATGGCCATCGCGGGGTCAATATTAGTTGTGTTCCGCAGTAGTATGTTTGCTTCGCGGGCTGACGATGTGTCGGCTCGCGTTAAATATCCGCATTGACTCATCTTTATATAATTTCTAGAATTTTTATTGAGCTAACAATATCATAGGATGTGAAACTCAGTATGTCATTTCTCGATAAGTTGACCGATTATTTTTCGAACGATATCGCTATTGATTTAGGGACTGCGAATACGCTTGTCTACGTCAAAGGCCGCGGAATTATTTTAGACGAACCTTCTGTGGTTGCGGTTCAGAAAAATTACCGCGGAATGCAAAACAGAGTCTTGGCGGTCGGCAAAGAAGCGAAAGAAATGTTAGGTCGTACTCCTGGCAGTATCGTTGCCATTCGCCCAATTAAAGACGGTGTTATTGCAGATTTTGAAGTTACATCTTCAATGCTTAAATATTTTATTCAAAAAGCGATGGGCGAGAAAAAAGCGTTGGTGCGTCCGCGTATTATTATCTGCGTTCCGTACGGAATCACCCAAGTCGAAAAACGAGCTGTAAAAGAAGCTGCGCAATCAGCGGGTGCTCGCGAAGTTCACTTAATCGAAGAGCCGATGGCGGCTGCGATTGGTGCGGGTCTACCAATCACCGAGCCGTCAGGAAATATGGTTGTCGACATGGGTGGCGGTACCACGGGTGTTGCGGTTATTTCTTTAGGTGGCATAGTTTATTGTAAATCAATCAAAGTAGCCGGAGATAAATTTGACGAAGCGATCGTTAACTACGTTCGTCGACAGTTTAACTTGTTAATCGGTGAGCGTACGGCTGAATCTATTAAATTAAAAATTGGTAATGCTTACCCTTTCGAGGTCGAGCGTACGATGGAAGTCAAAGGTCGAGATTTGGTGGCCGGTGCGCCTAAAACAATTGAGATCACTAGCACTCAGATAAATGACGCATTGATGGACCCTTTGTCTGAGATTGTCGACGCCGTTCGTACAGCTTTAGAGAAAACGCCGCCTGAGCTAGCTTCTGATATCGTTGATAACGGAATCGTTTTAACGGGCGGAGGGGCTTTGTTGGCAAACCTAGATGTATTATTACGTGAAAGAACTGGCCTTCCTGTTTCAATCGCCGAAGATCCATTAACTTGCGTGGTTATGGGTTCTGGTAAAGTATTAGACCAACTGGATCTTCTCAGCCAGCTTACAATCGACTAACATAATTAAATATGCCGATTTCCATAGAAGCGCGCATTTGGCTAGCGACCCATTTGCTATACCCAAATTCAACGCAAGCATTTGATGTTTATCAAGCGATTGTATCCCAATCTGAAAAATCAATTCGTTCAAAGGATGCGCAACATCTTTTAGTAAAATTAGCGCAAATCTGTGAAAAAATTCCGCCGGTAAATTCTGCGTTGGCGTTTCACGTATTTGAAAATAATCAGATTTCGGAATGGCGTTTGATTTACAAGAAAACGAAAAAGTTGCAACAGATTATATTTTTAGGCGTTTTAATTTTTGATCTAAAAATTGAACAGATCGCAAAAGCTTTTAAAACAACTGAAGATAAAATTCGGTTTCAATTTCATCAATTATTTACAAAAGTAGTTCAACAAGCTCCTGAAATTAAAATGAATTACCAATTTCAATTTAAGAAAAGCAGCGACAGCAAAGTGTCGTACCTTTTTACGAATGAGAATTTAATCGACTATTCACTTGGTCAGCTATCAGCGATTGACTCAGAAAAAGTCCGATACGGATTAGAAATTTACCCTGTCTTGCAAAAATCTGAGAAATCCTATCGTCTTATTGCAAAACAAATTAATACCTTAGTGGCTATACACTCAAGTTTTAAAATAGTGATACCTCAACCGATTGTACAAGTTGTTCGCGAACACGCTACAAGTGGACCCTCTCGGTTCGCTAAAATTAATCAGCATAAGAAGTCGATATCTATTTCGACGATTTCAATTTTAGTTTTATTATTTGTATTCATTCGTCCGCGATGGATAGAAAATTTGAGCGAAACTTCGAAGCGTGAAGCGCTGGTTCTGCTAGAAGTAACGAAAAAAAGTAATAGCCCAATCGATTCTGACGGTCAGGTGCCAATAAATTTAAATGAATTACCGATTCAATCTGAGTCTACTCGTTCGAGAAAAGAAAAAGTTGCGGCGCAATTAGCACGTAAGCAGGTCGCTGCATCAGCGACCAATCAAACTCCCGAAGTCGCAGGCTTAGCAAAAGTTGAAAAACAGTCGCCTTCTGCTATAACGGCAGAGTCGACTGTATCAATTGTTAAACCACCTATGACGAATTCAGCTTCAGAGGTAAAAAAACAAGGTGGGCTTTATCGCGGAGTATTGGTTGTGACCGATCTAGACGAGGTTTCAGCTAAAGTACGCGAACGAATTATAAGTTTGGGCGGAAAAAAGGCAGGGGAAGTTGAGCTTGGCTGGAAAAAATCAGATAATTTGGGTTATTACCACTTCACTGTACCGCAAGATAACGTAGAGGCGATTAACGAATATTTAGCCAAGTTCGGTGAATACAGAATTGATTTTGAAAACCATCCGCGTTTAGTTCAAACGGGGCTCAAGCGCTTTATTATTGAGGTAAAGCAGGGTGATTGATAAAAAAAATCAAGCTACTGCTAAACGTTCGTTGCGATCAATTCTAATTGTATGGTTTATCATATTCTCGGTTTTGCCATTAACTTTCGTAGCTTGGTATTCGGTATTTAAGTTCGAAAAAGCAATTGATAATGAGCTTTCCGAGCGCTTGCGCGGTAACGGCCGCGAAATCGAAGTTATGATCTCAGATTACTACACGCACTTATCGCAAAGGCGAGATGCTCTGGTTAGAAACCCTCACTTATTATATAATCTTTCGACGGGTGACGTTAAATCTATTCAAGATCTATCGATTGATTGGGTTAAAACAAGTGTCGCGAATTCGTTGTCTTTTTATGATCGCGAAGGTCGCTTGCTTTCAACGGTATTTAAAGACGATAAAGGTTCAGTTAGAACTTTTAGCCCAAGTACTGAAAAAATTTTATTAAACGAAAAATATTTAAGTCATCTAAAAGTAAAAGCTCAGCTAGGTTTAGTCGACTATTTAGAAACTAATAAAATGTCATTAATTTTATTTTCTAAGATTGTTTCTACCAGCGGCAAAGTTGTTGGTTACGTCGAGCAAATAATCGATCTAAAAGAATTTTTTTTAAATCGTATAAAGGCCAAGTTGAAGCTTGAGGCTTTTTTAGTGCGCGACTCTGGTCAGGTAATTTCGTCAACAATTCCGCAATTCAAATCACTTTCAAAAAATTTTATCGACAATATTCTTCGCGGTGATAGCCCCGATAAGTTTTTTGAAATCTCGACCGAATCTGAACCTTTCGGTTTTATTTTGTACCCAATAACCTGGGATAAATCGCACTTTTTTATTGCGTTGGGTGTAACGAAAAAAGATTCGCAATCGGTGCTAAAAAACGTAAACATCGCTTTTTTAACCGTGATCAGTATCGTTATCTTGTTTTTGTTGACCACCGTATGGATCAGCGCAAATTGGCTCTTAAGGCCAATTAACGAATTGATTGGCGGTTTACGTTCGTTTGATAAGACCGAAAGTCTGGTGCAGTTTCCGGTAAAAAACAAAACTGAAATAGGTCTTCTAACTGCCGCTTTTAATGAAATGAGCTTTAAGATATTTCAGACCCGACACGATCTTAAGAAGAAAATCAAAGAACTTGAGATGGCGAACAACGACCTAAAAGAAGCGCAAACTAAGTTAGTTCATTCGGCAAAAATGACGAGCTTAGGTCAACTTGTTGCTGGCGTGGCACACGAGCTAAATAATCCCATTGGTTTTATTTACAGCAATACAAGCCATTTAAAAGATTACTCGCAAAAATTATTTCAAATCATTGATACATTCGAAAAAAACCCGGACAAGCTTCAAGAAGTCAAAAATCAGGTTGATTACGATTTTATTAAAAAAGATTTGCCGCAATTAATTAAGTCCTGCCAAGACGGTGCCCAACGTACGCGTGATATCGTGCTGGGCTTACGAAATTTTTCGCGTTTAGAAGAAGCTCAGTTGAAAGAAATTGATCTGCGAGACTCACTAGATACCACGCTTGATTTGCTGAAGGGTGAAATTAAAAATCGAATTCAGGTTCATCGTCAATACGAACCAGTGCCGAAAGTTTTGTGTTATGCCTCGCAAATTAATCAAGTGTTCATGAATATATTATCCAATGCGGTGCAGGCTATTCAAGGTGGCGGGCAAATTTGGATTTCAACTTTGCCGATAAAGGCCTCTGCTGATCAACCGGGTCGCGTACAGGTATCGATTCAAGATAGCGGAATGGGAATGGACGCGGCTATTCTTGAGAAAATTTTCGAGCCCTTTTTTACCACGAAAGGTGTCGGCCAGGGTACTGGCTTGGGTCTAAGTATTTCTTACGGGATAATGCAAAATCACGGCGGAGAAATTCAGGTTAGGTCTGAAAAAGGCGTCGGAACTGAGTTTATTGTCATAATTCCGGTCTTACAGGCAAAAAGATAATCGAATCGTCTTAGATTGGTACAGTAAATATTAAAATTGTAAGCGACTCAATCCGATAAGTACTTCATGAAGTGGCTTAATAAGTTGTTTAATTACTTAATTTCTTTAATCATTATTAGTTACGGTGTTTTCTTTTTTTACGGTGACTCTTTTTTAAAATATAAACAAGCTGGTCAGACCGAGCTTTCTTCGAACGATGTTGATCAGGCTGTAAATAAATATCTAAAGCAAGCGACGGCGGCTATGCAAAAAAGTCGTTATGATTCGGACGCAGCCGTTAAACAAGCGCTCAAGCAGCCCTTGGTTTTAACAACTGATTCGAAAGAAATAGACCCTGCCGATGTACCAGTGGCCAAGCAAATCTGGAAAGAGTCTGATGTCAACGTCACGCCGGCCGAAGTTGTTACCTCGAGCATTTACGACGAAAATGCATTTGCCCAGCAAGACGAGCAAGAAAGAAAGCAGTACGCGAAAGATTTTATTGAAAATGCTCGTCGAGGCGGTTACCACGTAGTGCTTTCAAATGACCTGACTAAGATTGTTAGCGTAACACCGATACGTAAACCGTCTGGCCAGAATGATTCGGTTGAATCATTTCCATCAAATTAAATTATTCTCTTTGAAGCTGTAATATTTCTCGTTTGAGAATATTAAGTGATCAAGAATGGGCATCTCTAACAACTTCCCTAGCTTGCATAGTTTTTTAGTTAATTGAATATCTTCTCGCGTGGGTTGAATATTAAGACTGGGGTGATTGTGGGCAATAATCATCGCGTACGAGTTGGCGCGGATTGCTTCACGAAATAGGTCGCGCGCATGAACCGGACAATAGTTAAGGGTGCCTTTCGCAATCATCACTAAACCTTTGGACGACAAATCTGTGTTCAGCGTAATAAGCCAAAACTCTTCAACGTCTGGGTTGAAAGAGGGCCTTAAAAGTTCAAAAGCAAGTCGACTGTTGTGTATAGGTGACATCTCTTGCGCTTCAGCAATTTATAAGCAAACATGATCGATATAAAAAACAATGAGTTAGCTCCATAATTCGGATCACAGGATGCTTTCCGTTTCGCAAAAAAGCGTTTAGCATGATGGAGGCAATATTAACAAACTAAAGGGGTTTAGAAATGAACACAGTGAATAAAATGAACGCAATGATTTTAGCCGTAGCCGCAACATTAGCTTTATCATCTTGCGGACCTAAAGCCTTCGTGAAGGGCCAATATGACGATGTAAATCGTGAGAACTTAATGAACGATCAGTTTTCTGAAACTGATATGCAAGTTATCGTTAAAGCAATGGTTGATTCAATGACAATGCACCCCTCTATCAATAATGCGAAGAAAGTACCAATCGTTATGGTTACTAATTTACAGAATAAGACCAGTGAGCACATCGACACCCAAAGCATCATGGATATGGTTCGCGTTGACTTAACAAATTCAGGTAAAGTTGGCTTCGTTGATAAAGAAGCTCGTGAAGATATATCGAATGAATATGATTACCAGAATAACGGGATGGTTTCTGAAGAAACTAAAAAATCAGCGGGTGGGCAAACTGGTGCAGATTTTATTATTAACGGACGTTTAGATTCAATCGTACAAGAAGTAGGTAAAGATAAGTCAGTTTATTACAAATTAACTTTGAATTTAACGAACCTAAAAACGGGCGTAATTACTTGGACAAATCAAAAACAAATTCGCAAAACTTTCAAAAAGAAATCAATCGGTTTATAGTAAATCTAAGTTAGTAGTTCGGCCTTAGATAAAGGAACTGATGGTTAAAAAAATTGTCATCGCAGTCAGCTTAATTACACTTAGCTTTTTAAGCGGCTGCGCTACTTATCAAAGCCAAGTTTCACCTGCGCGTGATCACTTAGTTCGTGGCCGCTGTCCGGAAGCTTTGCAATTATTAAAAACACAAAGTGAAAAAGAGGGCGGAGACCAGTTGCTTTACCTGCTGGATTACGGAACCGCGTTGCAAATTTGTAGAGAGTACAAAGCAAGCAGTCTTATTTTTCAGCGCGCCGATAAGCTAAGCGAAGAAGTTGATTATCATTCGGTTTCACGAGTAGCTGGTGCTACGCTTTTGAGCGAAGAAATGATCCAGTACAAAGGTGATATTTTTGAAAAACTTTTTATCAATGCAACTGCGGCACTGAATTACCTAGAGATGGGTTTGCCTGATGATGCATTAGTCGAAGTTCGCCGAATTAATGAAAAGTACAGAAAGCTTACTTCTGAAGATAATAAAAAAAAATTCGAACTTAATTCTTTTTCGCAGTATTTATCGGGTTTGATTTATGAATCACAACGCCGCTACGACGATGCGTGCATATCCTATAAAAGCTCTTACAAGATTGATCCCGTTTACCATTATGTGGGTTTAGATATGTTGCGCGGCTGTTGGTTGGCGCGACGAACGCAAGATTTCGACGAGCTAGTTAAACAAGTTAATCCTACAGCTGCGGAGCTTTCGCAAGTAAAAGAAAAAAGTAAAAATGAGATTCTAATTGTGTTTATGCAGGGTTGGGGGCCACGAAAAGCTCCTAGGCCGGACGAACGAACGATACCGTATTTAATTCCTACGCCCAGTGTGACAAAGACTTTACAGGCTCAGGTGGCATCGGGCGACTTCACTAAATTTATGAGTCAGCCGATTTACAATGTTGAAAAAGCGGCTATACAAACCTTAGAAGATGACCACGCCTCGCTGGTGGCTCGTCGAATTGGGGCGGCTGTTGCAAAAAACGTCGTAGCCGATCAAATTAGGCAGAAAGATCAACTTTTGGGGGTTTTGACTTGGGTAGCTTTGGCAGCCTCTGAGCGAGCTGACCTGCGCCAATGGTCAACCTTACCTCAAACGATTCAAGTTATTCGCATGCCGATGCCTACGGGCGCGTATAAGATAAAGCTAACTGGTCTTGATAGCATGGGCGACGAATCTGAGACTTTGCCTGATATTGATTCTGTCGGCGGCAAGGGATCTGCGCATAAGAAGATCTACCTCGTGAGAAGCTTGAAGTAGTTTTTGTAAAAAAAAGGCCTGCAATTTCTTGCAAGCCTTTCGAATCTCATAACTTAATAAAGTCTAAAACTAAATTACTGATTAAAGTTTTGATTGTTGCTTGGTAATGGCAAGTTCGGTGTTTCGTCTTCTTGATTCATTCCCGGAAGTACAGTTGCTTTTTCAGCTACTGCTTTAGAGGTTGAATCAGTGTTTAGACGAGCTGCTGAAGCAACGCGATTTTCCAAGTTTTGTTTCAAGTCATCAGTTGAAACACGATCGATGTTGACGTTCACAGTCGCTTGCTTAGTCATATAATCAATTGGAAACGCACCAAGTTTAGCTAGATAGCTAGATATGCTGCCGTTACCGTTTTGAATGATCTCACGTAATGTGAAAAGCGGAGCGTACTGAGAAGCTTTTTTCTCTGACTCAAATATGATTTGGGTCAAAGTTGCGGCTGTAATGTCATTTTTAGACTTATTGTCGATCACCATAACTTCTTCGTTAGAGCGAATCATTTTAGCAATGTCATCTAAAGTGACGTAGCAACTCTGCTGAGTATCGTAAAGCTTACGATTTTGATAACGTTTAATAATCTTAACTTTGGCGTTCGATTTAACGCTTAAGTTGTCCATTTGATTCATCACAATGGCCTCCATTTACCGGCTTATTAGGCTTTTCGTTTTAGCTTAAAACTGAAGCTTTTCACCTATTTATTCTCGCGCAAGTTAGCTTTGCCGCCACCCCTTGTCAAGTAACTCGACACCCAAGAGTTTCTTATAGGTTAAATAAAAAAGGCTCTAAATCGAAGTCAAGTCCAAAGGCTAATTTCGCACGCCGCATTGTTATTGATAATGCGTTTAATTTCAAATACTTAGGCGATTCTCAACTATTCAAAGTTTATTTAAAATAATAAAAAATTAGCGTAAAAAACGCTCGGTCTAGATTCGTAAAATATGATGATATTTTGAACAAATAGGACTCGTGCAACTGCCTTGATTCGACCGATGAGCTTGGAAAGGAAGCTCATATGATTAAACAGAATCAGCTTATTTTAGGTGTTTTACTCAGTCTCTCGGCGGCCGTTTTTACCGCTTGTGCAAGCGACGGTAGCAGATTTTACGATTCGGCGATGAACGATCGCAATCGTGCACCGGCTTCAATGAATATTCCTGAAAAATATGATGGCGATGTACCAACAATTGATTCGGTTCATAATCAGGCAGAGGCCGACTTCTTATTTTTGAAATCTGATTTAGATTCTCAGGCCGGAAAAGCCAGCGAATCAATCGAATCTTTGAAGTCAGCTCTAGTGTTTGATCCAAATGCTCCAACTCTAATGCAAAAATTATCGATCGAGTACTACCGTCGTGGCCAAACTCGCGATGCTATTTACTGGGCAGAAAAAGCGAAAGCGCAAGCTCCAGAAAAACGCGATCTTCTATTATTAGTGGGTGGTCTTCATACAACAATTAAAAACTACGCGAAGGCTGAAGAAGCTTATTTAGCGTTACTTAAAAACGACAAAGATGATTCTGAAGCCCGCTTGTACATTGGTGCTGTTTACACCGAAATGAAGAATTACAAAAAAGCGATTCAAACATTTGCTTACTTAACAAAGCAGGCAGGCTACAGTTCAAAGCATTTAGCGCATTACTATCTTTCGCGCGTGATCAGTGAACAAAATTTACCAGGAGCAAAAGTCGCTTCTAAAGCCGAACTTGAAAAAGCAGTTAAAATTAAACCCGATTTTACCGATGGAATCACCTTATTGGGTCAAATGATCTTAAAAGAAAAAGGACCAAATAAAGCTTACGAGTTTTATGCCAAATTTCAAAAAGAGCATGGACCAAACGTTAAACTAGCTGAAATTTTATCGCAGTATTATATTGAAAAAAATCAGTACAATGAAGCTTACGATCAATTAGAAATCATGGACGCCGGTGCCGATGACCAAGTTCAAGTTAAGTTAAAAATGGCGCTGATCCTAATTGACAAAAAATCTTACGATGTCGCGATTCAAAAACTACAAGAGATATTAGCGACTACCCCCGACTCCGATAAAGTGCGGTTTTATTTGTCAGCGGTATACGAAGAAAAAAAGGAGCCCAAGAAGGCTTTTGATGAGTACATGAAAATCGCAAAAGATAGTTCATATTACGAAGAAGCTCGCTTACATGCTGCCTACTTGGCAAAATTAATGGGAGATCCGAAGTTAGCTATGACGGTTTTGCAAGAATCTGTTGCGGGTAAAGTTGAGAATCCACAAACCTACTTTTTAATGACTCAATTTCATGAAGAAAATAAAGATTATAAGAAATCACTAGAAGTTTTAAAGCTAGCTGAAGAGAAATTTCCTAAAAATGCGCAAGTGCACTTTTACCGTGGTTCTATTCAAGATAAAATGGACATGAAAGATGCAATGATCGCTAGTATGAAGAAGGTTTTAACTTTAGACCAAGAGCATGTTCAAGCGATGAACTACTTAGCATTTTCGTGGGCTGAAATGGGTCAAGATTTAGATCAGGCAGAAAAATTCGCCCGCCAAGCCGTTTTAAAAGAAAAAAATGACGCATTTATTTTAGACACTCTGGGTTGGGTTCTATTTAAAAAGGGCCAGTACAAAGAATCAATCGAAGTGCTAGAACGCGCCTACGATATGCAGCCCTCTGTTGGCATTATAGCTGAGCATTTAGGTGATGTTTACATGAAAATGAATAAGTACGAAAAGGCACGTTCATTGTTTCAAAAAGCAAATGATAGCGAAACCGATTCAGATCGCAAAAAAGATTTGAAATCTAAAATTACACAGTCAGAGAATTTTATGAAAGACGACTCAAGAGCGCCGGCTTCAATTGACGCCAATTTAAATACAGATGTATCGCCGTAACCGCGAAGATTAATTTCCAATCCGTTAATAAAAAAGGTACAAATGAAAACACGAAAAGTAAGCCAGTCGTCATAAACAACTGGCTTTTTGATTTTTGAATATCATTAAATGTGCTTTGTAGTGCCGAAGATATATTGAAATTCGATTCTTTTAAATGCTTAAATACTAAAACAGCCTGCAAGCTAACGATTAAGCAAAGTCCGAACGTAACCAACGTCGCCATTAAAAAATAAAGCCAGCTTGCTTCCAGAAGATAAATTTTAACAAAAGAGTGAATACCGCCCCAAAAGAAAAATGTCGGAAGTGAAAATAAAAATAATTTGAATGCAGCGATTTGTGAAGATTTCGTTAAAGCGATCGAGTTCATCAGCAAGGCTATCTGGTAAAGCAAAGCAAGCGCGATCAACGAACCAAATGGTAATTCGCTAATAATTAGTACCGTGCACGAAACAATAAATAGAAGCAAATGGCGTAATTTCATGATTGCCATTCGATGGTAACATAACTTTAAATAGATTTGTGATGAAAAAAATTAATCTGCATGGCTTTAAATTTCTATTCATTTTTTTATTAACGCCTACCTTCGCCGCGTGCGTAGGAAATTCGGTAAAAGACATTCCGGCGGGAATTCCGGTTTTACTTGATACGAAAGCACAGATTAAAAGCAACGATGAAAAAAACAATGTGAATATTGAAATCGCATTGTCTCCGGGGCGGGCAATCCGAATGGAAGTAACAGCCACATTGGGTTACCGAGTGGCTACAATTTTAATGACTCCGCAAAGTATACAGTACGCGCTTCACACAACTAAAAGCTATTATCAGGGATCTTTTAGCTCGAAAACAATCTATCCTATTTTCAACCAGTATATCGAGCCCCGCATTCTTTGGAAAGTCATCCATGATCAAAACCCGCAAACCATAAATCTGGTCTGCCAAGTTGATGTAGCCGGAAGACCGAATGCTTGCCAAGGGCCACAAAATCTTTCCGTGAAATGGACATACCAAGATGAGCCACAAAAGAAAATCGAGATAAAAAACGGTGTATTTGAAATGATTTGGCTTTTTAAAGACCGTGCTTTACTTGCAGCGTCTCATGCCGAGACTTTTGTCCTGAAAAAGCCTGACGGATATAAAGAAATACTTTTAAAATAGTTTTACAGTCGCTAACCGAAATATCTCAGTGCATAATCATATATAGCTAAAGGCTAGCTTCAACAGGTTAGCCTTACGTGTTTAAAGTCCGATCACCCGAATCTCAACTTGATTGAATTCAAGTGGAAGGAGCTTCGATGTCGTCTTCAATTAACTTCAAATCCTTGGTCGACAAGTGGCAGAGCCAAAATCCTGCGGCAGCGTCTATGCATTGGAGCGGAACTTTCGACCAATATCTTGAGTTGGTAAAAGCTGACCCAAAAATTACGCGAAATGCCTACCAGCGAATGTTCGATATGGTCGTCGAAGCAGGTACCGAAGAATACATTGATTTTAAAAAGCATGTTGTACGTTACAAATTCTTCGATGACATACCTAACAATGGTAAAGATGCTGTTTTCGGTTTAGATGTGCAGTTAATGAAGCTAGTTAACGTACTTAAAGCAGCCGCTCTGGGTTACGGTACCGAAAAACGTGTCATCTTACTTCATGGCCCTGTAGGTTCGGCAAAGTCGACGATCTGCCGCCGACTTAAAAAAGGCCTAGAAGATTATTCGCGCTCAAGCACAGGCGCGCTCTACACATTCGAATGGATTGATGAAAGCGGTAAGCTTGACGGAATTTTCGGAAAAGATGTGCGTGTATTTCCTTCGCCGATGAATGAAGAGCCCCTCCTACTGATCCCAGAAGAAATGCGACCGACAATCTGCGACGAAATAAATCGCGGCCAAGAAGGTCACTTTCGAAGTAAAATTGTCGGCGAGCTGTGCCCTCCGTCACGGTTTATTTTTAAATCGTTAATGGAGAAATACAACGGCGACTTGATGAAAGTTCTTTCGCATGTACGGGTAAAGAGATTTTTTATTTCTGAGGCCGATCGTATCGGTATCGGAACTTTTCAGCCGAAAGACGAAAAAAACCAAGACTCGACTGAGCTAACAGGTGATATCAATTATCGCAAAATTGCCGAGTACGGCTCTGATTCAGACCCACGTGCATTTAATTTCGATGGAGAATTTAACGTTGCGAACCGCGGCCTTATCGAGTTTGTCGAAGTTCTTAAGCTTGATGTAGCCTTCTTGTACGACTTATTAGGTGCTTCGCAAGAACACCGGGTAAAACCAAAGAAGTTCGCGCAGACTTATATTGATGAAGTTATTATCGGGCATACGAATGAACCTGAATACCGCAAGCTACAAGATAATGAATTTATGGAAGCTTTACGCGATCGAACGGTCAAGATCGATATTCCGTATATCACCCGGCTTAAAGAAGAAATTAATATTTATAAAAAAGATTTCAATTCACAAAAACTGCGCGGAATTTCGATCGCGCCGCATACGATTGAAATTGCCGCAATGTGGGCGATTCTTACTCGCTTAGAAAAACCGAAGAAGGCTAACTTAACACGTTTGCAAAAGCTAAAATTATATAACGGTAAGACATTGGCAAACTTTACAGAAGATAACGTAAAAGAACTTCGCAAAGAAACGACCCGAGAAGGCTTAGACGGTATCTCACCTCGTTATATTCAAGATAAGCTTTCAAATGCGCTTGTTATGGCTCAACAGCTTAACAAAGGTTCTGTTAATCCCTTCATGGTGATGAATGAACTTGATAGCGGGCTAAAACATCATTCATTACTATCCAATGAAGACTTGAAGCAAGAGTATAAAGAGCTTTTAGCGATCGTGAAGCAAGAATACGAAGAGATCATCAAGTCTGAAGTTCAACGTGCGATCAGCGCGGACGACGGAGCATTACAGCGTTTATGTGGAAACTACATTGATAATGTGAAAGCTTTTACGCAGAAAGAAAAAGTGCGTAATCAATTTACTGGTCACGATGAAGAGCCTGACGAGCGTTTGATGCGCGCGATTGAAGAAAAGATTGAAATTCCCGAATCGCGTAAAGAAGATTTTAGACGAGAAGTGATGAACTATATCGGCGCCTTGGCAATCGACGGAAAGAAGTTCAACTATAAAATGAATGAGCGACTACATAAAGCATTAGAGCTGAAGTTGTTTGAAGACCAAAAAGACAGCATCAAGCTTACATCGCTAGTTAGTTCGGTGGCCGATAAAGACACTCAAGAAAAAATCGATATTGTTAAATCACGTTTGATTAAAGATTTCGGTTATGACGAGATTTCTGCAACTGATGTACTACATTACGTAGCAAGTATATTTGCTCGTGGAGATGTGAAGAATAAATAATGGCAATACGCGAAGATCAAAGCCGTTTTAAAAGTATCATCAAGGGTAAAGTTCGTGACGACTTTAAAAAGTACGTTACGAACGGGGAATTGATTGGTAAGCGCGAAGAAGAATATGTAAAAATTCCGATGCCGCGAATTGATATCCCATCCTTCCGTTACGGACCAAAGCAAGACGAACAAGGCGTAGGGCAAGGGGATGGTGATCCGGGCCAGGGTCAAGGTCAGCCTGGTGATGGTCAAGGGGAAGCGGGTAAGAATCCCGGCGAGCATATTCTTGAAGTTGAAATGTCGATGGACGAACTTGCCGAGATCCTTGGTGAAAAGTTAGAACTTCCTATGATTCAGCCAAAAGGTTCAAAAAATATCATGGCTGAAAAGAATCGGTACTCGGGCATGGCTCCGGTCGGACCAGAAGGTTTACGAAAATTCAAACAAACCTACAAAAAAGCTTTAACCCGATATATCTCATCGGGAACATACAACCCAAGTGAACCTGTTATTGTTCCGATTCGCCGTGACTTTCAATATCGCTCGGTTAAAAAGACTCAGCAACCACAAACAAAAGCGGTTGTTATCTATATGATGGACGTGTCGGGCTCAATGGGTGACGAACAGAAAGAGATCGTGCGCTTAGAATCTTTTTGGATCAACACGTGGCTAAAAAAGCATTATAAGGGCCTCGAAACACGTTTTATTATTCACGATGCGGCAGCTAAAGAAGTAAACGAAGAAACCTTTTTTAAAACCAGTGAATCGGGCGGTACGTTAATTAGTTCGGCTTATAAACTTTGCCAAGAGATCATCAAAGCTGATTATCCAACAAGTGAATGGAATATTTACCCATTTCATTTTAGCGACGGCGATAACTGGAGCGGCGAAGACACGCGTATCTGTTTATCATTACTAAAAGAATTTTTCTTACCAAATGTAAACGTTTTCTCGTACGGGCAAGTTGAAAGTAAGTACGGTAGCGGGCAGTTTTTAAAAGACCTGCAAAAAGAATTCTCTAACGATGATCGTCTAACTTTAAGTCAAATTGAAAGTCGTGATAAAATTTTAGACTCTATTAAAGATTTCTTAGGAAAAGGAAAATAGTACCTACTATTTTTCAAGAAGGAGACTCGCGTGGCTAATTTAACATTAGAACTCGAAGCGGAGCGTAAGAAAATTTGTCAGATCGCAAAAAATTGCGGCCTTGATGGTTTTGAAACTGTATTTGAATTAATTAATTACGATCAAATTAGTCAGATTGCATCTTACGGAGGTTTTCCCGTACGTTACCCACATTGGAAATTCGGTATGGAGTACGAACAACTTTCTAAATCCTACGAATACGGTTTATCAAAAATCTACGAAATGGTGATAAACACAGACCCTTGCTATGCGTACTTGATGGAAGGTAATTCCATGATGGACCAAAAATTAGTTATGGCGCACGTTTACGGACACTGCGACTTTTTTAAAAATAATATATGGTTTTCAAAGACAAATCGTAAAATGATGGACGAGATGGCTAATCACGCCACCCGCATTCGCCGTTACATTGATCGCCATGGCTATGAAAATGTCGAACGGTTTATTGATACCTGTCTTAGTTTAGAAAATTTAATTGATCGTCATAGTATCTTGAATGGCCCTCAGAAATTTACTGATACCGCCCCGCAAGAAAAAAATGATCACTACCTATTTAAGGTAGAGAAGTCTTACATGCGAAACTATATCAATCCACCGACGTACATTGCTGAACAAGAATTAAAACAGGCTGAACGAATGGCTCACAAATCGACTTTTCCAAATAGCCCTGTACGCGATGTATTGTCATTTATGATCAGCTACGCCCCGCTTGAAGACTGGCAACAAGATATCTTAACAATTATTCGTGACGAATCTTATTATTTTGCTCCGCAGGGTATGACCAAGACCTTAAACGAGGGCTGGGCCTCTTACTGGCATTCGCATATGATGACTCGTTATATTTTAAACGACTCTGAAATTATTGATTTCGCCGATCATCATTCGGGAACCACCTTCATGCAGATGGGCGGCTACAACCCTTATAAAGTAGGAATCGAGCTGTTTCGCGATATCGAAGAGCGTTGGGATAAAGGCAAATTCGGCCGCGAGTGGGACGATTGCGACGACGTGCGTGAAAGAAAAAACTGGAATAAAAATACCAAAATGGGCCGAGATAAGATTTTCGAGATTCGAAAAATATATAATGACGTTACTTTTATTGACGAGTTCTTAACTGAAGATTTTTGTATTCGTAATAAAATGTTTATCTACAAGCTTAATAATGAAACTAATCGATTTGAGGTCAATACTCGAGACTTCAAGGCCATCAAGGCGCAGCTGTTATTTCAAATGACAAATTTTGGGCAGCCTATTATCAAGATCGAAAACGCGAATTTCGAGAATCGCGGTGAGCTTCTATTAAACCACGTTCATGAAGGTCTTGATTTACAACCGAAGTATATGGATGCAACAATGAGGAATCTTTTTACGATATGGAAGCGCCCGGTGAACATGGTTACAATCATGGATAACGAGCCGCAGCTTTTCAGATTCGATGGAAGTGAATATACAAAGCATAGTTTGAATAACGAAAAGACGACGGAACAAGGCACCCAAACGGAGTTTCCGAAGATTTGACGTAAGTCATAATTTCATAAAGTACCATACTTTAACCGGGAGCCACTGTTTGTCGACCAAAGACCGATTTCTTGTCTACTCAACTGATCCAAAAGATCAGGCCATTATTTCTGGAAAAGCACAGAAAGACCAAGAATTGGTTCGTGTAAACGATTTAGTTTTAAAGAACAACTTCACTGCTGTCTTCAGGATGGAATCCAATGGGCGGGGCGGTAAAACCGTAACCGTCGTCGACAAGCTTCCTGCCCACGAAACTTTTATCAAAGAATTAACATCAGAACTCAAAAAAAAGTGCGGCGTCGGAGGCTCTTCTTTTATTAAAGACGGCATTGGCGTCATAGAAATTCAGGGCGACAAGCGCGAAGCTATCAAGAAAATATTTGAATCAAAAAAAATTAAGTATAAAGGGGTCTAGCCATGAAAAAAATAGCGATTATAGATGACTTCGAAGAGAGCTGTCAGCTGATATCTGAGATTTTAAGCCCTTACTTCAGTTGCCAATATATCTGCCAAGCAGAAAAGGCCTTAGATTTCGTACAGACTATGCGGCCAGATCTTATTTTGATGGACTACAAAATGCCCCACGTTACGGGCGTTGAGCTTTGCAAAGCGATTAAAGATGTTCCTTCTTTGAAGCAAATTCCCATCGTATTTATATCTGGAGCAGTTACACCTGACGAGCGAATAGAAACTTTAGAGTCTGGTGGAGACGATTTTATCTCTAAGCCATTTCATCCTAAAGAGCTTTTTTTGCGGGTTACAAAGCGTTTGAAAGATTATAGTGATAGTTCGGCAGGCATCATAGATGTCGGCAATTTACGAATGAATTTAAGCTCGCGGCAATGTTATGTAAATAATAATGAGGTCACTTTAACCCCAAAGCAGTTTGAAATCCTGAAGTTACTTATTGAAAATAAGGCGCAACTTGTATCGCGGCAAACTTTCATGAAAGAAATCTGGGGCCATTCGGAAGTGACTCCGCGAAATGTAGATTCGCAAATTAATTACCTAAAAAAGAAAATCGACGGTTTCGTCGGAAATATCACGGCCGTGCCAAGCTATGGTTACCGACTTGATATGAAAAATTAATTTGAGTAAACGAAGTCAGGGACTGGGTTTTGGCTTTGCTCTTTTTTTTCGAAAAAAATCTTTAAGTATTTTACTGCTCTCTTCTTGAAGGGGCCCTTGCTGAATCTCAAATCGATGGTTCAGTTTCTCATGTTTTGATAGATCAGTTAAACTTCCGAGGGCTCCGGCCTTTGGGTCATGCGTGGCGAACACCACGCGATCAATTCGGGCTTGAACTAAGGCTCCGGCGCACATGAAACAGGGCTCAAGGGTTACATACATCGTAAAACCGGTTAGGCGCCAAGTGGCCAGTTTCTTACAGGCGCGGTGAATCGCGACCAGTTCGGCATGACCTAAGACCGTGGTTTTGGTTTCACGTAGGTTCATGCTTTGAGAAATAATTTTGCCGTTTTTACCGACAATCAGTGCGGCTACGGGAACTTCTCCCGCCAACTCGCTCTTGCGAGCCAAGGCGATTGCTTTTTTCATGAACTTCAGATCTGTTTGATGCTGGTCGTCATCAGCCTGATTCATAAGTGTCATTCGGGGGTCCCTTTGCTATACACTGCTTATTTGAATTTCATTCTACGATCAAGCGAATTGATCTAAACCCTTTAAACCACATTGGAAGGCGGGTGACGACAGTGGCATTAGTTAAAATTAAAGACGGCGAAAGCTTCGAAGGAGCATTCCGTAAATTTAAAAAATCTTGCGAAAAAGCAGGTATTCTTTCTGAAATCAAA
The DNA here is from genome assembly GCA_031428275.1 of Bdellovibrio sp. Lineage (GTDB taxonomy): Bacteria > Bdellovibrionota > Bdellovibrionia > Bdellovibrionales > Bdellovibrionaceae > Pseudobdellovibrio. The sequence continues at coordinate 142,575 of JANPPC010000001.1, forward strand.
AAGCGTGAGCATTTTGAGAAACCAAGCGTATCGGACAAGAAAAAGTCGATTGCAGCACGTAAACGTGCGAACAAGAAAACTCGCCGTAGCTGGGGTGAATAGTTCTGCGGCGTAAGCCTCAGAGCTGTTGCTCTAGATAAATGAAGCCATCAACGTTTTCGTTGGTGGCTGATTTTTTTAAATTCTGAAAATTATCCGGATGGAGATCTCATGGAAATTCGTGAACAAATCTTGGCTGACATCAAAGCCGCAATGATCGCAAAAGACTCAGTTAAATTAAACACACTTCGTTTTTTAAACTCAGCAATCAAAAACAAAGAAATCGAACTTAGACCAACTCCACTTGTTGTTGACGACATTATGGGCGTGATTAAGAAAATCGTTAAGCAACGCAAAGAATCAATCGACCAATTTACCACTGCCAATCGTCAAGACCTTGTTGATCAAGAAACGGCAGAGTTAAAAGTCATGGAAGCCTACATGCCGCAACAGATGACGAAAGAACAAGTTGAAAAACTTGTGGCTGACGTGATCGCCGCGACAGGAGCTAAAACTGTGAAAGACATGGGTACAGTAATGAAAGAGTGCCAAGCGCGCTCTGCTGGCTTAGCCGATGGTAAAATGATGAGTGAAATCATCAAAGCGAAGCTAGCATAATAGCATAGACGGCTCTGAAACTTATGGAGACCTAAGTGCGATACCCACCCGAATTTGTAGACCGTGTAACTGAAGCCAATAACATCGCCGATATTATTGGTCAGTACACGCAGTTAAAGCAAAGCGGAAATGGCTATATGGGCCGCTGTCCTTTCCCAGACCACGCAGAGAAAACGGCTAGCTTTTCGGTATCTGAGACGAAACAAGTTTACCACTGCTTTGGTTGCAAAAAGAGCGGCAATATTTTTACATTTTTAAAAGATTACAACGGCATGAATTTTCCGGAAGCGATGGAATACTTGGCCGATCGTTCAGGAACTCCTCTGCCAGAAATTCAAAAAGATCAAAACGATCAGTATCAAGTTCAGCAAGATAAGAAAAAAGCCATGATGCGCGCAAATAAGTTAGCATCTGATTTTTTCTTCGAAACTTTAAAGCGTGCGCCAATTGATTCGCCGATTAAGCAGTACGTTCAAAAAAGAAAGTTAACGGCTGAGACCATTCAAGAATTTCAGATCGGATACGCTCCGACCGAATGGGAAGGTCTTTCGCAGCATCTACATACGAAAAACATTACATCTAGTTTGGCTGAAGAGGCTAAATTAGTTAAAGCGCGCAATGGTGGTAATGGCCACTTCGATATCTTTCGTGATCGGTTGATGTTTCCGATTTTGTCTCCGATGGGTGAGGTATTAGCTTTTGGCGGTCGCATCATCGAACAAGGCGAGCCGAAATATTTAAATAGCCCCGAGACCTTAGTATTTCATAAAAACAAAGTGTTGTATGGCTTAGCACATACGGCGAAATATATTCGCGCTGAAGACGCCGTGGTGATCGTTGAAGGTTACATGGATCTGGTTTCGATCTTTCAAGCGGGCGTAAAGAACGTGGCGGCCAGCATGGGCACCGCATTAACCGCCGAGCACGCGAAACTCATCAAACGATTAACGCCGAACGTGATTGTGTTATTTGATAGCGATGAAGCGGGTCAACGTGCGGCCGAACGCAGTCTGCCCCTATTGTTAGCGGCGGGTCTTTACCCACGCGGTTTAGTGTTAACCGACGCGAAAGACCCTGATGAGTTTGTGATGAAGTTTGGCGTCGAAGCTCTGCAAAAAAAGATTGCGTCGGCACCAGAACTATTCAACGTTGTTTTGCACATGTGGATGGGTGACTACAAAGGCGAAGCCTCGCAAAAGGTGAAGTTGATGGACTTAGCTCGGCCTATTTTTGATGCTATTCCTGACCCAAGGCTGAAAAGTCTATACGCGACCGAGCTTTCTCAGCGCATGAATGTGGGAATTGATTGGGTGCGTTCAGCGGTATCGGGGCAGCCAAAGCCGGCTCCGGGGCGTGATTTTAAACCTGCGTCCGACACAAATGCGAACTCAGCGGGTGGGCCTGTTCAGCCTAAACCACAGGTTGATCAGCCTCGTAAGCCCGTATTTTTGTTATCAGGTGCTTCTCAGGCAGAAATTTTATTACTGCAACTTTCACTCAAGAGTCGTGCCAATTTCGAGATCGTGTTGAACCAGTCGGGTCAGCAAATCTTAAGCCAAATCACGCATTTAGGAGTGAAAGCACTACTCGAAAAAGCCGAGCAAGTTTATAGACAAGACCTCGAGAAGTTTGATAGATTGACCAGTCTGTTGATCGACTATGTGGATAAGCCTGAATTAATGTTTTCAAATTCTTCGTTGGGTTCGACAGAATTCGATGAAGAAAAAGAAAATAAAATGATTCAAGATTGTTGTCGTCGAATTCAACAAACGTTTTTGAAAGAGCAAGTGAAAAAAATTGCTTTAGGCCTGAAACAAAATGTGGATGACGGCATGTTAACGGAAATTTCGGATCTGCAAAAGAACCGATTGTCGTTGAACAAAAACGAGAAGTAATTTTTTTATTAGTTTTATTAAGCGATGGGGTCAAATGGCAGAAAAAAATCAAAACTCAAAAGATGACAAAAAAATTCTTTCTTTAGCAGAGCAAGAGGCTTTAGCCACGGAAGAAATTCAAAAGCTCATCAAGCTTTCAAAAGAAAAAGGTCGTGTAACGATCGAAGAAATCAACGAAAGCCTTCCTCTTGAAGTCGTCGCAGTCACTGTACTAGACGCTTTCATGCAATCTTTAGAAGCGAACGGTGTGATTATATCTGAACACTCCGACGCGGCTAAGGCTGAAGAAAAAGAAGAATTTTTATCAGAAGTCGATGATGACGAAGATGAAGACGACGATGACAAACCGAAGGCTGCCGAAGACGCTAAAGGTAGCGATCCGGTGCGTTTATACTTACGTAAGATGGGTTCAGTTTCACTTTTAACTCGTGAGGGTGAAGTTGAGATCGCGCGTCGTATTGAAAAGGGTGAACGCGAAATTGTTCGTTCAATGTTGTTATCTCCGCTGGGTACGTACGAAATTATCAATTTAGGTAAGCGTTTAGACCAGGGCCGTATCAAAGTAAAAGCGATCTTTCGAGGTTTAGAAGACGAAGATACTCAGTACGACGAAAAAGAATACATCGAAAAAATTCACCAGTTGATCGGTATTGTTACTAAATACCAGACTGATACTGAAAAGCACTTTACTGCGTTACGTGAAGAAAACATCACAATGCCGAATAAAAATAAGGTGATGGAAGAGTTAAAAGTTTTAAATGAAGCATTGATGTCGAATTTCGAATCAATCAATTTCAACCGTAAAACGATTAACCGCGTAGTTATTAAATTTAAAAACTTAGTGAATCGTATGGGTACATTACGTCGTCGTATTAAAGATGGTATTGAAAAAACATTCTCAAAAGATGTTGTTTCAATGATGGAACGCATGAAGTTAATTGAAACAAACGAAAAAGAACTTCTGAAAATGACAAAAGATACAGGCTTATCTTTTGGGCGCTTCAGAACTTACGCTTTACAAGCGCAAGAGGCAGAAGTTCGTCTAAAGCGTCTGCATATTGATACAGCGATGAATTTTCGTTGGATTCAAGAAACATACACAGCCATCTGGAAAGGTGAGCGCGAAGCCGATTTAGCGAAATCTGAATTAGTTGAAGCGAATTTACGTCTAGTGGTTTCGATTGCCAAAAAATATACGAACCGCGGTTTACAATTCTTGGATCTGATCCAAGAGGGTAACATCGGTTTAATGAAAGCCGTTGATAAGTTTGAATACCGTCGTGGTTACAAATTTTCGACATACGCCACTTGGTGGATTCGTCAGGCCATTACTCGTGCGATCGCCGATCAGGCCCGCACAATTCGTATACCGGTGCACATGATCGAAACGATCAATAAACTGGTTCGTACGCAGCGTTTATTAATTCAAGAGCTTGGCCGCGAGGCTACGCCTGAAGAAATCGCCGATAAAATGGATATGCCGGTTGATAAAGTTCGCAAGGTATTAAAAATTGCGAAAGAGCCCATCAGTTTAGAAACACCAGTCGGTGAAGAAGAAGACTCTCACCTGGGTGATTTTATCGAAGATAAGAAAGTGATCAATCCGGCTGAAGCGATTGTGAACTTAAACTTAGCTGAACAAACTCGTCGCGTATTATCGACGCTAACTCCGCGTGAAGAGAAAGTTCTTCGCATGCGTTTTGGTATCGGGGAAGAATCAGATCACACTTTGGAAGAAGTGGGACAAGATTTCAACGTAACACGTGAACGTATTCGTCAGATCGAGGCAAAGGCCTTACGCAAGCTTCGTCACCCAAGCCGATCGAACAAGCTTAAGACGTTTGTTGATAGCTAGGCGGGGCCGCCTAGGCGACTGTCTTAGTTAAAAATTTAGTTTTTTAGGAAGGAGATCGAAAGATCTCCTTTTTTTATTCTTGCAGCTGTGAAAATACATTTTCTAAGCGAGTCATCAGCGTATTTGTCTGCGGATCTGCTTTGCCCGCGTCTATTAATTCACTTAGCACCAGATCATCGTTATTTAGCCCGATGTTGGCCATTGGGTTTTCGGGATTTAAATATTTAACTCTCCATCCGCGTGGTTCTTTTTGCATGACTACTTGGTGGGTAAGCTCTTGTAGATTATTCTCTAGTAAAGTTACATTTTCTTCATTGACCGTTAAGCTGTGCATCTTTTTTGAAGCAGCTTGTTCAGTTTTTTCAGAAATTGAGTTTACTTGGGCCGTTCCCAAAAGCTCCATCGATTTTTGAACTTCGGGGGCTGGGGCCGGTAAGGTCGTTGCCGCCTGAGCATCGGTTGTTTTACTAGAGCCGGTTGTTTTGATTTCATTTTGTTGGGCGCTCGGCGCTGTTGATGAAACTTTTGAATTTCTAGTTAAAAAGAATTGCGTGACAATTATTCCTAATAAAAATGCAATTACCACGTAAGATGTCTGTTTTTTCATATGACCCCACTGTCATTATTAAAAGGTTTGAAATCGATGTGGTCAACTGGCCCTATACCACGCAGCACTCGCTTAGATAGGTTGATCTGGCATCAATGATTTGCTAGCCTTTGAATGCATTCTTAGTGGGGGTGTAGCTTAGTTGGTTAAAGCAATCGGCTCATAACCGATGGATCCGGGGTTCGAGTCCCTGCGCCCCTACCATTATTTGGTTTTATCATTTTCTTGGAGTTAAAGTGGTCGATTCTATAAATAATAATCAACTAGCTCCATATATAATAGAATCAAATATTGATATTGCTCCATTATTAATGGCTTTTGATCAGTTTCATGAGGCCTTGCAGATTGCAAAGTCTGATTTAGAAAAAGCAGGTACAATTCAATACTTTGAATTTACCTATGAACTAGCCTGGAAAACATTAAAGCGTATTTTAAATAGTAGAGGCAAAGACTTAAATAGTCCAAAACCTATCTTTAGAGAAGCGGCTTTAGAAAAACTGATTGATAACCCAGAGCTATGGTTTGATTTTACAAAGGATCGTAACGAAACAGTACATACCTATAATAAGGTAATTGCTAATAATATTTTTAAAGACTTACATCTTTTTGATGCGGAAATGATAAAGTTAATCAGTAAACTTAAATCGCTTAAATGAAAATAATTCAGTTAGAACCAAAACATTTAACGATCGTTAAAGAAATTCTAAAAAAATATGAAGTTAATGTATTTGTATTTGGTTCAAGAGCCAAGAATAGCGCTAAGACACTTTCTGACTTAGATTTGTGTTTAAAAGATAATTACGACAAGTCTACTATTAGAAAATTACAAGATGCATTTGAAGATTCGGATTTACCGTTTAAGGTTGATGTTGTGGTTTGGTCAGATATTTCAGCTAGTTTTCAAAAGCATATTGAAAAAGATCTTATAAAATTTAATTAAGAAGCTGAGAAAGAAAGCCACAACACAAAAATGCTTCGATTTAGCAATTATTTTGATACTAAAAGTAGTTATTCAAATTGCTCGTATTACAGATGAACATGATTACAAGAAAGGTCGGAAGAAATGAAAAAGTTAACTAAAAAACCTATCGATTTTTTCAAAGCCGCAAAAAAAAACGGTGATCTTATTAAAGCTTTTCGCGCAAATTTTAATATTAAAAAAAATGATATGTCTCGGTTCTACTCACTCGATGGTGGAAGTGTATCCAAAATCCAAGACATTTTAAATATTTAGCAGACGAAGTCTGTAGTTAAAATGGTTGCGAACTCCAAAAGCTGAGTATTGTTCGCCCTTTGCGAGTCGGTTGTAACCTTC
>JANPPC010000002.1:0-9066 GCA_031428275.1 Bdellovibrio sp.
CAAGTGGCCATTTTTTATTTTTCTTTGGATCTGTCATTTCTGATTCTCACTTTCAATCCGTATCGGATTTATCGTTACAAATCAGGAAGCCTGTCTCATTTTGATAATCCAACTAGACTACGAAATCTTCACCGCACTCCAGTACCTGAAGCCGAAATTTGTGGATTAATAGAAAGTATTGAAAATTAAAATGGAGTTTAAAATGAAATTTATTATTTTTGGACTTTCCGTTGCGCTTATGGCACTCGTGCCATTTTCAACCTCGCAGGCGCAGCAAAGCTCATCCAAGGCTACCTCTAATTTAAAAACTGTCGTTCTTCCGGTGGAAGGAATGTCCTGTTTATCTTGTGTTGCAGGAATTAAAAAATCTCTTAAAAATACGCTTGGTATTACTTCAGTAGAAGTAAATCTAAAAGATCGCAATACTAAGGTGGTTTATGTTGATGGTTTAACTTCAATAGAAGTCATTTCAAAGAAGATTACTGAATTAGGCTATAAAGTTGGAAAACCAATTGAGGAATTAAAATGACGGTCGATAGTTTTCTTCAAGCCGCAGTTAGCGCAGTACCACAAGGAGCCGTCTGGTCTTACGGAATCGCATTCGCAGCTGGAATTATGGCAAGTGCCGTGTGTCCTTGTACACTCCCTATGGGGCTTGGAATGGCTAGTGTTGTTGGTTCTTATGAATCTCAAAAGCGTCAAAGTGGTATGGCTGTGGCACTTGCATTCTTTTTTGGGATTGTCATAAATCTGACCGTGCTTGGCGCTGTTGCAGGAAAACTTGGTGAACTATTGACAGAAGCTTTTGGTCAATACTGGGCAATTGGTATGGCGCTAGTGTCATTTATTGCTGCTGCCTTCGCATTCTTTGGGCCAAGGCTTAAAACACCACAGCTTGAACACTTTCGCCGTCCAGGCATTGTAGGTTCATTTATTTATGGCTTTGTTTTTAGCCTTGGAACATCTGCTGCGCCACTTTTGCTTTTACTCACTGTTGCCGCTGCCCAAAGAAGTGTTGAGACAGGATTTGTTCTCGCAGTCTTTTTTAGTATTGGTCGAGGTATTCCGTTTTTATTAATTGGTTTTTTTGCAGGCCTCATTACTAAGTTCGCAGAGCTATCCATCTGGAGAAGAGCAATTCAAACTTTTAGTGGCGTCAGCTTACTTATTGTTGGCGGTTATTATCTAAATGTTTATTTAAGTTTAAGCTAAAAGGAGATCGATATGAAGAACTGGTTTAAAAATTTATTTAATGGTTCAGCAACAAAGCAAGCTTATGGGGCTCTCACAGAAGCGCAGTTTTCTATACCTAAGCTTAAATGTAATGGCTGTGGCGAGAAAATCATTCATGCACTCTCTAAAGTTGATGGAGTTCATGAAGTTAAACCAAATCCGGCAGATAAGATTTTATCCGTCCAGTTCATCCCTGAAAAAATTAATAAGAAAGAGATTGAACGATTATTGGATCAGGCCGGATTTACTCCATTAAGTGCATCTTAAAATCTTATGGTGACGTGCCCGAACATTTAGGGGGCAGCTTGCAACGCTGCTTATCTTGGTGAAAATCCAGGCGTCACCTCCATTTTTACCTTCGGGGTAATTTAGAACGTTCAAATCCTTTTTCACTATTGCATTGAGAATGTTATCTTTAAGCGCTCCTCAGCCGCATTCAGCTTCATGCTAGACTGATAGACAGAGCTCCGCAGTGGCACAAAATTCGCAATTTCATTTATCGTCGTTTACAGCAATCTAATTTTGACTGCACTTTAATGGCATCAACCCAATTCCAAGGAGAAAATATGCAAACTAATCAAAGCCCAAAAACTGAAGAAAAGAATTCATCACCCAAATATTCAGATGCAAATCGGTCAACAAACCAAGACTCATCAATGCAAGACTGCATCGAGCTGTGCTATGACTGTTCGACGAGCTGCCTGCAGTTAATTCCATACTGTCTAAAACAAGGCGAAGATCACGCTGAAGCGGCCCACATTTTACTTTTACAAAACTGTGCAGAAATTTGCCGTACATCTGCAAATCTTATGATTTCAAATTCACCATTTTCAGCTGACATTTGCAAAATATGTGCAGATATTTGTAAGCAATGCGCAGACGATTGTGAAAAATTTGACGGTGACCTGAAGATGAAGCGATGTGCTGATGTTTGTCGCAAGTGTGCGGACAGCTGTCAGTCTATGGCAAAAATGTCCTAGTTATTTTTCCCGCTCAGGCAGAATTCGTCTGAGCGGAAAAAAATGAAATTCTTTTTGAAATTCTGAATTAAGCTATTTGTCTACGTAAAAAATAGCTTCCTTCGATCGACATCACTCCACCCAAAAAAGCACCAACAAACCATAATACGCCAAAAGTTAAAACGGCTTCGCCACCAAAAAAATGAAACGCCCCTAATGAAGTTAATGCCAATACGCCGACCTGAAGCCACTCATACCTTTTAACGACTTCCAGCTCTTCCAAATTTAAAAAAACATTCGACAGCAAATATGGAAGGGAAACAAACAACATTCCACAAAGAACCATACAAACACTGTGACCTGCGGTTTTCATAAACCAATGGGCTAATGAAAACTCCGTATCGAATGGATTTAATCCAAACTGCGTGCAAAGGGCTAAAGATAAAAAACCTACTGCGGTTTGCATAAGGGCAATTTTTCCAAACACTTGCCATGGATTTGGGAAGAGTCGTTTTTGGATTTTATTAAACAAAGTCTCCGGCACCTGAACCGAGCTTGAATCAATTTGTGAAAACTCTTCGAACTCATCTTTCCATTGATCTTTCATTTTTTAACTCCGTCTTCTTTAGCCAGGGATTTCAAAGCTTTCACGGCGCGACTGAATATTTGCCGCGCATTTTCTGGCGTCATTGAAAGTCTTTCAGCGATCTCTTCAAAGGTTTCTTCATCATATACACGAAGACCTACAACTTGTTTTTGGTTCATTGGTAACACATTTAAATCGATTATTGACGCTTCCTTAACATCCGGGACCGCAGCTATTTTATCGAACACCTGCGATTCAGTGACATCTTCCAGTGACTTTTTCTTAACTGAATCCAAAAAGACGGATCTTGTAATTGAAAAAAGCCACGGCGCAAATGGAAACATAGAATTATAAAGATGTCGGGATCGGTGAAGTTTTAAAAAAGATTCCTGCATAAGATCCTGCGCATTTTTCGGCGAACGTGTTTTTTGAGTTAGGTAACCCATAACTTTTGCTGAATAACGCTCATAAAGAATTTCAAACGCCACAGCCTCACCCTTCATGTAGGCTTGCATAAGCTCTTCATCAGAGCTCTTTTGAAAATCAACCTTTTTAAACATATTCACCTACACACGTTTAATACGACCGCTATGCTCCAATTGTGACATTGACTTCAAAAAAAAGTCAAAACTATAGTAGTTTCAAGGATTTAACTTCTTTGTCACAAACCAGGGGGCTTTATCGTATTACCTCACATGAATCACAAGACCTGGATATTATTATTACTATTATTTGTCTCAAACTGGACGGTCGCAGGCCCTATGGCTTTATTGACGCTACCTGAGTTTTTGAGCCAAGTTGAATTAAATAGTCCCGAACTTAAAATTGTGAAAGCCACAAGCGACGAAGCCTTAGCTAAGTCCAAGGGAATTCGAATTCCACCACCCATGGTTGGTCTTATGCAAATGAAAGATGGCGGCGGAACTAATCAAGGTATTGAAATTTCACAAGAGCTTCCATTTCCCACAAAAATCGTAGCGGAAAGAGAAACTCGAAAACTCGAATCCGAACTTCAAAAATCGAATGTCTCATTTCGTAAAAAAGAAATAATTTCGGAAGCTCGCTTGGCATTTTTTGAGTTCTGGAGCGACTTTGAAAAATTTGAAATTATAAAGGAAAAACGAAATTGGCTGAAGAAGCATGCAAGATTAGCTAAGACCCTCACGCGCTCAGATAGTTCAGCCCAACTGCATTTATTAGGGATAGAATCTGAAGTTGATTTGCTCGAGAATGAAGTGATCGAAGCTGAAGCCTCATTATTGAAAAGCAAAACCCGACTTAAATTGTTTGTACCAAATATGAATGTTGAACAGATTGAGCCAAAAGCGTCAGAGTTTAAAAAACCAGCCTCTAGTGGCCAAACAGGTTCGTTGGCAGTTCAACTAAAACAAACAGAACTCAAAACATTCGAGTCGCAAAAGAAATTATCTGATCAGTCTTATCTGCCAAATCTATTTCTTCGTTACCGCGGATACAATGGTAATGATGTTATTCCCAGAAGTGATGAGTTTATGATTGGGGTCACTTTACCATTTCTTTATTTTTGGCAGCCGCAAGCAGAAACTGCAGAAGCATCGGCCCGACTAACTAGGGCACAGGCTGAAGTCGCGAAAGCCCAAGTTGGATATGATACAAGTATTAAGTCACTAACTGCTCGAATTGAATCCTTGGAAAAACAATTTTTAACTCTTGAATCGAATTTGTTGCCGCGGGCAAACCGACGAATGAAACTTGTTGAAAATTTATCGCCACGGTCAATGGAAGGGCTCGATGAGCACCGAACTGTGATGCTTTCCCACTTAGATCTGAAATTAAAATCCGTTGAAACCAGATTACACCTTGAAAAATCGATTGCAGAACTTATGGTGCTCACCGCAAGTGAAGGAGAACAATAATGAATCGCCGAAATTTTTTTGGATCACTTACGATCTTATTTTTTACTGCGGCATCAAGTTTCCCAAGTTTAGTGCTTGCTGCCTCAGACTCGACGACAGCGCCCCACGAAGATCCGAACGGATACTACACGTGCCCTATGCATCCCCAAGTTCATATGCATGAGCCAGGAAAATGTCCTATATGCGGAATGCCCGTAACAAAAGTTAAGGGATCAAAAACAGAAAAATCACAAACAAAAGAAACTGAAGGCTTTGAAATTTCAAATTCTCAACAAATGACCATTCAGATTGCAAAGTATGAAGTCCAACCTAAAGATTTTGTTCTCGGGTTAGCTGTTTCTGGTCGGGCTATTTCAACAAAAGACGTATCATTTCAAGTTTATGAATCAGACCTTTCTTCCTTGAAGCCAGGCCTTGAATTCAAAGGAACATCTTCTTTCAGCCCAGAAAAAGTTGTTTCCGGAAAAATCACAAGTATAGACCGTCTTATAGACCCATCTAGTCGGACAGTTCGAGTGATAGGACGAATTTCAGATCAAACGGTTTCTTTAGTCCTAGAAAGCAGTTTTCATGCAGAGATTTCAAATACTTTTAAAAATCAAATTGTGGTTCCAGAAGATGCCGTCTTGCGCGCCGGACGCCGCGATCTGGTTTATGTTTTTACCGCGACTGATAAGGTACAATCTAGAGAAGTCATTTTAGGACTAAAATCGATGCGCGAATATCAAATTCTTTCAGGGCTCAAGGCAGGCGATGTGATTTCTGCTGGTCCAAATTTTCTTTTAGATTCTGAAGCCAAGCTTCGAGGATCTTTCGATCAGCCAGAATCAACAAAAGGAAGTAATCCGAAATCGCAATGTCCAGAAGGTCAACATTGGGACACGCCGATGGCCATGTGCATGCCCGGGAAAGCTTCGAAATGATTAAAAAAATCATTGAGTACTCGGCACACAATCGTCTTTTAGTCATAGCTATCACAGGTGTTCTTGTTGCTCTGGGAATTTACTCTCTAAAAAATATTCCGTTAGATGCCATTCCTGATTTATCAGACACGCAGGTTATTATTTATTCTAAATGGGATCGTTCGCCGGAAATTATTGAAAAACAATTAACCTATCCTATTATCGCATCGCTTTTGGGCGCACCTAAAATAAAATCTGTGCGCGGCTTTTCGGATTACGGGTATTCGTATGTGTACGTTATTTTTGAAGATGGCACCGATCTGTATTGGGCCCGAAGTCGTGTCGTTGAATACTTAAGTCGAATCACGTCGCAGTTACCGCAAGGGGTAACAACCGAGCTCGGTCCCGATGCCACCAGTGTCGGTTGGGTTTATCAGTATGCGCTCGTCGATGAAACTAAAAAAATAAATACCGCCGAGCTTCGCTCGCTGCAGGATTGGACGCTCAGGTTTCAACTTCAATCCGTTCCAGGGGTTTCTGAAGTTGCTAGTATTGGTGGATTTGTTAAACAATTTCAAGTCCGCGTTGATCCCAGAAAATTAGAACTTCTGCAAGTCACTTTACCTCAAGTGATGGACGCAGTTCGTAATTCCAACCAAGAAAGTGGTGGGCGCGTTTTGGAATTTTCGGGCACCGAGGCCATGGTTCGAACTTCAGGCCTAATTACAAACTTAGAAGATATCGAAAATGCCGTGGTTACATTTCCTGCAAAAAGCCTTGCGCCTATTTTACTAAAACAAGTAGCAACGGTTTCGATGGGTCCGGAAATGCGCCGTGGTGTTACCGACTTTAACGGCGAAGGTGATGCCGTCGGCGGAATCATCGTCATGAGGCACGGTGAGGATGCCCCGTCCGTAATCGCTAGAGTTAAAACTAAATTAGAAGAGATTCAAAAGTCCTTGCCTGAAGGTGTGAAGATTAAAACAGTGTATGACCGCTCGGACTTAATCGAGCGGGCTATAAATACGCTTAAGGGCACCTTAGTCGAAGAACTTATTATTGTAAGTCTTGTGATCCTTTTATTTCTTTGGCATATTCCCTCGGCCATCGTTCCGATCGTCACAATTCCGGTTGCTGTGCTTTTGGCTTTTATTCCGCTGGTTCTAATGGGACAAAGTTCGAATATTATGTCCCTTGCAGGAATTGCTATTTCCATCGGAGTTTTAGTTGATGGAGCCATCGTCGAGGTCGAAAACGCCTACCGGAAAATCCAACACTGGGATGAAAACGGCCGAGTAGAAAGTTTTTTTAAAGTTCGTTTGGACGCCCTGATGGAAGTTGGCCCTTCCGTTTTCTTTTCTCTTTTAGTTATTGCCGTTTCGTTTTTGCCGATATTTACGCTCGTTGATCAAGAAGGCCGCCTTTTTAGACCGCTAGCTTTATCAAAAAATTTAGCGATGTTTATCGCAGCCATGCTGGCAATTACGCTTGATCCTGCGATGCGAATGCTCTTTGCGCGGGCCGATGAATTTAATGGACCGAACAAATGGTTAAACAAATTGGGAAATATTACGCTTGTTGGGAAATATTATTCTGAACATAAGCATCCGATCAGTCGAAGACTGTTTGCGATTTATGAACCCGTCTTACATTGGATATTAATGCGCAAAAAAGCAGTTCTTGCGGCAGCTCTAGTCGCAGTTCTATCTGTGATTCCGGGCTTTATGATCTTGGGCTCTGAATTTATGCCCACCCTTCACGAGGGAAGCCTTCTTTATATGCCGACAGCCCTTCCGGGACTTTCTGTTTCAGAAGCGCAGCGCGTATTAACACTTCAAGATCAAACGTTAAAATTATTCCCCGAGGTCGATACAGTTTTTGGAAAAGCCGGTCGCGCGGAAACTTCAACTGATACGGCGCCGCTATCAATGATTGAAACAACGATCGTTCTAAAGCCAAAATCAGAATGGCGCAAAGTTGAAAGCTGGCATTCGTTTCTTTGGTCATCACGAATTTCCGAAGAACAACTCATTGAAGAAATGAATGAAAAGTTAAGCTACGTCGGAATGCCAAATATCTGGACGATGCCTATTAAGAATCGTATCGATATGCTTTCTACTGGAATTCGAAGTCCCATTGGCGTTAAGATATTTGGCTCGGATTTAAAAACGATTGAAAAGTTAGGGTCCGAGGTAGAAAAGGTTTTAAAAGATGTTCCGGGCACGCGAACTATCGTCGCAGAAAGAATTGCAAGTGGATACTTTCTTGATGTGAACTTCAACCGCAATAAACTGATGGCTTATGGGCTATCGCTTAAAGAAGCACAAGATCAAGCTATGGGTGCCATCGGTGGCGACAATGTTTCAACAGCAATCATCGGACGCGAACGCTATCCGATCCAGGTTCGAATGGCTCCTGACTTCAGACAAGATATTGAGTCCATCAAAAGAACTTTAATTTCGACTCCGACTGGCGCCCAGATTCCACTAAAAGAAATCGCCGAAGTTAAAATCAACGAGGGCGCTTCAATGATTCGTGATGAAAACGCATCTCTTGTGGGTTACGTGTATGTTGATATTGATCTAAATAAAGTGGACATCGGTAACTACGTTGAAAATGCGAAAAAAGTTGTTTCAGAAAAAATAAAACTTCCGACGGGATACACTCTAAGCTGGAGTGGCCAGTATGAAAACATGGAGCGCGTAAAACAACGACTAAAAATCGTTGTCCCTTTAACTTTGTTACTCATTATTTTCTTACTTCATTTTAATACTAAATCTTGGACGAAAACTGGAATCATCCTGCTCGCGGTACCATTTTCATTGATTGGCGTCGTATGGCTTTTAGTTGCCCTAGATTATAACTTATCGATCGCCGCATGGGTTGGAATGATCGCACTTTTAGGGTTGGACGCTGAAACCGGAGTTTTTATGTTGATGTACCTGGACCTTGCTTACGACGAGCGAAAGAAAAAAGGACAGATGAATAACCAGAAAGACTTGCATGATGCAGTTATCGAAGGAGCCGTTCACCGGGTAAGACCAAAGCTTATGACTGTCATGGCGCTATTCATGGGTCTAATTCCAATCATGTGGTCAACAGGCGCAGGGGCTGACGTCATGAAGCGAATCGCAGCACCAATGATTGGCGGCTTGTTTACGTCGTTCCTACTTGAACTTCTGATTTACCCCGTTATTTTTTATATTTGGAAAGAAAAAGAAATTTTAAACCCAACTAAGAAGGAGATCGTATGAAAAAATTAATATTGTCAGCAGTGATTTTAATAAACTCACAGTTATCTTTTGCGAGCGGAGCAAAGCAAGAAGTTCCCTTGGCCGTTACCGATAAAGGTGGAGTGCGGTGAAGATTTCGTAGTCTAGTTGGATTATCAAAATGAGACAGGCTTCCTGATTTGTAACGATAAATCCGATACGGATTGAAAGTGAGAATCAGAAATGACAGATCCAAAGAAAAATAAAAAATGGCCACTT
>JANPPC010000003.1:0-21097 GCA_031428275.1 Bdellovibrio sp.
AGACGTGCTTTTGGATTTAGGAATTTTAATAATTATAGATTAAGAGTGCTTGCACTTTGTGGATGGAATGGAATAATAAATAGAACTAGAAAACTTCATTAACTTGAAACTGCGATTCCCCCTCTGATTGAGTAGAACCAATAAATAGAACTAGAAAACTTCATTAACTTGAAACTGCGATTCCCCCTCTGATTGAGTAGAACCAAAAAAATTTCTTTTTTGAGGATTTTTACAAACTGTAACTGCTTAATTTCGCTAGAGATTTGGTGCCCTGGGCCGGACTTGAACCGGCACGCCCCTGTAAAGGAAGCTCAGGATTTTAAGTCCTGTGCGTCTACCAGTTTCGCCACCAGGGCACTGGTGTAAAAAAGCAGAAGACAAAAGCTAACCTTTCGTTAAAAACTTGTCACTCATTTATTTACTATGCGCAGTCCTTTCGATTGACTAAGAGAAGTTTGCGTTCAATGATTTTGGGCTGTGCCTAACGCGATCAAAGTTGAGTTCAAAAATAGATTCTGGGTCGGTTTTTTGCTGATATTTTCAGCGGTCCTTGCTGCAACTATGGTTGATCAATTACTTAATAAGCAAATCGATCAAGTTATTCGGTCTCCGCAGGGTTTATCGAATATGATTTGGCTTTGGGGTTCAGTTTCTTTAATAAGCACTTTGTTTTTTCCGTTACTGATTAGTCTACTTTGTTCGCAAACTTTATCTGCGAAACCTCATTCGATTCAAAAACTTTTTAACGAAAAATTCGAATTAGGCCTGATCGAAACCTTGCGCGCGTGGGGTAAAACATTTTTATGGTGTTTTGTTTTTATTATTCCGGGACTTATTAAATATACTTATTATTTAATGGCACCCTACGTGGTATTTTTTTCTCAAGCCTACGCCGAAGGTAAGGTCGATGCGCTTGATTATTCGACGAAGCTTTCTAAGATGTTTTGGTGGAGATTAAACATCTGGCTTGCGATTTTTTATTTCGTGATCCCGTTAGCTCTTTCTTCAGCTTTAGATGAATACCGTTTATTTAGCTTGCACCCGATCACCGCAACAGCCTGCGTTTTGTTAGAAAGTATTTTAGTTTTGAGTTTTAATTATTTTATTTTGAAATTGTTTTTTAAGTACTTAAATGAGGTAGAGCATGGCACTTCTGTTTAATTGGAAAGATATAAAAAATCGCGATCAGGGTTTAACTTTTGACGACGTATTAATTATACCCTCAAAATCTGAAGTGCGCTCGCGCCGCGATCCCTCACTGAAATCACAATTAACGAAAACTTTATTCTTAGAGACCCCAATCATCTCGGCGAATATGGACACGGTAACTGAGTCGAACATGGCGATTGCCATGCACAAGATGGGCGGCTTAGGAATTTTACACCGCTTTATGACGATCGAACTGCAAGTCGACGAAATTCGTAAAGTCAAAGAAGTTGGAGCAAAAATTATTTCAGCCAGTATTGGCGTGAATGGTGATTTTAAAGAGCGCGCTGAAGCCTTAGTTAAAGCCGGGGTAAATATCATGACGATCGATATTGCTCATGGGCATTCGGTACAAATGATGGAAACTTTAAAATGGCTTAAAGATAAATTCTCAGGCCTGCAGATTATTGCCGGAAACTTAGCGACCCCCGACGCCACGATTGATTTGATTGAAGCCGGCGCCGACGCCATCAAAGTAGGAATTGGTCCGGGTTCAATGTGCACAACTCGAATTATCACAGGTTGCGGCGTACCGCAGTTAACGGCGATCGCCCTTTGCGCAGAGGCTGCCGAATCTTACGGTGTGCCTATCATCGCTGATGGCGGCATTAGAACCAGCGGTGACATGGTCAAAGCCTTCGCCGCCGGAGCAAGCACGATCATGCTTGGCAGCATGCTTTCTGGCACAATCGAAACTCCGGGTGATATCGTCAACGGGCGCAAACAATACCGTGGGATGGCTTCAAAGAAAGCGCAGATTTCTTGGCGAGGTGATATGCCAGAAGGCATGGCTCCCGAAGGTGAATCAACTTATGTAAATGTAAAAGGCCATGTCGATACAGTCATTTCAGAATTAACTGGCGGGATTCGCAGCGGCATGAGCTACGTGAATGCCACGGCGATTTCAGAAATTCGCGAGAAGGCCAAATTTATGGCCATGACGGCAAATGGTATTTCTGAATCTCGCGCGCATGGAGTAAAATCCTAAGCGTGAGCCACCAGCCAAGTACGAACTTAAATCAGATTGATAATAGGCCGATCGGAGTCTTCGATTCGGGCATCGGCGGCATTACGGTCTTACGTGAGCTAGTTAAAAAATTTCCGGGCGAGCATTTTATTTACTTAGGAGATACCGCAAGGCTACCCTACGGATCAAAATCGCCCGAGACCGTTCGTAATTATTCAGTTCAAAATATGAAATTTTTGATGTCTCGTAATGTGAAAGCGATCATTGTGGCTTGTAACACGGCCTCAACTCAGGTTTTCGAAGATCACTTCGATGCATGCCCAGTTTACAATGTAATCGATCCCGGTTCAGCACTTGCGGCAGCTAAAACAAAAAATAAAAAAATTGCGGTGCTAGCTACCCGTGCGACAATTAAGGCTGGTTCTTACACTAAAAAAATTCATGCGATTATTCCGGATGCTGAGGTTTTTACCCAAGCCTGCCCGCTTTTTGTTCCGCTAGCCGAAGAGGGCTGGCATGACGACCCCATCACAAATCTGATTGCGTTTCGCTATTTGCAAAATTTAAAAGCCGACGATGTTGATACAGTGGTTTTAGGTTGTACGCATTACCCACTGATTAAAACCTCGATTCAAAGAGTATTTGGAAATCACGTTAGTTTAATTGATTCAGGCGAAGCGATTGCTTTACAAATAGAAAATGATTTTATCTCCGGAAAATTAAAAACCAATTCAAATCTAAATGTCAGTATAACAATTGCACTAACCGATTCAAGCGAGCACTTCGAAAACCTATCATCGCAATTACTAAGCTTAGTTTCGGATACAAATATCACGTTCGAAACAGTTTCTGTCATCTGAACAAAAGTTTGACAGCTAAGATTTTTGTTTAGCTGTTAATAACCCATCAATTCGATTTAGTCCGCCCTAGCTCTGGATATAAGTTTCTACCATCGGCACTGAACCTGCTTTGTATTGCCTAGAGGTCCAAATGCAAAACCGCAATAAACTGACGGTGTTTAAAATTCTTACTTTAACTTTGCTATTTGCGGCGTGCCAGCCCGCTGGTAACCGCCTGCAATCCCCAGGGGTCAAGGCCACCGCCACTGACATGGTCTACGAAGAAGAATTACAACCCACTTGGGAAGAGCCCGTAGAGAACTCACGCGGAATCATTTACGAAAGACCCCATTCGCGTATAAAAAACGCCGGAACCGAAGTCATCGTTGGCCAAGTTAAAATGGCGAATGTATTTATGACCTATTCGACGGCAGATCATAGTTTAAAAGTCAGTGGCGTTGCCCGTATAATCGATGCAACGAAAACCTTGTTAGCCGAAAGTGATTTTGTGTTAGCGGGCTCTCATGCTGCAGAAGTGGGTTCAGTCGACTTACGACCTTCTACCGAAGTGAAGTCAAATTCAGAAGAAAAACCTATCATTCGCGCGAAAGCGACTTGCTTAGAAATGACCGCGCAAGATCAGTATGATTGTTCGCATGTTGTGATCGATTTTTTTATCGCTTATAAAAAACAAATCTACACCCAACAAATGGAAGTTAATAGAAAGCCTAAACTAGATAAAAAAGATATCCCTGATGCCGGCGGTCCCGCTCCCGTCGTAGTTAGCGACGAAGACAAAGATGATGACGACGTCGCCGAAATTCAAACAGTCACAGACAAAAATGAAAACTCAAAAGACGCAGAAGCTAAAGATGAATCAAAAGAAGGTAACGAAAAATCATTACCTGGGCCATACAGAGGCGTTGTCGGCAGCGCTGATTTAGCTAAAATATTCGAAGATGACGAAGCCAACGTGATCGAGAAGCCCAAAGTTAATCTAGTAGTTAAGCCCGAAGCTAAACCTGAAGCCAAACCAGCTGCTCCTGCAAAGCCGGTCGCACCAGTGACGGGCCCCGCGGCACCGAAACCTTCAGTTAAGCCGGAGGAAGTTAAGCCAGAGATTAAACTCGAGGTGAAACCAACTCTGCCGGCCGAACCACCTAAATCCAGCGTGCCGGATGCGGGTGACACCAGTATCGTGTTAAACAAGGACTTTAAACAAATTCGCGGCGAAGTGAGACAGTACAATCAATCGATCGGCCACGTAGATAATGGGCGCCTGCGTAACGCGACTTCAGTGCTCGTTCGTCAGCAAAGCTTAGCAGTCACGAAGCAAGCGTTCTTTGAAATTAAGACGCCCGAAAATAAAAACTTTTTTGCAACCTTCGAAATGGCTAAATTAATCGAGCTTATGGGTGAGCGTCTTAATAAAACTTTTACTCGCAAACTTTACGTTGGTTCGATTTCATTTCAGAATGGCGGAAAGATCTCTCCGCATTTAAGCCACCAAATCGGAATTGACGCCGACATGGGTTACCCGACAGCTTTAGACGATATTAAGTTTCCGGTGGTAGCGGTGAATGAAAATGCCAACGGGAAACGCGTCACAAAACTTTACCAAAATCGCTACTCACGCGAACGCACCTACGACCTGTTAAAATTTGCTTTTAACCAGCCCGATATCAAAATCGAACGAATCTTTATTGATCGCGCGATAAAAGCCGACTTATGCAAGTACGCGATTGAAAAAAACGAATTTAAAGGCGCTGATAAGGATCTCGTGCAAAAGCTTTTTGAAAGTATGGATCACGTCAGTGGCCACGGTAATCATTTTCATTTACGCCTGCGTTGCTCAAATGAAGATCCAGCCTGTCGGACCAAACTTTACGTAAAAAATAACGGCTGCGGAATTGTTAAATAATCAGTTAAATAAACGTCTCGATCGGTGCATCACGTAGATTATACCGTGATGCCATCGCCGCACCGTAAGCGCCAACATCACAAAGGGCAACAAAATCGCCTTCATGCATAAGCGACATCTTTTTACCTAAACTCAGAACATCAGTTGATTCACAGATCGGACCCACCACGTCATAAGTTATTTTTTCTTCACCGTGCCTTATGAGTGGTAAAATTTCGTGGTATGCATCGTACAAAGCCGGGCGCATGAGCACAGACATACCCGCATCGATGATTAGAAATTTTTTATCGGTCGTCTCTTTAATGACTTCAACTCTTGAGATTAAGACGCCCGCGCGGGCAACTAAAAAACGCCCGATCTCTAAAATTAAAAAGGCACCTAGATCTTTAAGTTCGCGCGTGAAAACAGACTGCGCCGCCTGCCAGCGCTCGTGGTCAACACCCGTATCGGGGTCTTTGTAGTCAATACCCAGGCCGCCGCCCAAATCAAGGCGATCTAATTCGGGGCACAGAATTTTAGCATTAAGATAAAATGGTTTTACGACGGTCAAAGCTTTTTCGTAAACTTTAACGTTCATAATTTGTGAACCCAAATGGAAACTGATGGCCTTTAACTGCACGAATGAATTTTCACTGATGAGCTTAACCGCCACATCTGCCGATTCAAAATCAAGACCGAACTTAGAATCTTTCAATGCCGTCGCTATCGACGGATGTGTTTCGGCATCAACTTCAGGGTTAACTCGCAAACCTAGGTTTACTTTTTTACCAATGGTTTTCGCAATTCGCATAATACGATTTAATTCTGAAACACTTTCGATATTAATTTGATAAATATCATTTTGGATGGCCCAGGTTAACTCATGTTCGGATTTACCCACGCCTGAGAAAATAATATCGGCCGGCGTAAAACCCGCTTGCAAAGCGTATTTTATTTCGCCCAGCGAAACGACGTCAAGGCCACAGTTCATTTGTTTAAAAAGACCTAAAATTTCTAAATTGAAATTTGCTTTCATGGCATAATGCAATCGACCTAATTCAGGCCATTGTTGAATCCATTCGATCCGTTCTTTAATAACGCTTTTATCATATAGATAAATAGGCTGCGTGTAGTTTTTTACCGCGTCTAACAATCGGTAATTTTGGTTACCGAAATGCAGATCACTTCCTTGATATGACAAAAGCTTTCGTGACATTCTACTACTTTTGCATAAAAATCCTCAGTATGGAAATGTTCAAATTTGGCGAAACAGCTTTAGGCCTTCCGATTCACGCTTATCAATTTAATCCCCCTGCTAACAAGGGTAAAAAAGCCCACGTTTTAGTCATCGGCGGAGTTCACGGCGATGAGCCCGAGGGCGTCGTCGCCAGTCGTTGCTTGCTTGAAATTTTACGCAACAATTACCAGATCGATTTACAAATTACTTTAGTTCCTGAATTTAATCCGGAAGGTGTTTTACTTAAGACGCGAGGTAACGCCAATAAAGTCGATCTGAATCGCAATTTGCCGACTAAGGATTGGACGGCGGTGGCCGCCAGCGTGCGCTACAATCCAGGGCCATCTCCGCTCAGCGAAAAAGAAAATCAAGCACTGGTCACTTGGCTTAAAGCGAATCCGATTGATTTAATTATTTCGCTGCATTCATGGAAGCCCATGCTGAATACCAACGGCGACATACCCGAAGCCTTAGTCATTTCAAAATTAACAGGATACGTCATTGAGCCCGATATCGGTTACCCGACCCCCGGATCACTAGGAACTTATGCTGGCTTAGAAAATAAAATTCCGACCTTAACCTATGAAATTGAGCGAGATATAGCGTTTGACGAAATTATAAAACAGCAGGTTCCGGCAATTATCGCAGGACTGCACGAGGCTGCGCGAATTCGCAACAAGCCATCTTTCACAGCGCTAACAGACTAACTTTGCAAATTTACAAATAGAAAGACCTCATATGAAAAATAGTATTGAAAAAATTTTTGAAGCTTCAGCAACGGCTGGCTACGAAATCACTGAAAAAGACAAACAAGTTATTCAATCGGTCATTCACGAAGTCGACCACGGCAAATTGCGCGTGTGTGAAAAAACCGGCACCACTTGGTTTACAAATGATTGGGTAAAAAAAGCAATTCTACTTTATTTTAAAATTCAGAAAATGCAGCTGATCGAAACGGAACACTGGAATTTTTTCGATAAAATCCCTTTAAAAAAATGGAATGGCACAGAGGGCGTTCGTGTGGTGCCGCAAGCCCTGGCTCGAGTGGGTAGCTTCATTGAAAAAGGTGCTATCTTAATGCCTTCTTACATTAACATTGGCGCCTACGTTGGCGCCAATACAATGATTGATACGTGGGCTACGGTGGGTTCGTGCGCGCAAATAGGTGCTAACGTGCACTTATCTGGTGGCGTTGGCATTGGCGGAGTATTGGAACCCGCTCAAGCCCAACCCGTTATTATCGAAGACGACTGCTTTTTAGGAAGCCGCTGCATCGTGGTTGAAGGTGTTCACTTAGAGCAAGGTGTTGTACTGGGCGCGGGAGTCATCTTGACGGCATCAACTAAAATTATCGATGTAACGAATGTAAACGCCACGGCGATAAAAGGTCGAGTGCCTGCTAATTCTGTCGTTATACCAGGCGTACAAGATAAAACTTTCGCAGGCGGAACCTTCGGCGTACCTTGCGCGCTGATTATTGGTCAACGCCAAGAAAGTACAAATAAGAAGACTTCACTTAATCAAGCCTTGCGCGATTTCGAAGTCAGCGTCTAGTTTTGTACGAATTCTTTTCAGCCGCAGCCGACTAACTTGTTTTCTGTCTTAACAAAAGCGCCGGCTGAATTTTCAAAGTGGTTCGGGCCGGAATGTAAGAGCCTAAAAAGGCTAACAAGGCTGCTACAAAAAGAACTCCGAATACGAATCTGAAGTCGACCAAAGCCGGTATTGACGAATCGTAATATATATTTGGCAAAATATTCACCGGATAAAATTGTAAATAAAAACTGATCGCTAGCCCCAAAACAGCACCCAAGGCTAAAGCTGCGCCTGAAACCCACAAGCCCATCTGGGTAAATAACCACAGAGTTTTTTTCTGCGATAAGCCTAAGGTTTTAATTATGGCAATATCGCGTTTTTTCTGAGACATCAGAAGCGCTAAGACCGTTAGTATTGAAGACGAGGCAATCAGTCCGGCCAAACCTAAGAAAATACCAATCATCGTTTTTTCCATTAACAGCGCAAAAAATAAATCCGAGTTTTTCTCTTGCCAAGTCTCGGCCGTTATTGATTTTTTTAATAATGTCTCTTTAACGGCATCGGCATCTGTAACCGACTTAAACCAGATATGAAAACCACGTTTACGACTAAGGGTTTTTGAAAATAAATCTAAAGACACATCTGAATTAAATAGAATCAACTTCGCGTCGAGGTCAAAAAGATCAGTCGCTAAAATGCGTTTCACTGTCACCTTTTGAAAAAGCGGTGTTTCTAAAGAACTTAGCAGCAAAGTCTCGGGCGGAATCAGCGTCACTTCATCACCTTCAAGTAAACCCAACGAGCGCGCTAAATCAATTCCAAGCGCAACTTCATTTTCGCCCAGATTTAATTCGTTATATTCCCTTTCGTATTGAGATCGCCCATCTTTACTTTTTAAAGACCTCAGCCTATCAGACCAAATATTTAAACCCCGGCCATTGTAACCGACGGCTTGCGATCCGCGAAATTGACCGTCGATCGTGCGAAGAATCAGATCAAAGCTTTGATAAGGCACAAGCACTTGGTCAGGCATAGCCAATTGAACGTTCTGGTCGTCTTTGGGCAAATGGGTTGTAACCAGGTGGGGCTCAAGCGCCATGATTCGCTTTTTAATATTTAAATTCATCCCGTTCATTACAAAAAGAATGACAAAAAAAGCCATCATACTTAGCGAGATTGCGATAAAAGATAAAATCGTAGTGCGTCGAACCAACGCACCCGAGCGACGAGACAGAATAAGCTTGTGTAGAAAATAAAGACTTAACGACGGTTGCTTCACTAGACAAATACTACAGCGTGAACGGCCTAGAAGTGAACGGCTTTTTTAAAATTGTCGGGGTCTTCAATATAAAGTAAACCATCCTCGACAAATAACCGACTGACTTCAAGGTGACGCAGCGCTGCTGGGTGATTATTCGTCAGAAAAATATGACGAAGGTGCCCACGGCGTTGATGCATTTGAATCCAGTCTAAGTAATCTAGAAATATTTTTTCGCTGATTCCCACCGCAGGGTCTTCGAGCGTAAGCATTTGCGGTTGATTTAAGGTCGCCGCAATCAACATGACTAATTTTTGCATTTCGTAAGTGACCTCGCGAAAATTTTTCTGCAAAAATTCAGAGGTAAATTCGAAGTGATCACGGGCCTGTTTGCAGACCTCTTTATTTTCGCATGACTGAGTTAAAATTTTAAGTAAGCTTGCGTCCGGATGAGGGCGCTGGTGTTCAAAATAACTACCGATTAGGTGTTTTGTCGGCATCGCTTCTTCATCAACTTCAAAAAGATTGAATTCATTCCACAAGATTCGGCCACTTTGCGGTGGTCTGCGTCCGGCTAAAACAGATAGTAAATGCACCGCATGCGCCGGGTTTGAAGATTCAAGCACGATTGTCTGATCCATCGGAATTTCCAGATCGACCGATTGCAAAATCGGATCAAAACCCTCGACACTAACCGAAACATTTTCGAAAATAATTTGATCTAAGCTTGGTAGATTGATGTGTCCCATAGTGCTTTATCGGAATAAAACGTATTGAACTAAAGCACTCGACCAAGGGCTGAATAGAACATCGATTTCACGGTTTCGATGAATACATCCAAATACGAGTATTCGCGCGCTAAAGACTGAACGGGGTAAGAAATAATATTAATTTTTAATGGAAACAGTTGGCGAAAAAGTTTCTGCGAACGGTGCATATGAAGTCTTGAGGTGATCAGCAAAATATCGCGGCAGCCTAAAGTCTTAACTAAAGCTAAACTTTGCACGGCGTTGCCGTAAGTACTACCCGAAATTTTTTCTAGAATAATATCTTCGGGATGCACCTCAGGGTAGAAAGGCAGATGCGGAAATATCTCGTGCAGCTGGGTTTCTTTAAAAACTCCTGAAACCACCAGTTTGCGAATTTTTCTCTGCGCTAGTATTTCAAAAGATTCACGAATTCGCCCCGGGGCTCCGGTTAAGACCACTCCGCAGTCGACCTGCTCGAGCTGGTCCAACACGCCCATCTGCGTGACTGATAAAACATTTTCGGTCTCTTGCGCGAACCAAACAATAAGGCCTAGCGCAAGTACCGAAATCAAAATAAACTTTCGATGCTTAGTTTGCATTAATATGAGCAAGAACTTCGATCTCGACGTTTACGCCTTTTGGTAAACCAGCCACAGCCACTGTCGAACGAGCCGGCGGCAAACTTGTAAATTTCTGAGCGTAAATTTCATTGATCACAGCAAAGTCAGCCATATCAGTAATGAAAATAGTGGTTTTCACGATGTGTGAAAAATTCATGTCGGCCGCCTTCAAAACAGCTTCAATATTGCTTAAAACCATTTCGGTTTGCTTTTTAATATCACCGGTGAAAACTTCTTGTGTCTTCGGGTCGATTGAAATTTGACCCGAACAAAATAAAAAATCACCCATACGAATGGCTTGTGAATAAGGGCCCACCGCTTTAGGCGCTGCCTCTGTGCTGATAACTTTTTTCATAAATTCTCCTTTTTGTTTGCTATAAAATGAACGACTTAACTAAAAGTAAAAAATAACACCCGCGCGAAATGGGTCATCGCCAATGGTGCGAAACCGCGTGTCTTTGACTGACGATACGGCAAAACCGGCTTCGACAGTAAAGGCCAAATTTTCTAAACCTGTAAAGAAAAACTCAGTTCCGCCTACCGCTAAAATTTCAATTCCCGAATTGCGCCCGTCGACGATGCTTTCGTAGCTGGCAATACCCAGCTGAGCACCGGTGTAGAAATTTAAGTTATTTTCAGTGTAAATCACTTTACGAACACCGCCGTTTATTTGAAATGCTGAATTATTTTTCTCAGTATTGATGCCCGCACCTGCAGTGAAAGCGTAATCTTTAGCCGCATAGTAAACTAATCCTAAAGAAGGTAAACTTTGCGAAGTGTTATTTTTGAAACCGACCCCTAAACGTTGGGTTAAATCTTTCGCCAAAACCTCGTTCGGAAATTGCAAAACGCAGATAAAAAGCATCGACGCGCATAGCGCTTTGAAAAAATTCATATTGACCTCTTTAACATGAGCGTAGCAAATCACTTTTTTAACGACTACGAAGTGTTTTATTTGACACCCCAGCCCACAACTAGTTTGATATTAAAAAACGCATCAATAGAGGAGAACCATGTTCAATTTATCAAGTAAATCAATCGTGTCGTTAATTATAGCAGCATTTGTAGTTGCAAGCTGTTCTTTCGCTTCAGCCATTACAATAAAAGCTGAGCCGACAACAGAAAAATTTGAAGACGTTACCTTATTAAAAAGCTCAAGCGTTGACTCGACTGTTTTAACGATCGTTTCGCACGGCATGCGCAAGAAAGCCGTTTTTGGCTTAGTACCCGTCCGAGTTTATGTTTTACAACTTTTAGCGGCTCACCCCGAAAAATTAATCAAATCTGAAGATGGTATTTTAGCTTCACTAGAAACGGCTGGGCCCGTTCAACTTCACCTTACTTTTTCACGCGACTTACCGGGCTCTAAAATTGCTGATGCCTTCAAAGAAGGTTTAGAAGTAAATAAAGTAAACGTAAAAAAATTATCGCTTGAAATGGAGCAGGTTCTGAAAGAAATTTCAGCCATGCAAGAATTTAAAAAAGGTGAAAGCTTTTCTGTCACCACAATCTGGAACGGTCCACAGGCGACTATTCACTTAGAAGACCCAAAAGGCATTATTAAATCAATCACTGGCCCTAAAGAATTCGCCGAGCAGTTTTTATCAATCTGGTTTGGCAAAGCTTCTGACGGAAAGTTGAACGATCTAAAGAAAGAATTAATTAAATAAGATGAACATCCAGCAAAAGCACCTTATCGCACGAAATGTTTTAGTGGCGGCAATCTTTTTATTATTTGCTTATACTTTTACGCCCTTTTTTACTGCGATTATTTTAGCTGTGCTTTTTGCTTTCGCCTTAGAACGCCACGTTAAACGATTTGCAAAAAAGCGAAGTAGCCGTCCGTGGTTAACGATTGGCATTTTAACGGGTTTGTTTTTGCTGGTCGCTATTCCGATCGGATTAGTCGGTTTCAAAGCCGCCTCGAGTGTAAAACGTTATGCAGATACGGGCTTTCAAACAACTCCGCTTTATGTGTCTACCGAAAAAATGGTGCATGGCGTATCTGGACGGCTAATGGCCTTAGCCCAAAAATTCGATATCGATTTAACGCAGCTACCGCAGCCCGGCGATATCGTTAGCAAATCAGCGGCATTTGTTGGTGCGGGCGCGACTGCTTTACTTTCGTCTTTGCCCGATATTATCTTGGGTGTTTTCGTTTTTGCCTTAGTTCTTTATTTTTTATTGACCCAATCAACGAAATTAAAAAAGTCTTTTGTTAAATTAGATCTGGTGGCTGAACATGAATTAGACCAGCTGATCCAGACCACACAAAAAAGCAGCTACACGGCCTTGATCGCATCAGCAATCATAGGCTGTATTCAAGCCGGCACGCTTTCAACTATAGCGTATTTTTTCGGCTACACCGAATTTATGATGTTGTTTGTTATCACTTTTATTTTTTCTTTAATTCCGGTTATTGGCGCAGCGCCGATCGCAGTTTTTTTAGCCCTAACCGCTTACATACAAGATCATAATGGTGCAGCTATCGGAATGATTGTGACGGCCGTGGTTGTTGGAAGCGTTGATAATATAGTAAAACCTCTGATCGTAAATTCAAATGAAGAGGCACATCCGATTATTGCCTTACTTTCTTTGATTGGCGCCATTATGGTTTTCGGCGCCCCCGGCATTTTAATTGGCCCGGTGCTAACAGATTTAGCTTTTAAAATTGTACCGATTTTTTACCCTAATGCAGAAGTATGAAAACACTGCAACTGAATCAGGACGCTTTTTCACACGGACAAATACATTCAAAGATTTGGTTGTGCGAAGAGCTTGAAAAAATGAGTGCACATCTGCCGTCGCCTGTGATTTGGGTCTTGGGTGGTTGGTACGGTGTATTACCTTTTCTTATCTTTTCACGCGGAATTTTAAAACCGAAACAAATTTGCTCTTTTGATATAGATCAAACTGCCAGCAATACTTCTGAAAAAATTAATAACGCTTGGTCATTCGATCCGGCTTTGTATTTTTATTTCACGGCTGATGTTACAAAACTTGATTACGCCGCTTACGGAAATAAACCAGATATCGTCATTAATACATCGTGCGAACACTTTTCAAGTGCCTGGATCGACCTGGTTCCGCCAGGAACTTTAATCGCCGCTCAATCAACTAATATGGAGCACGCCGAACACGTATTTAAATCAAATAGCGTGGAGCATTTTAAAGAAAATACGAAGGGCTTGATTAATGCTAAATACGCTGGGCAAAAAGACTTTGCGTATGGAGATTTTCAGTTTAGTCGCTACCTGCTGATCGGGCCCAGAATTTAATCTAGAATTCTAAATTTAGCGTCAGTGAAGATAAGCGTCTTGATATGCTGCCGCCTAAAATGTCGCTACGTAAAACTCGTAGCCAAGTCTTATTTACAAAGCCTTGCGTAATCGTATTGTACGGCCATTAGCCAGATATTTGGCTTGGTTGAAAATGGCGCTCAATTTGCTTTAAATACACTGAGGCTGTCTTTGTCAAAACAATTGACACTTTCAGCCTCCCACTAGGAGTGAGTATGAAGCGCATTTTACCGATGATGTTTTTGGTTGTTACAGGCCCCGTTTTGTTTGCGGCCGACTTTTCGACCTCGCTCAATACCAAAATGACTGAATTCAAAATGCCACCTGGTTACGAGTGCCCGCTTTTTTCGAACTCGCCGTATTCGGATGTTTTAACAGCTCTAGATAAAATGCAAGAGAATCTGAATCAGGTCTTTCCGCAATGTGAAAATAAAGCCCTAAATGAAAGCGCAATTGCAACCTCGATTGAATTACGTAATAAAATTTTTGAAGCCCAAAAATTACAAACTATCGGGCAAACTTACAAACTCAGTACGGTAGCTGATTCAATCGCAACATTAACGACCGGTTTACAAACGTCTTTGGTCAGCCTATCAGCTTCGAAAACGGCGGCTTGTTATAAATCTGAGGCCCAATTTCGTAGTTCGATTTTTTCGATCAACGATACATTTCAAAGTCTAGCGCCAATGGTACTAGATCTGGTTTCAAAAAACCCCGCCCTTGGGCAAAGCTTAGGCCCCGCTTTAAAAATTTTTGCGGGTGCAGACGCTATTTCTAAGAGCTTAACAATGATTGAACAAATTGCGAGAGATTCAATTCAGTTCGATATGTCGAACCCTGAACTACGAATTAATACGGTCAAAAATATTTGTCAGTTTATGAAGTTATATAATCGTCTTGATTCATTACGACTTTACCGCCGCGGTGAAATTTCTCGTATCAGCGAAAAATTCGTAGCTGATATCAGTCAGAAAAATGCAAAAGTAGATGAACTAAAACGAGTACTGAACCCGAACTATCGTTCAAAAGGAGCCATCGGAGCCGCCGGCGCCGCACTTTTTTCTCCTGCTGCTGCCGCATCACCCATGCCAGAGTCTCAAGCAGAAAACGATCTACGCTGGAACGAAGAGTCGCGATTAGAATATTATAATAAACTGCGTTCGAAATTTAGCGAAATGCAAAGCCGCACGCAATCGGCGTTAGCCATGTACATGGCCGCTAAAGACGAAGATAAGTATCCAGAAATTTCTCAGTGCCAAGCCGTCACTTCAACGCTAAATAATAATCTTCTGACCCGCTATAAAACAAACTTGGAAACATTCGCAAGCGCGATCAATCATCACAGCGATTACCGTTTACAACTTGATATCTTAAGAGTTTACGAAGCAGATCTGACCCGCGCAATTAAAGATTCAAATCGTGACCTTTGTGCAAAACTTGGCGGCGACTACCTTAAAAAATTTGATTTATTATTTGCAACCGCAGCCGGCATACTAGCTGATTATGAAAACAAACTGGTCTCTGAAAAAGGCGAAGCCTACGTGTATCAAAGTCAGCAACTAACCACTCAGCAAGCCGAAGTTACGGCGGCTGAATCAAACTATGCAAACCTTAAAACGATGTTGAATTACGTCGCTTTTGAATCGAGCGAAGTTGAAAAGCGAGCAAAAGGAATTCATAAATTCTTATTTGCTGGTCCGGATAAGGTTGAATCAGAATGCGCAAGCCGCACAACCGATAAAACCTGTACCTTAACCGAAGGCATAAGCGGTTTTGCGAAGGCGATTTACCAAAAGTCTCGTAACCAAGGCCCCGTGTTTGAACTTATCTTAAATAACCAATCGTATTTTAATGATGCGTACGCAAAGATGGCGTCAGCTATTTTAAAAATTCAACGTTACGAAGACCAGTTCGTAACGTTACCAAAATCGACTTCGCAGTCAGATCGAAAAGTTTTTGATGCCTACATCGCGGCTCGCGAAGAAAATGCGTTTTCGATGGATCATTTAACCAATAAATACTTGGTCAAAGGCAGCGCTGCGCATACTCAGATGTGTATGACGGCGAAGTATGCAGTCGACCAGTACGTCGTAGCCTCAACCCATATGATGAGCACTGTCGGCCTCTGTGAAATTATTAAAAACGTTCTTGGCCAACCTGAAGTTTCAGTGAATCTTAAAAACTACTGCGTTCCGGTCAGCGAACAACAGGCTTCAGGCGTAGATCAATTACGCTTTAAGCTCGTGGGCGAATTTGACGGCACGACAACGGCAAGACAAGGAAATATTACTTTACAATTTGAACGCTCGCCGAAAGCTTTCATCGATCAATTACTTACTCGCTACGCAGCTTTAGGCTGCGAGTAGTTATTTATTTCGTAAGAACTCTAGATCGATGCAGTCTTCTTGATAAAGTCCAAATCCGAAGCGAAGGCGCGTACCCCGAAAATCGGTGTGTACGCGGTTTTCTTTTAACAAATCGTATAAATCCTTAGTTTTAACTGCATCGCCAATTTCAAAAGCGTAAAAGTGGCCATGTGAAGCGTAATCTAGGCGTAATAAATTCTTTTCGTTCAGGAAAGGATGTCGTAACGAAAACAAATGTTCGCGAAAATTTTTCTGCATTTTTTGGATCAGCTTATGAATCTTCGCCACTGTGAGATGTTCTTTTTCAAATAATTCTAAAACTGCCAGCAAGCGATACAAGGCAGAAAAATCCATCGTTGATCCGGCAAAGCGGTAGCCATCGTCTGAATAAAGCACTTCACTGGCTTTCACTGTCAGCTCAGCAAAGCCGGCAAACCAACCCGTATAGCGCGGGCGCAATTCGCAATCTGGCGGTACCACCATGAAACAACAACCTTCGCCGCCTTGCGCGTACTTGTATGAACCGGAAATATAGAATACGCGACTTTCGATTTCAGCTAAATCCGTCGGTACGGCCATAAAGCTGTGGTAGCCGTCAATCACGATCATCGTTTTTGGGTTTTTGACTGCCTTCACGATCGCAGCTAAATCTTTAACGACGAAGCCCGAATTAAAAAAGACATGGCTCAAAAAAACCATGTCATAGTCGCTGGCGTTTAGGTGCCGAATAAAATCAGCTTCAAAATCAGCCGTGACCGCGACTTTGTAAACCTCAACTTCACCTGATTCGGACAGGCGATTAACTTGGCGGTCAAAACTGTAAAATTCAGAATCAGTCGTTAAAACCTTTAACTTTTTTTCGGGATCAAAACACGAAAATAATCGGTAGATAAATTCGTGAGTATTCGGAGCGAAAACAATTTGTTTCGGTTTTGAAATATTAAGAACATCGGCGATTAATTTCTGCACAGCCGGTATTTTTTTACTAAAAAAAAGATCCCATTTGTCGTCAACGTAAGTCGCTGAATCATCCCAGTAATGTAACATTGCATGCCGAGTTACATCCGGCCAATAATGGTGACTATGAGCCGCATAATGCTGAACGTTTGGGTTCGAATTAATAAAGTGTTGGTAAAAACGTTTAGGCATAAAAATTTAAATGTTTTCTGACGTCGGCCGGAATCACGGGTAATTGGCTGCGCGGAATTAAAAAAGTTGATAAATTAAATAAATCTAGAAATACGCGATTATTATCGGCAGCCTTCTTTAAATAAGCGTGGCCCGAAGACCCGCCCGTGCCGATTTTATTACCTAACATACGCTGCGCCAGAAGGGCGTGGCGATAGCGCCACGTGGTAAAATTTTGCTCGATATCCATCATCAAACTAAACATTTGGTAAGGCATAGTTAAGATTGGCTCGTCTCGGTAAAGGGCAATAAACAGGGCGTTTAGCATCGCTTTTTGCGAAAGACGACGCTTACCCAGGTCGACAATTTTTTCGTGCTGATCTTTATCAAACAAAGTTAAGAAGTTTTCTTGCGTTGCTCGAAGGTTTTCAAGCTGCCCCGCTTTTTCTTGGTCAGATAAATGGGCCAAATTCATTTCGATCGTTTGGCGATCTTCTTCTAAAATTTGGTGAATTGTTTTTTTATACTCGTCCCAAAAGTTATAGCCCGCGGTATTCGTAAACGGCATGCGTTCTAGCCAAGCCTCAACCGATTTCAGTAAAGAAGGCGCTTTTTCTAAACTGATGAGGCGGTCGCGGTCTTTTTCGGTCAAGCGGCCTAAGAAAAATTCGCGATCAACGCTTTCGCGATTATGCGTATTTAGACCCAGCTTAATTTCAATTTCGCGAAATTGCGTACTTTGAAAACCCGAAGCCGGATGCAACAAACTTCTGAACTCTAAAAAATCCATCGGAGTCATCGTTTCTAAAATACCCAAATAAGATAATAACATGGTCTGAATTTTTGTAATTCTGTCTAAGCGCTGAATAATAAAACCAAATTCGTTATCTGCCACTTGCGGTTTAGAAAAAATTTCTAGCACCGAATCTAGATCGTGCAAAATCTGCTTAAACCATAGCTCGTAAGCTTGGTGAACCACGATAAATAAAGTTTCATCGTGCGCTTCGGGATTTTCTTTAGATGCATGTTTTCGACTAAGAGGTTTTTGACATTCTAAAAAAGACTCAAGCATCAAATAGTCATTGTAGTAAACGGGGCCCTGATTTTTGTGCATATTAAGTCCTTGGTTGAAAGCAAATTATCATTTTCGTGAGAGGGTTTGGCAAGGGGGAATTTCCCCGTACGATCGGCCTTTTTTCCCTAGTCAAAAACGAAGAGACGATCAAACGCCGCTGTAAAGCGACTATAAGCCAACTGTAAGCTAACTGTGAGCCAATATTGAAGCCTTAAGAAAGTGTCAACTTTTTGCATAGGTCATGCTTATGAATAAAAAAGCAAAAAATGAATTAATGTTTTTAATGGGTTTGGGCGCAGTCACTTCTTTATTACTTCGCCAGCGAAAATTGGCTTTGGGTTTAACTTTAGGTGCGGCGGCCTTGCACATCTCAAAACAGAAGGTGCCTGATACATTTGAATGCAAAGTAGCCCTGATAACTGGCGGCTCGCGCGGCTTAGGCTTAGCGCTGGCTAAGCGCCTGTTGACGGAAGGGGCTTACGTTAGCTTATTAGCACGCGACCAAGGTGAACTTGAGCAGGCTAAAATACTATTGTCGCAGTTCACCAGCGAAGATCGTATTCACATTATTCAAACAGATATCACCGATCAAGAGCAATTGGTCGAAGCTTTTCGTCAGACCGTTCAGCTTTGGGGCCGAATAGATTTACTTATTAACAATGCCGGAGCCATCATCGTTGGTCCGTTCGAATCAATGACGTTAGCCGACTTTGAAGCGCAAATGAAATTGCACGTTTACGCTAATATTCAAGCCACAAAAGAAATTTTACCCATTTTCCGACGTAAGGGCGGCGGCCGTATTATCAACATCTGTTCGATGGGCGGTAAGGTAGCCGTCCCGCACATGCTACCCTACGACACTTCAAAGTTTGCCTTAGCTGGTTTTTCTCAAGGCATTACGGCTGAACTCTCACGCGAAAATATTTCGGTGACAACTGTATACCCTGCACTGATTAGAACGGGCTCGCCTATTCAAGCCGTGTTTAAAGGAAATGCCGAAAAAGAATTTTCGTGGTTTGCAAATGCCGACGTATTTCCGGGTTTATCGACGAACGCACATGTGATCGCCGATAAGATTATTGAAGCCTCACGACTTCGTCAGGCCGAACTGATCCCGTCTTTCATTGGCAAAGCTCGCGGATTCGTAATCCTCATATTTCCTGAACTAATGCTAAGTGCATTGGGTTTTCTGAACCGTCTTATGCCTAGGGCAAATTCGTTTCGTTACCGCACGGGCGCGCAGGCACAAAATAAAAATAGCTATTTGGTTACAGCGCTTGCAGACAGGGCGCACGAAGCCGAACACGATTTAAATCAAAAAGAAAAACTAAATCCCGAGTTCAACTTGGGCATTCACTAATCGGAGGAATTATGGCAGACGAAAAAAAGCTGGAAGGCAAAGTCATTGCGATGTTAGCGACGGACGGGTTTGAAGAATCAGAATTATTTGAGCCAAAAGAAGCTTTCGAAAAGGCCGGAGCAAAGGTTAAAATTATCTCGGTAAAAGAAGGCAGCATCAAGGCATGGAACAAAACCGATTGGGGTAAAACGATTGCCGTTGATATTTTAGTATCATCGACTAACGCCGATGAATACGACGCGCTTGTATTACCGGGCGGTGTTATGAACCCTGACAAATTGCGTATCGACGAAGAAGCTGTTCAGTTCGTTAGTCAATTTATGGTTGCGGGTAAACCGATTGCGGCTATTTGTCACGCTCCGTGGTTGTTGATCGAGACCGGTATTATAGATGGGCGAACGATCACATCTTGGCCTTCACTTAAGGCCGATTTAACCAATGCCGGTGGCAACTGGGTTGATGAAGAAGTGGTGGTCGACAATGGACTTATCACCAGCCGTAAACCTGAAGACATTCCGGCCTTCTGCAAAAAAGTTATCGAAGAGATTGCCGAAGGAGTTCATGCTCCGCTAGGATCTCAAACTAAAGTAAAGCCCGATGTCGACCGCGCAATAATGACTTAGGAAGCGAATATGGCTGATGAAAAATTAATAAAAAATGTAGCCATAATGGGGGCTTCGGAAGACCGAAGCCGCTTTTCACACCGGGCTTTTACGATGTTACGGGGAATGGGTTACAATCCCCTACCGATTAGCCCGAATGTGACCACCATCGACGGCGTGCACACTTTCAAATCGGTAACTGAAATTACTGAACCTTTTCACACATTAACAATGTATGTGCGGCCCTCAATATCGACTCAGTTACAAAATGAAATACTAGCCGCCCGCCCTGACCGAGTGATCTTCAACCCGGGTACTGAAAACCCTAGCCTCGAGCAAGCGCTTCGAAGCCAGGGCACCCATGTTGTAAATGCATGCACTCTGGTGTTATTACAGGCCGGAGAGTTCGATAAAGCCTAGGCCATAAACGAACTGGGCCAATTATTTGACCATTTAGGCAGCTTTTTAAACATTCTGACCAATATACAAATGGCCACCTTGATTTTAGCAGTTAATTTAACTATAACTTTGTTCTGTCTTATCTCTGTGGTGGCCATAGCTCAGTTGGTAGAGCACCGGATTGTGATTCCGGTTGTCGCGGGTTCAAGCCCCGTTGGTCACCCCAATTTTTTCTCTCGATTATAGTCGAAAAAGTAAGATTGCGATAAGTTCTAAATAGTTGAAAACACACAAATGAGAATTGAACCAGAGCATCGATATTTCGTGAAATTTCAGTAGATTTCAAAAAATGATGACACGTTGATGACAGGTTTTAAACCTGCATTTAGCTTTTAATTAATGTTTTCGGTTCTACGGTTCTACGGTTCTACTCACTCGATGGTGGAAGTGTATCCAAAATCCAAGACATTTTAAATATTTAGCAGACGAAGTCTGTAGTTAAAATGGTTGCGAACTCCAAAAGCTGAGTATTGTTCGCCCTTTGCGAGTCGGTTGT
>JANPPC010000004.1:0-42842 GCA_031428275.1 Bdellovibrio sp.
AAGAAGTTTATAATAAAAAGCGACTACACTCTTCATTAAATTATTTGACGCCTGAAGAGTTCGAAGCTAAGTGTATCAAAAAGAATCGGGTTAAGTCGTGAATTTTGGAAGACAACCTACGAAACTTTCACCGCACTCCAACCCTTTCCGCGCAGTGTCGTGGGGACGAAGTTTTAATTTTCTAAATTCTTTGTTAAAAACTCGTGAAAATGGACGTCGCCTAGTTTTCGTCCCCGCTTACCAGGCTTCAAAAGGTATATTCGATTTTATGGCATTTGGGCTTCAGTTGGATTTGATTTTGGCCGTATGGCTAGTTTTATCATCTACATTTATACGCTAACCTAATCGAGGTGAACTATCTTATAATTTTAAATATTTTATTCATGTCTATCTCCACTTATGCTCAAGCTGTTTGCGAACAAAAGGAAAATTTAACAGTAAACGTACTTGAATTAAATCGCCAAACTATCTTGAACGAAATTGATACCTCAGAAAATTCATTTTGTGACAAATCTTTAGCTGGGAGATTTTTAAGAACGCAGGTCACGAAAATTCAAGCTGATGAAATA
This sequence comes from Bdellovibrio sp., assembly GCA_031428275.1. GTDB lineage: Bacteria > Bdellovibrionota > Bdellovibrionia > Bdellovibrionales > Bdellovibrionaceae > Pseudobdellovibrio. Next base: position 570 of record JANPPC010000004.1, read on the forward strand.
CTTGAAGGGAAAAACACTCTTCACTTTGCTGAGAAAAAGGCTTTCGGTAAGATCTCTGAGAATGCCCATTTTGACACCTGGAATAACATGCTTGTTCCATCTGATAAAATTCGAAGAATGGCGGCAGATAAAATCACAATCTTTGATAATTCAAAAAGTAAATTTGAAAGCATGAAGCAGATTTCCCTTGAGGAGGCTATTCAGTTGTTGCAGTTGCCAAAATGTGAACTTAAGGGCTTTCCGAATTCTTCAATTGATAACGATCTAAAAAAAACAGGTTTGTCTTTAAAAAATATTGGATTAGCAACAAGGTATTCATGCCAAGAAATACTTGGCGTATTTAAATTAAATAGCTGTAATGAACCCTTCAGAGTCATTAATAGAATAGCCTCACCAAATAAATTAGATGACACAGGAGTTGAGATATATGAACGTGTTTTGAGTGATTCTCGTTATGATGAAGGCTTACGAATAGCAGCCTTACTAATTGCATCGCGCGTGAAGCAAGGAATCACTAAAAAATCAGACTACTTTTCTGATATTAAAAATTCTTTTATGGCTAGCGGCTTCGATGAAACACAAGCTGAAGAGTTTACCTGGAATGTAATAGGAATGATCTCTACTTCGGGCCCTAATACAGCTGGTCGTATGAACGCATTAATTGCAGACGATGGATCTCAAAATCAAAAGCGACTCGCAATTTCGACAATTATAGCTGCATTGCCTATTTTGGACCATCGGAGTTCAAAGCTGGGAAAGTTGTACAGTTTACCAAACTCAGTAATAAGCGCGTGTAACTCTGGAAAAAGTTATCATTTTTGGTATGCAGCCTACTTATCTCGACGCGCAACACTCGAGACAAAAAATCCAGAAGGTGCAGCGGTCATGTCTTTTCAGGCATCTAAATATTATCACGTCGTCCAAAGAAATTTTTCTCATACAAAAAATGTTACTAAGTCCCTTATCGATTCTCCTTTATTTTCCGAATCAAGTAATGTTTCCCGCATGGATCTTTCACTATCTGCGGCAGGTGCTCTCTTCGGTGCCCATAAAGCCACTGTAGAAGCCTCTGAAGTCAATTTAAACGTAACAAACACGTTTAAGCAGCTTATTGCGAACGCGGGTAAAGGAGAAAAGGGCATTACTGGCTTGCTTGTCGAGAAAGCAGCCGGTTCAACTGCCTCGCAGTATCATGAGTGGATGAAAAAATTCGATGCAAATGCTGCATTCTCTTATCTTCATACGAAGCCTTTTGGCCAAAAAGTAAGAACCGAATATTTATCTTATGAGAAAACACCTTATCGCGATACTTGCAAATAACCGGCCCCAATAACACTTCATTCTGAAAATTTAGCTACCGAAAATCCGCTCTAAAAAAGTGGGTTTTTTCTTTGTACCCGCATTTAATTTAAAAAATATTTTTACGTCACAAATAAATTAATTTTTGAAACGGGAATCAAATTGAAACCATTCAAAAAGATATCCTTTTGGTCACTTTAGGCAAAAAAAATAGGAGCCGTCATGGCTCCCGTATTTTTTTTACCCGATAACTTAGTCATAAGTTTCATAACCCGCACCACCTGTGATTGCATGAACTTTATTTCTGGCTTCAGTTTCGATTTTAACTTGAACTTGCTTGATGATATCGTCTGAAACATTCATCGACTTCATTGCATCAATCGGACTTTCAGATTTATTTTCTGCGATTTGTTTTTGAATTTCGTCTAATTTTTGCTGCTGTTCTTTAACTTTACGAGCTAACATTTCCTTTTTTTGGGCATGTACGCTTCCATGGCTAGACTTGGAAATTCGTGCAATTTCTCTATAGGATAAACCCGCTTCTAAAAGTGATTCAATCAAGGCTGAGTTTCTTTTGCGAACACGGCCAATCAATTTACCCTTGGCTTTGGCGTTTTTCATTCCAGCCTTTACGCGTTCTTGAATCATTTCCCTTTCTAGCTGCGCGAGAGCTCCTAAAATGATCCAAATATCCGGTGAAAGTGTTAGTTCGCCTAGGTAACTACTATGCTTTTTTGATTTACTAGTTTTCTTAATTTGAAACACTTTTGCATCCTTTCAGGTTAAATCATTAATATTCCGATACTAATTTTGTGAATAACTTAGTTGGTTTGGTTTTATCTTGCCAGTGTTGCCATAAATATTTTGCTATTTGCAAGAGTTTTTTTCGTGGTCAAAAATACTGTTCTGTCGAATGTAAACAGGAAGGATATTCTGCTAACCAAAAGAAAGCTCGCAACAAATTTGAATCTTCATTTGAAGCAAGACTTGATCACGCGGATCGACAGGCTAGGTACCGAGAACGAAAAAAAGTGACGGATAAGTCTTTAAATTTAAGTTTTAAAAATATAAACATGCACCCACATGAAATATTCGCAGTGAAACTGAATCAATATTTTCGGTGATACTTACGAAGCGGGTTTGGCAGTCCTTGAAAATCTGTAAACCTTTGAGTAAATGCATCGTACTTCGGGCAAATCGACTAAAAGCAAAGACGATGACTTGATCGGCTTCATGGCGCTTCACACGATCAATCATCTTATCAAGGGCCGGGCGGCTTTCTTTGGCTCCTGATATCCCTTGATCGGTGAAAGTTTCGTATTCTGTAATGTTATTTCGAGTACACCATTCTAAAAGTGCGCGGGCCTGTGATTCCGCACCATTTTGTTGATCCAATGTTGAAACTCGGATGTATAGAAATGTTTTTTTCGACATATTTTTCGTCCTTATGAGTTTTTTGTTTTTGAATATAAAAAAGCCTGAAGGATTACCTTCAGGCTTAAAAATAATTTTTTAAATTTACGGTAGCGCTTATCTACCCGTTAGCTGCTTTGTGTATTTCGAATACGACATAATCCCCTTCTGTGACTTTTCGCTAGCTAGCCCCATCATCATTAACGTGCAGAACTTAAGCTGACCTATAAGCGCCAGCAATAGACCAAGCCTTACCACAAACGAAACAAATTTTACGATTTCCATACCTACTTCCTTTCATAAAGGTAAGTTCTTGAAAATCGAATATGGCTTTTAATTTATCACTCACCGGCCCTGAAAAATTGAATCAGTTTATTCATATCAGCCTTATCAGCCTTATCAGCCTATTTTGTGATTTAGAATGAAAAGACGTGAATTATCGTGAATAGAAATGAGATTCAATCTTAGTCAGAACCCTATGAAATCACGAAATATTTTTCACAACCCGTTGTTATTATTTACGTTTTCTTTTTTGACTTTTGCACATCGGGTAGTTCTGGCATAGGGTGTTTAACCAATCTCAATCATTAAAATTTTGCTAGAAAAGTTCAAATAAAACCAATGTGCGCTTTTGCTTCATTCCGGCTATTTAGCAACCCATTCTTCGAAAGTCAGTCTATAACTTCCGCTGTTGCCATCATTCACTTGAATTCCAAGTTCAACAATTTTACTTTTGTCTAGTGCCTGAATGGTCGTGCTTTCTTTACCACGCAATACAGCTTTAAAATCGACTAAATTTAAACTTATAATTTTTTTTTCGTTAATAGCAGATTTAAACTTAGCCTGATAGCTGTAGTTAAGGCCACTTTCTTTTGCCAACTGATCTTTAATTAAAATTTTATATTCACGGCCGTCCCCTATTACAGGAATTTCTATTTTTGTAAAATCAGATAGGTCTAAATTGACTTCATTTCTATACGATGCAAATCCTGCGTTCTGATTGATTTTTAGCTCACCAAAAAATGTACCCACGCCTCGTTGCCAGTCAACTTCCATAAAAGCGGTCGAACCCTTGCCTCCGAAACGAAGTTGATCTGTTAGCGGATACCAAAAAGAATCCTGAGCCGCATCTTTTAATTGAACAATCACTTTTTGCTGCTGAGCTGACTCCGACAGACTAATCAAGCTGCACGTCATAATCTTGGCGATTTTTGCGTAAATAGTTTTGCTCATAAATTTCTCCTTTTCGAAATTTTTCAATAAACAAGCTAAAACAGCTTTTGGTTGACTCTTGACGTATGTGCCGAAATTAATAAATCCTTTTTCATCGGAATGAAGTCTATTGGCTCAATTGTTACGCTTTTTTTTCGTTGATACAAGATCACTAAAATTTCAGGCAAAAAAACCAGTTGGTCTGTGTTTCTAACAATTTGCAGGGCCATCAAAGCTGTTTGTGCTTCAAGCCCTCTTCTTCGCTGCGAGTACGAAAAGGGGAATCCGTCGTCATTAACAACAATTTCTCGGCCGTTCCAAGACGTCGAAGTAACAAACGGGAATTCCAAAACCTCTGAAATCTCAACGCTTCTTTTTTCAAGTAAGGGATAACCCCCTACGAAGATGTAATTTCCACGGTATTTCGGGCTTCAGCTTCTGCGTTAACCACGAATTCGGCAAATCATAATTTTCAAAATGAACAATCGAATCTAAAACACCCGTCACGGCTAATTGAATAATTTCGTTCGGCGCTAAATCTAAAAATCTTAATCGAGCGATTTTTAATGTATCCGGACAACTTGAAAATTTTTGAGTTGCCATCAGATTTAAATATCCTCGGCCGCCTATCGTGTGCAGAACCTTTTTGTCTAGATCTGGTTGTGCAAGCTGATACAATTGTTCTGCCTGACTCCATGTCTGATCAGCAATCTGACTGATACGCACTCCATCTGCAGTTATGATAAAGCCCCGCGATGATGTCGTAATAATTTTTACTTTCAGTAGCCTTTCTATTTCGTCCATTCCTCTTGATATAAAAGTAAGTTGTCTGAGATTATTCACCCCTCCGACAATGCCCGATGAGTTAAATATTTAGCAACCTCAAAAATGCAACACGTGCAGGTATCATGAGGATTCCGCCTATTTGAAAAGTCCTTTAGAAATGTTTTTAAGACAAACCAATTACGGCGAGTCAAATCAAACAGGCTTTTAAAAAAGCCAGTTTAAAAGGGAGAAGATTATGAAACATTTACTAAATACGTTTGCGGTAGTCATGGTGTTAGTTCACTCAACTTCTTTTGCTGGTGCTGATTGTGGACAGACTACAGAATCTGTCACTCAAGATTTCGTTGATACGGCCGTTGCCGCTGGACAATTCAAAACTTTAGCTGCAGCCCTAGGCGCAGCCGGTTTAGCCGACACCCTGAAAGGTGCTGGTCCGCTTACATTGTTTGCACCAACTGACGCCGCTTTAAAAAATATTTTATTGTACCAACTACCAGCTGGTGAATTATCAGTTAATAACTTGGTAGATCAAAAAATGATTTTAACCGTGCAAGGAAAAGTTTTAGAGATTCGTTTGACTGAACGAAGACTTTTCATCAATGGTTCACAAGTCATTGCCAAGCCAGTGAAGGCTTCTAATGGCGTGATCTATGTTATCGATACGGTTCTACTACCGTAATCAAAGGTACTGAGAAAGGCTTCCCCTAAAGGGGGGCCTTTTTTTTTAACTCAAACGATACTACGCTTCGGACAAAGGCAAGGACATCCTAGCCCGAACACTGGGGGCAAACTCCTAAGAATTCAAGCTTATGCGAAAGACCCGTGTAACCAAGTTTCTCAAGCACAGTGACTTGTGCCTGAACAATGCAAAAATCAAGCGGATCGACTCGGCGGCATTCTTTGCAAACAACGTGGTGATGATGATGATCGTGCTTATGATCTAAGATCACCTCATAAAAAGTGGTGTCCCCCGAGAAATCACATTTTTCAATAATTTTAAGCTCTTCAAAAACCGGTAAGTTTCGATAAACAGTGACTGGATCAAATTGGATTTTGTCGCCAGGTTTCGCACTTTTAAGAAGTTTGGGAACTGAAAAAGGACCCTCTGCTGACAGAATCAATTCTAAAAGGGCTTTTCGGGGTTCGGTCAGTCGAAACGATGACGCTTCAAAACTTAAACGGGCCTTATCCCAAAGTTTTTTCTTGGACTCTTTTCGATGTTCTTTTTCCACCAGTTCATCCCCCAAAGTGCGCAAGCACCTTGTTCTTCTATCAAAATCGCAGGCCAATTGCAAACATAATGCAAGTGACTTGCATTAAATAATGTGAGATATCTGCTTCGGCATGAGTCTATCCAATCGAAATAAACATTTTTTCTTGGCGCTTGTATTAAGCCTTAGCTTGCACCTTGTTCTTGCGGGAATCTTCTTTTTTAACTCGTCTTCGCAACAGACAGCACCAGAGCTAGCCTTCATAGATCTTATGAATCGGCCGCAACCATTCCGCGTAAATTCCGTCGTTTCTAAACAAAGAAAAAATTCGAAAGAGCTTACATCAGAATTAACAAATGAAAAGGCTTCAAGCGATTCGGCCCCGGATGCAGTCAACGAGGTAGAAAAAAATCAAACGGTCGGCAATGAAACATCAGCCTATTTTACACTGGTTAATGCCCTGATCGAAAAACATAAAGCTTATCCAAAATCGGCCCTTGCACGGGAACTTGAAGGCCGCGTAACAATCGAACTTGTTCTAGAGCCCTCTGGGGCCATTCAAAAGATCTCGCTCTTTGAGAAGTGTCCATTTGATAGTCTTAATGAGGCCGCCCTAGGCGCAGCGCGTAGCGTGGGTCAGTTCCCGGCCACTCCTTATTCGCAGAACATTCGAATACTTGTTCCGATTCAGTTCACGATTCGGCGCTAGTTAAGCTGGTTATTTAAGATTTTCAATCAATGCAAGTGACTTGCATTTAAATTTTTGCTATTTCAACCAAGGATAATATTGAGCAAGGTGTACTTATGAAAAAAATTGCGACCGTTTTATTTTTGCTTTTACCAAACCTATTTGCTTTTGCCGCCGAACAGACTAACCCCGGTCCGGCGATTACACTTCCTGAAATTAGTGTTCTTGGCGAAGCTCTACAGAAATCGGCGTTTGATGTAGCACCTAGCGTAAGTGAAATTTCGGGTACCAAATTAGAACGAAAAAAGAAATCGACTTTGGGAGAAACCCTCAGTTCAGAGCTCGGGGTCACTTCAAGTTTTTTTGGACCCAACGCCAGCCGCCCTATTATCCGAGGCCAAGACGGTGAACGTATTAGAATTCTAAATAATGGCATGGGTGTTCTGGATGCTTCGGGAGCCAGTCAAGATCACGGCGTTTCCATTGATCCCCTGATCATTGAGCGCGTGGAAATCGTGCGCGGCCCGTCCGCTTTGCTTTACGGAAGTAGTGCTGTCGGTGGCGTGGTGAATACGGTTACAAATCGTATTTCAGAAAAAAAGATCGAGGGACTTAACGGAAAATTTGATCTTCAATCGACCTCCGTTGATGATGGAAAGTCTGGATCGCTAGATCTGAACTATGGTGTGGGCTCTTGGGTTTTGCACGTTGATGGAACCAATAAAGATTTGAAAGATTATAAGGTCCCTGGATTTGCGCGAACGGCTGAAACCCGGCAGAACGTGCCGCTTGGGCCGGGCGAAGTAGAAGGAAACAACAGCGTTCCAAATAGTGCCAATAAAACTGAATCCGGCGCCTTAGGGGCTTCTTATGTTTTTGATAATGGTTTTGCGGGCGCTTCTTATTCAAAATATAATTCGAATTATGGCACCGTTGCCGAGCAGGGCGTTTCGATTAAAATGAAACAAGAGCGTGCTGACATCGCTTTTGGTCTAAAAGATTTGGACTGGATTCGTTCAATCCGTTTGAAGAATTCTTACTCGGATTACGAACATAAAGAAATGGAAGGTGGACAGGTCGGAACGACCTTCACCAATCGTGGAAATGAAACTCGTTTAGAATTAGCGCACGAAAAAGTAGGTTCCTGGTCTGGTCTGTTTGGTCTTCAAAGCAATGTTTTTAAATTTGCAGCCATAGGTGATGAAAGGTTTCTACCTGAGACTGACAATAAGAACATAGGGGCTTTTGTTTACGAGGAAGCCGAGTACGGTTCTTGGAAGCCTTCTTTGGGTCTTCGGTATGAAAATTCAACTGTCAAAGCCAATGAAACATTTTTGGATGTTAACCCTTCCAATCTCGGAGAAGCGTCGTTCGGCGGCCCCGCTACTTCCAAAAATTTTGAAGGACTAAGTGCTTCTTTGGGCGTGATTTATAGTTTAGCCGCCCAGCACTCTTTAGCGTTGAACGTGGCACTCACAGAAAGAGCGCCGAACTACCAAGAGCTGTTTACGAATGGGGCCCATTTAGCAACCGCGGCCTACGAGCGCGGCGATCTTTCACTTCGTAATGAAAAGAGCCATTCCGCTGAAATTTCGTATCGCTACAAAGGTCAAAGGGCCAAAGGATTGTTCGGAATCTTCGTGCAAGACTTTAAAGATTATATTTCGCTTTCACCTAAAGCCGGTGGCGGCTTCGATCCTAGGGGTGCCCCGAACAACAGAGACCTGAGTCGCTATCAGTACGAATCCGTCGATGCTCAGTTTTATGGAGCTGAATTTGAAATTTCAAAAGAGTTCATGTCTTTAGTTCCGCAAGGAAAAGTTGAGCTTGGGTTAAAAGTGGATGTCGTGAAAGCAAAAAATAAAACAACCGGCGATAACCTTCCGCGCATCACACCGATGCGCGAAACTTTATCCGCTGAATACAAAACCGAAAAGTATGCGCTGAACGCCGAAGTTCAAAATATTCACCGACAAAATGATACCGCGCCTAACGAAACTGGCACGAATGGGTACACCTTGGTCAACACAGGCCTTGAAGTCCCGTTCGATTTCGGTCGCCTTACGCTCAATTTTTATGGGCGTATCAATAACGTATTTGATGCAGAAGCGCGAAGTCATGTTTCGTTTCTGAAATCTTTAGCTCCTTTACCGGGCCGCAACTTCCAAGTTGGATTGCAGGGAACATTTTAACAAATATGAAATGTCTGCTTTAGTCGCAATTTGCGCAATTTTGAAGCGATTACTTACTTTTAAAATAAATGGCGCCAAAGCCCATAAAAATGACTATGTTAAGTGCCGGAGATCACTATGTACGATAAAATTCCTGACCAGCCACCTAAGTCTTTTCGCGTTATCATCGAACTTAATTCACGCATCAGTCGCATGGACAATACTTTACTAGAAGCTTTGAAAAAGCAAAACGACGACATCAACTTCAAAAATATAACTCGCTCTGCTTTAAAGAATTTATTCACGACGGGTCTTGTGCAAATCAAAGGGCAGCGCGCTAAACCTTCTTCGGCATTAGCAAAAGGCATTACCTACGTCGATATTTTGCAAGCTCCGGCGAAATAGGCAAATCTACATATACAAGCTTGCAACCCTTAGCCTGATCCCTTAGGCTTTTCGGATGCAAGCAAAAGAAAATAGTTTCACTCACATTTTTTTTAATATTATTATACCGGTGCTTATTTTAAACAAAGGTCACAAATGGGGCCTTGACCCCCGCGCCGCTGTTTTAATCGCACTGAGCTTCCCGCTTTTTTTTACTTTGAAATCTTGGTTCTTCTCGAAGAAAATTAATTTCGTTTCATTACTTGGTTTACTAAACGTGGTGATATCAGGAACCCTGACGCTACTGACCTTGGGTGGTATTTGGTTTGCCGTAAAAGAAGCGGCTTTTCCGTTGTTGATAGGCGCGTTCGTACTAGGATCAAGTTGGTCTGACAAACCTTTCTTTCAAACTCTATTTATGAATCCGACAACTTTTGATATCGACAAAGTAAACGAGCGGCTAACCACCGATGAAAAAAGATTTCAGTTTTTAGATCTAATGAAAACGACGACTAGATGGTTATCAGTCTCTTTTTTAATGAGTGCATTTTTAAATTTCGTCTTAGCCATTCGAATTTTCACACCCCTTGCCGACGCTCTAACCGAATCAAAAAAACAAGAAATTCTAAACGAGCAACTCAGCCATATGACTTTATACTCGCTGGGCGTGATTTTATTACCGTCGATGCTATTTTTAGGTGGCTTACTTTACTATACTTTCAAAAAAATTAATCATTTGACCGGCCTTACGACCGATGAACTTCTGCTGAAAAATTAAAAATCGTAATCAAGTGGCGGCGGTGGCGGTGGCGGCGGAATGTCGCCAAATCCTGAATCGAATGGAGTGCCCGCATTTCCGTAGGGTTCATAAACCGGAGATGGTGGCGGAGGAATTTCTTCGAAACCGTCCATCGGCGACGGAACAGGTTGGTAATCAGTAACCGGTGGGGGCGGAAAATCATCAAATACGGGCGGAGGCGGAGCTGAATAACTTGGCGCGCTTGACCGCGCAGATGATCCACCGCTTGAACCTGAAGCACCGCCCTTGACCCAACGATTCTGTCCACGCTTACGAAGTGAATACCGCGGACGACTTTGATTAAGACCCAGCTCTTCAGTTTCAAGCTCACTAATTAAGTCTTTATTTTGATCGTAGACTTGGTTTTTCGTACGCACTTGAGTGCTGCGACTTGCTTCCATTTCGATGGCATCGGCATTTTTTTCTTTTTGGTCGGCGAGGTATTCAGGCCCGCCCTCTTGCGGAGAAATCTGCTTTTTTTGTTTACGATATTCACCTAAGCCACGTTCGCGCGAAAGATCCCATTTTTCTTGCTCTTCAAGAAAAGAAGCCAAGCCTTTTTCACGCTCGTTATCGTAAATTTTCTGATTACTTTTTTCGCTCTTTAAACTTTTTAAACGGGTTAAATCATGGTTTGCTTCCATTTTGAGCGACTTTGCCAGATCCGTATCAACCGATACAGCCTTAGCGAACGCCTGCTGAGTGCTCAGTTGTAGAAAAAAAGTAAAGCTTAATACCCCAAGCAAAGTTTGATTTAACATAGCTATCTTTACTCTATCTTTTCACGTCGTTGTAGCCCATTTGATTCTGCAAAATTCGAAGCTATTCCCGACCTTTGTCTTTACCTTCACTTTATTTTAGGCTAGCGTCCACAGCCTATGGAAATGATGCAAACTATTCTGACGTTCTTTGCCCAGACTTTTATTATCGTACTTGCGATTATAGCCATCTTGCTGACGATCGCTGCAATCGCATTCAAAGCAAAAAATCAAAAGTCTTTTGAAATTGAACTGTTAGACGAAAAGTATGAAGACCAAACTCAAGCGCTAAAAGAAGCTTTGCTTTCAGATGCCGAAGTAAAAAAAGAGCGTAAGCGGCTTAAAAAAGAAGAAAAACTGAAAGATAAACTCAGCGACTCTGGCCCGAAAAGTCGTATTTTTGTAATCGACTTTTTAAAAGGCGATATCAAGGCCAGCGAAGGCGAAAACTTACGCGAAGAGATCTCGACTGTTTTAGGCGTAGCAACCTCTCAAGACGAAGTCGTGGTCCGTGTCGAGAGTCCGGGCGGACTGGTTCACAGCTACGGCTTTGCTGCTGCGCAACTGATTCGCTTACGTGACGCAAATATTCCACTTACAATTTGCGTTGATCAAGTTGCCGCCAGCGGTGGCTACTTAATGGCATGTACCGCAAATAAAATATTAGCGGCCCCCTTTGCTTTGGTGGGTTCAATCGGCGTTGTGGCGCAGGTGCCTAACTTTCATAAGGTCTTAAAAAAACACAATATTGAATACAAAGAATACACGGCCGGAGACTACAAACGCACCGTGAGCCTATTTGGCGAGATCACTGAAAAGGGAGAAGCTAAGTTTAAAGAGCAGTTAGAGCTGACTCACGCTTTATTTAAATCGTTTGTGTCACGTTATCGCCCCAAATTAAATATCGAGCAAGTTGCCACCGGAGAATTCTGGTATGGTGAAACGGCTTTAATGCTGAATTTGGTCGATGAAGTTAAAACCAGTGACGAGTACTTGTTAGCTAAGGCGAAAGACCACCAAATCGTTAAAATTTCTTTCGAACAGAAGCCCACTTTGTCAGACAAAATTTCTGGAATCTTAACTAAAGCGGCCACTCTGACACTCGAAAAATTAATTGAACAAAATAACATCACAAAAAGAATGTGACGCTAAGGGCTAAACCCTTGGCTTCCTTTATTTTTGTCGCGCTCTCTTGTAAACCTCACTGTCTGGTAAGGAGACCGTAAATTGAATCCAGTTGTCCAAGTTAAAGACCTCGAAACAACATTCTTTTTAAAGTCAGGCCCGTTTAAGGCCGTGAATCGTATTTCGTATGAAATCGGTGAAGGCGAAACTTTAGGGATCGTAGGCGAATCAGGTTGCGGTAAATCTGTAACTTCGTTTTCGCTTATGAAATTAATCGAAAAACCCGGCCGCGTGACTAACGGACAATTCTTACTGGGTGGTCGAGATATTTTAGCCTTAAACGACCGCGAAATTGAAGATGTGCGCGGCGGCCAGATGGCGATGATTTTTCAAGAACCGATGACGGCGTTAAACCCCGTTTTAACCATTGGTTACCAAATGGATGAGCAAATAAAAAAACACATGCGTTTATCTGATAAAGATTCACGCGACCGCGCGATCGAAATGCTACAACTGGTGGGTATTCCTTCGGCGAAAGAACGTTACGCGGCTTATCCGCACCAGCTTTCGGGGGGCATGCGCCAGCGCGCGATGACCGCGATGGCTTTATCGTGTAATCCAAAATTTCTAATCGCCGACGAACCAACAACGGCCTTAGACGTTACGATCCAAGCACAAATCTTAGAACTATTTCAAAGCCTTCAAGAAAAAATGAATATGACAGTGCAGTTTATCACGCATGACTTGGGCGTGATTTCAGAAGTATCTGATAAAACGATGGTGATGTACGGCGGCCAAACCTGTGAAATGGGACCGACCCAAGATATTATTAATTCACCGGCCCACCCCTACACGGCCGCACTTATTCAGTCTCGCCCACAACACGGCCACCGCGTTGAGCGTTTACGCACAATCGAAGGTTCAGTTCCGGCCCCGCATGAATTACCTAAAGGCTGTCCCTTCGCAAATCGCTGCCCGAATGTCTTAGCTGAATGTTGGTCGATCAAACCACCTTTACTTCCAATCCCTAGCAAACCAGGCAGAACCCTGGCGTGCTTTAACCCATTATAAGGCCCACGCGAAAAATTATGAGTGATATCATTTTAGAAGCTAAAAATATTAAAAAATATTTCCCAATTAAAAAGGGTTTCTTCATGCGTGAAGTGGGTCAAGTTAAAGCCGTTGAAGACGTTGACTTTATCGTTCGTCGCGGTGAAACCTTGGGCCTGGTCGGCGAATCAGGATGCGGAAAATCTACTCTAGGACGAACCTTGATTCGTTTGTACGAACCGACCGCAGGCGAGATTAAATTCGACGGAAGTGACTTCTTAAAATTAAGCGGATCTGCATTAAGACAAAAACGACGCGATATTCAAATGATATTTCAAGATCCCTATTCTTCGCTTGATCCACGTATGACGGTAGGTCAAGTGATCGAACAGCCTTTTATCATACATGGCCTGTTAGAAAAACGTGAACGAGAAATTCGTGTTAAACAATTACTTGAGCTGGTCGGGCTTAAATCTTCACACATCAATCGGTACCCACACGAATTTTCGGGCGGTCAACGTCAGCGTATCGCCATAGCGCGCGCAATCGCTCTAGACCCAAAATTAATTATTTGTGACGAGCCTGTCAGCGCTCTAGACGTATCTATTCAAGCGCAGATTTTAAATCTGCTTAAAGATTTACAAAAACGTTTAAACTTAACTTATATTTTTATTTCGCATGATCTTTCAGTGATCGAGCACGTTTGCGATCGTATAGCAGTGATGTACTTAGGGCGCATCGTCGAATTATCGACGCGCGAAGAATTATTCGCTAACCCACTTCACCCGTACACTCAGGCTTTACTTTCTTCGATCCCTACAATCGGGACCGGTAAGAAAAAAATGACTCGCGTTTTGACGGGTGAAATTCCGTCACCGATCAAACCGCCAAGTGGTTGCACGTTTCACCCACGCTGCCCTCAAGCTTTTGATATTTGCGCGAAAGTTGTACCGACTCTTGAAGGCCCCGCCGCGCATGTAAAAGCTTGTCATTTGTACACGCAACCCCAAAATACGAAACTAAATTCTACAACACCAAAGGAGTTGTTATGAAGTCTATTCAATTAGGTCTTGTTTTTGCTGCAGCCATTTTTATTACCGCTAGCTGTACAAAAAAAGAGGGTGCAGATTCAACGACAAGTTCAACTAGTGGCTCAGCTGCGACTTCATCTTCAAAACTCACGAACAATGAATTAAAAATCGGAATCTCGCAAGAATTCGAAAATTTCAATCCGCTAATCGCCAGTATGTCAGCGACCACTTACATGCAGCACATGGTTAGCCGTACGTTATCGACTATCGATGCCGACGGTAAATGGGTTCCGCGCTTAGCAAAAAAAATTCCTAATCTTGAAGATGGCTCTGCCAAAATCGTAGAAAAAGGCGGAGTTAAAAAACTTGTGGCCGTATGGGAAATTCTTGATAATGCCTCTTGGGGCGACGGAAATCCGGTTATTTGCGAAGATTTCGCCTTAGCCGTAAAAATTGCGGGTTCACCCAATGTTAGCGTTGGTGAAAAAGAAGTTTACACGCAAGTTGAAAGCATTGTGGCTGATCCAAAAAATCCAAAAAAGTGTACTTTTACTTACGAAAAAGCAAAATGGGATTTCTACCAACTAGGCACCTTCTACCCAATGCCTAAACATTTAGAAGAGCCGGTATTTAAAAAGTACGGCGCACAAAAAGAAGGTTACGAAAAAAACTCTCTTTATTCTAAAGACCCAACAAATGTTGGTCTTTACAATGGCCCTTATGTGATGACTGAAATTCAGTTAGGTGATCACGTCACATTTGCACCGAACCCGAAGTTCTACGGGGACCAACCAAAGATCAAAAAAATTATCGTCAAATTGATTCCAAACACGGGAACACTTGAAGCCAATTTACGCTCGGGCACCATCGACGTGATTTCTTCATTAGGTTTAGCTTTAGACCAGGCTTTAGCTTTCGATAAAAAAGTGAAATCTGAAAACTTAGGTTACACGGTGTTATTTCAACCCAGTGCTGTTTATGAACATATCGATCTAAACTTAGATAACCCAGCCCTAAAAGATATTCGCGTTCGTAAGGCTTTAAACTATTCAATCAACCGCGAAGAATTAGTTAATTCTTTATTCGAAGCTAAACAAAATCCGGCGATTCATAGCATAACACCAAAAGATCCTTGGTTTACAGATGACCCTGCTAAAGTAACTATCTACAAGTATTCGTCGCGCGAAGCTGAACGTTTATTGGACGAGGCTGGTTGGAAAATGGGAACCGATGGCGTTCGCATGAAAGACGGTAAAAAATTAACTTTTACGTTGATGACTACAGCGGGCAATAAAACTCGCGAATTAGTGCAAGTTTACTTACAGAATAAATGGAAACAAGTGGGTATCGAAGTTGTTTCTAAGAATGAACCAGCGCGTGTATTCTTTGGTGAAACAACTAAAAAACGTGCGTTTGATTCAATGGCTTTATTCGCGTGGATTTCGTCGCCAGAAAATTCTCCAAAATCTCAATTTACGATTAAGAATATCCCGACCGCAAAAAATGGCTGGTCAGGTCAGAACTACATGGGCTGGGCTAATCCTAAAGTAGATGAAATTTTACTTAAAATGGATACTGAATTTAAACATGAAAATCGCGTAGCGATGGTTCACGAAGTATTAAAGTACTACACTGAAGAAGTTCCAGTATTACCTTTGTACTACCGTTCGGACGTAGCCGTTATTCCGAATCAGCTAAAGGGTTACCGTTTAACGGGTCACCAATTTCCTGAAACAAATCAAATCGAGAAATGGACTTTAGAGTAATATGTTAACATTCATCCTTCGCAGATTATTTCAAACAATCGTGGTGATAGTCATTCTATCTTACGTTTGCTTCGGGCTTATGAATTTAATGCCCGGCGACCCTGTGGAGTTGATGATTTCGGCTAACCCGCGAATTTCACAAGAAGATGTGACGCGTCTTCGTGAATTCTACGGCTTAGACCAACCCGTCTATAAACGATATTTTGCTTGGGTTTCAGATATTTCGTCCGGTGATCTGGGTTATTCACGTACCTACCGAATCCCCGTAACCGAGATGATGTTACCGGCATTAGCGGCCACATTTGTTCTATCGATGGCGTCGTTAATTTTTTCGTTAATTATCGCGATTCCGCTGGGGATTTTATGCGCGTTGAAACCCAATTCTAAGATAGATTATGCGGTTAACTTATTTAGCTTTGCCGGCATTTCGGTCCCGTCATTCTGGCTAGGAATCGTCTTAATTATTATTTTTGCGGTGAACCTAGGATGGTTACCGGCAGGCGGATATCAAACAACCGGAATGCAGTATTCATCTTGGTTTGCCGAGATGATGGATAAAGGCAAATACTTGATTCTGCCGATGGTTTCATTATCAATTCAGTCGATCGGTCGTTTCTCGCGATTCACGCGATCGGCCATGCTTGAGGCCATGCGAAACGATTTTATTAGAACCGCAAAAGCCAAAGGACTATCTCGTCAGGTTGTTATCTGGAGACATGGTTTTAGAAATGCTTTAATCCCGTTGATCACGATTATCGCTATTAGTTTTTCTTCAATATTTTCGGGCGCACTTATTACCGAAACGCTATTCGCTTACCCGGGGGTGGGTCGTTTGATTTACTCTTCGATTATCGGCAATGACTTTAATGTGGCGATGGTCTCTTTTGTGATTTCAGTCAGCATGGTGTTATTAATGAGTTTAGTGGCAGATATTCTTTACGGCGTGGTCGATCCACGAATTTCATATAAATAGGAACGATGAAAAATATGAAAACCGTTAACCCCAACCAAAATAACTCTCAGAATAACAATCAAATCGGCACCAATAGCTCTTTAAATAAAGAACAGATTGCCCAGCTAGAAAAAGCGCAGTCACTTTCACAAATTGTTTATAACCAATTTAAAGAACATAAAGCAGCCGTCATTGGCGCCTACGTTATTATGCTATTTGTTATCGTTGCGGTTTGCGCCCCGTTGATTGAAAAAGTGACGGGCCTAGACGCTGATTCGCAAAACGTGTTCAACCGCTACCGACCGCCGATGACACGCGTAAAAGCCGGGACCGACGTACGCGAAACCGCAATTCAGCGTTTTGTTGATCGTAATCCAGACGAAATTTTAATTATTCAAAATCAATTGATCAGTCTAAAACTGGTCTCACCGATTCGCCCAGAAGATGCTTTATACGATTGGGCGCAGCTTGATAAAGACAAAGCTCTAGAGGCCATTCAGTTGATCGACACCTCTAAAAAATCAGAACTAAAAGATATCGCCAACCGCTTTGAAAGTTTTCATGTCTTAGGGACTGATGAGTTAGGTCGCGACGTGATGATGCGGCTTATTTACGGAACCCGCGTCTCGATGGGCGTAGGTGTTTTGGTGGCACTCGCTTCTGCCTTGATCGGTTTATTCATTGGCGCGCTGGCCGGCTTTTACGGGGGCTGGGTTGATACGTTACTGATGCGCATCACTGACGCCTTGCTATCTTTACCGCTTATGCCCGTTTTAATTGTTGTTGCAGCGATTGACTTACAAAAACTACCTTTCATGAATCAGATCATCTCGACCGGCAACGAAAGTATTTTAAAACTGGTTTTTATCTTATGTATTTTCTCTTGGATGAGCGTAGCCCGCTTAGTTCGCGGTAGTATCTTGTCACTGCGCGAGCGCGAATTTATTTTAGCCTCACGCACTTTAGGGGCGACTGATTACACTTTAATTACGCGCCACATGTTTCCGAATGTATTAGCTCCGATGCTGGTTTCGGTCACTTTAGGTGTGGGCGAATCGATTTTATTTGAAGCGGCACTCAGCTTCTTAGGTCTTGGAGTTCAGCCGCCAACCCCGAGCTGGGGCAATATGTTATTCAACGCGCAGGAATTAATTTACCAAGCGCCTTTCTTGGCCGTACTACCGGGTTTACTCATTTTATTTGTAACCATCAGCTTCAACTACCTGGGCGACGGTTTACAAGACGCGATCGATCCAAAAGCAATGCGCCGATAGCTTTGCGGACGGCCAGTTGCGGACGGCCAGTCGCCGACAATAAGCTGTACACATCTGTAAAATACTCCTTAACTTTCAGCCCAGTGCGAATATCTTCGCGCTGGTTCGGCACTGTATTTGGATAAACCTTCTTCATACAGGGGAATACCTTATGAAAAGTTCAGCTCTATTTGCAACACTAGCAGTAACATTAAACCTAAGCTCATTTGCGCAAGCGCAGAATTCATCTTCGGCTGAATTTCAGTGCCGTAATAAAGCCAAAGAAATTGCAGCTGAAACTTACAAGGGCTGCATGACCGATAATCGCCAAGCCCAACTTGAACAAATTCGTAAAGAATATAAAGAAAAGTTATCCGATCTTAAATCACACTACGATAAAGAACTTAAAAAGATGGCTGGTCAAAACTCGGCCAATTCTTTAGGTAGCCCAGTGCCTAACTCGGAGGGCGATGAGCTTAGTAACACAGCTGCCACTTCTTACACGACAAATTCGACAGGTCAGCCAGCTAAAGATCCGGTAGAAACGAAGACCACCTACAAGCAACCTAAAGCTTCAAAAGTGAATTCGCCTAAAAGAAGTTTAGGTCAGCGTGCCTCGGGCGCGCGCAATATGCCTAGCAGTCTGCCCGCTAAAAAGACCCCCGTTAAGTCGCAAGTGATCGATCTTTCGACGCCATCGGGCACCCAAGATACCGAGTCAATTGAAGCCACACAAAGCGAAAATAGGCTTAAAATCGAACAAGATGGAGCTAATGATATCGAAGTAGTTGAACTCCCATATCAAGAGTAGTATTTTTAGAGACACGCAATTACAATATATCTGCATTTGCGACTTTAAAAGGAGACACCATGGGAGAGTTTAGCGTTTCACACATGATCATTTTAGCGGTGATCTTATTAGTGTTCTTTGGACCAAGCCGTTTACCAGCTTTCGGACAATCTTTAGGTAAGGCCATTCGCGGTTTCAAATCAGGCTTAAACGAAATCGATGCCGATGCTAAAGATGTGGGCCCGCAAGCTCAGATCAAGCAAAACGAAGATATCGTTAAGCAAACAACTGACGATAAAGTTAATCAAAATAAATCTTAGTCTTTTAAATCTGAAAGCTTACTTCGTCGTAGTCGGAGTAAGCTCATCTGAGATGATTCCGAAAATCTGATCTTTCAATGCTAAATATATATTTAAATCATTCACGGTCCACAGCACCACGGGTACTTGCTTAGTAACCAATCTTAATTTCTCGGCGGCGAAATCATCAACACGCAAATGTAAAGCATGGGGCCGTGCTAAAATATTAAAAAATCGTTTTTTTATCAGCCAATTGTTCCAATCTTCGTCTTCGTAAGTTTGAATCAATGCCCGGTAAATGCGGGGGCTATAAAATCTAAATCGAGCAAGCGCCAGAGGGTTAAAACTACTGACCATCACTTGCATACTCAGATTATAGTTATGAATCAGGTCGCTAACTTTCTTTTCTAAATCGAAATTGAAAATATTTTTGGATTTTAACTCAATATTTAATTTTAAAGATTTATCAGCACTTCGACTTAGCCAAGCTAATAATTCTTCTAAAGTATTTATAGGAATTTGCTTTAAAAGTTCGTCGTAAGTTAATGCGCTGATCAACTGTTTATGTATGTCATCATCATGAAAAATAACGACTTGCCCGTCTGCGGTCAGTCGAACATCTAATTCTGAAATCTTAAAACCTTTTTCAAAAGCCATTTTTATCGCAGCGACCGAATTCTGCGGTAAGCCTTCCGTCCACCAACCCCGGTGAGCTTGAAGTTCGGGAAGCCAATTTCTAAATTCGGGATCACGCATCCAAAACATTTAAATCCTTACTGTTGGGTTGGTTGAGAACTTTGAGTTTTAACGGGAGTTAAGATAACATCGTTATTCTGCACCGACTTAGTCATATTGTATTTAATTATACGTGTGCCGTTCTGTAAGGTTGCCCCAGCGTCAAGGGTGTCGTCATTTTTCCACTGCCCTTTCGCTTTCAGCTCGGCATTTTGAATCGTATCGCCGACACTAGCTAGGCCCATATCAAAATCAAAACTCATATTTTTCCAGCTCGAACCTTTTAAATTAAGATGTAATTTATGAGCGATGTACTCGGCTTCTTGCAAACCAGATTCAGCGCTAAAAATAGCCGAAGTCGAGGTATCGTTAAGCTTGGCTACATTAATTTTTGCTTCTTTAGCTTTCATATTTAAGACTAAGCTTTGGTCGTCTGCATTCGCTTGCGCTTGAATAAAATCAATTTGCAGATCTTTAATCGTATAGCCCTCAAAACTTATTTCGGGAGCTGATAAATAAACTTGCTGTCGCAGATCGCCTGATTTTTTATAGCTCCACGTCATTTTAACGTCAGGTGCTTGTTCAATTTGTGTTAATTGCTGCCAAATTTTAGGGTTCAATAATTGACCGCTTAAATTCATTTTAGCATTCAGCGAATTGCTTCTTTCGTTGAATTCAGCCTCGAGCTGGCCCTGTATAATTTGATCATTAACTTTAAATTCGGTGAACAGCAGCTGATGTTCACCGGCTTTATGAGTTGAATGAAATTGAACCGAATCGATTTTTTGTAATTCGCGCGTACCGCGATTCGAAAAAATAAAGGATGTATTCAATAAAGAACCATCCATTGTCCAATTTTTTGGATTGATGAAATTCACTTCGGCTCTGATATCGCCCAGGTCTTCAAAACTGTTCAAATCATTTTTGAGTGTCGGTATATTTTTAAATTGATTGAGCGGCAGTCGATCAATCAGCATAACAAAAGAATTTATGCTGAATTGCTTATTTTTAATTTCTAATTGCAAATCACGCGCTACCATTTTCGTGCGCGCACCACTCATTTCAAATTGACCTACTTTAACAGCAATAAACGGATCACTCGATGCAAAGTCAGTCACGCCAGTTACATCAAAAGTAACGTTTACTGGCCACTTTTCAAAAACCGCTTCGAACCCATCAAGCTTAACTAAGGGCAGAAATGCTTTGGCCGAAACCCGCTTAGTCGAAACTTCGTAAGTCAGCTTATTTGCTACTGAATTGAACTGCGAAAACAGCTGTAAGTCGCCGTCTAGCATGCGACCCTTCAAATTAATTTGTGCTTCAATTAATTTATTTTCTGACGCCTTCACGGCGCCCGTAAGTTCTCCGACTAAATAAAAAACACCACTCTTTGGATCATTAAGCGCAAGAATTCTAGACTTAATATTGATCTGACTCAAGTTCTGCTTAACATATTCTAAATTAACATTCAGTTGTCTTAGCACAATGGGCTGCTGAAACTGATTTTTTAAAATTATTTTTAACTGATCAATATAAATATCTTTTAACAGCGAATTTGTACGGCGCTGAAAAATATTTTCACCCGTAGATGTCAAGTTTACACCGGTGACCGACTGATCCGGCGGCGCTAAATCTTGATCTACTTTCGCAGAAACCTTGTCCGCATTTAAACAATCATCAAGATCACCAATGCGCAATTCAACTTGATGAGCCCTAACGGCTTCGACCGCATTCTGCGAAAAAAGCAACGCCGTCCAAGATATGGGAATTTCAATTTGTTCGATAAATACTTGCGAAGCTTGGCAAATAGTTTTTTTAGGGCTTAAACGTACGCGGTTAATTTCTAAACGCGGCCACGGTAAACCCCAGTTAGATAGATTGACATGGGCTTCTTCGAAGTCGACCACGAAATCTTTTTCTAAACGGCTGACAACTTTTTGCAATTGCGTTTGTATACGCGCCGGAGTCATTTGGGATTTTAATAAAAACCCCAAACAGAAAGATAAAATCAGGCCAATAATGGCAATACGCGCCCCAGGTTGATCAATGACCGCGCGACTCATCTGCCTTACACGAATTTAAAGGAAATAATTTCGAATTCTTTATCGCCTTTAGGACTTTGAACGGTGACGAGATCGCCCACTTTTTTACCGATTAAAGAACGTGAAATCGGTGAAATGATCGAAATCATACCTTTTTTAACATCAGCTTCATCTACTCCAACAATTTGGTAAGTTGATTTTTCGTCGGTCTCGGTATCTTGAATTTCTACCGTGGCACCGAAAACAATTTTGTCTGATTTAATGGTTGCCGGATCGATTGATTCAACGCCCGAAAGCTTAAACTGAATTTCTCCTATACGACCTTCGATCATACCCTGGCGCTCTTTAGCCGCATCGTACTCAGCATTTTCGCTTATATCACCATGTGCACGCGCCTCTTCAATTGCTTTAATAATTGCCGGACGTTCTTCGTGGATTAATTTTTTTAATTCTGATTCAAGCATGAGTTTACCGCGTGCGGTAATTGGAAGTGTTGCAGATGAATTATCTTGCGCCATGAGAGTACCTTTCTGGGTGCTTACTTTTGCGGCTAGCTTTAGCCTGGCCAATAGGACCATACAAAAGCCCTATTTTATACCTAAAATATACCATATACACAATCACATGAGGACAGACTATGCTGCGTCAAAATAGAATAGTCAGATGATTCTAACTGGAAATTTATCTGAGCAGATTTTAGCGGCAAATACAGTTTGGCTTTCGACTCATAAAAATGCAGACGGAGACGGACTTGGTAGCGAAGTAGCCGCCTACTATGCTTTGCAAAGCTTGGGTAAAAAAGTTCACATTATTCACAATGATCAAGCGCCAAAGCGTTATGACTTTTTAACCAAGGATATCGAAATTTTTTCTTCGTCCAGCTTAGATACTTTGCCATTTTCTGAACAAGACCTCGTACTTATTTTTGACACACACGACCCTTTGCTTTGCGCTCCGCTCTTTGGCTTTTTACAAGAAAAGCAAATAGCGCTTCACTTCGTCGACCATCATGTACCTGTAAAAAAAGTATTACCTCATGTCACTTACCACATCGACGAAAGTGCCTGCTGCACCGGCGAAATTGTATTCACTTTAATTAAAAAACTTAATATTAAATTTGACCAAAAAATCGCGACTGCGCTTTACGCTAGTTTGATTTTTGATACACAAAATTTTAAATTTATCCGCGGCTCGGCACGACCTCTTTTAATGGGTGCAGAGCTCATCGAAGCGGGTGCAGATCATTCAAAAATTCAGCAGAATCTCTATGATAATTGGACCATTCAAAAAATGAATTATCTGGCCGCTTTAATACGAATGGTTACCTATAAAAATACAAATAAAATCGCGCTGATCAAAATCACCAAACAAGATCTTCAGCAGCACCAACTTGAAGCCGACGACGTCAGTGACTTCGTTGACCTATTTATGGGAATACAAAGTTTGGATATCGCGATCGTAATTCGCGAAGAAGCCAAAGATTATTACAAGTTAAGCTTTCGTAGCCGCACTCACGAAGTCTTATCATGGGCCCAATCATTCAACGGTGGTGGGCATCTTTATTCAGCCGGAGCCTGGGTGCAATCGTCAACCGAACAAATTGAAAGCCGTATTGACGCCCTTATTAGCGCCCAGCTAATAACTAGTTCTTAATTGCTAAATCTTCAAAAATACTTTCGATGTCCGAGCGGCAACTGCCGCAGCCGGTTCCAGCAAGAGTGGTGCGAGCTATGTCTTTTACATTTCGACAACCCTGCTTAATCGCAGAATGAACTTTTTCAGCGGCTACCATTCGGCAGTGGCAGAGTTCTTCGTGTTTGTAGACCAGAGCAGGCTTTTGATTCAACTTAAGAATAAATTCGGTGATTAGTAAATCGTCGTTAGTGGCCGCTTCTAAAGACCACATTTTAGGGTTATCGCCCTGTGCTTGCCTTAACTCTTGTAGACGATTCAGCAAACTAAGCGGCCCGATAGCACGAATGACACAGGCACCGTCTACTTTGCCTGAATCTTCACATTCAATGACTGATTGATATGGACTATGAACTTCAATCTTCATAACTTAAAGAATATTTTTAAAATTTTTGCTCGGCAATGACTTATCGGAGATCGTTAAAAAACTGGCTCTACAGAAACTCGACCGAGGTGTCGGACAGACTCTGAAAAAGGGCACAACGTAGCCATTTAAACACTAGCCGTTATTTAACTTTCAATTTCATTAGAAAAAACATCCGCTAAAGTCGGCTCTTGAAACCGAAATTTTAATTTTTGAAGGCACAAAGGTTCAACTTTAGTTGAGTCTAAAACCAGAGCTGACATTTCGCCAAGTAAAGCCCTTAGCACGAATCGCGGCACGTTCGGAAGCTGAATCACATCAAGTGCTTTCACTAACTGCTTAGTAAACTCTTTATTTTGCACAGGGTGCTCAGTCACCGCATTGATCACGCCGCTATACTGCGTGTTTATTACGGACTCCCTAAAAACTCTGCACAGATCTTCTAGACTGATAAAACTCATCCACTGCTGACCATTTCCCAAAACAGCGCCTAAATTCTTTTTAAAAAGCGAAATTAATTTCTT
Source organism: Bdellovibrio sp. (assembly GCA_031428275.1). Classification (GTDB taxonomy): domain Bacteria; phylum Bdellovibrionota; class Bdellovibrionia; order Bdellovibrionales; family Bdellovibrionaceae; genus Pseudobdellovibrio. Next base: position 24,914 of record JANPPC010000004.1, read on the forward strand.
TAAAGCCCCACCCTGACGACTAAGCACGATTCCTAGCCGCAATATCACAACACGGGTTTCTGAACTGGCTTGCCAGTCTTTAAATGGGGCCTCCCATTGAACGCAAACATCAGCTAAAAAGCCCGAGCCCGCTGGCGAATTTTCATTTACAGTTTGATCTTTACGATCGCCGTAAAAACCTTGCGCCGAAGCTGTAATAATCGTTTTCAAATTTCTTGGGCAGTTATGTAGTAAATGCGATGCGCTTAAAATACGCGAATTTAAAATTTCTTTTTTCTTTGCCGAAGTCCAGCGTCCGTCGATCGTTTCGCCGATCAGATTAACAATCACATCGATACCTACGAAATCATTGGCTTTTAATGCGGTGGTTTGCAAATCACATTCGATAAACTTCGCGGGATAAGACACAGCCGACTTGGCCGAGCTCGTCTTTCGAGTCACGATCGTAATCTCATGCCCCGCTTCGTGAAGCATTAAGCCTAAACGTTTACCGACAAAACCTGTTGCCCCTGTCATAAGTATTTTCATTTGAGCGCCTTTTTAAATTCAGAAAGTGCACGGTCTCTAGCAAACGTGTGATCGACCATCGGCTTAATGTACCGATCGGTCCCGTACTCAGGAACCCACTTTTTAATATATTTCAAATCTTTATCAAAACGTTCTAATTGCGAGGCCGGATTAAAGATACGAAAGTACGGAGCCGCATCGCATCCCGTGCCAGCTGACCACTGCCAATTTCCGTTGTTTGCGGCCAAGTCATAGTCTAGTAATTTTTCGGCGAAATATCTTTCACCTAACAGCCAGTGCATCAATAAATGTTTGGTTAAAAAGCTGGCCGCCACCATACGAACGCGGTTATGCATAAAGCCTGTGGCGTTTAGCTCTCGCATTCCGGCATCAACCATAGGGTAACCTGTTTGACCTAGACTCCATTTTTCAAATTCTTCATGATTGGTTCGCCAAGCCACTGTTTCATATTGCGGCCGAAAACTTGATTTCTCAACATGCGGAAAGTTCCAAAGTATCTGCATAAAGAAATCGCGCCAGATCAATTCACTTAACCAAACATCTGCTTTAAGCTTTTTAGCTTCGCGCGCGCACTCGCGAACACTGACCGTACCAAAGCGAAGATGTAAACCCAAATGCGAAGTCGCAGAAAGCGCCGGAAAATCTCTTTTTTCGCTATATTCTTCCAGAAGTTTTTTTGAAACCTCTTTGGGCGGATATTCGAAAGTCGCACTTTCAAAACCCATATCTTTGAGGCTAGGGATACTTGAACTTTCCTGGGACTGGTTTAAATTCATCTGATATTTTTTGTTCAGATAAGATTTTAAATAATACGGACTTAGTGCTGCCAGCCACTTCTTTTTGTAAGGAGTATAAACAGTGTAAGGTTTTTGCAAATCAGTCATGACTTCGTTTTTTTCGAAGATAACCTGATCTTTGTATTTTAAAAACTGAATCAATTTTTCTGCCAACTCTTGCTTAATCGATTCATCGCGCTTTAAGGCTACAGGTTCATAATCTTCATTGGCGTAAACGACGTCGACATCGTATTCTAAAACAAGCTCTTTAAAAATCTTTAAAGGTTCTCCGTATTTAACCCACAGATCTGAACCTTTTTGTTGCATCTCGTGTTTTAAATTCTGAATCGTTTGATAAATAAATTGAACGCGCGCATCCTGTTTAGGCAGACTTTTTAATATCTTTTCATCGAAGATAAAAAGCGGTTGCACATGTTTGTGATTTTTAAGCGCTTGATACAATCCAGCATTGTCGTCGAAGCGTAAATCACGTCTAAACCAGAAAATTGTCAATTGGGTTTTTGTACTTAACTTCTTTGTAACCATAATTGGACATCTTAGCAGAACCTGCTAGAATCGGGTAATAAAATGTCAGATAAAAAAAAAGAACTCAAAAATATTAAAAGCTCTTTGATGTCGCGAAGCTTCAGCGTCGCCAAACTTGGTTTAGGTGCGGGGCTCAAGTACGCCGGCTCAAAAATAAGCAAGACACCTTTAGACGATTTTTTAAATTCTCAAGCGGTCACGTTCGCCAAAGAGTTAGGCGAGCTTAAAGGAAGCCTGATGAAGGCCGGCCAGATGCTGTCTATGTACGGCGAATATTTTTTTCCGCCTCAGGCGAATCAAATTTTAAAAAGCCTACAGTCAGAGTCGCCTCCGATCGAATGGGCGACGATGAAAAAGTACTTAGCAAAGTATTTAAATAAAGACTTATTAGATGAATTAGAGATTGATCCGGTATCAATTGGTTCAGCCTCGATGGGCCAAGTTCATAAGGCTCGTATTAAGTCGACCGGCGAATTCATCGCAATTAAAATTCAATACCCCGATGTTGATAAGGCGATCGATTCCGATATATCTGCTTTGAAAACTCTACTTAAATTATCTAAAGTACTTCCCAGTGGTTTAGATTTGAATCCCGTTTTTGAAGAAGTAAAATCGATGCTACGCCAAGAACTTGATTACGATAATGAGGCGCAGTTAACGATTCAGTATCGTGATTTAATTAAGCATGATGCGCGCTTTTTAGTGCCGAAAGTTTATCTACGTTATTCAAACAAACATGTTCTTTCGACTGAATACGTTGACGGCCTTAAGGCTGATCATGCACTTGTGCAGTCGCTATCGCAAAAACGTCGTGATCGCCTTGCAGAGAGTTTTTTAGAACTTTATTTTAAAGAAATCTTCGAATGGAATTTGATTCAAACAGACCCCCACTTAGGAAATTACAAAGTTCAGATTGACTCGCTTGGGAACGATCGCTTGGTATTACTTGATTTTGGTGCCTGCCGGGGGTTTAGCGCTGATTTCATGCAAAGCTATCGCCATATGATAAAAGGATCGATTCTAAAAGATAATAAAATGTTTTTAGCGGCATCCGAAAAGCTTGGGTTTATTGTCAAAGGCGACAAACCTGAATACATTAAGGCTTTCACTGACTTCTGCTACGAAACTGTTGAACCTTTTCAGATCGATGGGACTTACCACTGGAAAAATTCAGATTTACCAGGCCGAGTCGTCAAAAAAGCGATTCAGTTTAAGAATTTTGACCTACGCAGCCCTCCCCGCGAAATTTTATTCTTAGATCGAAAAACCGGAGGGGTTTTTATTTTCTTGTCAGTTTTAAAAGCCGACATTAATGCGCGAAAAGTTATTGATCCGTACTTAGCAAAAGTCTAGAGGTCAGGGTGAAACTTGGCATGGGTCTTTATGAATAAATTTACGAGAACGATTGATCAACAAAAATGGGCCCGATTTTTATTTTATTTCTGGTTATACACCTTACTGGTGATCGCGTGGGGTGCGTGGGTTCGTATTTCTCATTCAGGCGATGGTTGCGGCGACCACTGGCCTTTGTGCGATGGTGATTTTATACCCACCTTTACCCATAAAAAAACTTGGATCGAATACGGTCACCGCCTGATGAGTGGAACATACGGGCTTATCGTTATATTTATTTTTTTTAAAATTCGCGGAGCTGCGGTTTCCAAATTTGTAAAGAATATTAATTTAGCTTTACTGCTGCTTATGATCTCCGAAGCTTTACTTGGGGCGGTTTTAGTTAAAGGCAAACTAGTTACGGTCGATGACTCTTTCGCGCGAATGGCTGTCATGATTTTTCACCAGTTGAATAGTTTCTTTCTGACGGGAATCACTTACCTTTTTTATTTAAGCTTTAAAAAAGATCCAACGAAGTCTTATCAAATAAATTATAAGTGGATCTTGCTTGTATTTTTAATTTTACCAATCACTGGCGCGGTCGCCGCCCTTTCGACAACTTTATTTCCGTCGGTCTCAGTCATTCAAGGTATTATGGATGACTTCTCGCACACGGTGCATCCGTTTATACGTCTAAGAATATTGCACCCGCTTTTTTCGAGCATACTTGTGATGGCCTTTATAAGCTGGTGTTTTATGAAAGGTCAAACTCGATTGGCTTACGAATTTATGCTGGCCATGATTGTAGGGGTCATTACCTTACTGACACTTTCTCCGGCTTATTTAAAGATCGCTCATTTGATCATTGCGCATGCGTTGTGGGCACGCCTACTTCAAACTTTTGTAAGCTTACCCGACTCTAACAAACGATAAAGAAAAATAATCTGCTTGCCTATCGGTATGATCTCCATCATCTCGTATTGCAGATCATAGTCAAAAACCAGGTAGGCCGAAAAAGCGCCGACGACATCTTGTGGGCCATTCAGTCCACGGATAAAAATCTCCCGTTGCTGAGGGTCTGGAATATGCTGTCGTATCCAGCGCAGCAGCGCTTCGCTTAAAGCTAAATACTTCGGACGCAAATCTTCACTTAAAGTCATATTGTCTGTAAGCAGAACTCCGGGAGCCGTCTGTAACCCATTTTCAATTTCAATTTGATCGATCGACAGTCGCACGCGACCAGCTCCGGTTAAAAAAATCAGCATCGTTTGATCATCTCGGTTTTCAATAATTTTGGGAATGCCGAAACCAGCGATTTCGCGAATCTCAGTCGAGCCTTCCGGAACAAAGCAAATCGCAATCGGGATTTGCTTTGCGATCGACTCTTGAACCATCTGAATATAACGGGACTCAAAAATATGTAACGGCTTCGTCGTGCGCGGAAACAAGTTCATATTAGTCAGCGGAAAAATAAAAAAAGGCCGCTTGGTCAGGGACACGCTCGACTCCTCTATCGCTTTATTGTATTATTAAGCATGCAAAGAATCATCTTTTTTGATGGCGTCTGCCCACTATGTAATGGTTTCGTAGATTTCGTACTTAAGCGAGACCTCAAGCACCATTTTTTTTTCTCGCCGCTCCAATCTGAATCAGCCAAATCTCTATTAACTCAGCAAGACCTTGGTCTTGATTCAGTTATTTTAACTGAAGGTAAAGCTGTGCATCGTAAATCGAAAGCCGTTTTAAGAATATTATTTGTACTCGGTGGCTGGTGGACGTTACTAGCACTAGTTGGTTCAGTATTTCCAAATTTTTTACGAGACCTTGTCTATGATTACGTAGCAAAAAACCGCTACCGAATTTTTGGAAAAAACCCTAGTTGTCGTCTTCCAAATTATAATGAAAAAAATTATTTTCTAGAATAATTAAAATTATTCTAGCTTCGTAATAAACGGTATATCAGCCTGACTAAGCCCTAAGCCCATCATCTCGTTTGAATCACACCAACAGAGCTTGTCATGCTCAGTTAAAGTGATTTCGGGAATTTCGTTTAGTGTCAGTTGCCATAAAAATAGCTGCACTGTCTTTTCAGGATAGGCGTGGGTATTCTTTGCTAGATAGACCAACTTATCTTCGACGATGAGAAAGCCTAACTCCTCTTCGATTTCACGCACCAAGGCCTGCCTTTGGCTTTCGTTTGGTTCTATCTTACCGCCCGGAAACTCCCAGTCGCCAGAACCCGACTGGCCCGGCCCACGACGAACGACTAAGTACCGACCATCGAGCTGCCGCTTAAGTGCTAGGGCTACAACTTCAATATTTTTGACGTTTTTAAGATTCGTGCTGGATGACATGTCATTACTTTGATAAAATAAAGCCATGTTTGCAACTTTAAAACCCAAGTCGTTTCGCCATGCTTGATTTTCATAACTCTTATTTCGTGATTTTAGTCGCCGGGGTTTCGTTCTTTCTGTACGGAAGTTCTATGGCCTCGACTAGTTTACAAAAACTAATGGCTTCCCGAATCACAGCACTGATGAATAAAATTTCGCAATCGCAGTTTTTATCAATTAGCGTCGGAGTCGCCTTGACCACCATCTTACAAAGCTCGGGCGCAGTCACTTCGATGTTGGTCGGTTTAGGCAACGCGCGCGTGATCCGCTTGAAGCAAGTGATGGGAATTATAATCGGAACGGCCATCGGCTCGACGTTAACTGTACAATTAATTTCATTTGATTTGTCGTCGTACGCTTTACCTTTGTTTTCGATTTCATTCATTATCTACTTTACTTCCAAAAAGCCGATCTTCAAAAATTTAGCGACCGTTTTGATGGGCTTCGGACTTTTATTTGTAGGTCTAAAAATGATTTCAATCAGCTCGCACTTTTTTGCGCAAGTTGAATTCTTGAAAGAACTTTTTCAAACCTTACGCGATAACGCGTTTTATTCGTTCTTAGTTTCAATGATCTTTTGTGCATTGGTGCAAAGTAGCGCGGTCACGATCGGTCTAGCGATGAGCTTAGCTACGGCCGGAGTGATCTCAGCGCACGACGCCGTGATCTGGGTCTACGGAGCCAATATCGGTACGACAGCCACAGCCCTAGTTGCTGCAGCTAACAGTAACTACATCGGTAAGCAAGTCGCGTGGGCGCACTTTTTCTACAAAACAGTCAGCGTACTTATTTTCTATCCGATCACGGGCTATTTTTTAAGTTTTCTAGAAACTTTTGATGCCCCCGCTTCGCGACTAATTGCAAATTCCCATTTCTTCTTTAATATCGCGTCGGCCTTATTATTTTTTCCGTTTATTAATAAGGGCACTGTGCTTATTGAAAAAATGTTTCCGAAAACCGCCAGCGACGAATTCGGCGCCGAGTTTTTGACTTTAGACACTTACCAAAATTCTTCGCTCGCTATTTCTTATGCCCAACGTGAAATCATGCGTATGGCTGACATCGTTTCGGGCATGATAAAAGATTCAATTCATCTCTTTGAAGCTGAAGACCCGGTGCTTGTGCAGTCGATCAAAGACCGCGACAATCAAGTTGATTTTTTGTACCGCGAGATAAAAATGTTTTTGCTGGATCATGCAAATAAAAGTACGACGGTCGTGCACCAAAATATTATGAATACAATTATGTTCATTAGCGATCTAGAACGCGCAGCCGATTCAATCGATATTAATATTCGCACGCTCGCTTCAAAAAAACATGCTTTGAAGCTCGAATTTTCGGCTGAAGGCCTGCAAGAAATTCGCCTGATGCATTCGCAGGTGGTTAAAGTGGCTTCTATGGGTATCAACGCCTATGACAACCCCGAGATGTGCGAACTTGCTATTCAGCTAAAGCGCGATTTAGCTAAATTAGAAATTTCATTTCGCGAAAATCATATTTCGCGTCTAAACCGAGGACTACGTGAAACGATCAATACCAGTTCAATCCATTTAGACTTATTAAGTGAGTACCGCCGAATCGCCAGTTTACTTTGTAACCACGCCTACGCGACGACAAAACTAAAGGTTTCGACGGGCGGGTCTTCAACTCCGGCCGAAGATCTGTCGTAAATCGTTAAACCAAGGGCTTTACTTTTTGAGTCGCTTCGATGATTGAATTGTATTCGTCGCTAAATCGGCTCATCAATTCAAGAGCGAAAGCCTTGGGTTCAACCCCAAAATCTTTCAGTGCACAAGTTGGGACCGGTGTTCCGTTATTTTCGATATTTATTCCTAGGTGAATCATCGCCGACACACTTGAATTAGAAGCTATCGAAACACTTAATTTTTTTGCTCCAGCTGAATGGTCTAAATAAAGATCATCGCCCGACCGACGTAACTTCTTATCTAGCAAATTCTGCGCGATTGAAACCAGCAATCTTTGCTGAGTGACGGCCGAAAACAAACTCTGCCCGAACATCTCGACAATAAAGTGCAGCATTAAATCTGATTTAATCAGCGCTCCGACCACGAAGTCTTCGGCGTCGACCATGTGCTCAAGTGAAACATCACACGCGCCAAAAAAGGCAATGATCGAATCGCCGTGAATCTTGTGTTGAACATAACCAAACAGCGGAGCCAACTGCGAACCATCGTAATCTAATTTTTTTTCAACGAAATAGGTTTTCATCATTTTTCAAAATTTCCTAATACATCAACGTGACCATTTTTAAATGCGCGCTTTGCTCGCTGACAAGATTCACATTCGCCGCACCATTTAGCATTATCAAGATAACAAGGCCAAGTGTACTGAAAAGGTACCAGCAAATCTTTTCCGAGTTCGACGATACCCGCCTTTGTCATATTGATCGTGTAACACTGAACATCGACCTGATTGGCCGTCGAGTACGATAAACTTTTTCGTGTCGCGCGAATAAAATCAAAACTATTATCGGGGAAAGTGGCAGCTTCTTCTACGTTAAAACCAGGAATGATCGTTCCCGCACCTAGGCTTTCAGCAAAACCGGCCGCAATATTTAAAAAGATACCGTTACGATTTGGCACCCAGACAGTCTTCGCCGACTTTTCAGAGATTTTTTTATTATCTAATGAAACATTTTTGCCGGTCGGAATTTGACCATCTTTTTGTGTTAAGGATGAATTACCTAAATTCTTTAGCCACGGAATATCAATAACTTGGTGGGGAATATTATTAATTTCGGTTAAACGTTTTGAACATTCAATTTCTTTACGAGCGGCTCGCTGTCCATAATTAAATGTTAAGGCTAACTGAACATTGCTATCTCTAATGGCGGCATACAAATTAACACTCGAATCTAAACCCGAAGACAATAGAACCACCGATTTACTTTTCATAAAGATTTTACGTCCTTTACTAATAGCTGAATGGTTTTTCGACCATTAAAGTAATTCCACTGCATCTCACCCAGAACTTGATAGACTTTACCCACTTCGATGCGACTTTTAATCTCTTCGCTAGGTGAAAATAAAAGCCCGTCGACTTGGCTGGCTTTACCTGAATCAGAAAAATTCAACTTCAGATGACCGCCCTTTAACTCTTTTTTAGATACTAAAGTAAGTTGATCAAAACGAATCAACGGCACATGAAAGCCCACACCGTAGGGCCCCATAAAATCATACCATTTCATCACGTTCGGATTAACCTCTGACAAATCGGCCGAGGTATCAAAATCAATCGCTAAGCTTGTGGGGTTCGCTTTTAGTTTTAGAAAATAAGCGCGGAACCTATCAACCACTTTTACTTGGTTGTAACTATGCAGCTCAAACCCGGCCGCGGCGGCATGCCCGCCGAAACGGTTTAATACATCGGAAGCACCTTTAAGAGCTTCAACTAAACTGACCTCAGATCCCGGTGGAGTTCTTGAGCTTCCGACGATCATTCCTTCCGAATTTTCTGAACCGACAAATGCAGGGCGATTAAATGTCTGCGAAAGTTTAGTTGCAATCAGGCCAATAATACCGCGGTGAAAATCTTTTGAACTAACGAAGACGAAGTCAGGTTCGCTCCATCCTTCAAGCATACGCATCGCTTTTACTTCGGCGTCACCTTGAAGTGTTTGTCTAGTTTGGTTATTTTCTAAAACACGCGACACCATTTGCTGCGCTTTACGATCATCTGTTTCTAAATAAATTTGTGCCGGTAAGATGTCCGATTCCATGCGTGATAGTGCGTTCAATTTTGGAGAAAAGCGAATGGCCACGTCTTGTGAGGTTAATTCGCGGCCGTCTAACCCTAAAGCCTCAAGTAATGCTTTAAGACCCGCTTTCTTAGTTTGCGACAAAGCCACCAGGCCGTGCTTCACTAAAACGCGATTGTCTTCTATTAACGGAACCATATCAGTTAAAGTGCCAATGCAGAAAAATTCTAAAACTTCTTTTAAATCCCACTCGTTCTTAGGTAAAGCTACGTCTTCATAAAACGCACGTTTAACAGCACGTAGTAAATAAAATGCGACGCCTGCTCCACACAGGTAACCTAACCCCGAATGACAGTTTCCCTGATTGGGATTTACAATCGTAAGAGCTTTAGGCAAGGTTTCGCCAGGTAAATGGTGATCTGTTAAAATCACATCAACGCCTTGCTCATTCGCCTTCTCAAAGGCTTTGTACGAAGTAATACCCACATCGACGGTGATAATTAAACTGATGCCTAAATGCTTTAATTCTTCAACAGCGTCTGCGTGAAAGCCGTAACCTTCCGACAATCTGCGTGGCTGATAATACGCGACATCTTTAAAACCGATTTTTTCTAAACCCGTTTTTAAGATCGCTAAACCGCTGGTGCCGTCTAAATCGAAATCGGCATATATACAAATTTTTTCAGAATTTTTATAGGCCTGAACGATACGCTTAACGGCTAAGTCCATACCTAACATCAGGTTAGGGTCTTTTAACTCACCTAGTTTCGGGTTTAATAATTCGTCTAACTTTTCTTGCGTCAACCCACGCGAGGCTAATACCCGAGCAATTAGGTCCGGAAACGGACCCAACAACTTCGGAGTTTGGCTTAGACGCTCTTTCCAAACCGGCATGAATTGACCTCATATTTTACAAAAGACCGAAAAGATTAAGCTCTTTTCGGTGCCAGATTCAATTTTTCCATGATTAAAATGGTCGGAGCGGCTACGTAAATTGACGAATACGACCCGAAGAAAATACCAATACAAAGTGCAAACGCGATATCTGCAACCACACCATTTGCAAAAATAAATAAACACAACGAACTGACAAAAACCGTACCCGAAGTGATCAGCGTACGACCTAGCATATCGTTAATCGCGCGATTGATGACAAACTTCGAAGTTTTATTTTTGTACAAATGTTCAGTTTCACGAAGTCGGTCGAAGACCACAATCGTATCATTAAGCGAAAAGCCTATTAATGAAAGAATCGCGGCCAAAATCGGAACGTTCACTTCTTTACCAACGGCGATAAAAATAGCTAGCGTGATCACGGCATCGTGAAATAAACACAACACAGCTCCAGGAGCGTATTTATAATCGAAACGAACAGCTACGTAGATTAGAATGACTAGTAAACAATAAAATACGGCTAAAAAACCGTTACGCTTGAGTTCACCACCAACTTGAGGACCCACTGTATCAACTCGGCGAATCTCGGGCTCGAAGGCCGCAAAACCCGTAGTGATTTTCTCGCGCACCTGGGCGATCGAGGCGTTTAACTTATCGTTTGTTTCTTTATCATTTGCGCCCGCTTCACCTTGAAAACGCACGATGTATTCATTTCCTTCACCGAAGCCTTGTACGCCAAGTTCACCTAGGCTAGTCATCGTTTCTAAAGATTTACGAATTTCGTCGATGTTAATTTCTTTACCAAACTTAACCTGGATCTCGGTTCCACCTTTAAAATCGATACCGTAGTTGATGCCACGCACTGATAAGTAAATTAAAGAAATGATCACCAGTACAATCGAAATACCGCCGAAAAGTCCTAAACCTTTTACGAAGTCAAAGCGGCCAAACGATTCAGATTCTGTAACATTATATGCTTTAGACATGGTAGCTCCTAAACCGAAAGTTTCTTAACACCAAAGCGGTGTACTAAATTATCTGTAATTACTTTTGATACGAATACGTTTGCGAAAATCGTGGTCACAATTCCGACCAATAACGTAACCGCAAAACCTCGCACGGGGCCCGTACCGAAATAAAGTAAGATCAATGCCGTCGCCGCCACCGTTACATTCGAATCGATAATCGCCGACATCGCTTTAGAGTAACCGGCCTCGATCGCCGCTTTAATTCCGCTTCCGTTTGCGTATTCTTCGCGAATACGTTCGTTAATTAGAACATTCGCATCAACCGCGACTCCGACCGTTAAAGCCATACCTGCAATACCCGGCAAAGTTAATGTGGCACCTAGTGAGCCCAGTAATGCAAAAACCGCTAAAATATTGATCGCTAATGAAACAGTCGTGATCAAACCCATTTGACGATAGTAAGCAATCATAAATAGAACGATCAATAAACAACCGATGTAAGATCCCATCTTGGCTTTTGCAAGGGCATCAGCACCCAGTGATGGGCCTACCCGACGTTCTTCTAATTGCTCAAGCGTAGCTGGTAAGGCACCGGCGCGTAACGCAGTTGAAATCAACTGCGCTTCGGCCATCGATTCTTCACGGCTTCGTGCACTACCTAGGGTAATAACCGCTTGGCCATTTGGAATTTTTGAATTAATTCGGGGCGCTGTTTTAACGATACGATCAAGAACGACAGCCATCTGTTGATTTAAGTTTGAACCCGTTAAGTCGCCAAATTTTGTGGCACCAACCGAGTTAAATTTTAAAGAAACTTCCGGAGCTCCGAATTGATCAAAGCTAACCGCAGCACTATCTAAAAGATCGCCTGTTAAATCTGTATCCGTTTTAAGAAGGTAAGGCACTGCGCCCGCTTCCATTGTTTTAGCATTCGCTGCTTTTTCAAAATAAACTAAAGTCTTCGCAGGTAATTTACCTTCCAAGTCTTTATTTAAACGTGAAACGTAATCAGAGTACTTCAGCGTCGTAATCGCGTAGCTACCTGCTGTTTCAGCTTCGGTAATCAGCTTACGTAATTCTTCAGCGCTTTTTTCGTATGAAACAATCATAAAATCAAGCTTAGCTGTTGTATTGATAAGCTGCTTTGCTTTTTCAGCATCTGCCATACCTGGTAACTGAATTAAAATACGATCTGCACCTTGCTGAGTGATTGAAGGCTCGGCGACACCGAATTCATCAATACGATTACGAATTGTTTCAATCGCTTGGTGAATAATATTTTGCTTTTGTTCCATCAACGAAGCATCGAAATATTTGACTTCAACTACGTCACCTTTAACTGACAAAATCTGCAAGGTCGTTGCGTAATTTTTTTTAAGGTACGCTTCAACTTTTTGAGCATCGTCAGCCGAAGCCGCTAAGACATTGAAAGCGCCTTGTTTTGCATTTGTCGTTTGATATTCTTTAACTGAGATATTCTCTTTTGTAAGTTCAGACTTCAAAGCCAAAGTTTGACGTGTTACCGTTGTACCAACGACGCTGTCAACATCGACGCCCATAACTAAGTGAATTCCGCCTTGGATATCTAGGCCGTAATTCAGCTTTCCATTTGGCCACCAAGCTAATTTACTTGTATCAACAACATTCGGGATAACAAAAATAATAGAAGCAATAACACCGATAACGGCTAGCCATGTGCGTGAGCGAAGTCCGTCCATGTTACTTTACCTCTTTCTTAGCTTGTAATACTTCTTGCGACATTGAAATCTGTCCGCGCATGATTCTGATTTGAACTTGGTTGGCAACTTCAATGGTCGCCACTTGCTCGGTTAAAGCCGTGATGCGACCTAAAATACCCGCCTGTGTAATCACTTGATCACCCACTTTTAAAGCCGATAGAAAACTTTGAGTTTCTTTTTGTTTCTTAGCTTGCGGGCGAATAAGGAAAAAATAAAACACACCTATGATAACTGCGAATGGCACGAACTGCATCCACGCCGGCGACTGTTGCATGGGTGCTGCAGCTGGGGCTGCAACTTCTTGCGCGAACGCTAATGTACTAACAGATAACTTTGCGAAAAGCTCAACTAATTGAAACATTCAAATCCTCTTTCCTATTACTTTTTTAAATAAGCAAAGAAAATTGAACACTTAAAGCATATAGATATCAAGCTTTGATTAAGTTCCCTTATCAGACCTTACAAATCGCGTTAAGCAATCGTCGCGGTACTCTTCCCAACGATTTTGCTCTAAAGCCTCTCGGGCTTTGCGCATGACGGTCATATAAAAATGCAAATTGTGAATGGTATTTAATCTTGAGCCTAATATTTCACCACTCAAAAATAAGTGTCGCAAGTAAGCGCGCGAATAATTTTTGCAACAATAACAATCACATTCGGGGTCAAGCGGCCCCGAATCTTCTTTATATTGCGTGCGCTTAATGCTGACTTTTCCGTGCCACGTGTACAAAGTTCCGTTACGCGCGACGCGCGTTGGTAAAACGCAGTCAAACATATCAACGCCCGCATCGATTGAAATAATTAAATCAAGCGGAGTTCCCACGCCCATTAAATAGCGCGGTTTATTTTCGGGCATCAACGGAGCAATATTCGGAAGTAATTCATGCATCAAGTGAATCGGTTCACCAATCGAAAAACCGCCCAGTGCGTAACCTGGCAAATCAACGCTGGTCACTTGCTGAAGTGAATACTTGCGGTGTTCTAGGCTTAGCCCGCCCTGCACGATGCCGAACAATAAACTTTCGGGTCTAATCATGGCCGCATGCGAACGCTTCAACCAGCGGTACGTTAGATCCATCGAATTTTTAATTTGCTCGTCAGTGGCTGGGTAACCCAAGCACTCATCAAAAGCCATGATGATGTCAGATTCCAGGTCCATTTGAATTTCCATACTTTTTTCTGGCGAGATGAAGTGCTTTGCGCCATCAAGGTGCGAGTTAAATTCAACACCTTCTTCAGTCATTTTTCTTAAGCCCGATAAAGAGAAAACTTGAAAGCCTCCCGAATCGGTTAATATAGGACCGTGCCAATTCATAAATTTATGCAGGCCGCCCAGTTTCTTGATCAACTTTTCGCCCGGGCGCAAGTGCAGATGATAGGTATTACCCAGGACAACTTGCGTGCCGCAGTCTTTTAACTCTTCAGGCGTCATGGCCTTCACTGTGGCTTTCGTACCGACAGCCATAAAGGTCGGCGTTTCGAAAGAGCCGTGTGCGGTCATAAAGGTCGCTCGGCGGGCTTTGCCCGATTTATTGTGCAGTTTAAATTCGCCTAATTTCATCTGATTTTGCATGGCCTGGTCATAGCCGATTCCGCATTGACTCACAATGACTTTTAGGATCGGCTGTAGCTATGCAAAACAAAATACTTTTAATCATTCTGACCGCTGCCGCTTTAACAAGCTGCCAAAGCCCCACGCAAGCCAAAAATCAAATCGAAGAGCATTCAGCCGTAAAGCCCTTCGAAACAATTCGAACGCAGAAAGAAGAGTTCGACAAAGATTGGAATCAACAATTCGCAACCCCACTTCGTGACAATGCCATTCACAAAATGGTTACGAATGCGATCCGAAAAGCCAACGGCGGAGACAAAAAAGTGATGCCTGAGCTGTGCCTGAAACCAAATATGCAATGCTACTTACAAAGAATTTCATTTCCGAACGAAAAAGTTAAAAATTCAGGCGATTACACAAAAGTCATTCACCGAGAACTTTACCAGGTGAATGATCAAGAGCTTGCTATTTTCGGCTACGAAAAAGCTAGATAGCTATCTCAAGGGGCAAGATAAACAATGGTCCAGATAATCTAATTTCGGATTAAGTTCAGTTTGCCCACGAAAGTCTTGTTTGCTAATCTTTTTTTATGAAAAAATTAATCTGTTTTATAAGTTTTTTATTTGTGCTCTCGTGCGCGTCGTCTCAAAAATCGACCTCTAAAGACGCCGTCAACGCTTCTAGTATTAATCCACAACTGGCTTTAGATCTAAAAAACATAAATAACTGCGGTGAAACTTTTTGGCGTTCTGATTACGGCCACGCAGTGGCTCAAAAAGATCTCAAAGCTGATATCTCGGTCACGGATTATTTTAATGCACTGACCGAGCGGCCTAAAGCGTGCTTGATGAATCAAATTTTAATTTCTTCTTCGGCAAGCGTAAAAGTTCGCGAAAAAATGAATGACAAAAAAATCAACGAAAACCGATGCGAAAACTACGCTTAAGCGCTTAGCTGGTATTGAGCACGCTCTATTAAATACCGATCTGGTTATGGCCGAATTATTGGTGCATGTTATGCAATTAGAAACAGTTGTTGAACAAGCTCCGCGTAAAAATAAAGCGGTAGTAAAGAAAATTTCTGAACTTCGAAAGCAGTTGCTAGATAATAAAGATTCTGTTTTAGCCAGAAGCGTAAAACATGAATACTTAATTGCTCAAAATCACGCATACCGGACCGAGTCACTAGACTTCACCCTGAAAGATCTACAGCAATTTCACAGTTCTCCGAACTCTAACCAGATCGAACCCTCAAGCGACTTTAATAAGTATTCCGAAATTTTAAAATTAGAAAAACTTAAAAATATCGTTGCTGCAAACGTAAAATGTTTATCCGAAGAAACATGTTATTTATGTTATTTCGATATTCAAAAAAATACGTGCGCCGACGACACCAAACTGACTAACGAACAGATCTTAAGTAAGTTTGAAGAAAGCTATTTCGCGATGATTATAGGCCCTATGCTTCAAGAAGGTACCATTCATTTTTTAAGCCGCGTAAGTAAGCTTAATAAGATTCAACTTTAATTTGCGGCTCTACGAAAAGGCTAAATAGCTATTTTATCCACACAGAAAAATCGCCGTAGCTAAATAACTTAAACTTTTTAGCAATGGCCCACTGATAACTTTCTTGCACTTTCACTAGCGAGAAAAATCCCGCAACTAATGCCAGCAAAGTTGATTCGGGCTGGTGAAAGTTAGTCATCAGTCGATCGACGATTTTAAATTCACTGCCCACTTGCAAAAGAATATCCGTTGAACCCGAAAGTTTTCCGGTGCGGGCAACCGATTCAAGCACCCGCGTTGAAGTCGTACCTAAAGACCATATGTGATGCCCAGCCGCCTTAGCTTCGGTCACTTTTTGCCAGTTCGCTTCAGAGATTTCGTAAACTTCTGAATGCATAGCATGCTGATCAAGATCATCGGTCGTGACGGGTAAAAAAGTTCCCAAACCCACGTGCAAAGTCAGCTCGATAATTTCAACGCCTTTTTCTTTCAGCTTCTGCATATCTTGTTTTGAAAAATGCAAGCTAGCGGTCGGGGCAGCCATGCTGCCCGGCGCTTTAGCCCACGCGGTCTGATACCACGATTCATCGTCACTCACGTTGTGGCGGGCTTGTCTGGCTTTTTGAATGTAAGGCGGTAGCGGAAGTTCAGCCATTTTTTCAAAATCAGTTTCGCTAATTGCCGGGGTCACTTCCACCAATTGGGGCCTACCCTTTTCTACTAGCTTCATTTGAAAACCACCGGGAAGACTTAAGCTTACGCCTACGGCAAACTTTTTTGAGGGAAATAAAGCTTTCCAGGTGTTTGATTCGGCTTTTGTGTCGACGCAGTCTAAGAACAGAACTTCGATCTCACCTTCGGCAAAAACGCGACGCTTAAGCACCTTCGTATTATTAATCACCAAAACATCACCTGCGGGCATACGTTCGATCACTTGCTGAAGGTTTAATTCTTGCGGTGTTTGATTTTTCTCAACCCACATGACCCGCGTCGGTCGAGATGGTTCGGTTGCTATCAGTTCTTCGGGATATTCATATTTAAGATCGGCCAGTTTCATAGAATGATTATGTAACACAAACTTTTCACGCGAGCAAAAGACAAAAAAAAGCGGATGCTCGTCGCATCCGCTGAAGAAAGTTCTAGGGGAACCACCAAAACCCAAAGAACTATTCTTTAAAACTATGATCTATTTCGTTTTACTTTAACTGTAGCGACCGAGGGGGCCCGCTCCGCTACCGTCATCCACAAGGAGAAGATGACCACGCCCGAGTAAAACGCGCAAAACACATAAATTTCATATAACTCACTCATCACAACTCCTTTTGTTTCCATCAGAAGAAGTCATCCTTAACTTCTTCTTTTTGTACCCAAAGTCCCCGCTAGGGGGGAGACGGTTTGAAACATTCATCCTGATTGCTTCGTCAACTTTCCGTCTTACCGAGCTTCCGTGCTCTTAATAGTAAGACAACCGGCTAGACCTTATCGGGTTAACAAAAATATGAATTTGGGCTTGTATTCGTATTATAAGATTTCGTGATGGTTGGCGCACTTAGACCTAAGTAGGGCTTTAAATTGCTTTGACCACTTATATTGATTATGACAAAAATTAAGAACCTTCAGTTAGTTTCAGTTAAGGTGCGCGCGAGTGGTGGAATGGTAGACACGTACGTTTGAGGGGCGTATGCGCAAGCGTGGGGGTTCAAGTCCCCCCTCGCGCACCATTCGTAACGCTAGTCGAACCAGCACTCTTTCTAGAAAAATCTAGAATCTTCGTTTTGACCTCAGAATTTTTAAAACTAAGATCTGCCCCTCGGGGAACCCCATCGGTTCCTGTAGCTGGTTCTACGGTTCTACTCACTCGATGGTGGAAGTGTATCCAAAATCCAAGACATTTTAAATATTTAGCAGACGAAGTCTGTAGTTAAAATGGTTGCGAACTCCAAAAGCTGAGTATTGTTCGCCCTTTGCGAGTCGGTTG
>JANPPC010000005.1:0-30189 GCA_031428275.1 Bdellovibrio sp.
AAGAAGTTTATAATAAAAAGCGACTACACTCTTCATTAAATTATTTGACGCCTGAAGAGTTCGAAGCTAAGTGTATCAAAAAGAATCGGGTTAAGTCGTGAATTTTGGAAGACAACCTACGAAACTTTCACCGCACTCCAAAGACATTGAGCCTGCCTTAAAGAAAGGAAGTTCGTATGTCGGATAACCACCTACCGAGTTATAGATAGTATCGGAAGTATGTTCGCAAAACTCGAGTTATTTTAGGAATTATTTTATTAGTTCTTAAGGTGATCAGGGCTTTTCTCGATCTGGTTTGAGGTTCTTTCAACGTGTACACCGTTTAAGTACTCAAACCTAGGTCGGGCTTTTTGTTTTCAGCGAATTGGTGTTGGCCTTTTCGACCAAGTCCATTTGATTTCTAGGTCTTCGCTAGTGACTGCGAACTTAAGTAAATCAACCCATTGTTTGCGAAGGTATAATGTTCTTTTCTCAAGACCTTCTTTACGAAATCCAAGAGATTTTATAAGGCGCAAAGATCTTTTGTTGCTGGGCTCGATTCCGGCTTCCACACGATGAAGTTTGATATCTTTGAAGGCGATATTTAAAGCGGCTGAAACAGCTTCTTTGCCAAACCCCTGTCCCCAGTGGTTATTGAAAATGATGTAACCAATAATTGCGTTTTGTGAAAAATTTCGCAAAGTGACCAAGAAGTTTATTTTACCGAGCAAGAGATTTTGTTTTTTATTAAATACTGCCAGGCTATACATTTTATCGCTTACCTGACTTTTTTTCTGATTCTGAAGAACTTTTTTAAATTTTTTAAGTGAAGTGTCGTGGCTTTCTGGAACGACAAAGTCATGAATGTTTTGAGCGGGTAATAAATTTTTATAAGCACTCTTCCAAACCGGATAATCTTTTAATTCGAGAGGGCGAATGACCAGGCGGACTGTCTTTCGTTTTAATAATGCCATCAGATTTTTAGTTTATCCATGCAGTCAAAATACTTACAAGTTGCGCCGATGCAGGCGTGGGTTCCGGGGCAGTCAACGGCGGGAACATAAATTTCTACTTGTGGGCCACGAGCTGCCCAACGGCGCGGATGATGAACACGAACCGGTGAGTAGATGCCGTGAACTTTGACGCCTAAGCTAGCTGCAATATGTGCTACGCCAGTTGAAGGGGCCACGACGAATTCGGCTTGCGATAAAACTTGTACCAGTTCATTCATATTTAGTTTTGATTGCAGCCAAATAACCTTTGGGTTTTCTGCAACGGCATTGCGAATTTCATTTAAATAAACTTCGTCACTGGCGGTTCCGGAAATAACGACGGTTTTATTTTTTGCCGTCTGCTGCAGAATGTATTCAATGTATTGTTTCTGTGACCAGTTTAGCGCTGAACCCGTCATTCCGGGGTGTACGACGATATAATTTTTTGGTGTTAAAGAGTTTTTTGTAACCGCAGATAAATCTTTTGGGGTTTCAATTTCGAAATACAAAAATTGCTTCGTTGGTTTTAAATCGAAGGCTTTTTGAACTAGCTCTAGGTTGTAATCAAGTTCGTGCTTCTCTGCGAGCGAACGCTTTTGGCGGATGGCTTGATTTAAAAATAGAAAACTATGCCACTGGCTTTTAACTCCGGCGCGAATCGCTACGCGGGCCTTAAATAATTCAAAATTGACCCACCACGGAGCCTGAAAGCTGATGGCTACGTCGGGTTTAATTTGTTGTAAAAGCTCTCGTAATATTTTGGCAGATTTTTTAGGATCTGCCTTATCTAATTCGAAGTAATTTCGTTGTGTTTCGCCTAGATCTGCGACGGCACCCATACCTTTTTGCAAAGCCCAGGTGACGTCGTATAGGCTAGAATCAATGATTTGATCTACGGGTAAGGTGCAGATCAAATCTCCAATTTTATCTAATCTAATGAGCAGAACTTTCTTCTGGGACATTCCTATTTATAATCGTCTAACGGTGGGCACGAACAGACAATATTTTTATCGCCGTAAGCATTATCAACCCGACCGACTGGTGGCCAATATTTATTGGCTTTAATCCATTTAGCTGGGTAAGCGGCTTTTTCGCGAGTATATGGTCGTGTCCATTCTGAAGCTAAAAGAATCTCGGCCGTGTGAGGAGCATTTCGTAAAATATCAGGGCATGCGTCAGCCTCTTTACGAATTTCAATCATTGCGTCACAGAAACGATCCAGTTCGGCTTTACTTTCAGATTCAGTCGGCTCGATCATCAGTGTGCCGGCTACCGGCCAAGACATTGTTGGTGCATGAAAACCGAAATCCATTAAACGTTTCGCAATATCAACTACGTCTATGTTGTGCGATTTTTTTAGTGGACGAATATCAATAATACACTCATGAGCGATTAAGCCCTCTTTACCTTTGTAAACGATCGGGTAGTGCGGCGCTAATTTTTTTGCGATGTAGTTTGCATTTAAAATACTCGTTACCGTTGCGTCACGTAAACCGACGTCACCCATCATGGTGATATACGACCAACTGATTGGTAAAATGCTTGCGCTGCCCCAAGGGGCTGAAGTTGTGCTGCTAGATCCGGTTGAGGGGCCGGCCTCTTTGACCAATGCATGCGTTGGTAGATAGGGCGCTAAATGAGCACCAACACCGATGGGGCCAACGCCTGGGCCACCACCACCATGCGGAATTGCAAATGTTTTGTGTAAATTCATGTGGGAAACGTCAGGACCAAATTTTCCGGGGCGTGCCACGCCAACTAGCGCATTTAAATTAGCGCCATCCATGTAAACTTGTCCGCCGTACTGATGGATTAATTCACAAATATCGGTGATTGTTTCTTCGAAAACACCATGTGTTGAAGGATATGTAATCATCAATGCTGCTAAATTATCTTTATGTAGCTCAGCTTTTTGTTTTAAGTCTGCAACGTCGACATTTCCGTTTTCGTCGGTTGCCGTTACCACGACTGTGAAACCAGCCATGACTGCAGAAGCGGGGTTTGTTCCGTGCGCCGATGACGGAATTAAACAAATATTTCTATGTTGTTGATTTTTCGCTTTGAAATACTCACGAATGGCTAACAGACCCGCGTATTCACCTTGAGCGCCCGAATTTGGTTGTAAAGAAACCGCAGCAAAACCAGTAATTTCGCAAAGTTTTGTCTCTAAATCTTTAATCAGCTGTAAGTAACCTTTTGTCTGATCTAAAGGAGCGAAAGGGTGCATTTTACCAATTTCGGGCCAAGAGACCGGAATCAACTCTGTCGCCGCATTTAACTTCATCGTGCAAGATCCCAGCGGAATCATTGAGTGAGTTAAAGTAATGTCTTTATTTTGCAAAGAGTAAATATAGCGCATCAATTCAGTTTCAGAGTGATGAGAATTAAAAACCGGATGAGTTAAATATTCAGACTTACGAGCTAACGATGCCGGAATAGCCGCAGTTAAACCTTCTTCAAGATCAGCGGCTTTGAAAGAAGCGGCTTGGCCTTTGTTGAAAATTGTAAATAATAAATCAAGTGTTTGTAGGTTGCTTGTCTCGTTTAATGAAAAACCAACTCCATCGTGATAAATACGAAGATTAATTTCGTGTTTCTCTGCCGTCGATTTCAATAAGGTAATATCTGCCGTCTTAATTTTAAGGGTGTCGAAATAATGATGAGATTCGATTTTAAACCCTAATTTAAGTAAGCCTGCCGCTGCGACTTGAGTCATGCGGTGAACACGCTGGGCAATTTTCTTTAAGCCTTTTGGTCCGTGATAAACCGCGTACATCGCCGCCATGTTGGCTAACAAAGCTTGGGCGGTACAAATATTTGAAGTCGCTTTGTCGCGGCGAATATGCTGTTCGCGCGTTTGTAGAGCTAAGCGAAGTGCTTGATTGCCATGAGCATCAACTGAAACACCGACCAGGCGGCCTGGTAACGATCGCTTATAAACATCTTTCGTCGCTAAGTAGGCCGCGTGAGGTCCACCAAAGCCAAGCGGTACGCCAAAACGTTGCGAGTTACCAACAACGATGTCAGCCCCCCATTCACCGGGCGGAGTTAATAAGGTCATTGCTAATAAATCTGTCGAGGCGATCACTAAGGCGCCGTGGTCATGAAGTTTTTGTGTGATTGCTTCGTAGTCTTCAACCGTTCCCGACGATGTGGGATATTGAAAAAAAGCGGCAAAGATTTCTTTTTTGTAATCATGTTTGGCAGGATCTTGAATGATCATCTCTAAGCCTAAAGGCTCAGCGCGCGTTTTTAAAACTTCGATCACGTGCGGATGCATGTCGGGGTGAACTACAAATGCATTTACATCTTGTTTTTTCGAAACCGCGTAAGCCATAGCCATCGCTTCAGCGGCCGCAGTGCCTTCATCTAATAATGAAGCGTTTGAAATTTCCATTCCAGTTAAATCTGCAATCATTGTTTGAAAGTTCAATAAACTTTGTAAACGTCCTTGCGCTATTTCTGGTTGGTAAGGCGTATATGCTGTATACCAAACTGGGTTTTCGAAGACGTTACGCAAAATCACCGACGGAGTTGCCGTATCGTGGTAGCCCATGCCGATCAAAGTTTGATAAACTTTATTTTGGCCCATTGTTTTTTTTAGTTGCGCCAAAATATCATATTCAGAAATTCCATCGCCGATTTGCATTTTATCTTGGTTAAAAATTGTTTTCGGAACAACTTTCGACATCATTTCGTCGGTGTGGGTAAAGCCAAGTTCATTAAGCATGGCCTGCTTGTCAGTATCTGACGGGCCTACATGACGACGTTGAAAATCATTTTGTGAAGAAAGTTGTAAAAGCGTTGGGTTATTTTCCATATGGGCCCCTTAGATTTGGTTGATCAAAACTAACATAAAACTTGCGGGCTGGCAGTGAGGGTCTTAAATGACAAACGGCTCCAAAGCAAAGCTTAGAGCCGTTTTATGAGAATATTTTAGGCAAATAGCTATTTGGCTAATTAAGCTTTGCTAGCAGTGCGTTTTGGAGCCGCTTTTTTGACGGCTTTTTTGACCGTTTTCTTAACTTTAGCCACAGTCTTTTTAGGAGCAGTCGCTTTAGTTGCTGCCTTGCCGCTAAACATTTTTTCGATTTTAGCTTTCTGCTCTAAGGCTTTCTTTTTATAAACCATTAAGTTTTTCTCAGCTTCGGCAGCAGATTTCTTAAATTTACCGGTCATTTTTTTAACTTCTTTTTCTAATTCAACTTCGCGCTTAGAAACTTTTTTCATTATTTCTTTATATTTTTTGACCGCGTCGTCTGTGTTCACTTGCTTTACAACTTTTTGGACATCAGTTGAAAGAGTTTGAAGATCTGCGATCACTTTTTTTACATTTTGTGATTCAGAAACTTTTTTTACGAATGATTGAAATTTTGTAAGAGCCATGGTTTCTCCTTTAAGAAGTTAGTTCACTTATAGGGCATTATTTCCGAAATCACAATGTAAAATTAAAATTGTTGATTAATGCCCCAGGGACTTTCATTCCACCAAGTGACCGTTTCGAGTAAGTTGACGTATTGGTAAAGATTTCTTGATGGCTTGTGAAAGAGTCAAGTTTAGCCCCAAAAAGATTATAAATCGTGTCGTCAAAACGCAAATCTTGGATCGGGCCGACGATCTCGCCGCCTTCGATCCAGAAGCACGCAAAGCGTGTCATACCCGTTATACGAGCAGCCTGCACGTCACTCCAATTGATATAGTGTAGATTCGAAAGATAAAGCCCTTTGCTTAAAGTTTTAAGCAGGTCTTTCTGATCTAAAGTCCCAGCGCTGACTTCAAAAGAGCGCAAACCTTCAGTGGAATCCGCTTGATTTGATTGAAGCTTGTATTCTTTCGCAGTCGCCGTGCTAGTAAGAAAATTTTTCAATTCGCCGTTAAGAATCAAAGGTAATTGGCTGGGTACTAGCTCGCCGATTGAGTTGAAATGAGTATCAAGACCAAGAGTATTGTCTTCAATCAAAGAGAACTTTTTTGATAACATTAATTCTTTTTCATTTAATTTTTTGAATGGCGCAAACCCTTGCTCGTACGAATTTCGACTTAAAGCGCCCCAACCAAAAATACCCATTAGCTCGGCAACGGCCATGGGCTCAAGATATGAATTGTAAGCCCCCGGGCCAACTTTAACTTGCGGACGACTTAATAGCGATAAAGTATTTTTGCTATCTTGAGCTTTCGCTAAGAATGCTTTTTCATTCCATTGTGCGTCAGCGTAAAAACCTTTCGCAGCACGCGGGCCGCTATAAAGTGAATAATCAAAGAAAAATGAATCCGTTTCGAAATAATGAAACTGGCCTTTTGAATTGATAGAGGCCTGCCGAATTGGTCCCGAAGACCAAAAGCCAGCTAAGTCAGAGTCGTTAAAAGTGTCTGAAATTAAATTTATTAGCTCGGATGTCGAAGGGCGTGAGCTTTCTTTGTAAACTTCAGATGTTCCGTTATTTTGCATAGCAAAAAATTGCGGGTTTTCATCGGTTTGATTCAACTGCTTACGAAGCATTTCGATTTTAGATAATGCAAGCTTTAAGTCTTTTTCTAAATCTAGCGTAAGAGTAAGCTTTGCTTTATAAAGACGTTGATTCGTTTGATAGATCAGCGTGACCTCGTGCTGGGTAACTGAGGTATTTTGACGAATTTTTGATTGGTTGAAACGTATGAAGTCGCTTTCTTCTGAAGAAACGGTTAGCGAGACTTCTTCATTTGATTTCAAATCAGCAAAAATTCTTTGCGAAAATGATTCTAAATATTTTTTCAAATTAGCCTCCACCAAATACTTCGATATTTTTAAACAGAGCGTAAGGCGATGCGTGTCCGACGCGAATCACCTGACTTGGTTCGCCTTTACCACAGTAAGGTGAGCCATAGGTTTCAGTTGTGTTAGATAAAGCAGTTAAAGAATTCCAGAACGGCACGGTAACGCCGCGATAGTTAGGGTTCTTTAGAATTTTAGTTAGCTTACCATTTTCTATCAGACGCGCGTACTCACAACCGAATTGAAACTTACGGCGGTAATCGTCGATCGACCAAGACCTATTGGCGAACATGATAACACCACGTTCAACAGATTCGATCATTTGTTCTATCGTTTTATCACCACCCTCAAGATTGATATTGGCCATTCGGTCAATCGGGGCGCGGTTCCAAGAGCTTGATCTTGAGTTTGCCACACCCGAAATTTTAGAACGCATTTGGCTTTCTAAACTGCCTAAACCGGTTTGCAATATTCCGTCTTTGATCAAATACTTTTTTTGAGCTGGGTTACCGGCTTCGTCAAACTTGTAGCTTGCCATTTCGCCGACAACTGTCGGATCGAAAACAACATTCATCATTTTGCTTCCGTATTGGAGTTTTCCGAAATCGGCAGCTTCGACGAAGCTCCAGCCCGCAAAGTTTCTTTCGTCACCTAAGATGCGGTCGAGTTCAAGCGGATGTCCGATCGACTCGTGAATTTGTAACAACATTTGATCAGGAGCTAAAATAACATCGCAAGTTTCCGCGGGGCAGTTTTCTGCGGTCAATAGTTCTAAAGCTTCTTTCGAGATTTGCTCGCAATCTTGTAATGCTTGATCTAAGTTGAAAAAATCGGCTCCGGCCTGTACGCAATTTCCGCGCCCGCCGTGCAAAGACCGAGTTTGAGTTTCGGCTCCATCGCGAGCTGTTGCTTGCATCGAATTAACGATGATATCGAATTCTTGCGTAAATTCAGCCCCCGCCGATGAAAGATAATTCTGTGTGGTTTCGATCAGCATCACATCAGACGTTGCCGATATAATTTTATCATTTGTTTTTAAAGCCAATGAAGTTTTTTTTAAAAAATCGTAAATTTCACTTAGCGAAAGGCTGTCTAATTTTCTGGTACGACTGGTTTCGTAGTATCCCTTCGATGGTGGGCGAATAGCTTGGGTAAATTTAAAGACGGAATTTTTTTCAGCGGCACGAGTCATCTCTAAGGCTTGATGGAATGTGCGTTGAACACCTTCTGAGGTAAATTCGCTGGTCGCACCATAGCCGATATGTCCGTTCAGCATCACTTCAATGAGTAAACCTGAGTCGTTCGATTCGTAAAACTGATCGGGCTTACCGTTACGGACCGTGTAATCGCGATTTTTTTCGCTGATCGTTTTAAAAGCGACAAAGTCAGCTTCCGATTTATATTTTTTAAATTCACTGGCGAACAAATTTTGATTAATTTCAGTTTGCATAGGTCCCGTTTATAAGCGATCTTTTTCAGATGAGCAAAACAAGAGATGAATATCTGCAAAACCATTGGATCAAGTACCCCGAAATGCCTCGCGGAGCATTAAGATGGGGGCGGGTCGAACAAATGCGTTTAGGCGTGCAGATACTAACCGAATGGAAGTTTAAAGATCACGAGGCAACTCGGGCCGGAGATGTTTTGCTTGATGGTGACCTCATAGCAATCATGGGCGGCACGCAGCTGGTTCTTTTGGCTCCGAATTTAACTTCTCGGGGAGCGCGCAGTGAAACCTGGCCCGAGCAAAAAAAGTGGTTTGAGTTTTTGACTCATTTACGAAAATTCTTCAATGAGAAGAGATTTCAAGAGGTAAAGACCCCGACATTAGTTAAATGCCCCGGAACTGAACCTAGTCTAGATGTTTTCGAAACGGTTTGTGAAATTGGCTCTACTAAAGAAAAATTTTTTTTACCGACGTCGCCTGAGCTCAACTTAAAAAAGATTTTAGTTGAGGGCGCCGAACGTATTTTTGAAATAGCGGCCGTTTTTCGAAACGGAGAGAAAAGCGAAAGACACGAACCCGAATTCATCATGCTTGAATGGTACCGATCTTTTGCTGCTTTATCGGCGATTAAAATGGATATGATTGAGCTAGTCGAACAAATGGCCGACCAAATGAAAGTGGATCGACCTTTAGAAGTACTCACTTTTACAATGCCTGAGTTATTCAAAAAGTATTGTAACTTTGATTTTAAGCCGTCTACGAAGCTAGAAGAGCTAAAAGCGCTGGCTGAAAAGCTACAAATAGACGTCAAATCGGCAACTTCGATTGACGATTATTTTTATTTAATCTTCATAGAAAAAATTGAAAACCAGTGGCCGCTAGATCGTTTGGTGTTTGTCGAAAAATACCCGCCGTATCAAGCGGCGCTTGCCCGAGTTGGTGCCGATGGCTGGGCCGAAAGATTTGAAGTTTATTGGAAGGGTCTAGAGCTTGGTAATGCTTTCCATGAGCTCAATAATCCACAGATTCAAAAAGCTAGGTCGCTTGAAGACCTTGAAAAAAAGAAATCTTTAGGTAAAAGCTTAATTCAGCTGGATGAAAAATTTTTAGCCGCACTTGATTACGGCCTTCCGCCTTCGGCGGGTATTGCGGTGGGCGTTGAGAGGCTATTCATGGCCTTAACGAACCTAAAAGATATTAAAAGTCTGAAGAAAACATTTTAGTTAAGCGCAATAAAACTGTAATAAATTCAACTGTATTTTTGAGACTATTCAACCCCTCTAAGAGCCGTTAGATTCTAGCTATTCTACGGGGGATTCTATGTCTGCAGATTTACGAATTGTATCGCTACTGATTTTGTTATTAATTTTATCATCGTGTTCGTTAAATTCAGATACCGTAAAAGCAAATTTAAATTCACCACAAGATGGTGGCCAACAAAATCTGCCAGAGCGACCGGGTCCGAATTCGAAGTCGAACCCAAATACGAATACTTGTTTTCCTGAAAAGAGCTTAGTACAAACCACACAGACTGAATCTCTTAATGCTATCGTGGGCGGTGATCGGGTTTATCAAAGCGAGCCCGATGCAAACCGCGTAGTACTTTTATTTAACACCGAAGGTGCTATATGCACGGCGGCACCGATCGCGCGCGATGTTCTACTAACAGCGGCCCACTGTGCGCTAAGCACTATTGAAAAATATGTAGTGGTCTATTACTCTAGTTTAACCTGTGAAAGCGGGTTCGATATTACCAATTTGCAAATGGTGGGCTTAGTGAAAGAACTAGTTGTGCACGAAGCTTATTCTGATAGCGCTCCGGCGAGCCAGTTGAAGGGTGATTTAGCGTTAGTATTTCTTAGCAAGGACATTCCCGTAAATTACCCGATTTACCGAATTGCGGACCCGAACTTGGTAAACTCCTCGAATTTCTTGAAGCTCTATGGATATGGAAGTGTTGGATACGGTAAGCGTGGTTCGGGCATTATGAGAAAAACCGAGTTACCTGCAGTTAGTTACAAAATTGATCGTACGGATCAAAAAGTTTACGTCGATCAGTCAGCTGGTAACGGCGTTTGCAGTGGCGATTCGGGTGGGCCTGGTTTAGTGGATATAAATGGTGAGTTTCAAATTTTAGGCGTGAATTCTTATGTGAGTTCAACAAATCCGAATGAAGACGCGTGTAAAGATAGTGCAGCTTTGGTGCTGGTCGATTCTTACAGGGATTGGATCGAAATAAAGATGGCTGCCAGAAATCGCTATTTAAAACAGTAACTTAGGTTCAACAAGGCCATCTTAGAAAACGAGGGTTTACTTTTTGGTAGGGCCCTTGTTAATTTCTTCTTTTAGTTCTTTTCCGACTTTAAAAAATGGAAGCTTCTTTTCATCAACAGCAATCACTTCGCCGGTGCGTGGGTTGCGTCCCTTATAAGAGTCATATTTACGATTTACGAATGAACCGAAGCCGCGAATCTCGATGCGGTCATCTTTCATCAAAGCTTCAACCATGGTATCAAAAATCGTGTTAACCACAGCCTCAGCTTTAACGCGTGTAATACTAGATTTTTCAGAAACAATATTGATCAGATCCGCTTTGGTCATTCGAGCCCCTAAGTTATTGAAATCACTTTTATTATACCGCTCTTTTTGACTTTGAAAAGAAGCTCTTGGGGCTTGCGCGGCGTTTAAAGCGTCCCGAATTCACTAATATCTGACTATATGCATTAATAAGTGAGTCTATCATTTTCTGACGGTTGAAAACTTCGATGACTTTCTTGCGCGCTCTTTCACCAATTTCGTCTTTATTGATGTCGGTTCCAGTGATTAGCTTATCTAAAAGCTTTGATAGGGATTCAACGTCGGCAGGCCGAACTAGAAAACCGTCAACACCGTCTTCAATGACTTCAGAAATCGGACTTAGCTCAGAACCTATTACAACTTTCTTTTGGGCCATCGCTTCGATCAAGCTAGGTTCAAGTCCCGTTGAGCGAGCACTTAAATCAACGTAGATCGGAGACGAAAGGATGCAATCAAGCATCTCTTCTGCGGTCACATCTCCCGGCATCAGCACACGGCTGCCTAAAGCTAACTTTAGCATTTCGTATTCGACGTTCTTCCATTGCGGGCCCGAACCTAAAAGTAAAAGGTAAGTGTTCGGCATTTTTAAAACAACGCGTTCGAAAGCTTTCAGTAAGGGTTTTACCTCTTGTGCACTGGTAAAATCTGAGAGGGCTAGAATAATGTGAGCATTGTCTGGAATATTTAATTTTAACTTAAAATTTTCTGATTCAGATTTCGGAGTTAAATCTCCTAAGTTGATTCCGTACGGTACAGTATATGTATGAAAATCAGGATAAAGATAATAGCGTTCAAGAATTGTTCTTTGCTGCGGCGTCGTAACGAAAATTCCGTCAGCCGATTGCAACAGTGAACGATCTTGCATGAAGTAAGTTTGTAAAAAATTGTAAATCAGTTTGATCGAGGTTTGTGCGCGGTTACGGAAAGTATTTTGATTTTGAGACAAAATAGTAAACAGTTGCGCCATATGGGTTGCCTCTACGTCATATGCCATAGAGATATTTAAATTGTTTTTATGTCGACCAATTTTGTAACCGCTTTCGTCTAAACTATGCACAATATGAAAAGGCTTTTCTTTATTTAAAGCCACAAATTTTCGGTGGGCGGCATCGGCGAAGCGTACCGTTTTATACTGGGGTTGCCCTTCGTTTAAATAGTAAGCGCGAATTCCGTCTCGAAAAACTTCGGGGCGTTTTAACGCCGTCGAAGTGGAAATAATTGTTACCTCGTGACCGCGTTCAGTTAATCCGCGAGCCAAAGGCCACAGTAAACCAGTATCCGTCGAACGACTTAACACAGGAATTTTTTGTCCGATCAGACAAATACGAAGTCGCTCTGGTAATTGATTTTCGCTCATTTGTATATGTTAGCTGAATGAGCAGATAGCAGGGAAGTCTTTTGATGCAAAATTTTTGTGTACAGTCTGGATAGTTCGTTAATCAGCGGTTCAATCAACTGGGCTGATTTAAAATATGTTTTTATATTCAAATCCAGATCGTCTTGCATTAGATAATTGATATCTTTTAACCAAGTGTAGTGAGATACGACGTAACAATTACGGCCCGAAGTCCAGGCGTGGGCAAATCCAGTGGCTTGATAATCGTTCAAAATAACTAAATTATTTTTATTCACGACAAGTTCAAGCCATCGAGTAAATTCGGTATGAGATAACTTTGAATCGGCTAAAATTAAGACCATAGATTCTTCATTCAGAAGTTGGTTCATCTTTTGGTCCGATAAAACCAAGTGATAATTCGACGAAATTTTTTTAGTTTGAATGAACTGCGCCCAGGTCTTACGAAGTTCTGCCGAATTATTTTTTTCTAAAAGCTTGCGCGCATCAAAGTAAATATCGCGCTTGGTTTTAAACTGAATGGCCTCTTCAAGCTGCGTGCTAAGCGGAAACACAAAACCATTACATGGTTCAGTTAATTCAGATTTACGCGAAGGGGTTGTGAGATTCGGAAGAATCGGGACTATAACTTTGTTACAATTCCAAGCTCGAAAAAACTTCAGATGATTGGTTTGGCTTACGCTAAGCGCATCGGGACACAAAAAATCAAAAGTCTTTTTCGAAATCTTATTATTAAAATTATAGACTGATAAAATAGTGGCCTTACCTAAGGATTTTACTAAGCTTATAAATAGCTGTTCTTTAATCGTTAAAGGAAATTCTTCGATTAAGAAATGAACAGTGCTGTACGGGTTCAAAATCAGGCGCGGTAAATTAAGACTTTGAGTCTGATCGACTGAAAAACCAATCGCTTGAAGCTCATTAACAAGTAGATCGACCGAGGGGTTTGAATTGCGAGAGTAGATCAAAACGTTATTCATATATCGTTTCTTAGTTGGAAGGCTTTAAAAATTCGATCTAAGTTTTTACGATTTGCATCAGGGATATTTTTTTTTGTTAATTCTTTAGGGGTCACCCATTCTAAATTCATGTGATGTTTCGTTTTAGGTTCGCCCTTCCAAAAAAGTACTTCATAAAATAAAATAACAATGCCGACATCACCGTACGAGTGCGTACACGCAATTTTTAGTTCGCCAATTTCAGCTTCAATGTCGAGCTCTTCATTAAGTTCGCGTTTTAAAGCTTCTTCGGGGGTTTCACCGAGCTCAATTTTACCGCCCGGAAATTCCCACAGCCCAGCAAGGGTATGATTTTCGGGCCGTTGGCCGACTAAGACACGATTATCTTTTTTCAAGATGCCGGCAGAAACCGGAATCCAGTTTTTTTTAATACGAGGTTTGTGCGGACCAGGGCGAGGCGCAAGCTTAACTGAATCAGAATTTGGTGAACTCTTGTTTTGACTCATTAGCTGTGTTTGCGACCTTTCTGAAGAAATTAAGGCCAGAAAAAATCAAAGCTGTGTAAACTTCGACCAGATCTGCTCCAAGGCTTATTCTTTCAAAAACATCATCGGCTGTCATTACTCCACCTACCGAAATCACAAGTTTTTTCGATTTTTCGCTACCTAAATGAGCGATTGTTAGGGATAACGCCTTTTTGGCCTGTTGTTGAACAGGTTTTCCAGAAATACCACCTTCTGCTGGGAAGGTTTTCTGTGTGGTACGAGCTAGGGTTGTGTTTGTTAAAACAAAACCCTCAATTCCAAACTTGAGTGAAGTATCAAGCACGCGCTTAAGATCATCGGATTCTAAATCGGGGCTTAGTTTAAGTAATATTGGTTTCTTGGTATCAGCTAAAGCTTGTGCCGCCGCAAGTGGGCGAAGAAAAGATTCGAGCGCTTCGGGCCTAGCTAAATCACGTAAACCTGAAGTATTTGGGCTGCTGATATTTACGACAAAGGCGTCGGCCACCGATTGAAAATGATTTACTAAGCTTACGTAATCTATTTGTGCCAGTTCATTCGGAGTCGTGCGATTTTTACCGATGTTAACCAAAACTGGTAAAGTTGAACTCTGTTTAAAATTTTTCAAATTATAGAAGACATCGGCTGCTCCGGCCGACGGAAAGCCCATTTTATTCCAAAGTGCTTCGTCAACAATGCTGCGATCAAAAATCTTTCCAGGGTTAGGTTCTTGTGCAGCCGGAGTCACGGTACCGATTTCAACAAAGCCGCAGCCTAGGCGAACCCAAGCGGGTAGGTGGTCGGCGTTTTTATCTACGCCGCCCGCTAAACCTAAACGATTTTTGAATACGATGTTGTTCCAAGTAAAAGTACCCCAGGTCGGGGTACTTTCTGAATGAAGTAACGAATAAAGTTCAATTCCCAATGGGCTTAAGTCATGCGCTAATTTTGGAGGTAGCCACAACCAAGGTTTCACTGAAAAACCTTAGCGAGGGTACAAGCCGCGTAAAAGCATCGCCTTCTCTAGTCGAGAGATTGATGCCGCCATCGCTGCTGTACGCATATCAATATTTTTTTCTAATTTGAATTTGTGAACGTTATCGAACGCCTTTAGGATGATTCCTTTTAACTTCGAATCAACGTCAGCTTCTTCCCAGAAGAAAGACATAATATCTTGAACCCATTCAAAGTAAGAAACGATCACGCCACCACCGTTAGCAATAACATCTGGAGCGATGAAAATTCCCCGTTTGTCTAAAATTTTAGTCGCCGCATTTGTTACGGGGCCATTCGCGCCTTCGATAATCAACTTTGCTTTAATTCTTTCTGCATTATGTTCATCGATTTGTCCTTCAAGTGCACAAGGTAATAAAGCTTCACATTCAACTTCTAAAAGTTGTTCGTTAGTAATCTCTTGTGAACCTGGAAATCCTTTTACACCTTTATTTTGTTTTACGTATTCAATGACTTCAGGGATGTTTAAACCATCGCCGTTAAAAATTCCGCCAGTTACGTCACTAACAGCTACTACGCGAGCGCCGCGCTCGTGCGCGAATTTCGCTGCGAACGAACCAACGTTTCCAAAACCCTGAACTGCTATACGAGAACCCGCCATTTGCATTTGATTTACTTCCATCGCACGCTCGGTCACGTAAATAACGCCTAAGCCAGTCGCGTGGTTACGACCTAAAGACCCGCCGATTTCAACTGGCTTACCAGTTACAACGCCGGGTTGTGCGTATCCACCTTGCTCGTGAGAGTAAGTGTCCATGAACCAAGCCATCGTTTGTGGATCGGTTCCGACGTCAGGAGCCGGAATATCTTTGTTCGGTCCGACAAAAGCAGAAATCTCAGACGTATATCTACGAGTTAAGTTTTGTTTTTCAGTGCGTGATAATTTAGTCGGGTCAACGCAAACTCCACCCTTAGCCCCACCTAGTGGTAAACCTAAAACTGAATTCTTGAATGTCATCAAAGCCGCCATACCAACGACTTCTGGAAGATCTACATTTTGGTGAAAACGAATTCCGCCTTTGTAAGGGCCTAACGTTGAATTGTACTGAACACGGTAACCAGTAAAAACTTTTACGGTGTAGTCATCCATACGTACTGGAACAGATACTGTTAGGCTGCGTCGAGGTTTACGTAAGCGGGCTGCTACGTTCGGGTCACAGTTAATGATCTTTGCTGCTTCATCAAAATTTTGTAATGTATTTTGAAAAAGCGGACCATGTAAATGTGCTTCAGAACTTGGATTTAAATTATTTTGCTGTTGAGACATAAGAAACTCCTTAAAAATATAATCAAATGAGTGTAGAAAAAGGTGTATGAACTGTCGAGTAAAAACTCTATCCCGAATTCTTATGCTAACCAGCATTTTCTTTGTGAGCATCGGTTTTGCTGACGCGCCCAAACAACAGGCTTCATGGGACCAACTCAGTTCGCCTAAAATTAAAATTCAGCCCTACTCTTCGGGGCAGGGTGAGGTTCTTTCAACCTACCCGAAGTTATTACAAACCATCATGTCGAAGGTATGGGGCTGGGAGCCTGAAACGGGTGGTCCAACTGAGCTGAAAAAATCAACACTGCAATCAAAAAACTCTGACGAACGCATTCCAAATTCGTATTTTGAAGAGCTTATGCAGAATCTATCAATTAAGTTCGATTTATCGAATACAGATCACTTTCGTAAAGTTTGGTTTCATTTAAAGCCCAATTTAAAAGTACGCGGTTTGTTAGGAATTCACGATTTTCAAAAAAAACGCCCACTTATTATCCTAAGAATGGGTCTTCACGGCAACGTTGATGAGGTTTTAGCTGAGCGATTTCTAGCCAAAGTTTTTTATGAAGATTTAGACGCAAATTTTTTAATGTTAGAGAACTTAACCAGTTATGCATTTCTTTCGCAAAATCGAGATTTTTCATTTGGCGGTATTGATGAAGGCTTACAAACTTTTTTAATTTTAAATGAAATTTCGAAGGTAAATTCAAAGTTTGCTGAAGTGACCAGCGATATCTACTTAGTTGGGTTAAGTATGGGAGGCGCTGGTACTTTCGTAACCGCATTGCTAGATCAAAGTAACGGAAATAAAATTAAAGCAGTTGTTGATTTTTGTCCGCTAATTAATTTAGAAAAAACCTTCGATTATCATGCAAGAACTGGCTTTGTTCCAGCAATGATTGATCTTTGGAATGCTCGCCGTTTAAATACAGTTTTTGATCGTTATCCCGACGAAATGAAGAAGTCAGGTTGGTGGAAGACAATTTTTGATTGGAGGCCTCGTTTTACGCCGGCAGTGATCGAAATTCTACAACGTGATCGTCGCGTTCCACTAACTACCGTTAGCGATGTTGAAGCTGCGGTGAATAAAATGAAATGGCCTAAGGGCTTTGCTACACATTTACAAAATTCAAAATCTTTCTATGAGCTAAATAATTTTTGGCCGCTTTATCAAGGTGTGACCACTCCGGTAAGTATCATTACAACACCGAACGATCCGCTTGTGATTAATGAATTTAACTCAGAACTGATTATGAATCGCCAGCAGCCAGGAGATTTCTCAAGTATGAAATACGAAGTTTACGGACGCGGTATTCACTGCGGGCTTGCGCCGGTTTATCAATGGAATTATGTTGTCAATCTTGTAGTTAAAAGTTTAGGTTTGTGAAAATCAATTTGGCGAAAAATGAGAATCAATTTATCATCAAACCAGTTGTTCTTTCCAGTAATCAGACTTTGTCGCAAGTTCGGTGACATAATCTTTCACGTCGGCTTGCAAGTGGGTCGGTAATTTATCATAAGTTCTGACATGTTCGGTTGGAACATAGCGGAATGTGAAATTAATTCTGCGAGTTTCAAACTTAGTTGCGTTCAAATTTTTAAAAACAATTCCTTTATTTTCTACCCGCTGTACGCGGTGAAAAAGCTGTTTTTTGAATTTATCTCCGCCAAAAATTTGTAGACTTGAATCTTCTAGCCACTGCTGCAAAATAACTTCGCTTTTTGAAGATTTGCCGGCGCTTTTGACGAACTGAAACATTGCTTTTTCGCCGAAAGAAACTGAAGCTACTGGTCCCGGTTCGAAATCTTTATGTTCGCCGACCCGCGCGCAGTCGACGCGTGTGCCCGTTTCGCTGACCTGATCGCCGTAAAAATTCACTAGGCATGTGTTCAGGTGCCATTTGTCAGGAATATCCTTGGGAGAAAATTTTTGTCGCACCATGTGCTCAATATCGAAAATAATTTGTTGAATAACCGGCGGATAGTCTTCGGCGCGCACGCAGCGATTCTGAATTCCTTGAGGTGGGTGGTAATAGTTCAGGCAGGCGAATTGCCAATTTCCCAACCAGTAAACCGGGCGAAGTAGTTGTCGGTTTGGCTCGCCTGCCGGCGGTGGGTTGGAAGGTGAAAAGCGCTGTTCCCAAATCGGATGTAATGTAGAAAGGTAATTCAAAATCTCTTGTTTCTGATTCTTGTGAATATAACTGGGCTGATAAATCAGATTTTGATATTGGTTAGAAAATCGCATAGACTCTATCCTTGCTACAGGAGACAACCAAATGTCAAATTTCATTCAGCCACTTTGTGTAGACGCAACCGTACGGGCATCTTTGATTGAAAAAATTTCGTTATTTAAAAACAAAAAAATTTTAGTGGTAGGCGACGTTGGAATTGATGAGTACATCTTGGGCTCAGTAAAGCGCATTAGCCCTGAAGCTCCGGTACCGGTTTTGGATGTTGAACAAGAAGACAAGCGCTTAGGCTTAGCCGCCAACGTAGCGCAAAACGTGGTAAGTCTTGGGGGGCAAGTTAAACTTATTTCAGTGGTTGGTTCTGATCAAGGGGCCGAAATTTTACAGGGTTTATTAAAGCAATCTCGGGTCTCTTGTGAAGGTTTAGTCTATGATTCGTCTCGCCCGACGACGCGTAAAACACGCGTTATGTCTGGTCAGCATCACTTAGTGCGCGTCGATCATGAGGTTCGTAAAAGCTTATCGATAACTTCTGAAGCTCAATTATTTGCAGTGGTCGAAAAAAGTATTTCTGATAGCGACGTTGTTGTTTTAGAAGACTACGCTAAAGGTTTATTATCACAGACGCTTGTTGAAAAAATTGTAGCGTTATGCCGGTCGAAAAATAAGTTCTTAATGGTTGATCCACATCAGACAAAGTTCGCAGAATTTTATAAAGGTGTCGATTTAATTAAACCGAACTATAGTGAAGCGTTGGCCTTGACGCAAATTCACGAAGATCACATTGAAAACCCGCAAGAACGAGTTTTAACAGTGGGCCGAGAACTACAAAAAATGACGGGGGCTAAGCAGGTTGTTTTAACTCAAGGGCAAGAAGGCATGACAATTTTTTCAGATGGTAAAGTGACTCGTGTGCCTACTTTTGCGCGTAAAGTATTCGATGTGACAGGAGCTGGTGACACCGTTATTGCGGCGATTTCGTTAGGAGTCGCGGCGGGGCTTCCTTTGACAGAGGCTTGCATGATCGCAAACTTTGCAGCAGGCGTTGTTGTCGGCAAAGTTGGTTGCGTACCCTGTGAAGTCGGTGAACTTATTAATTCGATTAAAACCTTAAGTTTATAAAATATATAAAGGTTTATGGCGGAAGTGGTTCTATTTCTAACAAGTGCTTTACATTTAGACGTGTATTTTGTAGGTTCGTGGCTTAAACGCTGTAATAAGCAAATAAAACTGGAGCCTTAGATGCACCTTACCGACGAAAGCTCAGCTGTCACGGCCGAAGCACCTAGAAACTTTTATTCGTTCACACTTGAAAAATTAGAAGCTTATCTTAAGCATTACGGAAAAGAAAAATTTCGTGCTCAGCAAATCTTTAAATGGGTTTATGAACAACGCGTAACTAATTTTGATGAAATGTTAAATCTTTCAAAAGATTTACGTTCTGAATTAAAAAAATTAATCGTATTTAATTTACCCCCAGTTCTAAAACACTTAATTAGTGTGGAC
This sequence comes from Bdellovibrio sp., assembly GCA_031428275.1. GTDB lineage: Bacteria > Bdellovibrionota > Bdellovibrionia > Bdellovibrionales > Bdellovibrionaceae > Pseudobdellovibrio. Next base: position 19,543 of record JANPPC010000005.1, read on the forward strand.
GGGACACAGAAGTTTTTATTCGACGTGGGCGATGGCAATTCAATCGAAGCGGTCGTTATACCGTCTGACGATCGCTTAACTTTATGCGTATCTTCTGAAATTGGTTGTAACATGGCTTGTAAGTTTTGTTTCACCGGTAAGCAAAAATTAAAACGTAGATTATCGACTGAAGAAATCGTCGGTCAATTCATGATTGTGCAAGATTCATTGAAGAAAACAAATCAAAAGCTATCAAACATCGTATTCATGGGTATGGGCGAACCTTTAGATAACTGTGACGCTGTTTTCGGATCAATCGAAGTGATTCACTCACCTTGGGGAGTTAATTTATCTCGTAAGAAAATCACGGTTTCAACTTCAGGTTTGATTCCTGAGATGTATAGAGTGTCTGATGCGAAGGTTCGTTTAGCAGTTAGTTTAAATGCTTATAACGATGAAGTGCGTACACAAGTCATGCCGATTAATAAAAAGTATCCATTAAAAGATTTATTAGAAGAGTGTAAGCGATACTACCGTGCAACGGGCGAAAAAATCACGATGGAGTACGTTTTATTAAAAGGTATTACCGATCAAATTTCACATGCACGCGAACTTTATAAGCTGCTAAAAGATATTCCGTGCAAAGTGAATATTATTCCGTTTAACGAGCATCCGGGAGCTGATTACGAGCGGCCTAGTGATGAAACAGTTCAAGCTTTCCATTCAGAGGCCATGCGCCTAGGTTTACAAACTTTATTACGCCGAACGATGGGTCGTGATATTTTTGCAGCCTGCGGTCAGTTGGCAACTAAAGTAGATCACCCAGATACGATGGATATTTCAAATTCAAAAATCGGAGGAACAAATGTCAGAAGTTTTAGTAGTGGGCAGCCTAGCTTATGATTCTGTAAAAACACCATCTGGAGCAGCGTCTAAGTCACTTGGAGGCTCGGCTAATTATTTTGCCGTTTCGGCCAGCTTATTTGCTCCAGTGCGCGTGGTTGGAGTAGTTGGCGAAGATTACTCGGCAAAAGACACACAGATTTTAACTAAAAGAAATGTTGATTTGACCGGAATGCAAACGGTTCCGGGTAAGACTTTTCACTGGGAAGGCACTTACGAGCAAAACTTAAATGAAGCCGTAACGCTTAAAACTGAGTTAAACGTATTCGCACATTTTAACCCAACGCTACCTGTAAGCTACCGCAATAGTTCGTTCGTATTCTTAGCGAATATTGACCCTGAACTTCAATTGCAGGTTTTATCACAAGTTGAAAAGCCATTGTTTGTAGGAATGGATTCAATGAATTTTTGGATTAACTCAAAACAAGAAGATCTTAAGAAAGTTTTACGTAAAGTTGACATTGTTTTCATGAATGAAACTGAAGCTAAAATGTTAACGCAAACTTCGAATACTATTCGCGCGATTAAAGCGGTTGCGGCTTTAGGGCCTAAGTTTGTGGTACTTAAAAAAGGTGAATACGGTTCGACGCTTTACTCTCCGAAGCATGGCTTTTATCAAACGCCAGCACTTCCTATTGAGACAGTGGTTGATCCGACGGGCGCGGGAGATAGTTTTGCAGGCGGCTTCTTCGGTATGCTAGCCGCAGCCGGGGCTAAAACTCCGGAATGGGCTGATTTAAAGGCGGCAACTTTAGCGGGAACCGTTATGTCTAGCCAAACGATTCAAGACTTTAGTTTAAACGCTTTAACTAAAGTAGACCGCAGTCTTTTTGACATGCAGTTACTTCAACTTAAACAGATGATGTAGTTAGTAGTGATAGCGCAGAGACGTATAGGTCTCTGCGAAACTTTCAGAATTCTTTTTATCAAGTAATACGAAATCGTATTTGCGAGCTTTGAATCCCAAGCCTAGAGAGAGTTCTTTTTTCATATAATAGCTGAGGCGGGTATTTAATTGAAGGGCTGTTCCTTGATTAGAACCGCCCAGTCCGTAAAGTGTCTCAATTTCTGCATTCCAGAAGCTGAATAGCGGAAGTGATGCTCCGATTCCTAACTTAAACATCGTATAAGAATTAACAAAATCGACTGAGTTACCTGAGTTTTGTAAGTATTCGATGCCGGCAATAGCAGAGATTTGGTAACGATCTCCATCAAACCAGTTCGAGGCAACCATCACTCGGTACATATAGTTAACTTCGGCTAAAAGCAGAGAGTTAGCAGACTGTGTACTGACAACTGATTTGCTAACCTCAGCCTTTATACCTTGATTGTAATTCCAATGTCTGATGTCGAAGCCTAAATTATATGATTGCGAGAAAGTGCGACTGTTTTCTATTTGTCGGTTAGAGGCTAAGTAACCTTGAGTGACTTGCGCGCTGACCGCTGAGTCTAAAAACTTCATATTTCTGAGAATTTTTTCAGGGGTCAATCGAAGTATAGATTGGGCCTCGTTGATTGCGGCGGGCTTTCGCTCAACCGGAGCCAGTATAAGTGGTGGTTGAACCTTTCGCTTCGCTTCCGAAGCAGCTAGTGCTGCTTGCTTAAGTTGTGCTTCGCGAAGCAGTCTTTGCTGTTTCTTAATTTCGGCTAATTTTAAGGTTATGTCTTGGGAAATATTGAATTTTTCAGCAGGTGAGTAATTAGTTAGATGCATTTCTTTTAAAACTTTGCGATATCTCAGGTAATAAGTTCCGGTCTTTTCAAATGGATATTCAAATTTTGATCTTGCCCAAAAATATCTGGTCGTTTCTTCAGAAAAAATCGGAGTCTGCGAAAGCTCAATCACGTAACCCAAAGGTTTGACCGAGTCTGTAATTGTAAACTGAGCCATCGTGGGCTTGTCGCCGTAAACTAATATTTTACTTTTGTATTGCAGAACTGAAGTTGAGAATATTTCAAACTGAGCATTCGGCTTTTCGACGAAGGCTTTATTCAGATTAAATTCTAGAGCACTATCGCCACTACGCTTATACAAATCATATAATTTGTAATTATATATTTGTACAACTTCTGGCTTCGTAGGCTCCGCTGGCTCGGCGGACTCGACTGTTTTTTCTGCTGGAGTATTCTGCGTAATCATTTCTTGGATATCTTCTTGGACCTTCATTGCCTGAAAATCAACGGGTTTTAGCGTAACTTGTTTTGCTTCGACTTGAGTGTTGGTTACGAGCTGAACTGTATTTGCTTTTGACGAAACGCTTGATTCGCCTTTTAGTAGAACAATTTTTTGCTTACTACTTTTTTTATCTTTGAAAACTTGGATATCTGCATTTTTACCATCGATCGTAACTATTTCGTTGTCGATTTTTATTTTCATTGAACCATTGACGGTTAATTTAATGTTTCCCGAAATGAACTCAGGAGTATCACCTTGCGGGTCAAAAACGATTAAAGTATTTTGATCTAAAGTTAACTTCTCGCCATTAACAAATTGAACTAATGCCGTCGAAGACTTTCCGGTCGAGACCGAGTCTCCACGGTGAATAACATCATTAACGTGGGCGCTGCTCCAATTAAGCGAAGAAGTTTTCTTCGTACGAACCTCATTTTTAACTGAAGTTACACTTGCTAACCGAACGCCTGAATTTTCGTTATTAAAAAAATCGTAAATGGAATCTTTAGCCAAAAAGCTGACAAAAAATAAAAGCATCAAAAGTGCAATGCCGATAGACTTCTTATTTTCTGTAAACTTTGAATTATTCACTTAACTTAGGATAGAGAGGTTGAACCAAAATTTATACGGTACCTAGGTCAAATCGAAATTAATATTAGCCTAAGGTCGGGTATAGTTTTAATTCGAAACAGTCGATACTATGATCAGATATGAAGACTAAGATTTCACTAAAATACAAGATTTTTGCAGTTATCTTCTTTATACAGTTAACTGTAATTTCTATTTTTATCTACGCATTCGTGAAGTCGTTCAAGGCAGCCAAGCTTACTTCTGCATATGAGGCGAATGGCAATGCACTGACTCAAATCAAGACAAATATAGATTCCAAAATATCTCTGTTAATGGAAAAGGCTAGGTCAACAACTGACCTGCTTGAAAAAAATCAGCTGCCGACTAAGGGTGTCATCGAATCACTTAATGTGCAGAAGGATAAATCAATCGCAGCCACCTACCATTACGAAATAAAACCAGATAGTCCTGGGGTTCTGCAGAAAGTTGAGCAGTTGGATAAAGCGCAGTTTCCTGAAATGAGTAATTACTTAAGTCAAATTTATAAAATGAGTCAAAGCCGATTTCCTTTTTTTTGGAACTTCGATTTTAAAGGTCGGGCCTATATCGGGCTAGGTTTTGTATTGAACTATAATCTTACTGACAATGAGAAGCAGATTGAAAAAAAGCACGCTTTCTTTTTATTTTTCAATAAGTCCGAATTATTTAGCTATCGAAATGGTAGCAGCTTATCTGACATTGTGGTGTTTAACAGAAGTGGGCAGGTGCTTTTTTCTGAAGGCTCGATATCGCCAGAAAACTTTATTCAATTTTCTAAATCAGCAGTCTTCAATTCGGCCGTTCAGAATAAAAATATATTACAAGTATCTGAGCAAAATATTAATGATCAAAGCTATCTTGTTTCAGTACAGGCACAGCCACTAGGCGATCTGGTATTGACTACGATGATTTCGACCGAGGCTGCCTTTCAAGGTGTTTCACAGGTCTATCTCGATGCTTTTTACCTAAGTATATTTTCGGTATTGTTCAGTTATTTTTTAGCCAACGTACTTTCGTCTACGATCACGTCACCATTGATACTTTTGACGAAGCAAATGCAAAATATCTCTAAAGGAGAGCTAGACGTTGTCGTCGATATCAAAACACAAGATGAAATTGGAGTTTTAGCTTCAAACTTCAAGCAAATGACTCTAGATTTAAAAGCTTCGAAAGAAGATCTGCAAAACTTAAATCGCGACCTCGAACAAAAGGTTGCGGATCGCACGGCAGAGCTTGAAGAGCTAACAATTAAAGATCCTTTGACGGGTGCTTTCAATCGTCGTTATTACGATCAGCGGGTGACCGAAGAGATTGCCCGTTCAAAGCGGACAGATCAGCCGGTAGGTTTGCTCTATTTAGATATCGATCACTTTAAGAAATATAACGATCAGAATGGTCATCCCGAGGGCGATCAGTTGTTAATAAATTTTGTTAAAACCCTTAAGTCAGTTGTACGCACCAGCGATTATATTTGTCGTCTGGGCGGCGAAGAGTTTTGCGTCATTACAGTGGGTACACCGATACAGGGCTTACAAGTTTTCGCAGAAAAAATTCGTACGGCGATTTATGAAACTGATTTTAAATATGGTGAAAAGCAACCAATGGGCCGTCTTTCTGCCAGTATCGGTATCAGCGTGTATCCGCAATTTTGTACTGACCCAGCCAGTTTAATGAAATCTGCCGATGAAGCGCTTTATAGAGCTAAACAGGGCGGGCGAAATATGTGGGTTTTGGCCGAGCAGCCAATGTCGTCTGCGGTAGACGCAATCATTCAAGACATTCAAAAATCGGATAAGAAAATATCATAGAACACGACCTTCGGACAGCTTTAGTTTCACTGTCTCAAAACCGATACGTATACTATGTCAGAATCGAAAAAAAGTACTCCAGCTGAAGACCTGATTGCATCTCTGTTAAAAGAGATCGGCGGAGCTATTGATCAAAGCTCAGATGAACAAATTCAAGATTCTGATGGCGACATACTTGGTTTAATAGATGAGTCGAAAAATACAAAGCAGCACCTGATAAATACCGAGGAAGGTTTCGATTTAACACAAGAGGCTTACGAGGGTACTCGAAACGTCACACAGATTGATGATCAAGTACTTACTATTTTCGATGACCTTGAACCTCTGCCGGCCCCCGTTAATCAGCTTAAAGAAGAAGTTATATTCGAAAAGACCGAGCTCAAAGTTGTTGAAGAAGAAGCAAATGTTAATTTTAATTTTTCGAACGAATTTGTTACCCCAATAGATGCTTCGGCAAATGAATCAACGGTGGCGTTAGACGGTCATCAGTCACCGCACAACGACGGCAAAAAATTTGAATTATCTAATGGTGATTCTGAAAGAACAGTAGCCGTAACCGGATTTCAGATTAAAAATGATTTATATTACGATGATAAAATTAAAGTATCCGTTGGTCAGAATCGCACGACAGCGTATTCAACGGGCTATGCAGCATGGGGTACGGGGTCAGATTCAAATTTAGCGCAGGCTGAAAATTTACGAATGGCTCAAGATAAAATACTAGATCTTGAGCGTGAAAACGAACAACTGCGGCAACAGAATGAACAATTAATCTCTGCTTCAGAAATTATTAAAGAGCGTTCTGATTTATTAGCCGCGCAGGTAACAGAATTTCAGAACGACCGCCAGGGCCTAGAAGATTCTTTTAAGAATGAAATGACGTTGTTAAAGAACCATTTGGTGCGTAAAGACGCAGAATTGCAACGAGCCCAATTTAAAGTTGATGAGCTTGAATCAAGATTAAAATTTGACATGAAGAAAATTCGTATTCGGGAGCGCGAGCTCGAGAACCGACTTGAGCTTGTGCGCGCCGAAAAAAATGCCATTGTTAAAAATAAGGATGAGCAAATTTTGGATCTACGTAGAAAAATGGATATTGTTCAAATGGAAGTTGATAGCTACCGACAAAAATGTGTTGAATTGAATAAACTGGTTGAAATTAATCAAGAGTCTTTCAAGCGCACGACGCGTGCTTTACGCTTAGCAATGGCTAATCTAGAACTACAAGACGAGAACAAAGTTTCTTTAAAAAAAGTGGATTGATTCGTGATAGAATCAACCGCCACCCCTGCACCTAAGAAAATAAAATTAGTTCTAAGTGATTTGCACTTAGGCAAAGGGCGTCAGCTAGAAAATGGCAGTAATAACTCATTAGAAGAGTTTTACTACGCAGAAAAACTAGTTGAATTTATTCAGTACTATTCGACCGGTGCTTATCGTGATTATGACGTTGAAATTATTATCAACGGTGACTTTCTTAATTTTTTACAAGTAGATTACCGTGGCCACTTTCTAACGGTCATAACCGAATCAATCGCGCTTGAAGTACTTAAATCCGTTATTAAAGGGCATCCGCCAGTTTTTAAGGCGATGGGTGACTTTTTGTCAGCAGCAAATCGTAAAATCACATACGTGATCGGCAATCATGATCAAGCAATGATGTTTCAAGGTTGTCGTGATCATCTAGATCAAGTCATCGGACATCGCTTGCAGTACAAAAATATCATCTACTTTTTTGATGGCGTACACATCGAGCATGGCCACATGCACGAAGCAGCCAATCGTATGGATCCTAAAAAATTCTTTCTGAAGCAGGGTTTACCTGAACCTATATTAAACTTACCGTTTGGGTCACATTTTTTTATTGAGCTCGTATTAAAGATCAAAGAAAAATACCCTCACGTCGACAAAGTGCGACCGTTTGGTCAAATGATAAGATGGTCACTGATTAATGAAACAAGGTTAACGTTTAGAGCATTCGCCGAATTATTTAAGTATGCCTATCGCGTGCTATTTACGTCTGAGCTTCGCTTTCGCTGGACGATTCGAAAACTTTTTAAAATTTTTTTTGATAGCGCCGTATTTCCAGAATTAGCTACGTCTGCTAAGCGTATTTTGAACGACTCTCGTGTTCACACGGTTATCTTTGGCCACACGCATGTTTACGAATATCGTCAATGGGGCGCGCAGAAAGAATATTTTAATACCGGAACTTGGACCGAGCTTACATCGCTAGATATTGTGTCACTTGGCAAGATTACTAAATTAACTTACGTATTACTTGAGTATGTAGATCAAGAGTCTAGACCGCGCGGACGTTTAAAAGAATGGCGCGGCTTTCACCGTATTGAAGAAGATGTGGCGATCGGCTAGGGTGTAGTCGACTAGGCGTCCCCGACTAGGCGCCCCCGACTACCTATTAAACGTTCGCTCTGGTCTTTGGTCGTGTTGCACCAGGTTTCTTATTCGTTATACTAGTTAAATAGAAAAAGGATTAAATGTCGGATACAGCAGATAAAACCAGTATAGTTTCGAGTGATACCTTTAAGGGTAAAATCCGCGCGGCTGACGAAGCTCCGCCTGCGGTCATCGTTCTTGTCGGTCCAACGGGCTATGTCGGTAAGCAGTGGCTGCTAACGAAGACTGATCTTACTATTGGTCGTTCAGTTGAAAGTGATCTTTATGTATCAGACAACTCCTTAAGCAGAGCACACGCGAAATTTGTAGTCGTGGGAAGCGATGTTTCAATTCTTGATTTAGGTTCGACTAACAAAACAAGTGTTAATGGTATCCCGCTTCCGCCGTTGACGGCTAAACGCCTGACTAATAACGATCAAATTAAAACAGGTAACGTGATTTTTAAGTTTTTAGAGAAAGGCAGTCTAGAGGCGATCTCTAATCAGCAGGTTTTTGAAAAAGCTCAAAAGGATGCTCTTACGGGTGCTTTCAGCAAAGGTGCACTTTTAGAAAAGGGCCCTGAGGCAATCAAACGAGCCGAAGTGCTCAGCGAGCCAATGGCTGTTATTACTTACGATATAGATCACTTTAAAAAAATTAATGACTCCTGCGGACATCCCGGTGGAGATTACGTTTTAAAAGAACTGGGACAGCTTATGCAATTGAAGCTTGTCCGTTCGAACGATTACTTTGCTCGATATGGTGGTGAAGAATTTGTTTTAATCTTACAGGCCACTCCCTTAAAAACAGCCAATGACGTTGCCGAGCGTATTCGCATGACTGTCGAAAGCCATCCTTTCGTTTACCAAGGAAAGAATATTAAGGTAACGATCTCAATTGGTGTTGCAGAGATGTGCGAAAACGAAACTTGGGAAAAGCTATATAATCGCGCCGACAAAGCTTTATACGCAAGCAAGCAGAATGGCCGCAATCGAGTCACTGTAGCAGCATGAAAAGTGCTATCGAGTACTTAGCCGAATTATCTCCTGAGCAGAGTGAGCAACTTTTCAAGAAAATATATAACGAACGTATTTCGGTACAAGTTAAGCTAAGCGGCGATGACGAAATTACAACTCACGAGCTACTTTGGGTTGAAGACAAAAATCAGTTCTCACTAAGTGGTCGTGCGTACTCTTCAAATCATTTGGCTACGTTTAAAATTCAAATTTCTAGTGATGTTTACTTTTTTAAAACAGAAGTATTTCAAGAAGGTCGAAAAAATATTATTCAAAAGCCTTTCAATGTTTTTCGACTAGTTCGTAGAAAAGAGAATCGCTTTAAAATTCCGGCCAGTTGGCAGCAGCAAACTCTTGTTCTAGCCAATGAAAATATGAAATTGAATTCACGTGCGAATATTCTAGAGATTTCCATATCGGGTTTAAAAATTCACGCCGTGTCGGATTTGCTTCGAGTTACTAAAGATGAATTGATAAAAGTTCAGTTTAGATTACATAAACGTGGCGAAATGACGGCGAAGGGGATCATTCGACATTTACACCGAAATCGATTGGGTGGATTTACTCTCGGAATCGAATTAGTTAAGAATTCAGTACTTATTGAAAATAAGATACAAAGCATCTGCGAAGATTTAAGTTTTCACTACACTCATATTTCACGCTTCATTCATAAATAAATCTTATCCCTACAATTAGATAATCTATAAAAACTTAATAATTTCAGTAATTTAGGTCATTTTGGCTCTGATCTTTTGGCCTTCGCTTTGCTACTAGTATTAGCAAGTGATGAAATGTAACTGGATGGAGGCCCGGTCATACGTCATGAAAAATTGTAAGGTTCGTTAACCGAATGGGGATAAGGGCGTGTCTATGAAAAGAGAAACCGATATTGGTCTGATAGCAGATCAACAGCTGGTCGAAGAAGTACGAGAAGGTCATCGTGCTTCATTCTCAGAACTCGTGAAGAGACATCAAAGAGGACTACTGCGCTTGAGTATGAGATTTATGAAGGACTTAGATATATCACAGGATGTGGTTCAAGAAGCTTTCATTAAAGCTTACGAGAAGTTACATCTGTTCGAAGGCAGATCAAGCTTCAAAAGCTGGCTCTACCAAATCGCAGTAAATACGGCTCGAAATAAACTTCGCGAAAATAGATATGACTTTTCTAATATCGATGACGTTCACTTAAGCGTTTCGGCCACGGCTGAAAAAGGTTTAGTGCACCAGGCGGTTAGTGAAATGATACAAGTCGAAGTGGATCGTCTTCCGTTTAAACAAAAAACCGCATTGGTTTTAAGAATTTATGAAGACATGAGCTTCGCGGAGATTGCTGAGGTCATGCAGTGCCCTTACGATACCGCCAAGGCAAACTACAGACATGCATTGATTAAACTAAAAGAAACCTTCGAAAATCGAAGTGAACTTAAAACTTGGACTGAAGACGTTGGAGGATTTTTTATGGAACTAAACAACAAATTCGTGGAGGCAGAGTAATGAAATCGACTAGTCGTATGAAAGAGACAATGTTAGCTAAGAAGCTAAAAAAAGAAGATCCTATTGAGCTACCCATGGACGAGAAATTTTTTGAAAATTTACACGATAATATTATGAAGGCCGTTGAAAAGACGGATGTAAAGCCGGTCAGCCGTTGGGCTAAAACGTGGGTTTTTCTGGAAAGTAGCACTGTACGTTCAAGCGCACTTCGCAAGAAAGTTATCAAAACCAGTTTTGTCGGGTTTGCCTTGGCAGCGGGTTTTGC
>JANPPC010000006.1:0-13235 GCA_031428275.1 Bdellovibrio sp.
CTTGCCGGCAACGAAAAAAAGAACGTCAATTATACGCAAATTTATTCGGGCGATCTGATTCAGATAAAAGCGAATCAACTTCTACCTTGCGATGCGGTTGTGGCAAGTACCTGGGCCGATTTTGATCTTTCTTATTTAACCGGAGAAGCAAGCCCGCAAGTTCTTCATCGCGGCGATCGGGTCGCCGCGGGCAGCCGACTTTTAACTTCGCAAGCATTGTTTTTAGCGCTAACTGAATCAACCAAAAGTCAGCTTGCCGAGTCGATTTTGAAAGTCGAGACTTTACGCTTTGGAAAGCCACAAACACAATCTTTGGCCGATCTATTATCGCATAAATTAACTTTAGCCGTCTTTTTTATTGCCGCCGTGTTTTTTATATTTACCTACGAATTTTTAGGAATCGAAGCATTTAAGCGTTGCTTAGCTTTAATCACGATTGCATGTCCGTGTGCAATTGCCTTTGGTACGCCGCTAGCGAATAGCTTGGGGTTAAAAAAAGCTGCGCAAATAGGATTTTTTATCAAATCAGAAATGCTTTTTGAAAAAATGAGTCAAATTAAAAAAATCGTATTCGATAAAACCGGAACTTTAACTTTATCTAAAATGAAATTAGTCGAAGTGCGCCCGAGTTTTATTTCAAAAGACGAAAAAGAAATAATCTTAGGGTTAGAGAAACTGTCATTACACCCGGTGGCTATTAGCCTAAAGGCTGCGTGGCCCGAAGTTAAATTAAAAGAAGTTTCAAAAATTACTGAAATTGCTGGGCAGGGTGTTGAATCCTATGTTGACGGACACGAGTATAAACTTGTTAAAGCAAATTCTGATTTCGATGAAAAGTCCATCGCGGTTCAGTTTTTTAAAGACTCAAAATTAATCGATACCTTATTTTTCGAAGAAGAAATCCGACCTGAATCTAAGACCGTAGTCAAAAAACTGAAAGAGCGTGGTTTTGAAGTAGCCATGTTAAGCGGTGACAAAAAAGTTCGGGCTTTAGCAATTGGTAAAAATGTTGGTATCTCTGAAGAATTAATTTTTTCAGAACAAACGTTAGATTCGAAACAGGAAGTTATTCGTCATCAGAACCCGTGTCTATATATTGGCGACGGTATAAATGATATAGCGGCATTAACCGAAGCGACGATTGGCTTTGCGGTAAAAGGCCCGTTTGAATCAACTTTTCGTGCGAGCGATGTGTATGCTCCGCAAAAAGATTTAAATGCGGTGATAGACCTATTTGATTTATCTAAAAAAGTGCAAGCCACCGTGAAAACAAATTTAGCTTTTTCTCTGGCTTATAACGCTATCGGCGGAGCGCTCGCATTAGGAGGGTTTATTAACCCATTGGTTGCTGCAGTGCTAATGCCTTTAAGTTCTTTCATAATAACCAGCCACACGGTTTGGAGATTAAAATGAATATCATTTTTCTGATGGCGATTCTGGCCCTCTTGTTATCGGGGTTTTTTGTAGTGGCCTACATTTGGGCGATTAATAATGGTCAGTTTGATGACCTAGAAACCCCGGCGCTACGTATTTTAAAAGATGATTCAAGAATAAAACGATCTGAAAGGACAAAATAATGAAGATTGATAGCCACCTGAATTCTTATGATGATGATATTGTCAGAAAATTCGTTTTAGCAACTATGGTATGGGCTGGAGTTGCGTTTCTTGTAGGATTAATTGCAGCGTTGCAGTTAGCGCATTGGCCCTTTAACTTAGGTTTAGAATGGTTAACCTTTGGACGTATTCGTCCGCTTCATACGAATGCTGCTATTTTTGCTTTTGCAGGCAATGCTATTTTTGCGGGAATGTATCATTCGACCCAGCGGTTGCTTCGAACAAGACTTTTCTCAGATACGCTCAGTAAGGTTCATTTTTGGGGTTGGCAATTTATTATACTTTGTGCGGCGGTGACTTTGCCGCTTGGTTTTACACAAGGCAAAGAATACGCCGAGCTAGAATGGCCGATTGATATTTTAATTACGTTGGTATGGGTTGTGTTCGCAATTAATTTTTTTGGCACATTGTACAAGCGACGTGAAAAACATATGTACGTTGCGATTTGGTTTTATATCGCAACAATCATTACGGTTGCCGTGCTTCACATCGTTAATTCAATTGCTATTCCGTTTAGTTTTTTAAAAAGTTACACCGTTTGGGCGGGCATGCAAGATGCTCTTATTCAATGGTGGTACGGACATAATGCCGTCGCTTTCTTTTTAACAACGCCATTCTTAGGTTTGATGTACTATTACGTGCCAAAGGTAGTTAAAGCTCCTATTTATTCTTATCGGCTTTCAATTATTCATTTTTGGGCTTTAGTATTTATTTATATTTGGGCTGGACCTCATCATTTATTATATACTTCGTTGCCAGATTGGCTGCAGACACTGGGAATGATTTTTTCGATTATGTTATGGGCGCCTAGCTGGGGTGGCATGATCAACGGTCTACTTACTTTCAAGGGGCGGTGGGGTGAAGTACGAACAGAACCAGTTTGGAAATTTTTTATCGCGGCTCTTACTTTTTACGGAATGGCTACCTTCGAAGGGCCTCTATTATCAATTAAGTCAGTCAGTGCTTTAGGTCATTATACTGATTGGATTATTGGACATGTTCACGGAGGCGCTTTAGGGTGGAATGGTTTTTTAATTTTCGGAATGCTTTACTACTTGATACCCATCTTATGGAACACTAAATTATATTCTAAAAAATTAGCCGAGCAGCATTTTTGGTTAGGTTTGATCGGTATCGTTTTATATTATGTTTCGATGGTCGTCGCCGGCATCACGCAGGGTATGATGTGGAAAGCAATCGATAGCTCGGGAAATTTAGTGTATCCGGAATTCATTGAAACGGTAACTCGTATTGTACCTTTGTACTGGGTACGAGCCCTGGGTGGAATTTTTTATTTAGCTGGATTTATTATAATGGTTTATAACATCACAAAAACGATTCAATCTGGATCAAAAAATTTAATCGATACGCCTATAGCAAATTTGGTAAACGAGAATCAAAGAAGTAATCAGCCACGCCTGCTAGAGGGCTATGCGACAAAGTTTTCAATCTTAGCCTTGCTTGCGGTCTTAGTGGGAACTGTTATTGAAATTTATCCGACTTTAAATGTGCATAGTTATGTGAATCCCGAAATAACAACGCAACCTTTTTCAGCCCTAGAGCAAGAGGGGCGAGATCTCTACGTACGTGAAGGTTGCTACTTATGTCATTCGCAACAAATTCGTCCGCTAGTAGATGAAAAGCTCAGATACGGTGACCCTTCAACTATCGAAGAATCAATTTACGATCATCCTTATCAGTGGGGTTCGAAAAGAACGGGACCAGATTTAGCACGTGTCGGTAAAAAATATCCAGATATGTGGCATTACGAACATATGTTAGATCCACGAAAAATTCAGCCGAAATCAATTATGCCTGAATACAGTTGGCTCGCTAGAAATAGTATCGATTACTCACAAATTAAAAAGAAGCTGAATGTTCTAAGAAATCTTGGTGTACCTTACACCGATGTTGAAGTGCAGAATGCTGACATTGATGCCGAAGCTCAAGCTCGTGTCGTCGCAGAAGGATTAAAAAAACAAGGGGTTACTGCGAAAATTGATCATAAAGAAATACTAGCCATGATTGCTTACCTGCAAGCATTAGGTCAGAAAGGCGGTAAGTAATGTTTAAATCTACTTTTATAAATTTTTCTGATACGTACCTGATTGCAGTTGGCTTTGTTCTATTTATGGGAACTTTTTTAGGATCGCTTATATGGACATTGGTCGTTCAAGAAAAATCATTCTACGAAAAATTAAGTCATTTACCGATTTCGGAAGGATCTGAAAATGGAAAATAATGATGACAAACGATCTGAAACTCATACTTATGACGGCATTGTTGAAGAAAACAATCCTATGCCAGGGTGGTGGGTGGCGTTATTTATAGGGTGCTGCATGTTTGCTGTACTTTACTTTCTTCATTATGCTTCGGGAAGCGGACCCACTTTAAAGCAAGAGTATGATGCTGATTTTAAGAACTTCAAAGAAATGATCAGTAAGAATGCCCCGCCGCCTTCGACCGAAACCGAAGAAAGTCTTCGCGCATCTATGGGTGGCGAGCTTGCGATACAAGAGGGTAAAGCTTTATTTGTAGCCAAATGTGCCATGTGCCACGGTGAAAATTTAGAAGGTAAAATCGGACCCAACTTGACAGATGCATTTTGGCTTATCGGGGATGGCAGCCGGTTAGCTGTGATACACACAATTACGAAAGGCTCGGCAGCCAAAGGAATGCCGCCATGGGAAGGCTTATTAAACAGCTCAGAAATTAAAAATGTCGCCGCATTTGTATATTCAAAAATTGGAAGTCATCCGTCCAATGCAAAAGCTGCTGAAGGGGTTGAGGTAAATAAATAGCGCAATCAAAGATGTTTCCATTTTCTGGCCCCGCAGAGGTGCGGGGATCTTTACAGCGTCTGCGTGAGTTGCTACATCCAATTCTTATAATCATTTTTTTGATTGCGCCGTGGTTGAAAATAAATGGAAAACAGATGCTGCTATTTGATGTGTTCAACCGAAACTTTATTTTTTTCGGTTTCACTTTTTATTCGCACGACGTGCCTCTGCTTTTTCTTATCGTAATCATCCTGATTTTAAGTATTTTTTTATTAACGGCCTTATTTGGTCGATTATGGTGTGGGTGGGCTTGCCCACAAACTGTTTTTTTGCATGGCGTTTTTAGTAAAATTGAAAGACTAGTTTTAGGGAATTACACAGTTAGGCATCAATTTTTTAAAAGCGAAGAAAGCATTCAAAAACACGTAAAAATTATATTTTTGTATTTTATATTCTTATTAGTATGTTGGGTTCTGTCACATTCTTTTGCTGCATACTTTCTAGGATCAGATGTAGTGACTGGGTATATTTTTGAAGGTCCTTTTAAACATTTGAATTCATTTATCTTTTTAACGGTTATAACGGGCATATTATTTTTTAATTTTACTTTCTTTCGAGAAAAATTTTGCTTTTTTATTTGTCCTTATGGTCGATTTCAGAATGCTTTAATCGACCGAAACACCTTAACTGTTTTTTATGATAGTAAACGCGGAGAAGAGCGCGGTAAATTTTTAGCAAGTAAGCCGTTGGGGCGAGGCGACTGCATTGATTGCAATCGGTGCGTAAGTGTTTGCCCTACAAAAATTGATATTCGTGATGGATTTCAATTAGAATGTATTGCTTGCGGAAAATGTATTGATGCATGCAACGAGGTTATGCATAAGACCCATCGAAGTCCAAACCTGATTCGCTACGAAACTGTTAATCAAAAACCAATCACAATAAAACGATCTAGATTAGCTTTGTATGCAGGACTTATCTTATTTTTCTTTACTGCGCTCATTTACAGTTTAAACCAACGCGCACAGGTTGATTTAAATATTAGCCGTTCGCACCAGCAACCATTTAGCTTCAGATACGAATCTGGTAAAAAAGTGCTTCAAAATCAAATTGTAATGCACCTTAAAAATCAAACCGCGCTACGGCTACAAATCAATTTGTCGTTATCTGACAAGGATCTAGATCTCGGATTTAGAATTGTAAGTCCGCTAACTAAAATACAACTGGCGCCAGGCCAAGATTTAAAAGCATTCGGCTTTATTGAGATCGAAAGTGATCGCATTAATTCGAATAATTTAGACCTTGTCATCATACTTAGTACGGAAAACTCAGTTTTAAAGCAGTCTTTTCCATTCATAGAGGTCGACTGATATGACATTAGCAATTATTACGTCAGCATTAGTTATGGCATTTTTGGGCAGTTGGCATTGTGGTGTTATGTGTGGTCCGTTAAGTTGTAACTTCAAAAAATCGAATGATTTTGTTTCTTACCATCTGGGCCGTCTGATTTCGTATTTAATTGTCGGCAGTGTGCTTTATTCTGGGACTCATTATTTTCTGAATGCTGAAAGTCGGATATTAAAATTGGTTTGTTCCGTTATTTTTGGGCTATTATTTATCTTATTCGGATTACGTCAATTGGGTCTATTTAAAACCAAACAAATCGACTTTAAAATTTATAAATTTCATATTCGTTTTTTATCAAACTTCAAAGTGCTTTCACTTAAGTTTCCTATTTTTCTAGGATTTTTAACAGGCCTATTTCCCTGTGCGTGGCTGTATTCATTTCTACTGTTATCAACACAAATGCGAAGTTGGTTGGGCGCAATGCTGTTGATCTTCATTTTTTGGGTTGCGGCCCTGCCTGCATTTTTAGTAGCGACACGATTTATGCAAAGGCTTATTGCGGCATCGCCGAGCGCGTACCAAAAAATTTCAGCGATTGTTTTAATTCTAGCCGGAATATTGTCGATCCTTGGTCACTGGGCGGATGTACTTTTTTTGTAAGGGCTTAACTTATGAAACTAATGGATCATTATCTTTGCTATTAAACTTCAGAAAAAGAAAACAAGTGTAGATGATCATACCAATTGCGACAGAACCTAATTTTAAAGTTACAAAGATAAATAGAAATTCTAAGATATGTAAAATCAAGCTATAATGTGTTTTTTTGAATATCGAAAATAACGGCGTTGAAATTTGTGCTGCCAAGGCTAAATAATTTAAACCAAAAAGTAAATAGTGTTCAGACTTAATCCAGATTGTAAAAAAATTTTCTTCAGCCAAAGGCAAATCTAAAATGTAGGCCAGTGCGACACCATTTAGCCACGACTCGGATTGCAATTTGACCAGTCCACTGAAAGCTGTGCTTATTGAAAAAACAATCATCAAAACATACCAAACCGAATTTGGCATAAGCAGGGTTGAGCTATGGCTGAAAGAATTATTTTTAAAAAAAACGATCAGGGCAGGCGTTTTGGGAACAAAGCACAACAAAAGTAACAACAGACCGATGTATTGAGTTGAGGGGTCAAGTGTTAAATAGTTTCTGCCCACAAGAATTGTTTGCAAATACCATAGTATAAAGCTGCTCATTCTTGGCACTATTCCCATTGCAAGTAATAACGAAAAAAGAATACCGAAAAGATAAATCACTTGTATTACTGAATGAGAGTCATAGTATAAAATAAGATTAGGAAAGTAATTTTTAAATACTGAAAAGTATTCTTTTTTTAGAATTCCTTGAGAGCTGAAGAGCTCGCTAGAATACGGTAAGACTAAGACGTAATTGACGAATAAGTATACGCCTAATAAAAATCGCAGCAGAATATACCTAGTGGTTTTTACTTCAAAAGTATTTAAATACGCAGACATCATTTTATTCTGCACAATTTGCTTCAGTCACTAAATTTTGATTTTCATATTCAATAATAAATTTAATTTTTTGGGATTGCTTAAATGTGCTGTATTTGCAAAGCACTAGTCTTCTAATTTTAAACGGAACAAGGTAGCCGTAGGAAGTGCTTTGAATAAATGGTAAAATATACTTGTGAGGTAAGCTAAAAATTTGATCAACTTCGCCTTTAAGAACATTTGTTTTATCTACGTAGAATCCGTTTTGATATTCTTCATAGCGAAGTTTAAATCTAAAGTTTTCACGCCCTTCACCCATATTGACGAAGGGTAGTGGCAAGGGTGATATTCCATAAAGCAGACCAATTTTTTTTAAAACGTGTAAGTCTAATAAATAACCGACTGGCGCCGTTAAGGCGAAAAATAAAATACCTGTTACGATAACATTCTTATAGTTCTTCAAGCATGTTAATGATCGCATTTTTTAGAAGAATGTCTACCCCAATAGCAATATAATTGTATCTTCGGTAACCGATTTTGATGGCGTTGAAGACTTGTCGGTCCGATCATCCATAGCTATTTAGCGTCGCCTGCCGTGCGACGCTTCTGCATATTCAGATCAAAAGAATTATATTCTAGACGGCGAATATTTTTTTAATCTGCGAATCTCAAAATAAGTCAAAAAGCTGCGTTTATGGTCTCATTCGAAGATTCAAAATATCAGAATGTGGCTAAGATCATAAAAAATAGAATTTACCTATCTCGTAAACTTAAATTAGACCGAAGAGTAAGCTAGGGAATGTGTACCTGTGTCCTATTATCTAAAATAAAGGCGGTCCAAATGATGAAACCAGCAAAATTAAAAGTCATTAGTTTATTTACTTTTGGTTTCATATCTTTGATATTAGTTTTTCAAAACTGTGCAAAACAGGTTAAATTTAGTGAAGCGTCTATTTCTGCCTTATCAACATCTAGCGTAGTTGAGCAATCTGTTATCTGTGACCCTTTCAGTGCAGGGTCAAACTGTTCTGCAGCGTCTAATTCAGGCGGTCTCATTGGTGACATGTTTTATTTAACATCTGAAAATTTTCACCAAGATTTAAATTCAGCTCGTTTAACAAACTATTTTAACGAAGGTTATAGAGTTGAAAAAAAGATAGTTCTTTCTGAACTTAATTTTCCTAAACGAAGTTTCATCAACGGTTTCCCAACAGGTATAGACGAAAGCGGACAGGTAACTTTTATTAAGAATAATCAGGGCGAAACCTTAGTTGAATATTTTGCTTTAAGACTAGTTGGAAATATTTCAGTCGACGCAGAAGCCGAGGGTTCTTACGAATTTTCTTTAGAGTCTGACGATGGATCTTCAATGTCGATTGATGGAAAACGTCTGATTGATAATGATGGAACGCATGGTATGGTGCGCGTAGAATCGGGCTTATTTTCTTTAAAAAGAAATATAAAGTACCCAATTAATGTTAATTATTTCCAAGGACCGCGCACCGAGATTGGCTTAATCATGCAATGGAGAAAATGTTTATCACTTTCTTCAGGTACATCATGTTCAAAGTTCGCTGAATGGACTGTTGTGCCAGCTGACGTTCTTTCGCACTAATTCTTTTAAGCCTGCAGTGACCTAACCCGCTTGTTTTAAAGAAAAATGGCCATCAATTCGTTATTGGTTTCATTATTCGGATTGTCAAAAAGTGACTTCTGGGCGGCACACCCACAGTATCGAGCTCCATGACCACCAAACTTCGTTCATTGAGGATCTGCATCACCGAAGCTGCATGAGAGCCGGCTACGTAAAATGTAGACACTTTGAAAAGCAAGATTGCAATATTGAAATTAAGTAAATTCATTCTTAACCGTAACGCTTAAGCAGACTGTTGATCTAACCCCTTTAACATAGCCGAAATCCCCTGATAGAGCCTGGGTTATGTTAAAGGGGTTAGGTCAAGTGGCTTCGAGTTGGTCAGTTACGAAATTTTTTCTAAGAGCTAATTAAAAAAAACCAATTTTTTGGATTTTTCGACGTAATCAGGTTACAAGTTGAGGCTCTTTAATCATTTAGCAATATTCAGAGGTAAGCAATGCAAAGGCACATATTTCAAGCGGTAACGACATTTACTTTAGCTGTTTGTTTTTCATCAATCGTTTTTGCCGGTGAAACTCTAAAAGTAAGGATTCCTAAAACTGTAGGAGTGATGAACGTTAAAATTATTGCAGCGTCAAAACCAACTCAAATTAGACAGCTTAAAAATGCGACGACGCTTAAAGTATTTTATGTGGCTCAGTGGGGTTTGCATAATTTTGAATACGGCGCTTTAAGCTACCAATGCAATTCGAAAAATTCTTGTGAGGTTACGGGCGAACCAAAACGCATCGCTTTCTATGAACGCTGTATGGGTTTAACAGCAGCGGGTAAACCACTATGCGATGGTTTAAAATCTTCTGATGACGTTGCTATGGAAGACACTCGCAGTAACGATCTTAGTCTTGAGTGCGAACTTAATCCCCAAGCTTGTTCTCGTTCAAATGATATAGACGGAACGAGCGACCCGGTCTATCCAACGGAAGAAACTTTATTTTAGTGACGGATTAAGCTCGTTGTCGGTGGCCCTGTTTTAAGTTACGATCTTTCGCGAACTGAATGCATTTTTTAACGGCCTCTAGAAATTCTTTTTTCTGTGGGGTATCCTAACTGCTACGTTCGCGCTTTAGGCACTGTAACTTTTTACTATCTACGTGACCGTAGCGTTCGGTTAGTAAGGCGACCATTTTTTATTTGATACGGTTTCAATCTCGCGGTCATTTGCGACAACTTCTTCATCAAAGAATCACTTAGATCAAAACCCACCACATCAAAGATTTTTTGTTCTCTTCAAGGCTAAACCCCAAATTCTGCAGATCACAAATCCTCTGAAACTTCTGCACCAGCGTCTGGTCATAATACCGATAATTATTTTCAGATCTAGGCATGGTCTCAATCAGCCCAATCGAAAGTATGAAAATCCCCTCCGTTTAGCTAAGCATGGGCTGTGACTTAACGGCAAGGTCAAGCGGGCGGGTGCGGGAATGGCGCGGGGGAGGTGTGCTGGGGTGGCGGCAATTGGTTACAAGCGAAACGTTGAAAAAGTTATTTTTAATTAGAGCGGCTCTTTGTCATAGCGGTGTAATTACTATTTATCCGGCGCATGTTTGCGCATACGTTCTACGTTGTCAGAAATCGAGCTGAAAGTTGAACCGTTGAGGTCTTGAACTTCGTCTTTCATCCACGCAGCATAAGTACAGTCTGCTGAATCGCCAACTTTTCCTTTGTATGGACAAGTTCTTTGCCAAATTTGACCGGTAGCCTTATCAAGTAAATATTGATCCCGTCTAAAACTTCCTAACTTAATCAATTCGAAATTGTGCTCGGGCTTGGCCGGAAGAAGCGGTACCGAATAAAAATTCAAGCGGGAAGCTATGTTAGGTAATGGAAACTTCTAACTAGCACGATCTATTCTGAGGGTAACCTCATACCCTATATTACGAATACAGTGAAGGTGAAATTAGCGCGGAACTGATTAACCCCTTTGTGACTGGATTACTTGATTTTATTCGCGGTTCGAGGCTTGTTTCAAAAAAGCTCAGAGAAAGCGTAGTTGCAGAGATAATTCTTTTGTCTTTTTTTAGACGATTCTACTCGCGAAGCATAAGTGACTGAAAGAGTTTAAATTAGAGCCTTAACTTCCCCACCGCGGCTGTCACTCGAGTTCGTCCTTTCCTGTTTGATATGAAATTTCTGCTTGGGTTTCGTGGTACGTTCGGTATAGTTCGATGTTGCGGTTTCTAAACTCGTAGAATTTTGCGAAGGCTTCTAGTAAATCGGGGCCATTCTTGACCCCACGATTGTACTCGGCCTTGGTCAATTTTAAGAAATCGGATGCTTTTTCGATATCTTTTTCTGCGTCGTGAATGAGTTCGTGGATTAAATTTAAATCGTGCACCAATTCATGCTTTAGGGCAGTGGCCTTTCGAAACGAGTACGACAATCGTAACGAAGTTGCCTTGGCTTCTAATTCTTGCGATTGAGTGGCGATTCGATCTTCAAGCCCTTGCCCTAAATTAAACGATGCTTGAACGCCGGTAACCCATTCGTTTTCGCGCGACAGTGATCTTGATTCGCTTTCTAAAAAAGAGGGGCGGCGGTAAACCGAATATAGATCAACGGAAGGTAGCCACCAGTTGGCGGCTTGTTCTTTTTTTAGTGAATAAATATTTTCTTCGAACTTAAGAACTTCAAGCTCGGGATTTTTTGTATTGCTTAGATCGACTTCTGCGGTCGCAACTTCGGGCGGGTGCGAAAAATCTTCGTCAATGACAAGATTTTTATGATTGTCAGCCGCAATTGCGACAGAGAGTTTATTTTGTAAAAGGTCTTTTTCTAGAGTTAGTTTTTTTAGCTGCTGATTTAAAAGAGTGTTTTCAAGTTCAAACTGCACTCCATCCGCAGTTGTTGATACGCCGGCCCCGACGCGTCGCCGAGCCGCTTTAATATTTTCGGAATTGTTTTTTAGAACTTCATTCATTTCGTTCAGAGTTTTTCCAATTGCGATTAGTTGCAAATAAGTCTTTCGTGCATCGCGAAGTTCTGACTGGAATTCGCGTACTGACTCAGCTTTCATTGCGTTTGATTTAGATTCGCGAATTTTCTCTTCAATTTTATCGCGCCCGCCACGGTAAATATTCAGTTGCGCTTCGGCACCCCAAAAATCACGCTGTTGGGCTGAATTAACTCCGAGCTGGGCCGATTCGCTTCCGGTCTTCAAGGCCAAGCTTGGAAGAAAAGAACGGGTTAAAAAACCCGTCCTAATATTTGCGGCTGAAGCTGCGATCTGCGCTGCTTTTACTTTTTCGTTTTTTTCGCGAATTAATTTGGATAAATCATTGTATGCAATTCGGACTGGCGTGCTGGAGCCTTCCGCGAATGCAAAGTTTCCCGTGAATATAAACATGCAAAATAGAGCAATTGACCGCATTTTCATAAATATTTTCCTTAATCTAAATTATCAAAGGCACTTAAAAGCTCTTTGCCATTTTCTTTTATTGTTACATCGATGTCGTAAGGTTTGCCTTCCGGTTTAGGCATTTTTCCTTCGAAAGATTTATCTTTGGCCGTAAGTTCAAACGAAGCGGTCTTCCACTTTCCTTTAACTTTTGATCCTATTAGGGCCGTGCCTTTTGGATTGAAAAATTTGATATCAAGTGGCTTCATGTTGGCATCATAAAAGTAAACACTAACCTGCCCATCGGCAGAACGTACCAGTTCTGCTTTATGGATCAAAACTGCTTTGGTGCCTTTGCCGGCCTCATTTTTTGCGACTACGGCTGATACTAAGCCGCCGTATTTACCCGTGTCGGCAAGTTTTGGTCCGTGCCCTTCATCGTGCGCTTGAGCGCCGATACAAATCATCATTGTAATCACTGACGTTGTTAAAAAGTTTCTCATTTCCATTCTCCTTCTTGTTTTGTTTTATGTTTGTTCAGATATTTCTGAACTGCTTTTGAACCAAATTTATAAAATAGCGTTGGAGTCACGATAAGATCTAAAATCGTTGATGAGATTAAGCCGCCAATGATGACGATCGCAACGGGATGAAGAATCTCTTTACCGGGATCGCCCTTCGATAATACGAGTGGCACCAGTGCAAGACCGGCCGTCGAAGCAGTCATAAGTACCGGTACTAAACGTTCTAATGAACCTCTGATGACCATCGCCTTAGTGAAAGCTTCTCCTTCTTCCGTTAAAAGATGTAGATAGTGACTGACTAGAAGAATTCCATTTCGAGTTGCAATTCCACTGGAGTGCGGTGAAGATTTCGTAGGTTGTCTTCCAAAGTTCACGACTTAACCCGATTATTTTTGATACACTTAGCTTCGAACTCTTCTGGCGTCAAATAATTTAATGAGGAGTGTAACCTCTTTTTATTGTAAACTTCTT
>JANPPC010000007.1:0-223630 GCA_031428275.1 Bdellovibrio sp.
AAGTGGCCATTTTTTATTTTTCTTTGGATCTGTCATTTCTGATTCTCACTTTCAATCCGTATCGGATTTATTGTTACAAATCAGGAAGCCTGTCTCATTTTGATAATCCAACTAGACTACGAAATCTTCACCGCACTCCAACGATTCAGTCAAACTACAGAGCTGCACAAGTAAGAACGGGGATTCCCTACTCAGGCACGCACTGTCTTCGTCATGGAATGGCGACGTTAGCGCGAAAAGTTGGTGGTATGGGGCTTGATTCAGTCGTTGCAATGACGGGGCATAAAGATTTAAAGTTAGCCGCACATTATTCTAAAATTGACGGCGAAGTTCAGAAAGATACTTCACTTAAAATTTTAGATCACATTCAGCGGTTGGGTTATGCTGAAGAGGCAAAGATAAAGCAAGAAATTGCAGAGATTCCACAACCAGATTTAGGTGAAAATGTTGTTCAATTTCGTAGAGCTAAAGGAGGCTAATATGAGTGAAAAAACACAAAATAGGGTGATATGGGGTGATATGAGCTTTTTCCAAAAAAAATCTTTAATGATTTCAAGAGGATAAGTACCCTATGCCCGAACTACCCGAAGTCGAAATTGTCTGCCGTAACTTAAATGAGATTTTAACGCCTCCGTTTAAAATTTCCGATTGGCTTTTTTTTCGTAAGGATTTACGTTTTATAATTCCGCAGAAGCAGTTAAAACAATTAATTGACCAAGATATTTTAAGTATTCGTCGTCGCGCGAAGTACATCATTTTTGAACTTCGTGAATCGATTATTGTTTCGCATTTGGGAATGACGGGGGCTTGGCGAGTAGAGACTAAGGACTGGGTTGTGCGAAAGCACGATCACGTGGCTTTCGAATTTAGGCCGGATACTTTTCTTATTTACGAAGACGCAAGACGTTTTGGCTTTATTGAATGTTTTAAAAAAAGCGAAGTCGATAAACGTTTCGTCGGTTTGGGGGTTGAACCCTTAGCAACAGAAACAGATTTTGATGAACTGACCAGAACCTTTAAAAAGTTAAACTCGCCCATTAAAATAGCCCTGATGAATCAGAAGTTTTTAGTCGGAGTGGGCAATATCTACGCATCAGAGGTTCTATTTCGCGCCGGTGTCTCGCCGCTTAAATTATGCTCAAAAGTGACCATTGAGCAGTACAGTTCTATATGGAAATGGACAAAAAAAATTTTAGAAAATGCGATTGAAAGAGGTGGCTCTACGATCGAAAATTACCGAAATAGCTACGGCGAAAGCGGTGCATATCAAACACAATTTTACGTTTATGGCCGCGAGGAAGAATTGTGCAGAAAATGTAGTAAGCCAATTAGAAGTTTGGTCCAATCCGGGCGAAGTACTTTTTGGTGCAAAGCTTGTCAAAAGTAATTGGACAAAGGCAAACGAGTGTGAGAGTTTCTCCGGGCTTTGATGACTCAACAATAACAACCGAAAGGATTCATCATGAAAAAAATCACGATCGCCGCTTTATTCGCATTATCTTTTGCAACAGGTTTCACATGTTCAAAAAATGCTCCTGAGCAAGCTGCTACAACAACAACAACTGAGACTTCTGCAACAGCTACGCAAGAGCAAATGGCTGCACCTGCTTCTGCTGATGCAACAATGGCTGCACCGGGTACTCCAGTAGCTCAACCTGCTACAACTGAGACAACTACAACTGAAACGAAGTAGTCTGACCTTAGCGTCTAGTTAGCTAGATCTTAAATTTATTCTCTTTAGAGCGCTCAACCACTGGTTGGGCGTTTTTTTTGATAAAGCACCCTTAAACTAGAGTCTTAGCTCTAAGGACCCCTACTTGCCAGCTCCGAAAAGGCATGCTCCAATAATAGCGTATATAAGCTATTTACTATTAAAGGAGCAACTTGTGGAAGCATTCAGTGGATATCTTGGCTATTTTTTAACAAACGGACCTCTGTGGGCCTGGATTGTTGGATCGGTTTTCGCCTTACTTATTTTAGGCTACTGGGGTTCGGCACTGATTGTTTGGGCCTTAGCGGGCTTGGTTTTATTCTTGGGCTTCGGTGCTCCGCTTGAAGTGACTGCTGTCTACGTGGTTATCATGTTATTGTTCGTGATCAAACCGATTCGGACTGTTTTAGTTTCAAGCTTAGTGATGAAAATTATGGATAAGTTAGGAGTGATTCCTTCGATCTCTCCGACAGAAAAAGCCGCTTTATCGGCGGGCGTTGTTTGGATCGAAAAAGATTTGTTTTCTGGCTCTCCTGACTTTGAAAAAATCTTAGCGGAACCTTACGCGAAATTAACTGCTGAAGAGCAAGCTTTCGTTGATGGCCCGGTTGAAGAACTTTGTAAACTTTGTAACCCTTGGAAAATTTGGCGTAACCGCGATGTTCCGCAAGATGTTTGGGATTATATTAAAAATAAAGGTTTCTTAGGAATGATTATTCCGAAAGAATACGGCGGTCTTGGGTTTTCGGCGATGGCGCATTCTGAAGTGGTCATGAAAATCGCTTCGCGTTCTTTACCCATGTCAATTACGGTGATGGTGCCCAATTCTTTAGGCCCCGCTGAATTATTAATTCACTACGGTACGGAAGCGCAAAAAAATCACTGGTTGCCTCGCTTAGCAGGAGGCGAAGAAGTACCGTGCTTTGGTTTAACTGAACCAACAGCCGGTTCGGATGCAGGTTCAATCACGGCCTCGGGCGTGGTTTTCAAAGGCGCTGATGGCAAATTACAAATCAAAATCAACTGGAACAAACGCTGGATCACTTTAGCGGGAATTTCAACGGTGATTGGTTTAGCATTTAGATTACGTGATCCAGAAAATCTTTTAGGTAAGGGTGAAGACGTCGGTATCACGTGCGCGTTGATTCCGTCGAATACACCGGGCGTGGTGATCGGTCGTCGTCATGATCCATTAACAATTCCTTTTCATAATTGCCCGACGCAAGGTCACGACGTGATCGTTTCTTTAGAAGACGCGGTCGTGGGCGGCGCAACCGGTTGCGGTGGTGGTTGGACCATGTTGATGGAATGTTTAGCTGCGGGTCGCGGTATTTCTTTACCAGCGCAAGCAACGGGCGGAGCAAAATTAGCTTACCGTACAGCTTCATCGCATGCATTAGTTCGTAAACAATTCGGTGTCAGCATTGGTAAATTTGAAGGCGTTGAAGAGCCTTTAGCACGTATAGGCGCATCGACTTACGCGATGGATGCAATGAGACGCTTCACTTTAGGTGCCTTAGACAAAGGGGTTAAGCCCGGCGTTGTAACGGCGATGGTTAAATTACAAGCGACTGAAATGGGCCGTAAAGTTGTAAATGACGCGATGGATGTGATGGGTGGCGCGGGTATTTCACTAGGTCACCGTAACTTGATTGCTGAGGGATATGTTGCAACTCCGATCGGTATTACGGTTGAGGGTGCGAATATCATGACTCGTACATTAATTATTTTTGGACAAGGAGCCCTTCGCTGTCATCCGTTTGCATTTGACGAAGTTTCGGCGATCGAAGAAAAAGACGTGAAAAAATTTGATACCGCTTTTTGGGGTCACATCGGTCACGTCGTACGAAATATGTGTCGCTCGATTTTATTATCTTTAACTCGCGGTTATATCACGTCGACGCCATCAGGCGTGCATTCTAAAATTAAGATTCATTATCGTCGTTTGAACTGGGCCTCTGCAACTTTTGCGATCTTAGCAGACATTGCGATGGGTTCTTTGGGCGGACAATTAAAAATGAAAGAGAAAATCACCGGCCGTTTTGCGGATATTTTCTCTAATATGTATATGTCGATGTGCGTATTAAGACGTTTCCAAGAAGAAGGTCAACGTGAAGAAGATCTTCCGTACGTTCAATTTTTCTTGAAGCATTCAATGGCTGAAATTCAAAAAGGTTTTGACGGTTTATTTGATAACTTAAAAATTCCGGGATTACGTTGGTTCTTTAAAGGCTTTCTAGGCGCTTGGTCACGAATCAATTCTATCGGTTCACAAGCAACGGACGGTTGGTCACACCTTATTTCAGCTTCAATGATGAAGGCGGGAGAACAACGCGATCGCATGACGGTTGGTATTTACTGGATGGGTGAAAAATCTCACGGTATGGATAAAGTTTCAGCGGCTTCGACAACTAACGATCAAACTGCTCGCTTAGAAAACGCGTTCGTAATCGTTACAAAAGCTGAAGCGGCTGAAAAGAAAATCAGATCAGCTATCAAGGCTGGGTCGATTCCGAAGAAAAAAGGTAAGGCTTCTTGGGATGACGCCTTAGCCAGAAAGATCATTTCTGACGAAGAGTACAGACTTCTGTCTGAGGCAGAAAAAGTTCGTTACGACGCTATCTTAGTCGATGATTTTAGTGAGAAAGAATACCAAGAGAAGATTTAAATTTTTCAAGATTATTTTGAACTAAACGGGGCCTTGTAGGCTCCGTTTTCATTTGTAGTTTGTATGTCTCAGTCATAGACATTTTATTCGATTCATCTATTATTTAGTTGCGTGCCGATTAAACAAAAGTCATCCTAATAATGTTAGGGGACTTACATCTGGAAAAGCAAAATGTATCTAGTTATCTAGTTAAGTCAATTCATTCAAACCGCGGTATCGGGCTTATTGAAGTTCTTGTTGCGGCGGGTTTACTGGCTATTGTATCAGTTGGAATCGCAACGATTATTGTAAATTCACAGATTGAACAGAAGCGCGTGCAAATTCGTGGCGCTATTTCTGATATAAAAAATCGCTACAATCAGTTGATCATTGATAACAAATCTTGGACTGCAACTATTGGGGATACATCTAATACGACAAGTTGTATTACGAACGCGCCAACCTACTGTACGGTTGGCACTCCGCAAGAGTTACGACTTTTTTATCCAACAAACGGCGGGGCGGTGGTTTCGTACCCTGCCGCCGGAATGAATGGCTTTACCGAAGCTGGCTCAGAGTGTTCTGGTTTTGTTGCGCCTTCGGGTTCTGTAAGCGAGGGCAATGATGCTTGTCCTATCGGTGTCAGTTTGGTTTGGCAGCCGTTAACCCTAGGACAGCCGAATACGATGGTCAGAGTGACAATGCGAATCGTTTACCACGGTAGCGTTCGTAATAAATTTCAAAATTCTGTTGAAACAAGTTATAAAAATTCAAGTACACCTTATCCGCTTTTTGATACAGCTTTGCCTATGGGTAAATATGACTTACAGATTATTCGAAATTCGACTTCTGTAGGTCGACAGTTTACTTTAAAGCAAATTAACGATACCACATTTCCTGATGGCCCAGCCTCTAAAGCCTATGGCGGTGGAGTTTGCCCGATTGGTTCTTCGGGCGTTGGTAATAATAGAGTTATAAACAATGTCGACGCCGATCCGACAGGACTTGTAGCCTTGAATCCGAGTGGAACCTTCTATTTTAGGCAGCCGGGTCTCTATAAATGTTCGGTATCGGCCTCTTCATTCGGAGCCGATTCGTTTGTGGCGTTTTTAAATAAAAATGGGGTATCAATTGGATCAGCCAGTGGCTATGCGGGTAAATGGTCGCAGGTCAGCGTTAATTTTGAAACGACGATTACGGTTTTGAAAGCAGACGTGGATGCAGCCGTACCTTACTCGCTTTCTCAACGTTGTCAGAGTGATCCCCGGGACAACGTACTTACTCCGGCTGAAGTAAGTACGTACGGCATGGGTATGCCGATTCAAACCTACGGTCAAGAAACACGGTTTGCGACAATCGCTTGCGTAAAAATGGACGACTAAAAACTTGGTTTGGTTCCGAAGAAAAGAATTGGCGGTGGCCATTTTTTTTCTATCGGGGTGGCTAAAGTTAAATCTTTTCTTAGATATAAATTTGGACCCATTTCGTTGTACATGAGTGAAATAATCGAAGAGATGTTTGGATCGATCATCATGAGTCTAGTGCTTAATATGACGACATCAGGCTGAGCTGCTTTAATTCTTTCGACGCAGCTTGAGTTCGAAGCGTAATCATCTGGTGAAGCAAAACATCCGACATTGTTTTGTCGTGGCAAAATTCCCATTCCATCTAGATAAGAAAACCTACTGTCACGAACGAATTTAGAAATTTCTTCTATAATCGAAAGTTGCTCCTTACTGTGACTAATATATGAGACCGTTCTGTTAAAGTAAAAAATGCTACAGGCTTGATAGAAAAATAAAGCGATATAAATAAATCGATAACGTAATGTTTTTTTATCAACCAAATAAATTACGAAAAGCATTGAAGACAAATAAAATATTGGCGTTAGGCTTGCTATAAAAAAATCAAACTTCTGGGGGTGAATGATTAAAATAACTGTAAGGGTCAATTGCATCAGCGCTAGTTTTGGAAATGATTTATGAATTAAATATTTTCGGAAATCTTTTGAGATAAAAACCAATAACGAAGCGGTCAGTAATAAACTTTCAGTCGTGCTTAGTAAGATAGCCTGTTTAAAGTAAACCAGATAGTTTTCGTAACTGGCAAAAAAGTATTGAACCGAATTCAGCGCAATATTATATGACCACACCGCGATTCCTAATATGATTAAAAATCTGTAAAACTTCTCTTTAGATGTACTTGTTCGTAAAAATAAAAATAATATTTTAAAATCTAATAGAGCTACAGCCAAAATAGAAAAATACACATGCTTTAAGCCAATCATCGGAAATAAAACGATGAAAAAAATATTCCATACGGACTTAAATTTTAGGTGATATAAATTCGTGTAAAGAAATCCTAAAAAAGCGGTCAGGGCAAGCTGATCGCTACGTATGGCAAAAAAATGCGTAAAGTAAAGGGGTGAAGTTGCTACAATTGCGGTAGCAAAAAGCGCAAGCCATTTTTTCTGCGTCGTATTCACAAAAATCAAATAAAGTAGAACCAGCTGGGCTGCTCCGTTAAGTGCAAACAAGCTTTTGACCAACTGAATATGCATCGTGTCGTTTAAGGGTATAAGGTGAAAGAAAAACAAGATTAAATTAAATAAAGGCTTTAAAAATACGGCCTTCCATTGTGGATCAAATGAAAAATAGAACTTCGATATAAAAATGGGCCAAAATTCTGAAGATGAAATGAATGATTGTTGCCCGATTGCAAAGAAAGCGCACGCTGGAATTGCAAGAATAATATGAGGTGGTTTCATTATTTTGATAGCATTTCACCAAAGCATGGGCCTTTCAATTTATTTTTACGGCAAGGCTTTTATTATATGCGAAAATTGTTATGATAGGCCGTGAAAGAAAATCACCTTACTTTTTCAAATGCCGCCGAAACTTATCAGGATTTATCTGAGCTACTGCGATATTTGAATATTTCAAGTATCGCTCATCCATCGAGCGATAGTCAGAAGTCAGAATTTTTACTTAGCGCGAATAAGTTTGGTCAAAGCGTATCCCGCCAACTTGAGTCAATAGTAAATAGCAACGCTAAGGCTACGGGTTTTATAATTCTTCGTCCTATCGGCGTTGATATCTTAAACGATGTCGTAGATAAGGCAAAAAACGTACACTACCAAATTTACATCCTGGCCCACGTCTTATATGACTACAGAAAAGTGCTTGCGCAGCTTTTGTCTCTGGGTGTGCCTAAAAATAAAATAATTTTAATCTTAGGTCGTCAGCAAATTTGCACGAATGAATTAGCGGCCTTTGAACAGGTCAGATTATCTGAACATAATACGAAAGCTTCGCTTCCTAAATTTGAAGGATCGACGCTTCCTTATGCTTTCATGCATTTTTTAATTTTTTTTCTTTCGCCGAGACCTCAGAATTTAAGTCTAGGCTACGTTACCTACGGTCATAGAATAATAGATTTGTTTTACTTCTTTAGCTACGTGGTTCGGATGTGTGCGTTTATTACTTTTTATCGATTCAGGCATTTACTTCTGATGATATTTTACAGTTTCAGACATTTACTCCTGATGATATTTTATCGTGCACGTCATTTTTTAATTTTTTCGTCGCGAAAGCTTTGGCATTATCTTTGGAATTTTGCACTTTATCCGGTGCGTAAGGTCTTTTGGTTTACGCACTATCAATATCGAAAAAGAATGAGAGGAGAGCTAGAATGAACTCACTCAGCATAGTTATTCCGATTCGTCGATGCGAACCTAGTCTTTTGGTTTTGCTGAAGTCAATTTTAAGGCAAGAGATTAATTTTTCGGTCGAAGTGATCGTTGTACTGAATTCTTTCGAACCCAGTGACTTCGACGTTCTTAAAACTGAGCTGCAAGTTATTCAAAACGAACTAAAAGTATTAGACATGAAGTTGATTTTTCTAGATCGCAGTGGGGTCAATCGGGCACGTAATGCCGGTTTACTTGCAGCGGCTGGTTCGATTGTGGTTTTTTTTGATGATGATTGCGAACTGGATAGCTCGAATTTGCTTTCAATGCATGCTTTGCACCACCAAGCACACCCAACTCTGTTTGGCCTTGGTGGAGTCTATAAATTAAATGCGGAAGCGGGATACTTTGATAGGTTGTATCATTATATTCAGATGCGTTGGTTGTATGAAGGGCTTTTGTACTCTGAAGATACGGCGACTAGGTATTTAATTGGCGGCCACTTTTCGGTAAAAAAGGTAATGACCGAAAATTACCATATTCAATTCAATGACGAAGTCGTTTATGGCGGAAGTGAGTTAGAGTTTTTTCTGCAGGCAGAAAGACAAAATCTACGGGTCGAGCTTTCAGAGCTTGCGGTGATCCATCATACGAATGAAAGTTTCATTTCTTTGACCCGTAAACTTTTTAAACAGGGAAAGGGGAAGGCTATTTCTGAAAAACGCTACGCTGACCCATCGACCCAGTTTCGAGCGTCGCAATCAGTAAACAAAAGTAAAGACTTAATTGGTCGCCTACCAGTGATTTCAAAAATGCTACTGGGTTATTATAATTATATTTTTTGGCTGGGATATTACCATTACCGAAAACAGTTGCCCCTCTTTTTCCGCCACGTCATGCAAGACATATTTCTATTTAAGTCGAAGTTAAGTGAGCAGGTTGAACGGCAAAAAAAAATTAAAGAACAGCGCGGGGACCGTTTCTAAAATAGGTCACGAAGTAAATTTTTTAGCGGCTTTTCGAAACTAAAAAAGTTGCCGAAGTCTGAATGAATGAGTGGATTTAAGTGCTGCAAATAAAAAAGCTTCGCCGTTTTTTTTAAAAGAATCATTCTTTTATAGCTTGAATTTTTATACTGGGTTTTATCGTAGGCCGTTAGATGCAGAAGAGGTATTTGCACTAAATGAAATGATTTTTCGCGAAGGTGTAATTCATACCCCAAATCTGTGTCTTCGAAACCGTATGAAACATAATACTTTTTAAAGCGACCAACTGTTAGAAAATCAGTTTTCTTCATCCCGAGGGCATAAGTACAAGTGTATTTCCAGTAATTGGTTAAACTCATCCATTCCTTGGTGTTAAATAGTTGCCGCCAATAAGAATCTTCTTCGATATAGGTTTCCCTTTGCAAATTAACAGTTTCGTACCGAGGGTTAGTTAAGCTGAGGGTTTGATTGATGTGGTGGCGTTCAAATTGAATCACATCGTGTTTTTTGAGTTTTGCTAAGACTGTTTCGGCAAATTGTGGCGGAGTCAGCATGTCTGAATCTAGAAAAAATAAGTATGCTCCGACCGCAAACTGAGTTGCAAGATTTCGGGCTTGCCCGGCTCTAAAAAAAAATTGCTCGCCGCGAACCGCATGCTTTTTACTCCAGTAGATAACCTTCAGGTTCACCTGATCTTTAAAATCGCTATAGAGTTGCCTTAGTATTGAAATGCTTTGATCAGTTCCGCCATCTTCGCAAATTATAATTTCGTATTGGTCGGCACTCAAAGTTTGCTGCATTAAGTGAGACACAACATTACTTAAAAAAACAATATTATTATATGACGGAATTATAAAGCTTAGCTGAATATCTTGTTTTTGCGTTTTAAACTGCCACGCCAGATCTTCAGTCGGTTCAAGTTCGAAATGATCCGGTACGTTTCGATTGTAAATTTCAAGACCAGGTAGTCTTCGAAATTGTTTTTTGTACGAACTGATATCGGTTAAAGTAAGACTGTTTTTTACCTGCGGGGTGTAGGGTTTAAAATCCCAAAACCAGTTTACATCAATTTTTGTAGCATTTGCTTGCGCCTCGAAAGTATTTAGCGCCTGAAGATCTTTTTTAGTTTCGGGAGAAAAGTACAACCACTGCTCTGACAGTTCACCCAGCTTTAATTTTTGTAATTGCTCGATATCGTCTTCGTTTGTAATGCAAATAATAAAATCAGCGGGTGTGGTCGTTCTGAAGGGCTCTAAGCTTAGGTACTGGGACGGAGCGATTAAATACAAAGACTCGAAAGCATGTTCAAAAAATGGTGATTGATTCAACATTTTTAAATTACAATTAGTTAAATCCATGAATAGATGAGTTGTGGTATTTTGCGAAGCCTTTTTTAAACGACGCTGAATAGTCGAAGCTGAAAGGTCTTCGTTCGAACGTATTTCGTAGCGGTAAAAGTAAGTAGACAGATTTCTCATTAGCGATTATCTTAGTTTTTAATGTCGCAAAAATCTAGCTTTGCCTTGGTCGTACCGTGCTATAATGAACAGGATGCGATCGCACATTTCGCGGTTGAACTGAATGAATTTCATTTGAAATTTAAGAGCCGATTTCCGCATATGAATTTTATTGTTTTAGTGATAGATAATAATTCGACCGACCAATCTGCGCTTAAGCTTAAAGCGTTAGCTAATGAAGTTTCGTATATGCAGATTTTGAATTGCAGCGTACAGGGCTATGGTGCAGCTTTAAAGCATGGTTTTAGTTCTGTCGAAGCAGAATTATACGGTTTTACAGATTTAGATAATACTTATCCGCTTGATTCGTTATTAGAAATGACGGCGTTGATTTTGAACCATGGATTGCAAATTGACATGATTTCGGGTGGACGGCTCAACGAAGCCTCGCAAATTCCTTGGGTTCGTCGGGCGGGTAATTCGTTTTACTCAAAGCTGACTCAGTTGATTTTCTTAAATTGTAATATTGTCGACACTTGCTCGGGCATGCGTATTTTTAAAAAAGCTAAACTTCATGAAGTACTTAAACTAAAAGAGAATGATCTTTCTTTTTCGATTGAGCTAACAGCTCATGCTTTAAAAAAGTCATGGTCGCTTAAAGAGTTTCCGATATTTTACCGCGACCGCGTAGGATCTTCAAAACTATCGGTTTTGAAAGACGGGTTTAAATTTCTATATATTCTTATAACTAAAAAAGTATCCTATGCCGATTCGTGATCTCGTCGTTGTTATTTATGCTCACGACGAGGCATCTTACGTTCGAAAGCAATTCGCCTTAAAGCGTAGTCACCCCGATCTTGATAACATCATATGGTGCGATTCAAGAAATACCAATCGCTTAGAAGTTCTGTATACATTTGCAGACTCTTGGGTGCTTTTTTTAGACTATGATTGCGAACCTGCAAAAGATTTTTTTAAAACTATTTCCAAGATCATTTTTGCTGGGGCTCCGCTAAAAAAAACGGTCTTCGCGGGTAGCTACTTAAACCCTGCGCCCGCGACTTATCTGCAGAGAAGTCATAATTTTACGGCCAACCAATGGCTAAAACAGTCTTTTGGGCCGATAGACAGCCTTGCCGCCGACGTAAAAGTAAACGCGCCGAATATTTTAGGTGGCGTCTTTTTAACTTCGCCTGGGGCATTCCCTTCAATTCAGCTTCACCAGCAAAATCCTATATTTTGGGGCGCCGAAGATCTCTGGCTCGCACAAAGGCTACACTCTCAAAATATTGATATTCTAGAGACGAGTGGTCTAGCGGTTATCCATCATACAACCAAAACAATGAGGCACTTTATTAAACGGGCCTGGTTGCAAGGTGTGAATCATGCGAAATTTATTAAACCGAGTTCGACTTCAGTAAAAGCTAAGTATGGTTTTTGGCTGAGACATTTGGCTGGACCGCCTCTGGTCTTTGCGCCGGCGATTCTTGTACACTTTTGCATACAAAAATTGGCACAATCAATTCAGCAAGCTCGCCAGTGGCGTAAACCATTATGGTAAGTAGAGCTCCGTAAAGCCCCTTAACTAAGGCTGCTAAGCTGGCTAAAATCCCGATAGCGATTCCGATTTGAAGAAGATTCTGTGAAAATTTAAAAGTAAAGGCAGCAAAAAAAACGCACGCTAAAAGCAATGCCGCTAACGGCATAAGACGGTAGATACGTAAACCACCCTTAGCGTTTTGTTTCTGCGCAAAAATCTGTACTCGCCCGAATAAGAAAATTTTCTTAAACCAAGCTCGCGCTGAAATATTTTGCCAGTGAGTAACTGGAGCCGAGCTTAAAAATAAAAATTGATATCCGGCATTGGTAGCGCGGTGGGTAAAATCCAGATCTTCACCGCATGAAAAAAACCTAGACGCGAAGCCACCGACCTTCAAAGCGGCGGTACGGTTAAGCAGTAAGTGGCAGGTTGGCAAATGATCTACGCTTCGATTTCTTTTGTGTGATTGGGTTTGAAATGCAAAAGGCGTATAGCGGCTGATAAAATTAAGAAAATGAAAAGTATTTCTTAAAAACGGATTCGATGATTGGTACAGTGCGGGTCCACCAAGGCCTATCACGCCAGTCGGGGTCTGAATTGAAGCCTCGATTAACAGTCTTAAGCTATTTGAATTCATTTCGATATCGGGGTCGGTGAAATAAACCCAATCGGTGGTTGAGCGTTCAAGTATCAATTGTCGGGCTAAGCCAATATTGTTTGAGGTGTTTTCGATGATGCAGCTGTTGTCCGAAAACTGCGCCTGATCTACGTCTAGCGCGCCCCGAATCGTTTCAGATAATTGCTGACGCGTACTTTTTTCGCGATGATTCAAAACGAAAATCCAGCTGACCTGATAGTCTATAAGCTCGGTTTTTAGCTTCGATATAAGCTTTTTAACTTCTAGAGCTTCGTCGTAGACAACGATCCCGCAGGTCAATCTTTGCATTACCGGTCGAATTTGCCTTTGCCAATTGTACTTTCAGAAACCACGGTTTCGCGCACAACGACAACTTTGATTTGACCAGGATACTGCATTTCATCTTCGATCGTCTTCGCTATTTCTTGCGAAATTTTTAAAGCTCCCATGTCGTCGACCATTTTTGAATTAACCAAAACTCGACATTCGCGCCCGCCATTAAGAACAAAAACATCAGTCACGCCGTTGTGACGTTTTGAAATCTCTTGTAAGCCGGTCACTTTTTGATTGTAAGTGTCCATCGTACTACGTCGAGCGCCGGGGCGCCCGCCTGAAATGGCGTCAGCTGCGATGACTAAAAAGTCCATATCGTGTTCAGGTTGCACATCGTAGTGATGCGCGCGTACAGCATGAACAATATCTTCGTGTTCATTTCTAGGAGCTATAAAATCTGCACCGATAACCGCGTGGCTTCCGTCTAGCTCGTGATCTAGGGCTTTGCCTAAATCGTGCAACATCCCAGATCTACGCGACTTTTTATGGTCAATACCAAGTTCGGCGGCTAACAGTCCCGCAAACCAGCCCACCTCGGCACAGTGAAAGTATTGATTTTGTGTGTAAGAATAGCGGTAGCGTAATGAACCCATCACTTGGCGAATTTCCGGATTAACGTTTTGCATTTGTAATTCCTTACAAATAGCGTCGCCGTCACGCTTGATTTGATTTAAGAGTTCAGTCTTTAAGTTTTCACAGGTGCGTTGTAGGTCGGCCGCTGTAATCACTTTACGAGAGCGTTCTAAGTCGCGGAAAAGACGATCAAATATTCTGCGGGTTAGCTCGCGCCGAACAGGATCGTAGCCCACTATTTGGATCTGGTGCCAACGCTCAGGGTCTGGATTCTCATCAATAAAAATGTCGCAGCCACTAATTTTTTGAATCACTTCGACATATTCTTTTTGTCGGTCCATAAACACTTTTCGAATTTCTGGAGTCGGAAAGTGGCTGGCTAAAATTCCGCGTTCAACACTCATTTCTTTGTGAAAACGGTCGATACAAAGAGCTAAAAGTTTCTTTGCTTTTTGTTCGGCAAATTCTTTAGTTTCAGCTTCCATCGTTTCCGCAATTTTTGCGTAGTCGGCCTGAGCTTGATTAATCATTTGCTGACCGATTTGTTCAAGGACTTCTTGTTCAACTAAATTAGTCTTAGAGGTTAAAGTTTTTCTGTAACCGTGTTCGACTTCTTTTTTAGCTTCGATCATTTTTTTGATTTCAGTTTGACGATCAGTCATTTTAAGAGATTGATCGCGAAGCGAATTTTCTTTTTGTAAAAGAAGAGATCGAGCGTTCTTGGTTTTTTCTTCAAAGCCGATTTTTTTTTGCTGAATTAATGCATCGATATCTTCGCATTTTTGTTCGATCAGCAAGTTGCTTTCTTCAACAGTTCCCCAGGCTTCAAGTTCTATTTCTTGAATGCGCTCTTTGCGTTCTTGTTCTTCGGCATCAAAAAGATCTTTAGCCTCTTTTAGCATCTCGGCGGCTTCTTCTTGCGCGTCTTTGATGATCTGTCTGCGAATAACTAAGAATAGTATGGCAACGACTGATGCTCCGGTGCCGACTCCGATTAATAAGTATATTACCGTCTGTGTCCAATCCATAGCTTACAGGCTATAGCCTCGGTTGGAGTCATACAACACCCGTGTGATGCAAAGGTGCGTTATGCTTAAGAATAGCCCGTGATTTTCATTAGTTAGTTAGAGATAAATTAGGGATGAACAAAATTTTTCCTATTCTTAAAAAGTGGACCGTCATTTTAGTATGTGCATTCGTATTTGTGTGGATTTTCGTTTTCAACTATTCTTTTGTTTTTAAAAAGAAAGTGATCGGAGAAGCCGTAGCTGTCGAGCGAGTGGCCGGAGCCATGGCTATTCTAACGAACTCCCAAGCACCGATAAACCCTCAGGCGTTTTCGTTTTCGGTGGCGATAAAGAATCGTCACTCGGGTGAAATTCACATGGCTTCGAGCGAAGATCGCAAATGGGCAGCCGTTGAAAAGGGTAACTGCGTGATCGCTGCTTACTTTCCGTATGCACCATGGAGATTGCTAGACAAAGGTATGTCTGACCATAATGCACGTTTATTGCGTAATTTCACTAATTGCGAAGAGATGCCTAGCCAAGATTCATTTCTAGATTCGGTCAAGTTCTTTTTCTTGATTGATTAGTTCAAAAAATGCTTCGCGATTAAAAATGGGATGATCAAATAAATGATCGAATCGCGAACGAGGTAATACATGAAAAAACCTGCAAACAATTTCCAGCCATAGCGTCTGTAAAGACCTTTAACACCGGCCTGTTTCCAGGTAGCCTTCATATTTAAAAATAAATCTTTGCAATGTGTTAAGCTACGTCGAATCAAAATCATTTTAAATGCATGCCCTTTTAGCAACTACCTTAAAATAGACATAGGAGAAAGTGAAGACCTAAAAGCAAGTTTTGTTTTGTGGTTTGATCTTTGTTGAACCAGATAGACAATGGTTAACATCAGAAATACTAAGAACCAGTTTTTCATTTGCATGTAAAAAAGCATATTGGGGTCCTTAAAAAGCGGTTAGTTTCGGCTGGCTTTGTAATAGTCGTAACAATAGTCGTAACAATAGTCGAAACCGCTCTTTACACTCAGTAATACACTGAGCCATAGAAGTCCATAACCGATTTTTTGATTAGGGAAGTTAGCGTGAAAATCGTTCAAAATAAGCATCGGGATCGCTATAAATTGCAGCGCGGCTTTCCACTTACCGGCTGACTGGGCAGACAGAACTAAACCATCGGCGGCCGCAGCGGCGCGAACACCGCCAACAATCGTATCGCGAGCTACAAAAAGAATAACCATCCACGGGTCAATTGCATCTTGGTAAAGCAAAATAATCAAAATGCTCGAGACCAATATTTTATCTGCAACCGGATCTAAAAATTTACCTAAGTTTGAAACCGCATTTAATTTCCGCGCAAAATAGCCATCATAGTAATCAGTGATGGCCGCAATAATGAAAACAATGGCGGCCGCCAAACGACCGAAGTCGGTTTGCCACGTCAGAAAGAGAGCAGTGGGAATCACTAAAAATATGCGCGAAGTTGTTAAGTACAATGGTAATCGGCTCATGCGTTCCGTAAAGTGTTGTTTGAGTTACTCGCCTCTGTCAAGATAACTTAAAGCTATGTTTAAATACCGAAGAAGAATTCATGTTTACGAGACCGATTTGATGGGCATTGTCCATCACTCTAATTATTTGCGCATTTGCGAAGAAGCGCGGGTAGCGTGGTGCCTCGAACACGGATTTTTAGATTCTTCGAGCGAAGCGGTTTTTAGTTTGACCGTTTTAGAGACTCGCGTACAGCACATCAAGCCCGCTAGGTACGGCGATGAAGTCGTGGTGTCGTTACAAATTAAAACGAAAGGGGTTAGGCTGTATTTTCAGTACCTCATTCATTCGAAGGATTCTATTTTAAGTAAAGCTGAGACCATTCATTGTAGTTTGGATACGAATATGAAAGTAAAGCGTCTCGAAGAAAAACTTGTAAAATTATTGGAGAAAGAAACATGGACAGAAACCTGGCTTTAGAATTTGTACGTATTACCGAGGCCGCGGCCTTATCTTCGGCAAAATGGATGGGACGTGGAGACGAAAAAGCAGCTGACCAAGCAGCTGTTGATGCGATGAGAAAAGCTTTCGATTCGGTTCGAATTGATGGAACCGTTGTCATCGGTGAAGGTGAACGTGATGAAGCTCCGATGTTATTTATTGGTGAAAAAGTAGGTCTAAAAGGCAACGATAGCCCGGCGATTGATATTGCTCTTGATCCATTAGAGGGAACCACGATTTGTGCAACGGGTGGAGTCGGTGCCATTTCAGTCATCGCTTGCGCTGAGCACGGAGGCTTTTTACATGCGCCAGACACTTACATGGATAAAATTGCGACAGGTCCAGCCGCGCGCGGGCTGATTGATTTGGACTTATCGGCGACTGAAAACGTTCATCGTGTGGCTGAAGCAAACCGTAAACCAGTGAGTGATGTGACGGTCGTTATTTTAGAACGTGAGCGCCATTCAGACTTAATTGCCGAAGTTCGCAAGACCGGCGCGCGTATTCAGTTGATTGGTGATGGTGATGTATCGGCTGCCGTGGCAGCGGCTTGGTTAGATTCTGGAATTGATTTATTAATGGGAATTGGTGGCGCACCTGAGGGAGTCATCTCTGCGGCCGCTATGCGCTGTTTAGGTGGCGATTTTCAAGGTCGCCTAAAATTTAGAAATCAGGCAGAAAAAGATCGCGCGCTTAAAATGGGCGTGAAAGATTTAAATCAAAAATTTAAAATGGAAGATTTGGCAAAAGGTCACGTGATGTTTTGCGCAACCGGTATAACGGATGGGCCTTTATTAAAAGGTGTTAAATTGTATAGCGGAGGTCGCGCGAAGACGCAGTCTATTGTGATGCGTTCGCAAACCGGAACTATTCGCAGTGTTGAGACACACCATAACTTTTCACTAAAAAAAGCTTTGTCATAGGATATGGAGCTTTTTTGTTTTGCTTGCAGTAAAGCTAATTCTTACCGCGACAAGGTCGGTTTTCGCGATGAGTGTATCCACTGCCGTGCTGACTTGCATGTTTGCAAGAACTGTGAGTTTTACGACCCCAAAGTCTACAACGAATGCCGCGAAACCAGCGCAGACGTCGTTCGTGAAAAAGATCGCGCTAACTTTTGCGACTTCTTTCTGGCTCGAAAAAGTGCCTTAACACTTGACGATCAGAAAACGAAGTTACGATTGGCAGCTGAGGCTTTATTTAAAAAGTAAATAATTTGATAATAACCTGTAAGGAAGGATCTTTATGGCTAGCGCACAAGCATCAGAAGTTTTCAATTGCACCCGCGAAGAGTTTTACCAAATCGTGGCTGACTACGAAAAATACTCCGAGTTTTTACCCGAAGTAAAGTCAGTCAAAGTTTCTACAAAAGCGGGCGGTTCAAAAGAGGCTGAATACAGTGTTTCATTAATTAAGACGTTCAAATATAAAGTTAAAATCACCGAAAAACCAAATGAAACTGTCAACTTCGTTTTTACTGAAGGCGACGTATTTAAAACGATGAGGGGTTCGTGGAAGTTTAAAGATAAGGGTGGTAAATGCGCCGTCGATTACGAGGTCGAAGCGACATTTGGTATGTTTGTTCCTGGACCTATGGCGAAAACATTAGTCAGCGTGAATTTACCGATAATGATGGCGAACTTTAAAAAACGCGTGAAAGAACTTTATGGCAAATAACGACAAAAAAGATTCAAAGCCGGGCGAAAGCCAATCAATTTCTGAAACCCTAAAAAAAATTATGTCATCGGGCTCGCCGACAGAAATCTCGAAAGAGATTATTAGCACGGTCGTTGGCCAAGCGTTGAAAGCTAAAGATGATGTTGCCGGAAAAGTGACGAACGAGATGATCGCCCTCGTCAAGAAAATCGATTTTGTAAAAGAGTTCTCGAAATTTGCAGAAAATCATAAGTTTAAAATTACCGCTGAAATTGAAATCAGCAAAAAAGAGCCTAAAGAAAAAGAGGAATAATTATGAAATTCGAAACGATTAATCCTTCGACGGGTGAGTTACTGAATAGACATGCGTTCAGTACTGAAGCTGAGGTTGAACAAGCGATTTCGAAATTACATAATGCTTTCCTAAAATGGAAAAACTTGTCTTACCCTGAAAGGCAAGTCGTCTTAAGAAAACTTGTTGAAAATTTAACCGCAAAGCAAGATTCGTTAGCGACTTTGATGACGAATGAAATGGGTAAAGCCATTAAAGAGTCGAAGGCCGAAGTTAAAAAATGTATTCAAGCTATTGAATCTTACTGCCAAAGAGATTTAAGTTTGCTTGAAAAAAAATCAGTCCAAACGATCTATAAGAATAGTGATATCACCCATGAACCTTTGGGTGTTATTTATGCCATCATGCCGTGGAATTTTCCGTTATGGCAAGTCGTACGAATGGTCGTGCCGGCGTTACTATCGGGCAATGTTGTTTTACTTAAGCATTCGGAAATTACGGCCCAAACCGGGATTGAGTTTGAAAAATTATTTGCAGATATTTGGGAAAGTCCGCTTTTATTGCATCGTTTAATTCCGCACGAGCAAACTGATAAAGTACTTAAAGATCCTCGTATTCAAGGAGTCAGCTTAACGGGATCGACCCGAGCAGGCGTCAGTGTTGCGTCGGTTGCAGCGGCTTCGCTTAAGAAATACGTGCTTGAATTAGGGGGCAGCGACCCTTACATCGTGCTGGAAGACGCGCCGCTACCTGCAGCTGCTCGTTTACTGACAAAAGGTCGCTTACTGAATAATGGCCAAAGCTGCATCTGCGTGAAGCGTATTTTAGTTCACGAAAGTAAACAAAACGAACTTATAGAATTATTAAAAAAAGAATTTGAGTCATTTAAATTTGGAGATCCTCTGGATCAGAAAACAGATCTAGGTCCTTTGGCGCATCCTAAGTTTAAAGAAGCACTTAAAAAGCAACTGGCCGAATTGACCTTACGAACTTCGGCGACACGTGTTTTTAAAAAGTCGCATGGCCAGTCTGAGGCCTCGGCATTCGTTGATGCCGAAATCTATCTGCTTCAGGAGAATTCAACGTGGCTTAATGATCAAGAGTTCTTTGCTCCGATTATGCTCGTCATCCCATTTCGAACAGACGAAGAGGCTATAAGAATTGCGAATTCTACTGAATTTGCTCTTGGCGGTGGCGTTTGGTCC
This sequence comes from Bdellovibrio sp., assembly GCA_031428275.1. Lineage (GTDB taxonomy): Bacteria > Bdellovibrionota > Bdellovibrionia > Bdellovibrionales > Bdellovibrionaceae > Pseudobdellovibrio. Next base: position 19,739 of record JANPPC010000007.1, read on the forward strand.
AATGATTTAGCCCGCGCTCAAAAACTTTCCCTACTTATGATCGCGGGTCAGATTGCAATTAACGACGTAATTAGGTCAGATGTATCATTACCTTTCGGTGGTTTTAAAAAGTCGGGCGTAGGGCGCGAAATGGGTGATGCAGGTCTATTTGAATTTACGCAGACGAAAGTTATTTCAAGTTCATTATGAAGTTAACCGACGATCTTGAGCACCAGATCTGGAAATTATTGAAAGAGCATCATTTAGATGAAGAGACCGAATTTAATTTAGCTATTTCTGGCGGATTAGATTCGATGGTTCTACTGAAAATTTTTTCGGTTATTCGCTCGCAGGCGAAACTTAATATTATGCATTTTCATCACGGATCCGACGAGGTCGACCAAGGCGCTTTTCGTGATCAAGCGTTTAATTTGGTTAAATCCGCCTGCGAAAAATATAAAAATGTGCATTTTACTTCCGAAAAAAGTGCAGTTCATTTAAATAGTGAAGACGATTTACGTCAGGCCCGGTGGAGTTTTTTGCGCCAACACAGTACGGCAGGTCGGCCGATTGTGACTGCGCATCATCAGGACGACTGGGTAGAAACCCTTACTTTAAAAATGTTGCGCGGAACTTCTGAGCAGGGGTTTTTAGCGTTTCAAGTCTGGAATTACGAAATTTTACGCCCGTTTTTACAGACTCCCAAGCTTGAATTACTGCGCTATGCCAAAGCCAAAAACCTCACTTGGTGCGAAGATCCAAGCAATCAATCAACTGATTACCTAAGAAACTGGTTACGCGAATCTTGGTTCAAAGAGCTAGAAGGAAGAATACCTGGTAGCTATCATAACTTTTCACGTTCGCTATTTCATTTAGCGAGTGCTTTAAACTCAAAAAGTGACTTTAAACTTCAGTTTTACAAAGACAGAGCAGACGATGGTCTAGACCGCGCTTGGTTTAGCTGTTTGAGCGATACTGAACAGCTTAAAGCATTAGCTCTCTTTTTAAAAAAAAGCGGGTGCTACGATATGACGCGCGGGCAATTAGAAGAAATAAAAAAACGCCTCGACAAAAATCAAAACGACATCACCTTTGAAATAATTAGAAAATGGGTTATTAACCGTTCGCAAATTATGCTAACGTAATCTGTAGCTTAGTTAGCACGCTTTAGCGCTAGGCCGCTGTGACAACAAGAATGTTGCCACTCCATTTTCAAAGATGTCCTACGAAAGGGGCTGAAAAATGAAAGCCAATCAAAAAACATTCGCACTCTGGTTTTTTCTATTTATCATGGCGATCTTTATGTTTCGCGCGTGGGATACCAAGCATCAGAAAACGATTACTGATTTTAATTATTCGAAATTGCTTCGAGCCGCTGAATTAAAAGAAATCGTTGAAGATAAAGTTGTCTTCGTGCAAGACCGCGGCGAGATCAAAGGCGAGATTAAGCCAGAATTTGAAAAAAAATATGGTGGCACGCAGTTCGCCATTCAGGGAAATATTTCAGATAAAGGTTACGAAGAAATGCAAAAGGCCGGAATCACGCCGAATTACGATTCGTCTCAGAACGACGGCATGATCTCGTCTTTGTTAATCAATTGGTTACCGCTTATTTTAATTGTAGGTATGTTCATCTTTATCATGCGTCAAATTCAATCTGGCGGCGGTAAAGCGATGTCGTTCGGTAAATCACGCGCTCGTTTGGTCGAGAATAAAAACCGCGTTGGTTTTAAAGACGTAGCGGGTGCCGATGAAGCAAAAGACGATTTGCAAGAGATCGTTCACTTTTTAAAAGATCCGAAAAAATTTACGAAACTGGGCGGTCGTATTCCGAAGGGCGTTTTATTGGTTGGCCCCCCGGGTACAGGTAAAACTTTATTAGCGCGAGCCGTAGCCGGCGAAGCGGGTGTTCCGTTCTTCACGATCTCAGGTTCTGATTTCGTAGAAATGTTCGTTGGTGTGGGCGCAAGCCGAGTGCGTGATTTATTTGAACAAGGAAAAAAGTCAGCTCCTTGTATTATCTTTATTGATGAGATCGATGCGGTCGGACGTCATCGTGGCGCCGGTATGGGCGGCGGACATGACGAACGCGAGCAAACTTTAAATCAATTATTAGTCGAGATGGATGGTTTTGAATCTTCTGAAGGCGTCATTATGATTGCGGCGACAAATCGCCCCGATGTTCTAGACCCTGCTTTATTACGACCGGGTCGGTTCGATCGTCGCGTGGTTGTGGGTAAGCCAGATATCAAAGGCCGCGAGCAAATTCTTGATGTACACATGATGAAGACTCCCCTTGGACCAGATGTAGATGCCTCTAAGATTGCGCGTGGTACTCCCGGATTTTCGGGAGCTGACTTGGCAAATTTAGTGAATGAAGCAGCCTTGGTTGCTGCTCGCCATGATAAAAAGTATTTAGAAATGGATGACTTCGAAAAAGCGAAAGATAAAGTCACGATGGGCGCTGAGCGTAAATCGATGATTATTAGCGATGAAGATAAGCGGGTAACGGCCTATCACGAAGCTGGTCATACATTAGTTGGTAAAAAATTAGCGGGTTTAGATCCGATTCACAAAGTGACTATCATACCTCGGGGTATGGCTCTGGGTGTGACGCAAACTTTGCCTGAAAAAGATATGGTCAGTTTATCTAAGTCAAAAGCAGAAAATATGATTGCATTTTTGTTCGGTGGCCGCGCGGCGGAAGAAGTTGTTTTCACTGAATACACGACGGGTGCCGGTAACGATATCGAGCGCGCCACTGCGATTGCACGCAGCATGGTGACCGAGTGGGGTATGAGCCCACGCTTAGGCCCACAGGCTTACGAAAAAAGTGATAGCCCAGTCTTTCAAGGCATGGGTACCGGTGGTAAATCGAAAGATTATTCAGATGCCAAAGCACAAGAGATCGATGAAGAAGTAACTAGAATTATCAATGAGGGGTATAAAAAAGCCGTTGATATTTTAACGACTCACAAAGATGCACTTGAGCGTTTAACGGCAGGCTTACTTGAGTTTGAAACGATTGATAGCGTCGAAGTTGAGATGCTGGTTAATGGAGCTCAGTTAAGTGAAATCTCAAAACTGCGAGCAAACCGAGCCTCAACTGGTCACGTTGTGCCGTCGTTCTCAACGGCATTAGAAGACAAGACGGCAGCACCGGCCGGCAAACCAGCTAGCGCTACGTAGTAGTATTTGAATGATCTTTAAATGTTAATGATATCTAATTTTTTCGAAAATATTATTTTTATCCTGTCGCACTTAAGGTGGCAGGATTTATTCGACATCGTTTTGGTGTGGCTTGTGGTTTACCGCATTCTAAACCTCATCAGGCGCACGGGTACAATTCAAATGCTATCGGGCCTCGGGGTTTTAGCCATCGCTTATGTAGGCAGCCAGTGGTTTGAGCTGTACACCTTGAATTGGCTGCTTGAAAAATTCTTCTCAAACTTATTTGTGATCGTTGTTGTACTGTTTCAGGGAGAAATTCGTCGAGCTCTTGCGCATATCGGAAGTCATCCGCTATTCACGGACGTGTCATCTGCGATGGAGACTCATATTATTGAAGAGATCGCGCGCGGAGTGATCACTGCGGCTCAGAAAGGTTACGGCGCTTTGATCGTTATCGAAAAAGATATCTTAGTCGATTACCATCTAGAGATGGGCACCGAGCTTGAATCAAAAATTTCATCTGAAGTGATTGAATCGATTTTTCACCCACAGGCCCCTATGCATGACGGAGCCTTACTGATTCGTGGCGGTAAAATTGTATCTGCGGGTTGTTTTCTACCCCTCAGTAAAAACCCGGCGTTAGATAAAAACCTCGGAACACGGCACCGGGCGGCAATTGGTCTGACCGAAGAGACCGACGCATTGGTCTTAGTGGTTTCCGAAGAAACACGATCAATTAGTGTGGTTCTAGGAGGGCATATGCACCCGAATGTTGAGCTTTCTGAGGTTCGTAAAGCCCTGTATGATGTCTATGGTTTTAAGTACAAAGCGTATGCCGCGGAAGGTAGCTTATGAAGGCCTTATCGTCTTCAAACGAGAAAGCTCGTATCTTTAAAGAAAGCCTTTTTGCCAATGGTTCATACAAGTTAGTTGCATTCTTTATTACGCTTATTTTGTGGTTATCAATTTTAGGTCGTCGTGATTTTGTTGTTACGAAAGATGTCGAAGTCGATTTCGTAACAGCGCCGGGATATTCAATGGCGGGTCAGTCCACCGACAAAATTCGAATCAAGGTTTCGGGGCCACAGCCGATGCTTAAAAAATTCAAAGAAAAAAACCAAATGTACTCGTTTGATATGTCAGATAAAACCGGCGGAATGTACGAAGTAGAGATGACGCCGTCGAAATTTGATGTGCCGAAGGGTATCAAAATATTAGGCATTAGACCAAATACCGTTCGCGTTGAAATTGTCGAACAAACAAAGTAGTATCTTGCCTCAACGCAAAGCTAACTTTAAGTTATATTTATAGGAAGTTTACACATCATGAGCACAAAACTTTTTGGTACAGACGGCATTCGCGGAACATCGAACCAATTTCCGATGACTCCCGAAGTCGTAGTTAAAATTGGTCAAGCGATCGGGCATTTAATTCGCACAAAAAAAATCTCGTCACCGTCTCAGGCTAACAAAGTGGTCATCGGTAAAGACACGAGGCTTTCTGGCTATATGATCGAGCAAGCATTATCTAGCGGGCTAAATTCAATGGGTATTTACGTTCAGCTTGTCGGCCCTTTACCGACTCCGGGTATTGGTTATTTAACCCGTACTATGCGAGCCGCAGCAGGGATTGTTATTTCAGCTTCGCACAATGCCTATCAAGATAATGGCATAAAAATCTTCGGACCAGATGGTTTTAAGTTAGACGATAAGTTAGAAAAAGAAATTGAAGCTCTGGTCGCACAAGATAACTTAGCAAAGATGTTACCACCGGCAAAAGATATCGGGCGCACACGTCGTATCGAAGATGCTCAGGGTCGTTATATCGTTTATGCTAAAAGTGCATTCCCGCTTGAGTACACTTTAGATGGTTTAAGAATTGTTTTAGATACGGCCCACGGTGCAGCATACAAAGTAGCACCGGCTATCTTTGAAGAACTTGGTGCAGAAGTGATTCACGTGGGTAATCAACCGAATGGAACAAATATCAATGATAAAGTGGGAGCCCTGCATCCAAGCCTTATTTCGCAAGCTGTTGTTCAGTACCGTGCAGACGTAGGCATTGGTTTAGACGGCGACGCCGATCGCGTGGTGATGATTGACGAAAAAGGCAAGCTAGTAAACGGTGATCATATCTTAGCCATTTGCGCTATTCACATGAAAAATAAAAAGCAACTTAAAGCTGATACTTTAGTGGTTACACAAATGAGTAACTTCGGCTTAGAAAAAAAAATGAATGAGCTTGGGATTAAAGTTATAAAAACGAGTGTGGGCGATAAGCACGTTGTAGAAGAAATGCGTAAAGGTAATTACAGTCTGGGCGGTGAGCAATCGGGCCATATTATATTTCTAGATCAGTCAACAACAGGCGACGGTACAGTCGCCGCGCTTAATGTACTGTCGGTCATGCGTGAAACAGGCAAACCCATGAGCGAGCTTGCTAATGTTTTTGAAGATGTTCCGCAGGTTTTGATCAACTGTCGAGTGCGTAGCCGAGTCGAATTAGATAAAATCAAAGGCTACGATAAAATATTGGCCGAAAAAGAAGCTGAGCTTAAAGGCGAAGGTCGTATCTTCATTCGCTATTCAGGTACCGAACCGTTAATTCGTGTTTTGGTCGAAGGGCCTGATAAAAAGAAAATATCAGCTATTGCCGAACAGCTAGCTTCATTTCTTGAAAAAGAGATTTCGTAATGAAAAATAAAATTAGTCTTGGAGTTAATATAGATCACGCAGCCACTTTACGTCAGGTGCGTGGTGAAACGACCGATTACCCCAGCTTAACGCAATTAGTGAAAAAAATTAAAGCCGGCGGAGGTCAGCAAATTACGATTCACTTGCGCGAAGACCGTAGACATATTCAAGATCACGATGTTGTAACGCTTTGTAAAAAGGCAGTTTTACCGATTAATCTAGAAATGGCCGTTTCAGACGAGATGCTGGGGATTGCGTTAAAAAATAAACCAGCCTGGGTGTGCTTTGTACCTGAAAAACGCGAAGAGCTTACGACTGAAGGCGGTTTAAATATTTTAAAAGTTTACACCGAAATTGAAGCGATGACTCAGACCTTGAAATCCAAAAAAATTAAAGTTTCTTTTTTTATCGAGCCCAGTCTTCCACTGGTCAGTGCGGCAGCGCAGGCGAATGCCGATGCGATCGAATTTCACACCGGGCATTGGGTTTTGGCCAGCGGTGCTAAGAAAGAGAAAACCTGGAAGCAGTTGGTAACAGCCGCTCAGTACGCACACGATTTGGGTTTAAGAGTTCACGCGGGGCACGGGCTTGATTTCATACACGCTAAAAAAATTCGCAAGTTACCACATTTAGTTGAAGTAAATATCGGGCATTCATTGATTTGCTATTCTCTTGAAATGGGAATTGAAAAAGCCGTCAAGGCCATGCGGGCCGAACTAAAGTAATGCGGGCTTTCAAAAGTATTTATAAGCTGCATTTAACAAGTGAATCTGAATTACCAGGCCTTGTACAAAAAATAAAATCTGTAATGCCTGAAAATGCAATCTTACTTTTGCAAGGTTCGATGGCGGCAGGAAAAACCACCTTTGCAAGGTGTTTCTGTGAATCACTGGGTCTTCCGATGACTCAGTCGCCAACCTACGCGATTCACCAGCGTTATCAGAACGAAAAATTCTGTATTGATCATCTAGATCTTTATCGATTAGAAAATGAAGATCAGCTTGAGACCGCAGGCCTGTGGGATCTGCTGGCGCAAAAAAGCAACCTAGTGATTATCGAATGGAGTGAGCGTATTGCGGGCGACTGGTATCCAATCGACCGTAAGGTTTATAGATTGAACATTGATAGCTCGTCGGAAGAACGAGTTTATGAGTTTTCACAGCTAGTATAGCTAGGCTAAACAGAAGATCGGCCCTTACGCGGATTCTTTGGCTAAGTCTTCCAGTAGGGTTGTGTCTTTTTCAGAAAGATTGGCTGCTTTAAACCCAACTAAAAATCCGACAACTGTATCACCTCGTTTTAGTGCAGTGATACAAGCGTATTTAAAGTTATTAACGCCGATACCTAATTGCGTTAGGCTAAACGATTCCGATGAACCCGTTTGATAAACTTTTTTAAATGGGTTTTCGTCATTTAAATTATATTCGAAAATAAGTGAATTAATACCGTCTTTTTCAAGATCAGAATCCATTTTGAAAACCTTGGTTTTGCTGTTTTCAATTCGTAAAACCATAAAGGCGCTAAAGTGTTTCTTCGCTTCAAAGCTGAATTCTTCGTGACGCTCTGAAATAAATTCCCAGATTGCGGTGCGTTCTGATTCACCTTTGTCTTGTTTGCCAAAGCTAATAGATGGGGCACTAATATTAAAATCGAGGCCTTCAAGAATTGAATACGTCTTTGAGTCAGACTCAACTTCTGTTTCTAGCTCAGGCTGATCAAAAATATTTTTACTAAATAATTGTAAAATATGCGGCGGTGTTAAAATAAAAACGTGGTTCTTTAAAGCCATTAATTTAGTCGGGTAATGAAGACCTAAAACATAAATATGGTCGTTCCAAGTCATTAGCGGAATAAGCTGTTCGTCCCAAATTCCGTGATTAGAATAGATATCGACCGAGTCTTTCGCCGAAACTATTAAATGAGAAATTTCTTGTTCTGAAATACTACTTTTAAAACTACAACAGCCCGTTTCAGCACAAAACCAAGTTTCATAGCTGGTCCACTTAAGAATGTTACTCTCGAGTGCGATCAAAAGCTTTGGTTTATCTAGAGAGCTGTGATCAAAGTTTTTCATTTTTTCTTCAAGCTCAAGCGCCTCTTGAATGAAAAACTCTTCCCAGTTTACCGTCGTATTTAAATAGTTCATCAAGTTTATTATCGGTTTTGCATTGGCGAATCTTGAAAAAACTGCAAATTGTTCGAATTCTATTTAACCCTTTCGTCCAGCGAAAGGCTCATAGAGTAACAGATCAGGAGGTCTCTTGATTAATTTTATTAAGGTATTGATATTACAGGCTTTTTTGATTAATACGGCCGGAGGCAAGCTTGCTATGTATTCAAGCTCTGATCTTCAATTCAGCCCTGAGTCGTTTGGGCCCCGCGAAAAGGGTCCGGTACTTCACCCATTAAGGGCTAAGCCCTGCACGCGAAAACATTTGTCAGTGTAAGCTAACTAGTTAAAACTTTTCAAATTTTTCAAATTCGTGTAAATAGAAGCCCATGCAAAACCATTCTGGGACTTCGCTAAAAGAGCGCATTTATTTAGATCATAATGCGACAACTCCGCATTCGCCTTTGTTAAAACAAAGATGGGCTGAGCTTTTTGAAGTTTCAGGTAATCCGTCATCGATTCATCAAGATAGCCGTATTCCTAAAACCTGGTTACGTGAAACTAGACAAAAATTTGCAGACTATTTAAATTGTTCAACCCTAGAATTGATTTTCAATTCGGGGGCTAGCGAAGGCAATAGTTCAATTTTAAAATCAGTTTGGCATTTTAAACAAACAACTCAGCCCGAGTTCTTAATTAGCGCTGTTGAGCACCCAAGTGTCGTCAAAACCGCCGAACACCTAGAAACTTTAGGCGCGAAGATTCACTGGATCCCAGTGCATCGTAACGGTAAGATTGATTTAGAATTTATCAAAAAAAATATTTCTAGTAAAACGGCTTTAGTATCAGTGATGTTTGCGAATAACGAAACCGGTAGTCTATTTCCGATTAAAGAAATTTCTTCAATTGCTCATGCGGCGGGTGCATTGATGCATTCGGATTGCGTGCAGATGCTGGGTAAATTCGACTTAGCTAGTTTACCAAATAAATTAAAAGACTTAGATGTTGATTACGCCACATTTTCGGCCCACAAGTTTTATGCTCTAACGGGCACCGGTGTGGTTTATGTAAAAAAAAATTCGCCTTGGATTCCGCTCGTGCACGGTGGCGGGCAAGAGCGCAGTCGTCGCGGCGGCACCGAAAATATTTTAGGCATTGCCGCTTTAGGTATGGTGATGGGCGAGATTATTGCTAGCGCGGTTCAAGTGACCGAGATGGCGCGCCTGCGAGATTTATTCGAAAGTAGTGTTACCAAAGAAATACGAGGCTGCACGATTACCGCGGGCGAAAGCGCGCGTTTATCAAATACCTCAAGTTTAGTGATTCAAGGTGTCGACGGCGAGACTTTATTGATGAGTTTAGACTTAAGAGGTTTCTCGGTCAGCACAGGAGCCGCTTGCAGTAGCGGCAACCCCGAACCTAGCCCCGTTCTGCTTTCGATGGGCCTTACGCGCGAAGAGGCGCAAAGTTCGTTGCGGGTCAGTCTTGGGTGGAGCACGACCGAAACTCAGATTCAAAATTTTGTCGCAACGCTAAAAGAGGTTGTCGGTAAGCTTCGCGAAATTAATTTAAATTCAAAGGATCAACCCTATGTCGCAATTTAATGAAAAAAAATCTAAAGGTCGCGTGCTTGTTGCGATGAGCGGCGGCGTTGATAGTTCGGTCGCAGCCGCGCTTTTAGTCGAGCAAGGTTATGAAGTAATCGGGGCGACGATGCAGGTTTGGGATTATTCAAGCTGCGATATCACAGAAGGTAGCGGCACATGCTGCTCTAGCTTAGACGTCGATGACGCCCGCAGTGTGGCAGATAAATTAAATATTCCGTTCTATGTTTTAAACTGTGAAGCTAAATTTAAAACGTCAGTGATTGATCCATTTATTAAGGCTTACTTAAATGCACAAACTCCGCTTCCTTGTGTGAACTGCAACACCTACTTAAAGTTTGATCATTTGATTAAAAAAATGAAAGAGCTTGATTGTGATTACTTATCAACGGGTCATTACGCCCAAGTTGTTTTTGATGAAAATAATCATGCCAAGATTAAAACATCGACCGACGACTGGAAAGATCAAACTTATTTTCTTTTTACGATTGATCCAGAAATAGTGCCGAAGTTGTTATTTCCGATTGGTCATTTAAAAAAGCCCCAAGTTCGCGAAATCGCCGAAGCTAAGGGTTTAGTCGTAGCGAAAAAGAAAGATTCGACTGGCATATGCTTTGTTGGCTCAAAAGGCTACGATCAATTTATCAAAGAAAATGTAAGCGCCGCTGAACTTGAAACTAAGAAAGGCGTGCTTAAAAGATTTCCTTCGGGCGAAGTCATGGCTGATCATAGCGGGATCCACCTTTACACCATCGGTCAAGGCAAAGGATTAGGGATGAACTATCACGAAAAACTTTTTGTGATTCAGATTGATGCTTTAGATAATACAATCTGGGTTGGTGAAGAAAAGTACTTATTAAAAAACGAAGTCGATATTATTGAAGCGAAGTGGCTCTCGGAAATCGAAGATGGGGCTGAATATAACGTGAAAATTCGTTACCAGCATCAAGGCTCAGCCGCGAATATATACAAAACCGAACGCGGTTATAAATTAAAATTTAAAGATCCACAGCGCGCAGTAACCCCGGGGCAAGCGGCCGTACTTTATAAAAATCAACAACTCATAGGTGGCGGATGGATCACTCTCAATTAGGTAACAGCTTACCTAGTCATTCAGTTAATAAGCAAAGCGACGAACGTTATGAGTTTGTCGTGCATACTTTTGGTTGCAAGGTAAACACGTACGACACTGGATTGATTCAAAAAAACTTATCTGCCTATGGTTTTAAATCGAACACGGATAAAAAGTCAGCAACGGCAGTGCATGTTCTAAATACCTGTGCAGTGACGGCCGAAGCCACTCAGCAAGCGGTTCGTCTTATTCGTAGAATTAAAGCCCACCAGCCTTTGGCTACAGTCGTTGTCACAGGTTGTGCAGCACAAGTTGACACAGGCGCTTTTGAAAACCTACCCGGCGCTAATTTAGTGGTAGCAAATTCCCATAAAGGCATGCTTCCGCAACTACTAGACCAGTACTTTAAAGGTGAAATAAAAGAAAAAGTATTCAAATCAAATATTTTTAAAAAAGAAGATCTAGAAATTGGCGGAGGAGAAGAACTTCAGCACACCCGCAGCTTTCTGAAAATTCAAGATGGGTGTAATAGTTTTTGCACGTTCTGTATTATCCCCTATGCACGCGGTAAAAGTCGTTCGATTCCGATTGCGCAGTTGGTTCATAAAATTAATGAATTGGTTAAAGACGGTGTTAAAGAAGTTGTCTTAACCGGCGTCCATATCGGTGACTACGAAGACCAAACATTTAGCGGCGTAAAAGTAATTGAAGACTTAGTTGAGTCTGTTTTAACGAAAACAAAAATGCCCAGAATTCGTTTATCTTCACTTGAGCCGATCGAGCTAAGTCCCCGGCTTTTAGACCTTTATGAAAACGATCGTCTTTGCCCACATTTTCATATGAGTATTCAAAGTGCCGATACGGAAGTGCTGGCGCAAATGAAACGTAAGTACACTGAAACACAGGTTCGGGATTCTTTACATGCGATTGAAAAAAAGTTATCAAATGCTTATGTCGGTATGGATGTGATCGCCGGATTTCCTTCCGAGACCGATGAGCAGTTTGAAAATACTTATAAAGTTTTATCTGAAACACCCTGGACGCGCTTGCACGTTTTTCCGTACAGCGAGCGTCAAGGTACACGTGCCAGTGTATTACCGCAGTTATCGATGTCTAAACGAAAAGAGCGCGCTAGTCGCTTGCGTGAACTTAGTCTACATCGTGAACAAGCTGAAGCATTAAAGCAAATCGGTACTTTAAAGAAAGCTTTGGTACTGAATAAGCTGATGACTTCAGGACAGGCACTGTCGCGCGATTACTGGTCGATCGATTTAGGGCTGAACGAAGAGACTCACGCATCGCTAAAAAATACAGAAGTTCTAGTTAAAATAACTTCTGTAGAAATTCGTCAAATGGATGTGGTCTTGAAGGCTCAGGTGTTCGCGTGAAAAATAATCTAAAGAAAGTACAGCTTTCAACCAACTATGAATTTAAAAACGAAAGTTTTTTAATCGAAGCACTGACGCACAAAAGTTTCTCAGTAGAAGAAAATAAACATCAAGCAAATAACGAACGTCTTGAGTTTTTAGGTGATTCTGTACTTAATTTTGTAATTGCAGCCGATCTTGTTAAAAAATTTCCGCACGATGCTGAAGGTATCTTATCGAAAAAACGTGCAAGCTTAGTCAACCAAACAACACTGTCTGAAATTGCTAAAAATTTACAGTTGTCTACGATGATTCAGTTTGGCCCTGGTGAGATTAAGCAAGGTAGTCCTACGAACCCACGCATTCTAGCTTCGGCGGTCGAAGCAATGATCGGCGCTGTCTTCTTAGATTCAGACTACAAGACGGTCGAAATATGGCTGCTTAATCTTTTTAAAAGTATTACGCCAGAACAAAGTGATAGTGGCAGCCAAGCTTTCGATTATAAAACTCGGGTGCAAGAATTAACCCAAAAGCATAAGCTCGGCACACCTACGTATGAAGTCGTCATGACTTCGGGCCCCGCGCATAAGCCGCACTTTCTGATTTCATTGAATCTGAATCAAATCGAAAAATCGCGCGCCGAAGGTGCCAGTAAAAAAGCAGCAGAACAAGCGGCGGCTGAAATTTATTTAACTGAATTACTAAAAACTCTACCCGAAACTCTTAAAGGAGAAAAAAATGGCTTTTAAAGCAGGCTTTCTAGGTTTAATCGGTCAGCCAAACGCAGGTAAAAGTTCATTGATGAACTACTTGATTGATCAAAAGGTTTCAATTGTGACACCTAAACCCCAAACCACTCGACGTCGTATCTTAGGAATTCATACCGACAAAAATTCACAAATTATTTTTATTGATGCTCCGGGTATCGTAAAGGCCGAAAAAGGACTGAACGCATTTTTAGAAAAAGAAGCGATGGATGTTATAGGCGAAAGTGACGCGCTGTTAGCCGTCCTAAGTATTGACGAAAAGAATGCCGAAAATATTCAGCGTATTTTAGATATGGTTGTTGGCTCTAAAAAACCTTGGTTAGCGGTCATTACTAAAACTGACATCGATGCGAACTCCAACCGCATCATGATTATTAAAAATATGGTTGAATCTCTTGGTGGGCGAGCCATCCAGATTTCAATTCTAAAAGATGGCAAGATAGGCCGCGAAGAATTATTAGCGCAGGTTTCAGAAATTCTACCGGAAGCGGCCGCACCGTTGTACGATGAAGAGCTTTACACAACTGAAAACGTCAAAGACTTGGTAGCTGAAATTGTACGCGAAAAATGTTTTGAAAATCTATCACAGGAATTGCCTTACCAAATGGCCGTGCAGGTTCGTAAGTTTGATGAAAACGCGAAACCTTGTCCAAAAATCTACGTCGACGTTATGGTCGGAAAAGAAAGCCATAAACCGATCGTCGTGGGTCAAGGCGCCCAAGTGATTAAAAAGATTAGCCAAGAAAGCCGGGCTGAAGTTGAAAAATTAATGGATCAAAAAGTATTTCTCGAGCTTAACGTAGTCGTGAAAGAAAATTGGTACGAGCACCTCCAAACTATGAAAGAGCTGGGTTATGTCATCGAACGTAAATGATTTTAGTCTTCTGTCGCCTAAAGTGGCCATTATCGGCCGACCGAACGTTGGTAAATCAACCTTATTCAATATTCTGACCGATTCGCGCAAATCGGTGGTCAAAGATCGTGCGGGCGTGACCCGCGACATTATTATCGAGCCTGCAGATATTTGGGGTAAGAAGATTGATTTAATTGATACCGGTGGTTTAACCGAATCGCAGGATTTGTTTTCTAAATTGATTAAAGAGCAAGTATCTGACTTTTTACATTCGGTTGATTTTATTATTGCGGTGATGGATGGCCGTATTGGTTTAGTCCCGGAAGACCGCGACATTATCAAAATTGCTAAGCAAACCGGTCGTCCGATGTTGCTGGTTATTAATAAAGTAGATCAGCATCACGAAGATGATCTAGCAAAAGCAGATTTTCATGAGTTCGGCTTAGATGTGGTTGCAGCCTCTTTCGAGCAACGCCGCGGAGTCGCTGAAATTATGGAATGGATCGAAAAAAACGTTCCCGAGAATGAAGAGCGTCTAAAAGAAGGCCAAAAGATTGCCATGGTCGGAAAACCAAATGTTGGTAAAAGTTCTTTGTGTAATTGTTTGTTAGGTACCCACCGTATGCTCGTATCTGAAGTGGCTGGGACCACGGTTGATTCGGTCGATACTCCATTTATTTTTAACGATAAAAAATATATCATCGTTGATACAGCGGGTTTACGTCGCCAAGCTAAACGTGAAGACGATATCGAAATTATCTCAGCCTTCAAATCAAAAGAAGCGATTCGCCGCTCTAACATCGTACTATTGGTCATCGACGGTAACGAGGGTCCGACCGAGCAAGATGCAAAAATCATGCAGCAGATTTTAGAAGATCATAAGGGTGTTATTTTAGTCGCAAATAAATCGGACACGGCCGGAAAAGAAATTCCGCAGTACAAAGAAAAATTTCGTGCCCAAGTTGAAAAAAACTTTCACTTCTTTATTGATGTTCCGGTTGTTTTTACATCGGCTAAAACTGGTTTAGGCATCAATGACTTATTTGCGGCAATCGAAGATGTTAGTAATAAGTTAGAAATGAAAATTTCGACTTCGGATTTAAATGATTTCTTTTTTGAAACAATCCGGAAAGCTCCGGCTCCGGTATGGGGCGTAAAGAATGTTAAGTTCTATTATTTAACTCAGACTAATCAGGTGCCACCATCTTTTATCGCTTTTGCCAATCATCCAGACGGAGTTACTCCTTCCTATCGTCGCTTTTTGATCAAGCATTTGAAAGAGCAGTTCAATTTACACGGGACACCGATTCGTATTTTCTGTATGAAATCACGACGAGGTGGCGAGAACGATGTCTAAACGATCTTCTTTTAGAAATCGTTTTTCGTTCTATTTGCTGGCTATAGGCAGTGCCTGTGGCCTCGGAAATTTGTGGCGTTTTCCTTACATTGTAGGCGAAAACGGTGGCGGGGCTTTTTTATTATTGTATGTATTTTTAGCTTTAACCGTCGGTATGACTTTATTAATTGCCGAGCTGATGATTGGTCACCATACCGGTGTCAGTGTTTTATCGGCGGCCCGAAAGGTGGCGGCGCAGTCGAAACTTAAACCCATTGTGGCTTTCGGCTGGCTTAGTGTCTTCATAGCCGTGGTCACGTTAGCTTATTATTCGGTTATCTGCGGCTGGGTTCTGCATTACTTAACTCAGTTTCTAATCAGTTTAACGCAGACTGATTCAAGTCAGTACTTAAGTGAGATGTCGGTCACCATGCTTCAGCAAAATGGTTGGCTTCAGTTTTTATTGGCCAGCGTGCATTTACTGATTTCAGTCATTATCGTGATTAACGGTTTGGGTGACGGCGTTGAAAAATGGATCACGTCGTTACTGCCGGTTTTTGGATTGCTAGTGGTGGTTTTATTAATTGGCTCTTTGTCGCTAGACTCAACCCCTGAAGTTTTACGTTTTTTATTTTACCCTGACTTTTCAAAGCTCAACTGGAATTCACTTGGGCATGCGGTTGGGCACGTGTTTTTTACTTTATCTTTAGGCTTTGGCACGATGGTGACCTTCGGTAGCTATTTCAAAAGAGATGAAGAGCATTTACCAACGATGGGTTTACGGGTCACTTTGATCGATACTTTGATTTCTATCGTTGCGGTTTTACTTATTTTTCCGATCGCATTCTCTACGACTAAGCAACCTTTGACAGACCCAAGCTTACTTTTTGAAGTACTGCCGCGATTTCTTTCTAGTTACAAAGGTGGCGTGATCTTTGGTTCAACGTTTTTTCTGTGTCTGTGGTTAGCGGCGCTCAATGCAAGCCTGGGTTTACTAGAAACAATTACAGCGAATTTGGTCGAAAAGCGCCCAGAGCTAAAGCGCTCAGTCGCGGCGGCGATATCTGGTTTAGCTATTTTACTGATTACGGTATTTCCGGCTTTTTCGGGAACGATATTTAAAAATTTTAAATTGTATGGTCATGGGTTAATCGAGATTTTTGATTCATTCTTGATTAATGGACTGTTGCCGGTGGCGGGTCTAGGCATGGTGATTATTGCTTTGCTTGGTTTAACCGAGAATGATCGAAAAGGTCTATTTACCAGCAAGAATAGCATGACCAGTCAGGTGATGTATTCGCATTGGAAGATTGTTTTAAAGTGGATTTTACCGGGCGTGATCATTTTGGGGCTCGTGATGCAAGTGATTGGAATTTTCTTTCGTTAATGATCAGACTAAAAATTCATTCCTAAAATGGCGGTTAAGTCGAAGATATCACCGTTAAGCCGTGGGCTGATGAGGGGCCTTGAAGTTATTCCGCCGTTAATCTCTTCTATGTCTTCTTTGTTTTCGTCTTGAAAGGTCACGTAGTGATAAGTTGCTTGAAGGCCGATATAACCTCGGTGACGTAGCACCGGTATTTCTAAGCCGCCGCCAAATTTAAAACCAAAGACTTGATCGGGCGTGACTTCAAGCTGGTTAGTGATTGAATAAGTACGAATATATTGCCCGAAGCCGCCGTGAATGTAGGGATTTAGATCAGCTAAGCCGCGAGTAACATTTTCGGTATTAAAATAATATTTCAAAGACAGGTCGATATTTTGAATATTAACGGTGCCGGAGTAATTTTTTGAAATGAGAGTCTTCTGTTGATCGGTGTAGCTACTAAATTGCACGCTGTTGTCGCTGATACTGTAGCCAAGCGAACCCGCAATTTGTAAATCAAAGAAATAAGAAAACTGAACGCCGTAATTCAGCGCGGGTGAATAAGACTGCGAAAAACCTTCGGTGTAACCTCGGTAGCCCAATAAAAAACCAAGCGTTAAGTAGCGACCGTTTCTTAAAAAATTGATGTCAGCTTCTTCATCGGCATCTTGTTCGAATTCGTTGTAATCTGAGAATGGGTCGAAGGCTTCGTCGATATCTTCTTGGGCGCGTGCCTGCTGATGAAATAAGCTCGCGACTAAAACAAATAACAAAAGAATTTTTTTAATTGAAATCATCTGCACAAATTTCATTGTGAATTGAAGTCGGCGGCAGTTGTATAAAAATCCGAAAAAAAACTCTGCTTTAGTCGTGAAGCGTTAATAAAAAAACTCCTGTTCGAGTCAACTAAGAGCTGTTAATTTTGTAATAACTTTGGGGGAACGCTTTGATCGACTACAAAAATAGTGGTGTCGACATTCAAGCCGGTGATAATCTTGTTTCATGGCTACAAGATTCTAGTGAAAACCCAATAAAAAATTCCCTCCAAAACGAATCAACAAAACTTAAAGTAAAATCTGATGTTCCCGATATAAACTCAAGAGTCATTTCTGGTATTGGTGGCTTTGCTGCTTTATTCGACGGTCGATTTCAATCGATGGAAAAACCCTTATTAGTTTCTTGCACCGACGGTGTTGGCACTAAAGTGAAGTTAGCCAGTTACTTCAACGATTTTTCACGAGTCGGTCAAGACTTGGTCGGCATGTGTGCTAATGATTTGATCTGTACGGGTGGAACTCCATTATTCTTTTTAGATTATTATGCAGTTGGTAAGTTAGATTTAAATACGGCGCAAAGTTTTTTGACCGGCGTTCGGCAAGCCTGCGCGGCTTCTCATATGGTTCTGATTGGCGGAGAAACCGCTGAAATGCCTGGTGTGTATCAAGTGGGTGATTTTGATTGTGCTGGTTTCTCTGTTGGCGTGGTTGATGAGCCTAAAATGTGGGGTGCCCACCGCGTAATTGAAGGTGATATTGTGATCGGACTAGAGAGTTCGGGTTATCACAGTAATGGTTACTCTTTAATTAGAAAAGTCTTTGAAAGTGATTTTGATCAGTACCGCGACTGGTTGCTTGAGCCCACTCGCCTTTACGTTAATGCTGCAATCCAATTGAAACATGAATTTGAAATTCATGCGGCTGCGCACATGACGGGCGGCGGGATTGAGAATTTACCACGTGTTTTACCAGAACATTTAAAAGCCAGTATTCATAAATGGGAATTTCCTGAATGTTTTAAAGAAGTTCAAAAACGCTCGGGTTTATCTGATTTAGAAATGCGCGAGACCTTTAACTGTGGAATTGGTTTAACGATCATTGTTCCGCCGGGTCGGCAAGATGAGATCGTTTCCAAATTAAGTGAGTGGGGCTACCCCGCGCAGGTGTTAGGTCGTATTTTAAAACGTGAAGCGCAGGAGCCCCATGTTGTCTGGGATTAGAAAACCCAGGCGCGCGGCGGTTTTCATCTCGGGCGGCGGTTCAACGCTTCAAGCCCTTTTAGATATGCATCATCAATTCGATATTAAGCTGGTTATCTCAAATCGTCGAAATGCGGCGGGTGTTCTGAAGGCTAAACGCTTTGGTAAGACTGTTTTTTATCAAACTTTAAAAACTAGCTTTAGCGAGATTCAAAATTTACTTGAATCTTTTCATGTCGACCAAATTATTTTAGCAGGTTACATGAAGCTTTTGCCGCCTGACTTTGTGAATGAATGGTCCGGAAGAATAATGAATGTTCATCCTAGTCTTCTACCCTTTTATCCGGGCTTAGATTCAGCCCAACGAAGCTACGCGGCCCAAGAAAATATGGGAGTTAGCATACATCACGTCGACCCTGAAATAGACGCAGGACAAGTTTTTTTGCAGCAGGTTTCTTCTGTTCCAAGCTTGAATTTACAGCTGGGTGAATCTTTACAATTTTTAAGAAGAACTGAACAGCACCTTTTGCGTGAACTTTTAATAAGGTGGACATAATGAGACTAGCCTACATCGGATACGATTTAAATTCTTTAAAAGCTCAGGCGGCTTTAGGTCGCCATTTTTCAGATGTGACATTCTTTTTGGTTGAGCAAAATAGACCCGTAATTCCGGTGGCCTTCGAAAATATTGCTCTTTTAGTAGATGGTGTAACGGTTCCTAGTGAAAACGAATTCAGAACGATGAAACATAAATCAGTGTTTAAAAAAATCAAAGCTCAGTATGAGCAGTTTGAAACAGAACTTTTTGGTGGCGTTAAAGCCTTTATGCAACCGCTCACTTCACCTAAATCGAATTTTAAGATTGAATCATTTTCTGATGTTGGAGATCTTTTTTTTGATGCTAAAAAGTCAAAGGTTCATCTCGAGCGAAAAAGTCAAGGTACCGATGAATTTGATTTTTTGATGATTGAAAATCATCAAATGATCTCCGATACGTTGATGCACTTTAAGAATAGCCCCCTGTCCGGTAAGACCACTCATTCACACGCTTGGTTTTCAGTACAGTTTAGTTACGAACTAAAAAGCCCTAGAAATGGTACGATTGATTCTCTTCAGTTGATGCTCATCAATAATAGCAAAAATGAATCCTTAATCGATAATTGGTATTTCTGTCACTTAGATCAAGGGTCGATAACAATTCAGCAATGGGTGCCATTTAGTCAGTATGCTCATTTAGATTATCAGAAATTTATGATTGCTCGTACGAAAGAAGTGGTTGAAAAAAAATTAGATTTTATTCATCTGCTTGAATTAAAAGATCAATATGTTGATTCGACGTCGGGGTTTAGCCAGTCAGAGGCCGGCTTAAAGAATGCTCGTCTAAGCGCGATGGCCCCTTCGTTTGCCTTTTGGTCGGCAGAAAAAATCGAGTCCTACGTTCGAGAAGCTCTCGATATGAAGATTAAAAAAATAATTAAATTAGAAATGTCACGGGGTGCGGTTTGATTTCTAGATACTCGACTGAAAAAATGAATGCGCTTTTCGCGCCTGAAAATCGTTTTGAATTTATGATGCAAGTTGAAATTGAATGCGCTCTGGTTCAAGCTGAAATGGGAATTATCCCTAAGAAAGCCGCAAGCGATATTAGGTCTAAAGCTCAGTTTCAAGTGGCGCGCATTTTAGAAATTGAAAAAACCACGAAGCATGACGTGATCGCTTTCGTATCTAATATGGCTGAAAATGTGGGCCCAAGCGGACGTTATATTCACTATGGATTAACAAGCTCAGACGTTTTAGATACGGCACTTAGTTTACAGATCAGCGAAGGTTTAGATGTTATTCTTTCCGAGGTCTTGCAGTTTCGAAAAGCCTTAGTTAGAAAAATTTCCGAACATAAAAACACCATTTGCGCTGGACGCACGCACGGTATTTACGCTGAAATTACGACGTTCGGGTTTAAACTTTCGGGGCATTTAGAAGAGCTTGATCGTAATGTGCAGCGTCTTGAAAGAGCCAAAACCGCCATTCGTATGTGTAAATTAAGCGGAGCTGTCGGTACATCTTCGGCCTTACCTCTTGAGTTTGAACAGAAAGTGGCGAAACGTTTAAACTTAAAAGTCGAACACTTTGCTACGCAGGTCATACCCCGCGATCGTCATGCCGAAGTCGTACTTAGTTTAGCGATGCTGACGACGGGTTACGAGCGCCTGGCGATCGAGCTTCGCCACTTACAAAGAAGCGAAGTATCTGAAGTGATCGAAGGTTTTACGGCTGGACAAAAAGGTTCTTCGGCGATGCCGCATAAAAAAAACCCAATCAGCGCCGAAAATTTAACGGGCTTAGCCCGTATGATGCGCAGTTATGCGCAAGCCGCCTTAGAAAATATCCCATTGTGGCACGAGCGTGACATAAGCCATTCTTCGGTCGAGCGAATTATGATGCCCGATGCATTTCAACTGGCGCACTACATGACCGTTCGATTGAACGATTTAATTTCAGGCTTGTATGTCGATCAAGAAAAAATGCTAGAGAATACTCAATTATTGGGTGGAGTCTTGTATTCGTCTCATCTATTACTTCATTTGGTTGAGAAAAATAATAAGACTCGCGAAGAAGCTTACACAATTATACAGAAGTTATCGCACGCTTTAAAAAAAGGCGAACATCTTAAAGATGCGCTACTTAAAGATAAGCAGACAAAAAAATACTTTAAACCGGCCGAACTTGATGAGATTTTCTCGGGCCGAAAACATCTTAAATCAATACAAAGTCGTCTAAAAAAATACTCGGTGTAAGGATGAATATGCAGAAAAAAGATTTGATCTATGAAGGTAAAGCAAAAAAAATATTCGCAACGGATCAAGATTCTTTATTACTTATGGAGTATAAAGATAGCTTAACTGCTTTCAATGCGCTTAAGAAGGGTAACTTTGCTGGTAAAGGCGAATTGAATTGCAAGATCTCAACTCTTATTTTTGCTGAACTTAATAAAAAACAAGTAAAGCATCATTGGTTACAAACCATCGACGGCAATCAAATGTTGGTGCAAAAGACGAAGATCATACCGCTTGAAGTGGTTGTGCGAAATATTATGGCTGGTTCGCTAGCTAAGAAATTAGGTCGTACCGAAGGTGAAGTTTTAAAAAAGCCAATCGTTGAATTCTACTACAAAGACGACGCTTTAAATGACCCCTTTGTCAGCGATGAACAGATTGTCGCACTTGGGTGGGCGGATCAGGCAACTCTTGAGCATTTAAAGCTAGAAGCTCTAAAAATAAATGAAGTTCTTTTAACGACGTTCATAAAAATTGGTTTGAAACTGGTCGATTTTAAAACCGAATTCGGTCGCAACGACAAAAACGAAATCATTCTATCTGATGAAATAAGCCCCGATTGCATGCGATTATGGGATGTAAAAACAAATAAACGAATGGATAAAGATCGCTTCAGGCAGGATCTAGGTGAAGTAGAAGAATCGTATCAAGAAGTGCTTCGTCGTTTAGAAGAAGGAGTTGAGTTATGATGAATGAAGTAAGTAGTGGAATTAAAATTGGAATTAAAATCATGCCTCGGGATGTGATCTTAGATACGCAGGGTCGCGCGGTTGAAAATTCGATGAAGTTAAATGGCTTTGCTCTGCAAGCTTGCCGGGTCGGTAAGTTTCTAGAGATGACTTTAGCCGGCAATGATCAGGCGCAGGCCCGCATAAGCGTTGAAAAGATGCTAAAACAAGGTGGCCTCTATAATCCACTGATTGAAAAGTTCGAAATTCAAATTCTATAGAGCGGAGATTTTATGGGGTTAAAGGTTGGCATTGCCAGGTTCTTAGGTACGAACTGCGACGAAGATGTTCGCAAGTGGGTCTTATCGAAATCAGCAACGGCTGATTATTTGTGGTACGAAGATCAGTTTGATCCGAACGCCTACGATATGGTGATTATCCCCGGTGGTTTTAGCTACGGTGATTACCTGCGCTGCGGAGCTTTGGCCGCGCTAACACCTGTTATGAAATCAGTGCGCGAATTCGCAAAAAAAGAAAAACCTATTTTAGGAATTTGTAACGGCTTTCAAATTTTATGCGAAAGTGGCCTTTTACCCGGCGCTTTACTACGTAATAAAGATCAGCGGTTCAAAGATCAGTGGGTTACGCTTAAAGTTGAGCAAAATAAGAATCACTTCTCAAAAAAAATGACGACGGGGCAAATTTTAAAGTTACCCATTGCTCACGGTGAAGGTAATTACTACGCCGAAGGCGATACGCTGAAAATGATGGCCGACCAAAATCAAATTTGGCTTACTTACCGCCAAGAAAATCCAAATGGGGCTTTAATGAATATCGCGGGTATTACAAACGAGAAACATAATATTTGTGGTTTGATGCCGCATCCCGAGAGGGCGCAAACAACTTGGATGGGTTCAAGTGATGGAGCTTTCTTTTTATGAGCTCACAAACTGCGAATCAGACAAGCGAACAAAATTTCGAACAAAAATTAAAAACCTATCGGCTTAGTCACGACGAGTATAGGTTAATGACTTCGCTTTTAGCGCGTGATCCGCATCCGATTGAATGGGCTTTGTTTTCGGCTTTATGGAGCGAGCACTGTAGTTACAAATCTTCAAAAATTCACTTACGAAAATTTTCGTATCGTAATGAAAAGACTCCGGATATGGACGGCGAAAATGCCGGGGTAGTGGATTTAGGTTTCGGCGAAAAAATCGCCTTTAAAATGGAAAGTCATAATCACCCTAGTTTTATTGAGCCCGTGCAGGGTGCGGCGACGGGTGTCGGTGGAATTTTACGCGATATATTTACGATGGGTGCTCGGCCCATTATGTCGGCTAATTTTTTGTGTTTTGGTGAAGTTGAAGCGCCGCGAATGAAAGAACTGATGCGCGGCGTGGTTAAGGGTATTTCATCATATGGAAACTGCGTGGGTGTTCCGACCGTGACCGGACAGACGAATATACATGCTCGGTTTAATAAAAATATTTTAGTGAACGCATTAAGCGTCGGTTATTTCGGGCCCGGTCAAAAAATGGCTTTATCTAAGGCCGCTGGCCCGGGAAATCTAGTCGTTTACGTGGGTGCAAAAACTGGCCGAGACGGGGTGCACGGGGCTTCGATGGCTTCAGAATCTTTTGACGAAAATTCAGAAAGTAAGCGCCCGAATGTGCAGATTGGCGATCCGTTTTTTGAAAAACTATTAATCGAAGCTTGCCTAGAGGTACTAGAAAAGGAGTACGTCGTTGCCATGCAAGATATGGGAGCGGCCGGCTTAACCAGTTCAAGTTTTGAAATGGCATCACGCGGTGGAGTCGGGCTCGTGATCGACCTAAAAAAGGTACCGCTGCGTGATTCTTCGATGAGTGCCGAAGATATTTTGTTATCCGAAAGCCAAGAGCGAATGCTTTTAGTTTGCGAGCCAATAAATTTCGAAAAACTTCAGGCGACGTTTAAAAAATGGGGGCTAGATGCCGCCGTGTTGGGTGAAGTACAAAAAGAACGAAAAATAAAGTTGATGTGGGGCCCAGAAACTTTAACAAATATCGATCCAGACCTGATCGTTGAAAAAGCGCCTCGTTACGACAGAGCTTTTTCTAAATGGGCCTATCCGAATCGCACTGATTATTTAAAGGCCCCAGTCAATTTTGACCCTAAAAAATGGATTGCAGAATCACTGCAAAAGTTAACTCTGAATCAGGCGCACTGGATTCATAATCAGTATGATCAGCGTGTCGGCGCACGTACGGCAAAGGCCTGCGAAAGTTCAGTGGCCTTTGTAAAGCTAGATCACTCAGGTCGCGGTTTAGGATTAGTTGTGGGATGCCGCCCTGAAGTTATGCTGATGGACGCAGAAATTGGTGCTCTTGATGCTGTCTATTACCCGGCGTTACAACTAGCCTTGAAGGGTGCCGAGGCCTTAGCGATCACCGACTGTTTGAATTACGGTAATCCGCAAAAAGTCGAACTGATGAGTGAATTTGTAGCTAGTGTTGATGCTATCGCTAAAGCAAGTCACGAAATCGATGCGCCGGTCATCAGCGGCAATGTTAGTTTTTATAATGAAACCTTGGGTGAAAATATTATTTCGACTCCGGCCACGGGTGTCGTGGGTTTACGCGAATCTGTTGAAGATTTAATTTCTGACCAATTCCAAACGGCTTTTCAAACTTTAATCTTGGTGCAAATGAATTGGGTTGAATCTTGGGTGCATGTATTGAATTCAGAAAACACAATTTCTAAGTTTAAACAAAACGCCGCCGCCGATGTGCCGCAGTTTATTAAAAAATGCCTAAAGCTTGAGAGTGCGATTAATAAACAAGGTTTAAATGTGGGTTCAATCAAAGCTGTGGGTCTAGGCGGGATCGGAACGACCTGCCTTAAGATGACGACCGATGAAATTGGCTTTGATTTAAGCTTCGAACAGGCCAATCAGACGACTGATTTATTTAAAGACCAATTTTACGGTTTTATTATTGCGAGCGAGCAAGGTGACGAAGTTTTCACTTTATTAAATAACCATTTCAAAGGTTTAGCTGTTGAAGTTAAAAAAATTGGTAAAACGACTGAACAGAAAATTAAATTCAGTGCTGATACTGAAATCGACTTCAAAGAATTTCGCTCGAACTTTGTAAAGGGTCTATAGAAAATGACAAAAAATTCTTGGAAAGATGAATGCGGCGTTTTCGGAATCTGGAATCATCCCGAAGCGGCTAAGTTAACTTACCTAGGTCTGTATGCTCTTCAGCATCGTGGTCAAGAGTCGGCGGGTATTGTAACGCTTGATACTTCAGACGCTCAGCAATTGCACCGTGTTCACAAGGGTTTAGGTTTAGTACCTGATGTTTTTAATGAAGCAATTTTGAATAAGCTTCCGGGCAGTGCTGCGATTGGCCACGTTCGTTATGCCACGACCGGCGGTAATTTAATCGCGAATGCGCAGCCTTTAACTTCGAACTTACTGAGCGGCCCGCTCGCTGTTGCGCATAATGGAAATATTGTTAATAGTTCGATTTTACGTGAAGCCCTTCAGCGTGAAGGGGCCATTTTTCAGGGTACGAATGATACCGAAATTCTACTGCATCTGTTGGCGAAAAACCCTTCAAATCACTTGGTATCAGCATTAAAAGAAAGTTTAAAAGATATCGTCGGAGCTTACAGCTTAGTTGTACTTGCACACGATCGAATGATTGCGGCTCGTGATCCGCTTGGGTTTCGTCCGCTGGTTCTGGGGCTTATCAAATCATCAAAAGGCGACAGTTACGTCGTAGCTAGTGAAACCTGTGCACTTGATTTAATCGGTGCACAGTTTATTCGTGAAATCGAACCGGGTGAAATTCTAGAAATTTCTTCCGAAGGCATGCTTAGTCAAAAGCTACCAGCTATCTTGTCGACGACTGAAAAATCTGAACCGCGTAAGGCGGCGCAATGCGTGTTTGAGCATGTTTACTTTGCTAGACCTGATTCGGTGGTATTCGGAAAATCCGTCTATAATTCACGTAAAAAATTTGGTGAACAGTTAGCAGAAGAGTCGCCGGTTGATGCCGATATCGTGATACCGGTGCCCGATAGCGGAGTACCTTCTGCCATTGGATATTCGCAAAAAAGTGGAATTCCGTTCGAATTCGGAATCATTCGTAACCACTACATCGGAAGAACTTTTATTCAGCCCGGTCAATCCGTTCGAGACATCGGAGTTAAAATTAAACTAAATCCGCAACCCGAGGTTTTGAAAGGCAAAAGAGTCATTGTGATAGATGATTCTTTGGTTCGTGGAACCACCAGCCAAAATATTATTAACCTGATCAGACAAGCGGGAGCAAAAGAGGTTCACTTACGAATTGCCTCGCCGCCGACGACCGGCCCTTGTTACTACGGCGTTGATACCCCGCAGAAAAGTCAGCTGATTGCCTCACACCAAAGTTTAGAAAGCATACGGCAGTTCATCGGCGCCGATTCTTTAGCCTACTTAAGTGATGCCGGTATGTGGAAGGCACTTAAAAGTGGTCCTGAAACTTTTTGCGCGGCTTGTTTTAACGGTGATTATCCGACAAGCTTAAAGGGTGTCGAACCTAAAAAAACCATCCAAGCCAGCGCGTCGAAAAGTATCTAACTTAAAAAAAGTACAAAAAGTCGGTCTATGGCCTTTGCAAAAAGGCGATGTCATCGAAATCATTGCGCCCGGATCTTCGGCGCCAATTGAAGATCTTCAGCAGGGAATCTCGGTATTAAAAAGCTGGGGTTACAATGTTAAAGTAAGCCCTGATTTATTGAAACCTGAAATGTACTTGTCGAACACAGATCGATACCGTTTTGAATCTTTTAAATCTGCAATGACTAATAAAGAATCAAAAGCGGTTTGGTGTTTTCGCGGCGGTTACGGAGCGATTCGCTTATTGCCTTTCATAGAAAAAATGAAAGTGCCTGCGCAAAAAAAGCTTTTGATTGGTTTTAGCGACATAACTTCGTTGCATGCGGTGATTAATCAAAAGTGGCAGTGGCCTAGTTTGCATGCTTCCCTTGTGGGTCAATTACGACCGGGACGTTTAAGCGCCGAAGACGTGCGCGAGCTAAAAGAAAGCTTACTGAACTCCGAATACGCGACTCATTTCACAAAGCTAGAAGCCATAAATACGACAGCTCAAAAGAAGAAAATAATTAATTCTAAAGTGGTGGGCGGTAATTTAGTGGTTTTGTGTTCAACTTTAGGTACGCCCTCACAAATTAAAGCCAAAAATAAAATTCTATTCCTAGAAGAAACGGGCGAACGTGGCTACCGGGTTGACCGCTGTTTACAACAGCTTCAGCAAGCGGGGGTATTTGCTGAAGCTGCAGCGGTTGTGCTAGGTGATTTTATCAAGGGTGAAGAGGCTGGCGGTAAAGATATGGTGCCGGCAACGCTTGAAAATTTTTTTCGAGATTTTAAAATTCCGGTATTGAGTGGGGTTGAAGCGGGTCATGCTGAAGTACAAAGGCCCCTCTTTTTTAATACGCGCACCGTGCTAACTTGTGGGGAAGCTCCTCAGATGTTAGTGTATTCAGATTATGAAATACACAAGCCAAGAAAATAAGCTAATCGACAAAATAAAAGAGGCGATTCACGATGTGACTCCTGGCGTGACGGCGCGAGCTTACTATATGGGCCGGTTAGTTTGCGATATCAGTGTGGGCCAGACCTATCCATATTATGACTTAGCTTCGATGACGAAAGTTATTTTTACCCAGCAAGCGATGATGGAGGCTTTTGATCAGGGCCGTTGGCACTTAGAAACCAAAGTAAAAGATATTTTACCAGACTTTAAGCACGAGGGGGTTTTGATTGCTGAATTATTAACTCACACATCGGGCCTTGAGTGGTGGTTACCTTTTTATCAAACGATCGAAGTCGAAAAAACGTGGCAGCAAAAGCGTTCTTGGATTTACGATCAGATTAATAATTCAAAAATAAATAAAACCGATAAAGCGGTTTATTCAGATTTAAACGCCATTCTTTTAGGTTTTATTTTAGAAAAGCTGAATGAAAAAAATATTTATGATGTTTGGTTAGCTCTTAAAGAAAAGTATTATCCAGCAACGACCCTTGATTTTCACCTCGAAAATAAAACGAAGCTGCCATTACAGCAGTTTGCTCCGACCGAGGACTGCGCATGGAGAAAACGAATCATGCGCGGTGAGGTGCACGATGAAAATACTTTTAGCTTCGGTGGTATATCCACTCATTCGGGCTTATTTGGTAGTATCGAAGACGTATCGGCTTTTGGCTTAACCGTTCGATCGCAGCTGCAAGGTATTGCTCGCTACAGCGTTCGCCAAAAAACGGCGCAGCTATTCGCTACACGCGCCTTACCAGTCGAGGTCGGTGATTGGGCCATGGGTTATATGATGCCTTCGAATGAAAACCCAAGCTGTGGCCCTCATTTCTCTGTTTTATCAATCGGTCATACGGGTTTTACTGGAACTTCGTTTTGGTACGATCCGCGTAATGATTTACTCGTTTTGATTTTAAGTAACCGCGTTCACTACGGCCGTGATAACCAAGGTTTTAAAGCTTTACGCCCTAAGATTCACAGCTGGATTTTTGAAACTTTAAAAAGGACTGTTTAAAATGCCCCAAGCCTCGATAAAAAATTTACCCCAAAAAAGTCACGTTCATTTAATGGGGATCTGTGGAACAGCCATGGCCTCGCTAGCGGGTTTATTAAAAGATCGGGGCTATCATGTCACCGGCAGTGATTCAAATCCGTACCCGCCGATGTCGACGCAATTAGAAAGCTTAGGCATTCAAATCCAAAAACCTTACCGTAAAGAAAATCTAAATCCAAAACCCGACTTCGTCATCGTCGGTAATGTGATCTCAGCCAGTAATGAAGAGGCGCAAGAGATGGTGAACTTAGGTTTACCATACTGTTCATTACCGCAAGCCATGGGTGATGTGATTATCGCGCACCGTGATTCATTCGTAGTCTCTGGTACGCATGGTAAAACAACGACGACTTCGCTGATGAGCTGGGTCGCAGAAGAATGCGGACTAAAGCCTGGTTTTCTAATTGGGGGGATTCCAAAAAACTTTTCCCAAAGTTTCAGAAACCCAGCTGCCAATACTTTTATAATCGAGGGCGATGAATACGATACGGCTTACTTCGATAAAGTGCCGAAGTTTATTCACTACAAACCAAAAAACGTTATTTTAACCTCGGTTGAATTTGATCACGCCGATATCTATAAAGACTTCGATGCGGTCAAGGCGGCCTTTTACACTTTAATGAAATTGATTCCCGTTGATGGCGCCCTGGTTTATTGGGGCGACGACGAAAACGTTAAACAGATTGCTAAAACTTCAAACGCAAAAAATAATTTTTCTTACGGTCTTAAAGAAGGAAATGATTTTCACACAAAAATTCATGATCAAACCGAAGGTTTCAGCAACTTCACGGTTTACTTTAAAGGCGAAAAGATTGCTGATTTTAAAACACAAATGACGGGTTCGTATAATTTATTAAACGCCACGGCCGTGATCGCGCAATGTGTGATTCAAAAATGGCCGCTAGCGAAAGTTATCAAAGCTTTAGAAACCTTCTCAGGAGTAAAGCGGCGTCAAGAAATCTTGGGCGAGCCCGGCGGAGTTCTATTGATCGAAGATTTTGCTCATCATCCAACGGCCGTTAAAGAAACCGTAAAAGCTATTCAGTCGAAATATAAAAATCGAAAGATATTTTCGGTTTTTGAACCTCGATCAGCGACTTCTCGGCGTAAAGTTTTTCAAAAAGATTACGTAGAAGCCTTTAAAGAGGCTCACGAAATATTAATTGCTGAAGCTTTCGATCAAGGTAAAATTACCGAGACTGATCGGTTCTCATCGGACGAATTAATCGCCGATCTTGTGCACTTGAAAAAATCAGCGAAACTGTTTAAAAACGCCGATGAAATCGTAAAAGACCTGACCGCGCGCACTCAAAAAGGCGATGTCATCTTAATCATGAGTAACGGCGGTTTCGACGGAATTTATCAAAAGTTAATTAGTAGCTTAGAGGCCCGGGTCTAATAAGGGCTCGTGCACTGAGCGCGTGTCTGGGCTTTATTTGCTAATTGGCTAAGCATAGGTTGATAAGAGCGACGTGTTAAAGTTGTCGTAAATCGTTATCTATTTGAAACACCGGCCCTCTAAAAATACAACATAGCATGGCAAAAAAAGCGGGCGAGTTGACTCCTCTCATGAAGCAATACTGGGAAATTAAAACTCTTCATCAAGATAAGATTTTATTCTTTCGGATGGGTGATTTTTACGAGATCTTTTATGATGATGCGGTTAAAGCTTCACCTCTTTTAGGTATTACCCTCACTCAGCGAAATAAAAAATCTGAAGATCAAACTCCAATGTGTGGGTTTCCGCATCACTCGGCCGCGGGGTACATCAATAAACTTTTAGCATCGGGTCTTAAAGTGGCGATCTGCGATCAAATCGAAGATCCGGCTTTGGCGAAAGGTTTGGTTAAGCGCGCGATCACGCGCATTTTAACGCCGGGTATGGTTTACGATAGTGAAACTTTAGATCAAACGAAGGCACACTATCTTTGTAGTATTGATACCGAATCAATTAGTTTTGTCGATACGACGACCGGTGAATGCTTTTACTTTAAGACCACAAGTCTTACCGATAAAATTAAATTGCTCGATGTGTTGCCGGTGGCGGAAGTCGTTGTTACCGAAAAAGAATCTGAGTGGGTTAAAAATTTAGAACAGAATTCTGGTTTAGTTATTTCGAAACATAATAATTCTAATGCAAAGTCTTCCAGTGAACTTTTACTCAGTTATATTAAAGAACTATCAAACCAAGAACTTTTACAAATTCTAAGACCATTTGAAGAGCGCGATTTTGAACACCGCTTGCACCTATCGCAAATTACGCTTCGTCATTTAGAAGTATTTGCCAATAACCGTGGTGAAGCGAATGGTTCGTTGTATCAAGCGATTAATCGTACGAAGACTTCTTCGGGAGCACGATTATTAAGAACCTGGATGAGCTTTCCCTTACGAAATAAAAAGCAAATTGAAGCTCGTTATAATCAGATTCACGAATTTCGTGAACATATGTTTGAACTTAAAAAAGTTCGCGAGACTTTAGGGTTAATGGGAGACATCGAGCGCAGGCTGGGTAAAATCTCGCAACCCCAGTGTCACGGTCGCGACCTGACGGCATTAGCAGATTCGGCGACGGCCGGATTAGGTTCACTTCAATGGTGCCAAGCATTTTTTAAAATTGAAAATGTCGAAGCCTTAAAGCGCTCGGCGAGTTTGGCAGAAAAAATTCAAAATAGAATTTCGGAAGAAGCTCCGTTAAGTGTAAAACAAGGCCACGTTATCAAAAAAGGTTTCTCGGCCGAGCTGGATGAGCTGATTGATTTATCAACCAATGCGCATAGCCTTGTCACGGCCCTTGAGCAGCGCGAAAAAGAGCAGACGGGAATTTCATCCCTGAAGGTTCGTTACAATAATGTTTTCGGCTACTATATCGAAATTACCAATTCACATAAAGAAAAGGCTCCGGCGCATTATCAGCGTAAGCAAACTTTAGCGAATGCTGAAAGATTTTGTACCGATGAACTGATTGAATTAGAGAAAAAGGTATTATCGGCGCAAGTGAAGCGATTTGATTTAGAGTTTTCTTTATTCGACGAACTTCGCCGCGAAATTTTAAGTGAAGCTTCGTGCTTACTGACTTTAGCTTCGGTTTGTAGCGAGCTGGATGTGATCACATCTTTAGCTTGGCTTAGCTTAGAAGAAAGTTACTGTCGTCCGCAAATCACAGACGAGAGAGTTTTATCTTTAGAAGCGTCTCGCCATCCCGTCGTCGAACAATTCGCACGCGGACAGTTTACGGCGAATACCGTGAGCCTTCAGAATAAAGAATGTTTATTAATTACGGGCCCCAATATGGCCGGTAAATCAACGCTGATGCGACAAGCGGCATTAATCGTCGTGATGGCGCAGATGGGAAGTTATGTTCCCGCAACCAGCGCAAGTCTTCCGATCTATGACGCAATTTTTACGCGCATTGGAGCCAGTGATCAATTATCTGAAGGTTTATCAACTTTCATGGTTGAGATGACTGAAACCGCACAGATGTTAAAATCAGCGACTTCGGGAAGTTTATTAATTTTAGATGAAGTAGGTCGCGGTACAGCCACATTCGACGGAATGTGTTTAGCGCAAGCGATCTTAGAATATATTTTAAATACTTTAGGTAACCACGTGTTCTTTGCGACTCATTACCACGAGTTGACGGCGCTAGAAAAAAGTTTTGCGCAAATTAAAAACGCGCACATGAAAGTGATTGATCATAAGGATGGTCAAATTGAATTTTTACATATTTTAACCGCGGGATCAGCAGGGCAGAGCTACGGAGTAAAAGTCGCAGAGCTTGCGGGATTGCCAGAGTCAGTGACGGCAAGGGCAGAAAGTCTTTTATCCAAATTAGAAGCGACGAAGATTGATACGAAAAAAAACCAGGCTTTAGGTGCGCCAATCAGTAAACCGCAACAGCAGATGTCGTTATTTGACCAGGAAGATAGTAAACGTAAAGAGGCTTTACTGCAGGAACTGATCAAGTTCCCGATTCAGAAATCTTCCCCATTGCAGGCGCTGAATCAGATCGCGCAGTGGCAGGAAAAATTAAACTAAGTTAACTTATTTTTTTGGAGGAGGCGGGTTGTCGTTAAGGCCCGCTTGGTGGCCTACGTGTTCACGCCAGTTGTACTCAGCACCTTTGATGATTCTGTTGTTCCAATCATCCCATTTGCGTTTTGGTAGTTTGTGCAGAACTTTACCTTGATCATCGAATATATCGGGATCTTTACCTAACATGAAATCAGCAAACTTTTTTAATAAACTCATACAAAGAGATTAACTACATTTTTGGATTAGCGCAAATATCAATAATATCTAAACCCTTTTCTTCGCCGGGGTATTTGCCGCCGGTTAATTGATTGAAACAAAGTTTAGCCGCTAATTTAAATGCAGCATCTTTACTAGAAGCGACGGCGCGGATAGGTTCTTTGATCGTTTTAAATGCAAAGCTGTAGGCCTTAGGAGCTTCCGCAGAAACCTGTGGAGTGGCTGCAAATGCCGAAGCAGAAACCAAAAGAGCTAGAGTTAAAGTGATCGTTTTCATAAAACCTCCCATTGTATGAGTATCTATTGCAAGAAGTGAGGGGGTCTGTGCCAAGTTGTTGAAATTGAGACAAGCTAAGTGCATGAAATAATTGATTAATTTGGGTCTTAATTTGCGACACTCTTCTAAGTTATAAAAGGCGTAAAATTGTTAGTCACTTGCCTTCGTGTACTTTGCAGTGGCTCTTTTTGATATGCCGTGTTACGTTCGGCCTTTATTGTTCAAAATTTAGAATGGGCTACCAAGGAGTTTGTGATGAGTCGGTTGTTTGCCTCGTTGTTTATGATGTTAGCCATCTCGTTGAGTTCGACTTCAGTGTTTGCTGGGGCCGAAACTGACCCGGGTTCTGTAAGCTCAGTTGGTTCAATACTTTCTAAGAGGGTTCTTCTCATAAGCGATATTGACGACACAATTAAGGTTTCACACATTTTAAGTCTGCCGGGTAAAGTGGCTCGAGTAAGCGATGTGACAACGCCGTTTACGGGTATGGCGCAACTTTACCAGTGGATCATAAATATGAATCCGCAGTCGACAAAGCTCGTGTATCTGTCGAACGCTCCCGAAAGAATTGCCGGTGTAGCAGCAATCAGATTCAGCCACGAGAAGTTTTTAAAGTATAATCAGTTTCCTCAAGGCCAGATGATATTGCGTGAGGATATAAAAAACCAAGATCATAAGATTCAAGCGATTCGTCAGTTAATCGAAAATGAAAGACCCGAGGTCGTCATTCTAGTTGGTGATAACGGCGAGCAAGACGCTGAAATTTACCACCAAGCTTTTGAAGAGTATCGAAACTTAGGCATTCAGATTATTCCGTTTATTCATCAGCTTTACGGCACAAAAGTGCCAGCCTACGTTCCTGATTCGCTGGCTTACGTGGGCCAACCTATCTTTGCTGAACAGTTTGGTTTCGTAACTCCGATTGAAATCGCGCTTGAGCTAAACGAACAAGCGGCCTTAAGTGACGCCGCCGTTAGTTGGATGATAAAAAATGTGAACCCATACATAGTACAAGAAGGTTCGTTTAAATGGGGTGGTCTAAAGCCAATCACATTTCCATTTTTTTTAAACTGCAGTGATTTTGTTTGGCGCTGGAAGAAAACGGCTGAGCTTATGCCGCTGATTAAAAGATTAGATCGACAGTGCAACTAGGATATACGAAGCGCGATGCAACCCAATCTGATCTTACCTAGTATATATAAAAATTTTTTAAACAATTCAGTTTTAAAGCTTGATGTAACCGAGACTAAAGCAACCTGTGATAATTGTTTGCGCTCGCGCGACAAACGATTTTCGTATACGTACAAATCCCATTTGAAATGCTGTACCTTTCATCCGTACTTACCTAATTTTGCGGTCGGAGCTTTACTAACCGAAAACTTAGTGAGCCCTGGTTTAGAAAAAATAAAACAAAAGATTTCTAACCGCGAGTTTGCTTTCCCTGTCGGTGTAATGGCACCGTATGATTATCAATTTAAATTTTTATCTAAAGAAGAAAGCGATTTCGGTAATGATGAGTCATTACTTTGCCCGTATTACGATACGGGCAAAAATCGTTGTTCAGTTTGGCAGTACCGCGGTGTGGTGTGTACTTCATTTTATTGCCGCAGTGACTATGGTCAAGATGGTCTTAAGTTCTGGGCGGTCCTGAGTGATTATCTAAGCTACGTTGAAATGGCTTTAGCCGAAGAGTGTTTGATCCAACTTGATTTTTCGCCGCGCGATTTATCGGATCAGTTAGTGTACCTAAATAAGCATGATTTTGAATCAGAAGAAGCCGTACAAAAGACGCTGGCAACAGACGTTGATAAAAAAATTTGGAATGGTTACGATGACAAATTTGAATTCTACAAGAAATGTTTTGCAATTACTCAGAAAATAGATAGAAATCAATTTAAAGAAATCTTGGGCTCGCAGGGCCTTGAACTAGAAAAAGAAGTCGTTGATTATGCCCATCGAAGATAAAATCCAGCAAATTAAAAGAGAGTTCGATCTTGGTAACGATTGGGAAAAAAAATACGAAAAAATAATCGAGCTCGGTAAAAAATGGCCCGGTATGGAAGAAGCTTTAAAAATCGACGATTTGAAAGTCAAAGGTTGCCAATCCCAGGTCTGGATTAAAGCGGACCTTACTGCTGATAAAAAAATTGTTTTTCGAGGCGATAGTGATGCGATCTTAGTTAAAGGTTTAGTCGCTTTAGTATTAACGGTTTATTCTGGTGAAACCCCTGAAACTATTTTAAAAGCTGAACCTGTTTTCTTGAAAGAAATTGGTTTTGATTCTGGCTTAAGCCCAAGTCGTTCAAACGGACTTTTCTCTATGATTAAGCAAATTAAGTACTACGCTACTGCATTTCAGTATTTACTTTCTAAATAAAGTGTCGGTATCATAAAAAAATGAAATGGTTATCACCCCTTGTTGCGCTTGTAATAGCAAGTAGTATCGGCTTAGTTGCTGAGGCACGCATTCGTACGCGCAAGGTGACGGAAGCCCCAAAAGTTTGCGATTTTATGCCTGAAGATAAATTACTAAGTCGGCCCAATAAGCGCGTTTTCTCGACTTTGCGTCATAGCGTAGTGATTGAAGAAACCGTGACTCTAGTTAAAGATAAGGGCGAGAAGATTTGTGAATGGACCTTAGACGAATGGAATATTTCGGCGCCAGTTAAGGACTTTCAATTTTATATCGATGAGTATAAAGACATTCTTTATGCGTACGCTAAAAAAAGTGATGGTTTTACTTTCACTATGAAGATCAGCCTCAACGACTGCAGACTGAATGAAAAAGACAACAAAGAAAAATTCGAAAAGCCCGCCTGCGAGAAGCCTAAAAAAGTGTCTCGAAAGAAGAAATCTAAAAAAACCAAATCTGTAAAAAAATAGAACCAGGCTGATCGATCGGAAATCAAAGATTTATTGTCTCGAAAATAGAAACTTTCAAATTTCATAGTTTCGGTTTAAGTCGTACTGTGGTTCTTACGATAAGCAGTCATGGCGCAGCAAGTACCCTCAAAAAATAAGCTCATCATTCTTTTCAGTGGTTTTACACTGGGCATACTTGTTGTTGGTGCTTTTCAGAATTGCGCCAGCTCAAAGGCTATAATCGAGCGTGATAACGTAAAATCGATTTCAAAAATTACACGGCCGGCAGTTAGAAAGCTTAATCGTAGGCCTGCCAGTGATTTAAAAGATATGCTTCGCGCCTCGGATCGCGAAATTGCACAAACACACGACCAGTTAGATAGAAATTTAAGTAGCGAGGGTGGGTTTGATCGTGCGATGCGTGGCGTGGCTACAAGCAAAGAGACTGATCTTGATAAAGATGAATTTTTCGAAAAACAAGACCCTTTAAAAATTAAGCTTAAAACAAAAAAGCACCGCAAATAAATGCAGTGCTCTGGTTTTTAACCTAAAGTTGCAAATACTTTAGAGGTGTCATCCATGTCATCTAAAGCATTCAAAAACTCTTCAACATCTTTACGTTGTTCATCCGAAATGTCTGTGATGTTAGAAGCTTTATAAGAAGGTGATGAGGCCGTAATTTTCCAGCCGCGGGCCAAAAGGGCCTTGTTAACGGCATCTAAGTTTTCAAGCGCACAATAAAAAATATAGCTACCGTCATCTTCTTTGTGCACGTCGTCGGCTCCGGCTTCGATGGCTTCTTCGTCGCTGTCGAAAGTTCCGGTTTTAGTTCCCGCGATTTCGCCCACGCGGGCAAACATCCAAGCTACGCTATTTGTTTCACCTAAATTTCCATCATGCTTTTTAAATATGCTGCGCATTTCGGGCGCGGTACGATGCTTGTTATCTGTTTGGCATTCGACGATGACGCCCACGCCGTGGGGGCCGTAGCCTTCGTAGCTAAGCTCTTCGATGATTTTTCCGTCATCAAGTAAGCCCGCACCCTTTTTAACGGCACGCTCGATTGTATCATTCGGGCACGAAATTTTCTTTGCAGCGTCAATAGCCATACGAAGACGGGCGTTAGCTGCAGGATCTGGTCCGCCTAATTTAGATGCGACAGCGATCTCGCGAGCGACTTTCGTAAACATCATTCCTTTTTTTTGCGCGTTCTCGGTTTTACCCGCCGCTTTCCAACCTTTTCCCATTTACTAGCTCCCATTTTTTCACTGATGTA
The DNA here is from genome assembly GCA_031428275.1 of Bdellovibrio sp. Lineage (GTDB taxonomy): Bacteria > Bdellovibrionota > Bdellovibrionia > Bdellovibrionales > Bdellovibrionaceae > Pseudobdellovibrio. The sequence goes on from JANPPC010000007.1 coordinate 56,839, forward strand.
AAGGCTAGCCGATTTAAGCTTTGTTTGTCTAGCCCTGCCTATGCATGGTATAAGTAGCCTTCTATGTGGGCTTTTGAAATCGATAATATATTTGAAAAACTTGAAGTGATTCGGAGTAGTTCGCCGGATGTATTCAACTTAAAATCGAAGGTATTAGTTCCGAATATTCCGGCACGAGACGCCCTCGTTTTAGATTTCAAAGCTCATCCAGCGAAAAAAGGTTTCTCAACCAAAGAAGGCCAAGCGCGTATGCTGCATGATTTAGCAAGCATTGAGCTGCAAGCAATGGAGCTTGGTTTAAGAACCTTAGTAGAATTTCCTGAAGCTCCGCAAAAATTCAAAGAAGATCTCTGGGCCATTACGCTTTCTGAATCTGAGCATTTAGAAATGTGCCTGACCGAAATCGAAAAGCTTGGTTTTAGATGGGGTCACTGGCCGATCAACTGTGGTTTGTGGTCCGCGGTTAGTCGTGAAGATTCAATATTAGATCGTGTGTTGATTGTACATCGTTACCTTGAAGGCAGTGGTCTTGACGCTGGTGATACGTTGATTAAGCGTTTAGCAGGCGTCAACGCAAAATCTGTCCAGGCTGCTGTACAAATTATTAATAACGAAGAGGTGGGCCATGTTTTGTTCGGTAGTCAGTGGTACGAAACTTTTTGTTTAAAGCAAGGCTTAGACCCTATCGATGATTTTGAATTAAGAATGAATAAGTTGCGGCACGTACTGCCTAAACGAGTCGGGCAAGTGAATCACGATTTAAGAAAACGCGCCGGTTTCACGCCAAAAGAAATTACTTATCTAGAAAAATTACGTGAGTCTTTTCTAGAAAAAAATTAAATATCTTCTTTCATCGTATCCATAAATCTCCAGCGACCTTCCGGAAGCTCACCTAAACGTAAATTTCCGATGCGAACGCGCTTCAGTCCGTTGACTGTTAAGCCTACGATTTCGCACATACGGCGAATCTGGCGTTTTTTACCTTCTTTAAGTTCAAAACGTAATTGATCATCATTCAACCAGCTGACTTTTGAGGGCTTCAAGGCTTCGCCGTCTAATTCTAAACCATGATTTAGAAGTCTTAATCCGTCTTCAGATAATCGCCCCGTGACACGCACGATGTACTCCTTTTCAATGCCAGAGTCTTCGCCAATAATTTTTTTAGCAATGCGACCATCTTGTGAAAACAACAGCAGCCCTTGTGATTCAATGTCTAGTCGACCAATAGGCGCAATGCCTATAAGATCTCCGCGCTGTAAAACACGCTGCTGCCCGTATTGGTTACGATCATTGACTAACCGAATTGCAGGTTCATAGCCGGGCTCGGGTTGGCCTGAAACATAACCGATCGGCTTATTTAAAATAATAGTAACCAAACTTTTTTGATTGCGCATGGCCTCAGCTTCAAGCGTGATACTCACGTTCGGTAAAACCTTCGTACCAAGCTCTTTCATAATAACGCCGTTAACGCGAACCAATCCCTGCGCGATGTATTCATCCGCCTCTCGGCGGGAGCAGATCCCGCGTTCAGACATTAACTTCGATAATCGCAGGGGCGTCTGGTCTTCACTCATTCAGTTTGCTCAATCTTAAGGGCTAAGCCTTATCCATTTCCATTTTAGCAATGGTTTGTAATTGCATATTTGAAGTACCTTCGTAAATCTGGCCGATCTTAGCATCGCGCCAGAATTTTTCGACCGGATACTCTTTCGTGAAACCATTTCCCCCGAAAAGATCAATCGCCATCGACGTCACTTTCTCGGCCACTTTAGATGAGTAGTATTTTGCCATGGCTGCTGATTCGATAAAGTCTTGACCCGCATCTTTTAAACGAGCGGCATTGTAAACCATCAGTCTGGCAGCTTCTAATTCAATACGCATTTGCGCTAACTGGAATTGGACACCTTGAAACTGACCAATAGATTTACCGAATTGTTCACGTGATTTGATGTAATTTAATGTTGCTTCGTAGGCACCTTGAGCTATTCCCACCATTTGCGCACCGATACCGATACGGCCTTCGTTTAAAGTCTCGATGGCAATTTTGTAACCCTTACCAACTTCTCCTAAAACATTCATCTCAGGTACTTCACAGTTTTCAAAAATCAATTCGCAAGTAGAGCTGGCGCGAATACCTAGTTTGTCTTCTTTTTTACCAACGGTGAAACCTTTAAAATCTTTTTCAACGATGAAAGCCGTGATCCCTTTGTAACCCTTTGAAATATCGATATTCGCGAAAACGATAAAGAAGCTAGCCTCCTTACCATTTGTAATCCAAAGTTTATTACCGTTTAAAATCCATTTACCATCTTTCTTTTCAGCGCGGCATTTTAATGCGAACGCATCTGAGCCTGATGAAGATTCAGATAAGCAATAAGCGCCGACCCAATCGCGGGCTAACTTGGGTAAATATTTTTCGCGTAAAGCATCGTTCGAGTAGCGAAGAATGGCGTTGGTTACTAAAGTATTTTGTACATCACATAGAACGGAAACCGAGGCGTCAATGCGACCTAGCTCTTCAACTGCGATACAGGCCATCGTAAATGATGAGCCCGCTCCGCCGAATTTCTCAGGAGATTCGATTCCCATCAAACCCATTTCAAAAAGTTTGGCAACGAGCTCGGGTTTCATCTGAGCTTTTTCATCCATCTCATTCACGTGAGGTTTGATTTCAGCTTCGGCGAAAGAACGAACGGCATCACGAAACGCAATTTCATCTTCTGACCACATTGTTAAGGCGGGACGAATTGTCTCTGTAGACATAGGGTAAGCTCCTTATTTTTAATTGAACTTCACTAATCTAAACCTACCGTCATTTTAATTCAAGTGACCATTTGCGTTGTAAGGGATCTTCGTGGACTAGGACGCATGGTTTTACTCGACTTAGATAGCCAATTTGATAGCGTAGAAGTCTATGGATATAGTTGAAATTGGTGGAAAATTAGCCTTATTTTTTGTTCCGTTTTTATTTGCTCTTTGCTTTCATGAATATGCCCACGGCTTGGTCGCCAAGTGGCGTGGAGACAACACCGCTGAACAGCTAGGGCGACTGACACTAAACCCAATGGCACACGCCGATTTAGTCGGAACTTTCATCTTGCCTATCAGCGCCATCGTATTCGGCATTCCGATTTTTTTTGGTTGGGCGAAGCCGGTTCCTGTGAACGTTCGTAATTTAAAAAACGTTCGCACGGATATGTTTTGGATTGCGCTGGCTGGTCCGTTATCAAACGTATTTTTAGCCCTTGTAGCTACGTTGTTTATGTTTTTTGCTTACCGCTTTGGTTTTTTAGGAAGCTATGCGCGCCCAGTGCACACATTATTAGAGATGTTCGTGTTAACAAATTTGTTTTTAGCAATTTTTAATATACTGCCTCTGCATCCGTTAGACGGTGGAAAAGTTTTAGCGCGATTTCTACCTGCTTCAATCAACTACAAATTAGAACAAAATGAGCAAATCACAGGATTTATTTTACTAGGATTAGTTATGACCGGTATGTTGAGCGTACTAAAAATTCCTGTATTCTATCTATTTAATCATCTGATGGCTTTCGCTGGTGGCGGAGTCATTTAGTAGCATCTTTTAGACTGCTATCTGCCCCTGATTACGCGCCCGCACAAATTGTGGGCAAGCACTCAAAAAATGTTGAATAACCAATTGTCGCTTGCTTCAATCAACTCATGAGAGAAACTTTATGAGTATTCGCGTACAGCTGCAACAATTTGAAGGACCCCTCGATTTACTTCTTTATTTAATCCGTAAAGAAGAGATGGATATTTTTAACATTAATATCGTTGAAATCACCAAACAGTACTTCGACTATATTAAGCTTATGAAAGAGTTTGATCTTGAAGTGGCGGGCGATTTCATCGCGATGGCGTCGACGTTGATTCATATCAAATCGAAAATGTTACTTCCTCAGTACGACGAGAATGGTGAAATCGTTGAACAAGAAGACCCCCGTAAAGAACTCGTGCAAAAGTTGTTAGAATACGAAAAGTATAAAGAGGCCTCAAAATCTTTATATGAACGCCCATTACTAAATCGTGATGTTTGGGCTCGCGGAATGCGCGAAAGAATTGAAGTAGCCGATGATGAAATCGAACTAGAAGATAACGCGCTTTTTTCGTTGATCGGTAGCTACCGTAAAGCGATGAAGTCTTTAAATAAAAAAATTCATAAAGTAACCGTTAAGCTTCAGTCGATTTCAAGTCGTATTATTGAGATGAGTCAGCTTCTGCGTCCGGGCTATACGATTCGCATGATCGAACTAATGACCGAACATTTAGAAACTCAAGTCGAGAAATCAAGAAAAACTTTAATTACGTTTTTATCTTTATTAGAGTTAGGTAAGTTGGGCTTTGTGTCTCTTTACCAAACCGACTTGTACGGTGATATTCATGTGCAGACAAACAAAGTGATCGACGGCGATGTTTTATCTCGCGTTGAAGAGTACGGTCATATTAACGCAGACGACGTGACGCAAAAATTATTTGCAAATACGACACCTAATATCGAAGAAGAAATCGCCAGCGAAATTCAAATGGCATTCGGCGAACTGGGTGCCGACAACGAAGTTGACGCTGCGTTGAATGCGAACGGTGAAATAATAGCTGGCGAAGAAATTTCATTCGACGAAATCGCCAGTGACGAAGAGATTTTGGCTGAAGAAATGAATCTAAATTTGCGCGATGACGAGACTTTTCCTGAGGAGCAAGTATAATGGCTAAAAATAAAAAAGTAACCGAATTGATGGCTGATGTTGAAACCGAAGCCTCGTTGTTTTTAACGGAAGAAACTGAAATTGAAGGTTTTTTACCTGAAGTTACTGAAGAGCTTGCGGCTAAGTTAGACGCGGAAGAATCTTTGGATGGCGAAATGGAAATGATATCTGCTGACGACGAAGGAGCCGACCTTGAGGGCAGCGAGCTCGACGGTTTTGAATCAGCGCAGATCGAAGAGCTTGAATTTGTCGAAGACGAACGAACTGAAAGTATTATCGAAAGTATTTTATTTGCCTCGGATAGACCCGTCAGCTTAGCTTCGATTCAATTAGTTTTTAAAGGCACCAATGTTAAAAAAGAAAAAATCCGTCGCACGATTGAAGCCTTAGCAGTCGAATACGCGGGTGGGCGTCGCGGCGTCGTTCTTGAAGAAGTTACGGGCGGTTATCAGATTCGTACTAAAGTTGATAATATGAATTTTCTTAAAGGTACCGTGAAAACGCGTGCCTTTAAATTATCGGGTCCGGCGCTTGAAACTTTAGCCATTGTTGCCTACAAGCAGCCGGTGGTTAAGATCGAGATCGATCAAATTCGCGGCGTTGAATCGGGACACTTATTACGCGCTTTGATGGAAAAAGGTCTCGTGAATTTTGAAGGTAAAGCTGAAAATTTACCGGGTAAGCCTATGCAGTATGGTACGACTCGTCGCTTTTTAGAAATTTTTGGATTACGCAATTTAAAAGAACTTCCGACGCTTTCACAAATTGATGAGTTGCTGCCAGAAGGTATCGGTGAAGAAGAAGAAGTTAAGCCAACTTTATCGATGGTGACTGATTCGATGGCCGAAGAAATTAAAGTCGACAGTTACTCGCAGGGCGAAGAAGAGCTGGGCTTGATCGAAGACCAACTGACTTCGATTTCGACGTCGTCTGAGTTTTTTGAACAAGAAAAAATCCGTCAGAAAAATAAGCGTGACGAAGAAAAAGCGCAAAATATTCGTGAAGCCTTGGCAGTAGGTGAAGAAGTTCCAAAACGTGATCAAAATTGGTTAAAAAAACACGAAGAGGCTTTATTTCTGGCAGCGCAAGTCGCAGCCGGAGTGGTCGCAGTCTCAGCTGTATCTGAAACGACCGGCGAGGGGACCGAAGAAGTTGCTGAACATCCGGCAGGCGCCTCTGCGGTTAACGCATCAGAGCCAATCGTTTCGGCTGACCAGTTAGATGAAGAGTCAGACGAATTCAGCGAAGCTTCACATATAGAAGACGAGATTCCGTTCTATGACGAAGAAGACGATGATTCATCTGAAGAAGGTTACGTTTAAAAGTTTAATCTAGACGAATGGGCGGTTTTTGATAGAACCGTCTTGATTTGAGACACAAGCTGTTCTGCTTTATGTCTGTAGCACTCAACAAATACGTCTAAAAAGCCGATAAGTAAGTGTGCGAAACACGAATTCATTCGTTATTATTTTTCTAATTTTTCTTCTGACGTCTTGCGGAAAACCAATCGGGAGTTCACTTTTAGGTTCGACTTCCGGTGGTTGCGAAGCTTCAAGCTGCGCTGATAGTACGGTGGGTTCAACGGCTACGCCCGAAATAGCGGCCGATTCATCAACTATGACTTCATTTACTGATGCGACTGATACGGTTGAAATCGTAGGAAGTTGTAAAGACGTCAATCGAAAGAATAATCGAATCATCGTAAAAGTTTATGCAGGCGAAAATACTTCAGCGACTCCGTATATCGATAACGATATTGCCGACGAGTGCCAGGCTACGGGCTCTGGCAACGTTCTTAAATCAGGATTTGAACCTGACGAATTTAAAATCACTCAAAATATATTGATGTCGGTAGGTGGAGGTAATTACGTTTACCCCAATACGTTGGGCGCTGTGTTTACTTTGATTTCTGGACCCGGTGGGATTACGGCGGGGGGTGTGTATACTCCGACTGTGGCTGGCGTAGCTAAAATTCAAGCTGTTTACGGCAGCTATTATGCTTTTTCAACCATAACTATTCAGGCTGGTTCAGCTGCACCGATTGTTAAAATCGATACAAACAAATGTTTTTTCGTTACGAGCGGAATTGGCTTAACCGAATATGATGGTTCGGTTCAGAAAATTTATCCGCAGTGCTTCAATGGTCGTTTCGGGTTTAGTTTTAAAATTGGTAAAGCGCAAAAATACAAAGCACGCATCAAGCTTCGCACCATCGACGGAACTCTATCTGATACCGCATGGAATGACGTCACTATTTCACGCGTTTTATCTACACCCGTTTTAACCACGGTATCGCAAGATACATCCAATGTGCGTATGATTATTGAATCAACGCCGGCGCGATTTAATTTCGGTACCATTTATACTTTAGCACGGACTTACACTGATATTTATGCGACTTCTGCGGGACTGGTGCAGTTATATTTGAATCAGACCACCAGCGAGATATTTGAAGGCTTTTCAGTATTTAAGTACTTTGATAATGGTTTAGTTGAAGGAGTTTCGTACAATTACACTCTGCAGTCGACCGATACGAATTGGTCAACAACTTCGCCGGTTTCTTTAACTAGCGCCGTGGTAACTAAAGAAATGCCGCTAATAAAACTAAATACGACCGGTGCGGTGGGGACGACTTGTTTTTTTAATATTTCGCCTTCGACATCAAACACCTACGAATGGGCTTTTGCTGTCGGTAATCCCGCGTGGATCGGAACGACGCGGGCGGGTATTCCAACAGGTACTTCGTGCGTCACTTCAGGCGGAAATCCGATCTGTAATGCCAGCGGTTTAGCCGCGGCAACTGATTATTATTTTGCAGTTCGCGCCAGTAACAACGGCCAAGTGGGCAAGTGGTCTGATACCGTTCGTTGCCGCACTCAGTAGAAAATCTTAGATAACCTCAGTTGAAATGAACTATTTTAATTAAAAACTTTCGTCGAAACTGACGCTACCCGAAATTCCGGTTTGGTAAGCTGTAACGCGTTTTTCAAAGAAATTTGCAAGCTCCTGCATGTCTTGTAATTCCATAAATGAAAACGGATTTTTAGTATTATATCTAGGGGCAATACTTAACGCTTCTAAGCGTTGATCGGTAATGTATTCTAAATACTGGCGCATATCGCCCAGTGATAAACCAGCAATTCCGTTTGAAACTAAATCTTCAGCGAAAGTCATTTCGCAGTCGATTGCGTCTTCCATCATTTGCACAACCATGTCTTGCATTTGTTCGTTGAAAAGCTCGGGCTCTTCTTTGCGAACAGTCTCAATCACTTGTGAAGCAAACGCGATGTGCATGCTTTCGTCTCTGAAAACCCAGTTTGTGCCAGACGCTAAGCCGGCTAACATTCCTTTTGATCTTAAAAAGTAAACATATGCAAAAGCCGCGAAGAAAAATAAACCTTCGATACAAGTTGCAAAACAAATTAAGTTCATTAAAAACTTACGTCGTTCTTCGATCGTTTCTAAAGATTTTAGATCATTGATTGAATCCATCCATTTAAAACAGAAATCAGCTTTCTTTTTAATTGAAGGGATATTTTCAACCGCCGAAAATGCCAGTGCGCGATCATTCGGGTCGGGGATATAGGTATCAAGCAAGGTCAGGTAAAACTGTACGTGCAAAGCTTCTTCGTATAATTGTCGACTTAAGTACAAGCGTGCTTCCGGTGAATTGATATGCTTATACAAATTTAAAACTAAATTATTACCAACGATCGAATCGCCCGTCGCAAAAAAGGCCACCAGTCGGTTGATTAAATGTCTTTCTGATTCAGTCATCTTTGTATTCAAATCGACTAGATCCGTTGAAAAATCAATCTCATCAACGGTCCATGTGTTTTTAATTCCGTTTTTGTACATTTCGAAAAAAATCGGGTACTTCATAGGGCGCAGTGTTAGGTCAAATCCTGGATTTAAAATCATAATGTATACTCCTTAATTATTGGCAAGCTTCGCAAGCTTCTGGGTTATCTAGGCTGCATGTGATTGCTTCTTCGTCGCTGTATTCTTTTTTTGCGTTCACCGGTGCGGCTGCCTTAGCTTGAACTTCGGTGACCGAAGATTTTTTATTAACCGTCGTCTTTGCAATGCTAGTCGCCGGGCGTGAACGAAGATAATAAGTTGTCTTAAGGCCTTGTTTCCAAGCGTACATGTACATCGAAGAAACTTTGCCAATCGTTGGCGCTTCCATAAATAGATTTAAAGACTGTGATTGATCAATAAAAGCACCGCGTGCGGCACCCATATCAAGTAAAGCTTTCATCGGAACTTCCCAAACAGTTCGATATAAGGCCTTAATGTCGGCTGGAATGGTTGCAATTTCTTGAATTGAACCTTCATGCATTTTAATTTCATTACGAGTGTCTTCATTCCAAAGACCTTTCGTTTTTAATGCATCAACTAAGTAGCGGTTGATCTGCATGAATTCACCCGACAAAGTTTCACGTTTAAATAAATTTGAAATTTGTGGTTCAGTCGCTTCGTAAGCTCCGACGATTGAAGCAATTGTTGCGGTCGGTGCGATCGCAATCATTAAAGAATTACGTAAACCGATCTTCATCATACGTTCGCGAAGTGCATTCCAACGTTTTTCATCTGTCGGCTTGATCGGCGTGCCGGCTGAGTTCCAAAGATCAAACTGAAATTGTCCTTTGGCTGCGCGCGTTTCTGCGAAGCTTTCGTGCGGGCCGTGCTTTTCAGCTAAATCGATACTGGTCACTAAAGCATTGTAGTAAATTTCTTCTTGAATACGCGTCGATAAAGCCTGCGCTTCAGCTGAATCAAACGGAAGTTTCAGTTGAAAAAATGCATCCTGAAGGCCCATTAAGCCCAGACCGACAGGTCTCCAGCGACTATTTGAACTAGCGGCGGTATCAATCGGGTAGAAGTTAATATCAACGACGCGATCTAAAAACTTTACGGCCGTACGAACGGTGCGCGCTAATTTCTCAAAATCAAATTGTCCGTCGATGATATGGCGACCTAAATTGACTGAACCTAAGTTACAAACCGCGGTCTCATCTTTTGAAGTCACTTCTAAGATTTCGGTGCAAAGATTTGATAAGTGAATTGTGTTTTGCGGCTGACCTGTTTGATTAGATTTTACATTCGAAGCATCTTTAAACGTCATCCATCCATTACCCGTTTGCGCCAAAGTCTTCATCATACGTGAGTATAAATCACGAGCCTTTGTTTGCTTGTGGTAAAGTTTAGCTTCTTCAGCGGCTATGTAAGCGGTTTCAAACTCTTCACCGAAAATATCAACAAAGTGCGGAACGCGACTTGGGTCAAATAGTGACCACATCGCATCGGCTTCGACTCGCTTCATGAACAAGTCTGGAACCCAGTTAGCTAAGTTAATATTATGAGTACGCTTAGCTTCGTCACCTGTATTATCGCGAAGCTCAAGAAACTCTTCGATATCGGCGTGCCAAGTTTCTAGATACACGCAGGCTGCGCCTTTACGTTTACCGCCTTGGTTCACAGCTGAAACAGAAGAATCTAAAGTTTTTAACCAAGGAATAATACCATTAGAATGCCCATTGGTTCCTTTAATTAAAGAACCTCGCGATCGAACACGCGAATAAGCTAAGCCAATCCCGCCGGCAAACTTAGATAGTAAAGCAATGTCGGTGTATTTATCATAAATCGCTTTTAGATCATCTTGCGGAGAATCTAGTAAGTAACACGAGCTCATTTGCGGACGCAAAGTGCCCGAGTTAAATAAAGTCGGCGTCGATGGCATGTAGTCGTGTGAAGACGTGATTTTATATAACTCGATCGCTTCTTGTGGGCTTTGTGCTAACCCGCAAGCGACGCGCATAAAAAAGTATTGCGGAGTTTCGAAAACCTGACGAGAAGTTGGGTTCTTCAAAAGATAACGATCGTAAACTGTACGTAAACCAAAATATTCAAAACGATCTGTTTTATAATGTTCGATCGACGCACAAAGTTCTGTTTTATGAGCCATCACGAAATCGTAAACATTTTTTGCTAATAAACCGTTACTGAAGCCCGCTTGAATTGAATCAGCAAAAGACCCAATTTTTTGTGATTTCACCTCTTCATCGATATAAGTCGATAAAAGACGAGCCGCTAGGCGCGAGTATTCAGGGTCTTCACCAATTAATAACGAAGCGGTTTGTATACATAAGTTATCTAATTCTTTAGTTGAAGCGCCGTCGTACAGGCCACTGATAGCCTTAGTCGCTACGCGAAGCGGATCCACGGCCTGTAAGCCCTGTGAAAGACGGTTGACGCGCTCGACGATTTTAGTGACATCGACGGGCTCTAGGGAACCGTCACGTTTTTTGACGTGCATAATATGCGGAGAAGTGTTGGCTGCTGAAGTTCTTGAAGATGTCGGTGTTGATCCAAAGTTGTTTTCCATAAGTCCCTTTATTTTTATGTGGTCTCTACTTCCGTGCCGCATAGGCAATAGGATCCACAAAGCTCCCCCTCAGAAGCTGTCGTTGGCTAGCAAAGTCTAGGTCTAGTTATCTGTTTATCAAGAAAAATAAGTTGACCGTCCTGGTCTTCGCTTATTGAAGGTCGTTTTAAGTCGTACATGGCACCAGACACTAGATCTAGTGGTGTATTCCTTAAACCTTATCAATAAGGAGTGCTTTTCTTGAATTCAGTTTTTATTAATTTATATAAACTTGCAAAGAAAAAAATAAAAATAGTCGATGGTGCTGGTCTTTTTAGCAAACGCTGTGCAGAAAAATGAAATGAGCTAGCTGAAGGTCTAGGCTACTTCTCTCCTCGAGGATTGTAGCGAATCTCTAGGTTTTGACAGATACAATTTCACTTTTTTTTCGTAGCACGTTGCAAAAACGTCTAATTCTTAAATGTTCTGTTAAATGCTGTCGGTTCGTTCAACACGTAAACTCATCTGTTTAAATAGACGGCTATCTTCTTCGTTTTGCGCCGTTAATTCACAACCTTGATAGACTTTATGAAGGCGTAAATGGTCGATAATCTCTTGGTGCGGTTTCATTTTATCGGCTGTCCAGGCGGGAGCGACCAATTCATCCCAGCGAGAGGCATAGGCCGCTAGGCGATGAATCGCAATGCGTGGGTGTAGATGCGCTAAGAAAAGTTGAACCTTTCGAGTGTAATCAGCCTGCGTGATCGGGCTGTAGGTGCCGGCGTGATACCACTTTTCAAGTTCGGTATTTTTTAAAACGTGCATATTGTGAAGTTTCACATTTGTAATCGGCAAATCATTACAGATCTTGGCCGACTGAATAATTTCGTCTTCTGTTTCGTTCGGTGAACCAAAAATAAGATGAATACCTAAGTCAACACTGGTGCGCTCGCTGATCTTGTGAATGGCTTTGACCGAGTCTTCTACAGAATGCCCTCGCTGCATAAATTCTAAATGCGGATTAAAAAAACTTTGTACACCCAGCTCGACAGATACAAAGGTTTTTTGACAGTACTCTTGCCATAACTGTAGCACCGATTCAGATAAACAATCGGGTCTTGTTCCTAAGACGAAACCAGCCACAAAAGGGTATTTCAAAGCCAATTCGAAATTCGCGCGGAGAACCGGTATTTTAGTAAAAGTATTGGTGTAGGCCTGAAAATAAACTAAAAATTTTTGCGAATTATATTTTTTTGAAATCAAGGCGTGGTATTTTTCGATCTGCGCATCGAGCGACAATTCAAAAGACTCTGCGCGTGCGGCCGATCCCCAGACATCGCAGAAACTACAGGTCTTCATGCCCTTTAAGCCCATGCGGTTCGGACAGTCGTCGACCACGCTGACCGGAATTTTATATACTTTTTCGTTAAAAATTCGCTTAAAATGTTCTGAGATCGAATGATAGGGAAGACCTGGCCAACCTTTTTCCATTACGAACATATACCTGAAGGAATTGAACTTGTGAATCAGCCGTTTGCAGATATTGGATTTTTTTTAGAAGTCACAAATGACGGCAGCCCCACGCTTCGTCTAGGGCAGAAGATCGTAGACGGTGAAAGTATGCACCATTCCGGGGGAGCCGCCACCGAGACCAACTACATTTATAAATCGATTATTCGTAAAGCATTAGCTCGGTTCACTGATTCAACTGATTCAGGTTCAACTTTGCAAGAGCTAAAGACCGCGGTGATTGGTTTAGGCTTAGGCTACATCGAGATTTCGTGGGCCCAGGCATTGATCGAAAACAAGTTAAAGCCATCGGTACGCTTAAGCATCGACTCTTTTGAAATTGTACCAGGTTTACGAGATCGTTATTCAAGCTGGGTCGATGGCGACGATAAGGTGAAGCTTTACGAAGAGATCGCGCACAAGCTTGATCCACAAATTGAAAGTAAAGAGGTTCGTAAAACTCTGCAACATGCGTATCGAAATCAAAGTTTTCTTTACGATGATGTATTAAAGGCGCCCACTGAGCGTAAATTTAACGTGATTTGCCACGATGCTTTCAGTCAGAAGACCAATAGCTCTCTTTGGCAGCCTGAATTTTTAAATCATTTTTTAGTTAGTCACGCAGAGCAGGACTGCGTACTCACTACGTATGCCTGCACGGGTGTGCTTAAAAAGGTCTTAGCTGACAACGGATTTCATTTTATTAAGCGACCCGGCTTTCACTGTAAGCGCGATTCAACAATTGCGCTACGTGGAATATTTATGAGCGATCTAGAGGTCTTCCAAACTTTTTAACGTATTCGATGATGGCTGATTTAGCCTCGTCCGTGATTTGTGTAAACTTCAGCCCGATGTAACCATCTAGCCCTGAATAAATCACCTCAGCTTTGATACTAATTGGTTGAAAGAAATGCGGGCTAGTAACCTGACCTTCAATCCAATCACCAATTTTTAATTCAAAATTATCTGTAAACCCAATGCCGCCTTCGCTTATAGTAATCACGCGCGCATTCGCCTGTGGGTTTTTATTTGATACCCCGCCAAATTGCGCTAGAATGGGAACACGCTGATGAGTACGACGAGTTAAACCTAAACGCTCAACTAGATCCGGAAAAGCGTAAACTTCCTTCCATTCTTTACTTTTTGGATCTTGAATCGAAACTGTAGCTACATCGGGCTGTTTTGAAATCAACGTCAGTAACTCGGCTTTCGTCATCAATGGTTGGTCAATAAAATTCACTTGTACGCGGTAGAATGAACCTTCACTGATCGTTTGAGCTAAAGTTTTCTCGCTGGCATCGCTCGCGTAAACCAAAGATGAGGCTTGCGCCTGATGAGTTAAAGTAACATCTTCGTTCGGTTGCCACTTTGATGCCTTCATCCACTCGGTTAAGCCGCGCTTCCACAAAAGAGTTTTTTCTAAATTGGAGTCACCAATCACTTGTAAAGCTAACTGCAGTTTGGCCGAGCTAAGTGGGCCGTCAACGCGACCCTGAAATTGAATGAACCAGATGAGTTCAGACTTTGCCTGATCCATTACTTATCCTCGCTGAAAAATTTTTTTATTTGTGACTTTGAGTCCATGGCATCTTGATAGCCCATATCAATTAATTGCTTACAGAAGTATGGTTCGAACAAAAGATAACTTAAAATTTCGCTAGCATCATCTAACGAACCAAAAGCAGAAATCGTCATACGCAGCAGCCGAGGTAAACGATGAGCATGCGACCGGGCTAATTCGCCAATGTCTTGCGACGGAGCAATACAAAGCGCGGGTATTTCTTTTAAGCCTGATGACATTTTTTTGTGAGTATCTACAAGACGAGTCATTTCGTTTATACGCTGAATACGCATAACGTCTTGTTCAACTGAGTCTAGTAAGACTGCGTTTAATAGAGTATTTAAAATTTTAATCATCGACGGAGACTTTTCAGAATTAGTCGAAGACGAAGTTTTAATTTGCGCGTTTGTTTCTGAAGTCAGTTGCTGCCGGACCCCGATCACAAAAAGTTTCTCGGCCCCCATACGAATCGCGGGCGAACACGGCGTATTATTTCGCACGCAACCATCGCCGTAATAGTGATTGCCAATTTTGATTGGCGGAAACAGCATCGGAATTGCAGATGACGCCATAATATGATCAACGTTCAATTCAGTTAGATTGGCCTGCCGGCGGCTTTCTTTCCAAACTGGGCTGCTCGCGCGTGTTTGAACAAAGCTAATGGCTGAACTTTGTTCATAATTATTGGCGGTGATAATAACAGAATCAATTATTTTATTTTCTAAATTTTTAGAAATTTTAGCGAAGTCACAGTTCTTCGCGACTAATTCCCGTAAGGGCCCAGTCTCTAAAACTGAATTTAATTTTTTTTCGCCGAAAAGTCCCAATGAAAATTTATTCAAAGATAAAAAATCTGTTTTAAAAACTTGTTCGGTCGAGATTTGTGACCACAGATAAACTAACTTTTCAACCGCGTTTGAAAAATGATCAATTTCAGAAGCTAGCTTCGAGCAATTGATGGCTCCGGCACTGACGCCCGATAATATACGAAAAGGGCTTTGTTTTTTCTCAGGAAGAATTTCGGCAAGCCCCTTAAGGACTCCCACTTGATAAGCTCCACGCGCACCGCCACCAGATAATATAAGAGCTGTCTTTTGACTCATCTGTTCAGTCTAAAAATGAGTCGTAGACCTGTCAATTGAACTTCGTCCCCAGTGACAATTTGGTCTGGGTTCTTATTTTGAAACAAAGGCTTATTTTCTCAAAATAAGAACAGACTTGATATGATTGGATTTTTTAATGAACCGCGCACGGTGCTTTTGGCAAAGCTTTTGAAATAGCAATGACTAAGATCAGAATTTTTTAACGGAGGTTTTCACATGTCTCAATCGAATATCGGTAAAATTGCTTCAACTGTAGCCCTTATCACTCTGAGCTTGTATGCATTCTCGTGTGCTCCGAAAGCGGCGGGCGTTCGAGCGCAAGTTAAAACCGGACAAACAAATATGGATCCAGCGATTAGCACTGTTTCGCAACAGCAAGCGATGAATCAAGGTGTAAACTATCAAATTAGAAGTATTTCGTTACCGAATGATGTAGCGGGCGGGCAAATCATTAATGTTGAATTAGTGACTCCCGGAAATCAGTATTTACCTTTAACCACACAGCACATTGACGGCGCGCTAGAAACACAAGGTAACTACACCGACAGCGCACGCGGTTTAACTTTGAATGTGCAGGCGCGCTGCTCGACCGATGCTTGCGGACGCTATGACCTACTATTAACAGTAACCAAAGGTGGAGTTCGAGTGTTTCAAACGGGAGCTGTTTCATATAAGCAAGATTGTAAGTTTTTTGCTGTGTCGATTGGTTCAAATGTAAGTCAATTATTTGCGAACTTAGCTGCTTTCACGGCTAAATATAATCCCTACGCTGCCGACGATGCGCAAAACGGATCTTGTAACGAATAGTAGTTTTCGTTACCATCGAGTGATGTATGAAATAATCCATTCGCTTTTACATATCGACGTTACGCTCATTAAATGGGCCCAGGAATATGGGTCTTTTATTTATATTATATTATTTCTCATTATATTTTGTGAAACAGGTCTAGTGATTACTCCGTTTTTGCCCGGGGATTCTTTGCTTTTTGCCGTTGGGGCACTCGCTTCAATGGGCCCATTCTTAGATATCAGGATCATCATTCCTTTATTGATCTGTGCTGCCATTTTAGGTGATTCGACCAATTACGTGATCGGTCGTAAATGGGGACGAATGCTTTTTGAAAGTGAACATCCTCTGTTAAAACGTGTACTTAAGCGAAAGTATTTAACCGCAACCGAAGATTTTTTTGAAAAAAAAGGCAAGTGGGCTGTTAGCCTTTCGCGTTTTTTTCCGATCACGCGAACGATCGCACCTTTTTTTGCTGGTCTCAGTGAAATGAGCTACAAACGTTTTTTGACGATGTCGATCCTAGGTACGCTGGTCTGGGTCAACGTCTTCGTCGTTGCAGGGTATTTCTTCGGACGAATCGAAATTATTCAGAAAAATTTTACTCTTTTAGTGATGGGAATAATTTTATTCTCGCTATTGCCGCTGATTATTTCTGCGCTTAGATCTTACCTAAATAGAAACAAAGTTTAGCTGACTATTCTTCGATAGCTCCGTTATCAACGTCATTTGTTAACGCTTCGCCGGCTGGCAGTAACGGAAGGGGATCAATCGGTCCGTTTAGTTGTCTAATTTCGAAATGCAGGTGAGGCCCCGAAGATCGGCCCGTATTGCCTAAGGCTCCGATAACTTCACCTTGACGAATTTTTTTACCTTCGTAGACAACGATTTTATCTAAATGGCCATATAACGTGGCCCAGTTCCCGCCGGTTGCGCCATCACTACTTTCGATCATAATCATCTTACCGTAACCTTTAAAGCCAGAACCTGTGTAAATAATTGTTCCATCATGGGCAGCCATTACGGCTGAACCACGTGGAGCCGCTAAGTCGATGCCTTTGTGTGGGCGTTTTCTACGGCCTTTGCCACGAGGTAAATAACCACGTGTCATCCGAGCTTCCCAAACCGGCCAATCAAACTGCGGCTTACGCTTAACGCCCGGAGTTTTATTTTCGTTAGTGATGTCAGGATTTACTTTGATTGAGTTATTTTTTTTATCGACTCGAATTTCATCTGTCGTACCGTTGTTCGAAATACTTTGCTCAACGTAATCGGGTGCCTTCGCGGTGTGCGAGCAGGCCGTTAAAAAAAATAAAATTCCGGCTAAAATTAGTAAATTGGAAAACTTTGACATAATTCTTTAACTTTCCCCTGGACTTGTGCCGCGATTTCTTTGTTATCGGCGTTTTTTAAGACGTGGCTCATCCACTGGCCAATGACTTTCATCTCGGCTTCTTTCATTCCGCGCGTAGTTAATGCCGGAGTTCCGACACGAATACCGCTTGTTACGAATGGAGACCGTTTTTCATTAGGTACGGTATTTTTATTAACGGTAATACCAGCTTGGTCTAAGGCATGTTCGGCCACTTTACCAGTTAGATGCGCAAGTCCCGTGCTTTGACTTAAATCAATTAGCATTAAGTGATTGTCAGTTCCGCCAGTCACAAGTGAAAAACCTTCTTTGATTAATTCATTCGCTAGAGCTTTGGCATTTTTTAGTACTTGATCTATATAAGATTTAAAATCGGGTCGTAAAGCTTCAGCGAAGGCCACGGCTTTTGCGGCGATGATATGTTCAAGCGGCCCGCCCTGAATGCCCGGAAAAATTCTTGAATTCACTAGCTTAGATTTTTCTTCTGAGTTGGTTAAAATAATGCCGCCCCGAGGGCCGCGTAAAGTTTTATGGGTGGTTGAAGTTATGTAATCGGCGTAAGGCACCGGAGACTGGTGATGACCCGACGCTACCAATCCGGCAAAGTGCGCCATATCTACTAAAAGCTCAGCGCCTACTTCGTTTGCGATTTCACGAAACTTGGCGAAGTCTAGGTGACGGGGATAAGCGCTGTATCCCGCAATAAGTAACTTTGGTTTTACTTCTTTAGCCGTTGTCATGATGGCGTCGTAGTTTAGTAAACCCGTTTCAGAATCAAGTTTATAAGAGGCTGCCTTATATAACAGACCACTAAAATTAACGGGGCTTCCGTGCGTTAAATGGCCACCGTTTGATAAATCCATTCCTAAGATCGTTTCGCCGGGCTTCATGCTGGCCATGTAAACGGCCAGATTAGCCGGCGATCCCGCATGTGGTTGAACGTTTGCAAAGCCCACGTTAAATAATTTCTTTGCGCGCTCGATTGCTAAAGTTTCGATACCGTCAACAAATTCACAACCACCATAGTAGCGCTTACCCGGATAGCCTTCGGCGTACTTGTTAGTAAGAATAGATCCTTGCGCTTCCATAACAGCTTTTGAGGCGTAGTTTTCTGAAGCGATCATCTCGAGGCCGTCTTGTTGACGAACCGATTCTTTTTGGATGAGCTCTACAATTTCTGGATCTGACGATAAGGTATTTTGAGTTGTATTTATCATGCCCCTTATTATGGGACGGAAGAGTGAATTTTAGCAACCCGCGTTTGATGACGACCGCCTGCAAAAGCGGTTTCTTTGAAAATCTGCACCCATTTTAAGGCTTTTTCAAAATCTGTAAAACGCGCACCAATGCAAATTATATTCGCATTGTTATGTTCGCGCGCCATTTTCGTGATTTCGTCATTATAAACAAGTGCTGCACGAATTGAAGAGTATTTATTCGCACGAAGGGCCATGCCTTGCCCTGAGCCGCAGATAAGTATTCCGAACTCAGAGAGCGTTGTCGATTTTTCATTGGATTCAATTTTACGACAGACTAAATCAGCGTAGTCCGGGTAATCGACCGAATCTGTTGTAAACGGACCGAAGTCTTCGACTTCATCAAAATTTCGAAGAGCCTGTGCTAATTTATTTTTTAATTCAAGTCCGGCATGATCAGAAGCAATTAAGATTTTCACAAATAAAATCCTTTAGAGTTTAATCAACCCTCAAACTTCGAAAAAATAATACAAGAGTTTGTACCACCAAAACCAAAAGAGTTATTCATCACGTGTTTCAATTTACCTTCACGTGCGGTTAGCGGCACGTAATCTAAATCACATTCTGGGCTAGGGTTATGAAGATTAATTGTCGGAGCCACTTTTTGATCAACTAAAGACATCACACAAAATGCAGATTCAATGGCACCGGCGGCGCCTAGTAAGTGGCCCGTCATCGATTTAGTTGAAGAGATCCATACTTTTTTAGCGTGATCTTTCATAATTTTTTTAACAGCTAAAGATTCTAACGGATCACCCATCGGCGTACTTGTTCCGTGAGCATTGATATACTGAATTTCTTCCGGATTGATTCCGGCATCTTTGATCGCCGAATTCATGGCCGAAACAAAACCCGCCCCTTCAGGATCGGGCGAAGTAATGTGATAAGCATCAGATGAAGCTCCGTAGCCCGTTAACTCACAAAGAATGTGAGCTCCTCGTTTGCTTGCTGATTCTAAAGATTCTAAAATAAAAGTAGCGGCTCCTTCGCCTAGAACAAAACCGTCACGATCTTGATCCCAAGGTCTAGAGGCTTCTGTCGGAGAATCATTACGAGTTGATAGCGCACGCATATTACTAAAACCAGCAATCGCCATCGGCGATACCGCCGATTCAGTACCACCGGCCACCATTTGATCGGCTAAGCCGAAACGAATATAATTATAAGCTTCACCAAGTGAGTGAACACCTGTTGCACAAGCCGAGGTAATTGTAAAATTCGGGCCTTTAATTCCGTACTGCATCGATACCCAGCCCGGAGCTAGGTTTGTAATCACGGAAGGAATAAAAAACGGGGACACTCGCCCTGGGCCTTTTTCGATTAATTTAGAGTGCTGCTCTTCTATAAGAGGAAGACCACCCATGCCTGAACCAATAAAAACGCCGGTGCGATGTGTATTTTCATCGGTGATTTTTAATCCCGATTGTTCGAAAGCCATTTTTGCAGTGGCTAGCGCGTACTGAATAAAAAGATCCATTTTCTTTTGTTCTTTTTTCTCAATATATAAATCCGGCTGAAAATTTCTAACTTCGCCGCCGAATTTAACATCGTAAGCCGCCGTATCAAAATGCGTAATGTTGGTAATGCCAGACTGCCCATTCAAGGCGGCCTGCCAAGAATCTAAGAGCGAATTTCCTAAAGGAGAAACCGCCCCGATCCCAGTAATGACTACGCGTCTTTGACCGTTCGGTCGAACAAAAGAAGAGGCCAAGACTAAGCTTTGCCTTTAGAGGTTAAATAAGTTTGAACATCATTCACTGATTTTAATTTCTCAGCGTCTTCATCAGGGATTTCAAGATCAAATTCTTCTTCCATAGCCATAACTAATTCAACGATGTCTAAAGAATCTGCGCCAAGGTCATCAATAAAAGATGCTTCTGATTTTACTTTTTCTGGATCCACACCAAGTTGTTCTACGATAATATCTTTTACTTTTTGATTTACTGACATTTCTGTCTCCTTTTGGTTTTTATCATTTAATTTATAATACTTAATATATAACTACTAATTTAAATACATTCCACCATTAACGTGAAGTGTTTGACCGGTGATGTAAGACGAAGCGTCGCTTAGTAAGAAGGCAACCGCATGGGCAACCTCAATTCCTTCACCGGCTCTTGACAGCGGTATCTTATCTGTAAACATTTTTAATTGCTCTGCCGTTAAAGCATCGGTCATATCGCTTTTAATATAGCCAGGGGCTACACAATTTGCGCGAATTCCGCGAGATGCAAATTCTAGTGCTACTGACTTTGTAAAAGCTTCTAAGCCACCTTTGCTGGCCGCGTAGTTAGCTTGACCGGCATTGCCGACCGAACCAATAACGGAAGAGATATTTACAAAAGAACCTTTACGCGCTTTTAACATCGATTTACTAAAAGCTTTCGTAACCGAAAAAACGCCCGTTAAGTTGGTCGCTATCACTTTTTCAAAATCTTCAGTTTTCATTCGAAGTAAGAGTTGGTCGTGCGTAATGCCGGCGTTATTCACGACGCCGTCGATGTCGCCGAATTTTTCAATCACTTGGGCAATGACAGAATCAATTGCAGAGCTATCAGCTACATCGAGTTGAAAAGCCGCATGGCTATTCGAGCCAGTAAGGGCAGGTAGACTGGCTAGTAGCTCTTGGGCTTTGGCCTGATTCGTTGAATAAGTGAACGCAACTTGCGCGCCGGCTTCGGCCAAAGTCTTAACAATGGCAGCGCCAATTCCGCGGCTTCCGCCTGTAACAAAGATTTTTTTCTGAGATAAATTAACGATATTCATAAGCTTTTAGACGATCACCTAACTAGGTTGAGAGCTCAAGTTTTTTATCGACTAAAGCGCATTGCATTACCGAACAAATGCTCAAAATAATCGACTTCAGGCTAAGGTGTATTTAAGGTTTCGATCAGCTTCAAATCTTCTACCGAGTTTGTCGAATAAACTTTGAAAAATTCGGAGTCAATTTTCTTTAGAAGGCCTTTTAAAACCGACCCGTGGCCTACTTCGACGGCAATATTTCGCTTCTGGCTTTTCAGGTTATTCATGCTTTGTGTCCAACGGACCGGAGCAGATATTTGCTTCACGATATTCATCTTTAAAGCGGCCGCATTTTGCTCGTTTTGCGCATTCACATTTTGAATGATCGGTATGATTGAATCGCGAAACGCAATCTGAGTTAAAAAATCTTGCATTTTTTCTTCAGCGGGCTTCATCATTTCACAGTGAAATGGTGCCGAAACCTGCAGCGGAATTAATTTCGCACGTTTTGGCTCACCCGGTAGAATTTCGGGTTTAAAATTGGTTTTTAACCAGTTCAGAGTTTCTAAATTTCCGCTGATCACGATCTGTCCGTCGGCATTAAAATTTGCCGGCGACAATGGCCCATGGCCTGAACCCTCGACTGCCCAATGACAAAGAAAATGAACTTGAGCTTCGTCTAAACCAAGGGTCGCCGTCATGCCGCCTTTACCGATTGGCACGGCCGATTGCATTGCTTGCCCACGTAAACGCACGGCCCGTATCGCATCTTTAAAAGTGAACACTTGGCCAAGTACAAAACTTGCGTATTCGCCGATTGAATGCCCGGCCGTGATCGTGGGCGTAGCTCCGAACTGACTCGTCAGAACTCGGGAAGTCGCAGTCGAAACAGTGAGTAGGGCGGGCTGAGTATTTTCAGTTAAAGCTAAATGAGCTATGTTGTCGGCGCTGTCTGTGAAACATAATTTTTTTAAATCTAAAGAGATTGCGTCTGAAGCTTCTTCGAAAGTTTCACGGGCTATTTTAAATTCTTCATATAGAAACTTTCCCATGCCTGGGCTTTGCGATCCTTGTCCTGGAAATAAAAATGTCATCATAGACGATCCTCAATGAATGAAAGTGTAATTAAAATTTTTACGTATAATTAATGCTTATTAAAAGCGTAAAATTGCTGAGCCCGAAGTTAAACCCGCGCCAAACGCAGTTAATAAAATCGTTTGTCCCCGTTTAATACGACCATCTTGGAAAGCCATATCGAACGCTATAGGTATTGAAGCCGCCGAAGTATTGCCCGTTTCGTGAACGGTCGATACGATTCTTTCCATCGGAAAATCGAGATGGTTAGCAACGGCTTCGGTGATGCGCATATTTGCTTGGTGCGGAACAATCCAGTCGATTTGGTCGGCTTTCAGATTAACAGCATCTAAAGCTTCGTGGCATGCAGTAGCCATTGTGCGCGTTGCATTTTTGAAGATTTCTTTACCCTTCATTTGCATATAATGCGATCCCGTATCCCAAACTTCTTGCGAAAATGGATATCTAGTTCCGCCGCCCTTTGCCCATAGCAATTCAGCCAAAGAACCTTCGGAATGTGCATGAACAGTCATTAAATAGTTTTTTTCAGTTTCTTCAGCACGAGACAAAATAAAACAGCCAGCGCCGTCACCAAAAAGAATGCAGGTGTCGCGATCTTTGTAATTTAATAAACGAGTTAGATTTTCTGCGCCAATAACCATTACGTTTTTGTAAACGCCGGTTTTAATAAATTGGTCAGCAACGAATAATCCATAGACAAAGCCAGAGCAAGCGGCGTTTAAATCAAACGACATAATATTTCTAGCGCCTAGTTTTGCTTGCACCAAACAGGCTGCGGCCGGCATTTTATAATCAGGAGTAAGTGTGCAAACGATCAATAGATCAATTTGGTCTACAGTCATACCCGCATGAGCTAGGGCTTTGAGGCCGGCGCGCGCGCATAGATCTGAGGTACCCTCATTTTCATCAATTACATGACGACGCTCGATGCCTGTACGCTGGATAATCCAATCGTTCGAGGTCTCGACCATCTTTTCTAAATCGAAATTCGTAATCACTTTTTCAGGTAAAAAAGATCCGACGCCTGCGACTTTTGAGCGAAACATAAATTACGCTTTTGATTTAGATGCGCTGATTTGTTTGCCTTTGTAATAAAGGGCGCCATCAGCAGCTTTAAATGCAACATGCGGACGAACTAATTCGCCAGATTTTTTATCAACAGCCATTGCGGGAGCTGTTAAAGCGTCATGTGAACGTCTCATATCACGGCGTGATTTCGAGGTTTTCTTCTTCGGTGTAGGCATCTTATCCTCCAGGGATATTCATTAACAAAATCAGTAACTAAGTCATTTAACTAAAAAGATTAAAACTATGCTTCAGACTATTTCTAAAATCAACGCCTAATTCAACTTGAGGTCTTTAAGCGCCTTAAACGGGTTCGGTTTTACATCTTCGCCCATTTTCTCATCATAAATGAAAGGCTGGTTGCCGAAATTTTTACTGCAAAGGACGCATTCGCCTGATTTGTCGCAGGCCGGAGACGGATTAAAAGGAACGTCTAAAGCGATCGCCTCATGCACATAATCACCTAAATCGATTTGGCTGCTTTTATAGTTAATGACCGACATGGCACTTGTTTCTTCGCTAATCGGCGTCGACGACCGGGCATACTGGCTGGTTCGTTCGTCTTCCATAAACGGAATCAAAATCTCGTGGATTTTTTTATTGATTGGATAATCAAAGTCGATTCCGCAACGCGAGCAGTCTTCGGCGGTCATCGCCTTGATCGTTCCGGTCATTTCGAAATCTTTAGTATTAATCGGCTTAATATAAATCTTAACGTCATAAGGAAGATTTTTTATTAGATC
The DNA here is from genome assembly GCA_031428275.1 of Bdellovibrio sp. Lineage (GTDB taxonomy): Bacteria > Bdellovibrionota > Bdellovibrionia > Bdellovibrionales > Bdellovibrionaceae > Pseudobdellovibrio. Next base: position 81,163 of record JANPPC010000007.1, read on the forward strand.
TTCTAAAGCTAAGTTCAGCTCGGCCGTTTTACGGTTAAAGGTATATTCACGGCCTTCTTCGGGTATTTCATTTAAGCGGATTTTCATAGTCGAGTAGGTGTAGCAACTGAGCGAAAAACCGTCAAAGCCTTTATCAAAAAAGCTTAGGTCCGCTAAAAATTTTGAAAAAATTCTTCGGCCTTAAGGTCTTTCTTTATCAGTTTAAGCTCACGCATTTGCTTGTTTAGCTGCTGCCAGCGCTCTGACTTCATTTGGCCCAACGCGAGCGGTTCAAACTTCATCAATGCCTGCATTTTCACTAAACTTAATTCTAGCATTTTCATCGTCATGGCCGGGTTTTTTTGATTCATTAAGGTATTCGTGGCCTTCGGGTTTTTTAAGTAAGCTAGCCAGCCCTGTCGAGTGGCTTCGACCATTTTCTGCACGCTGGCTCGGTTCTTTTTAAGAAAATCTTCGCGCACCGCTAAAACCGTAATGTAAGGATTAAAACCTTCGTCGGCCACAAGCCAAGTCTTCACCTTAAGATTCAGCTGGTCAGCTAAAAGCGCCTCAGAAGTAATAAACCCCTGTTGCGCCATCATTTGGTTACTTTGAAATAAACCAATGCCTCCCGTGTACGGAACTATTTTGGCCTGAATCGGCGCGAATTTTTTGAGTAAGTACTCGACGTAAGGCAAGCCTTTTTGCAAACTGATTGTCTGTTTAGAGTCTTGAAAAAGATCGGATAGTTTATTACTTTCAAAGCCTTCGTGGGCCATAATCATATAGGGCGAAGTTTCAAAAACGCTAAAAACAGCTACTAATCTTCGCTTCGCATCGCGGTCGGCGCTCAGCACCACTTCTTCGGCACTTACGATGGCGTAATCGACGCTTTCGTTCATCAACATTTGCGAAGTCGGAGAGCCTGAACCACCTTCTTGAATTTCGATATCTAGATTTTGTTTTTTATAGAATGGTAAAGCCTCATAGAATCCGCCGAACTCGGATTCAGCTTTCCAGTTAAGAGCTAATTTAGTTGCAGCAAAGCTTGAAAAAGATATAAGCATAGTCGAAATCATGCAGGTTATAGTTTTATGCATTTTACTTCCTTATTAAGTACTTTTTAAAAAGCCACGTAAAAATAATTTCAGTAGATTTCATCAATATAAGACCCAAAAGGGCAAGCAAGATAAGACTCGCGAACACGAAATCAACTCTCTGCTGCAGCCGTGACGATTCTATTAACGCGCCCAAACCGCTGCCCACTAAAAATTCGCCCGATACGACCCCAATTACAGCTAAGCCAGCCGACGTTTTTAAACCTGCTAGAATATTAGGTAAAGCATTCGGTATTTGTAAAAAAATTAATTTTTGAAGGCGAGAAGCTTTTAAAAACTGCAGTAACTCATCTTCGGTCGATTTCGTATTTGCCAAGCCCGTTGTTGTACTGATCAGCACCGGAAAAAAACAAACGATGATCCCGGCGATCAGCGTCGTTACCCAGCCAAAACCAAAGTAAATAACTAATAAAGGCGCAATGGCAATAATCGGAACCGTTTGCAGAAATAAGGCAACGGGCATAGCGGTTTTTTTTAATAAATCTGACAAATGAATTAAAATTCCAAGTGCAAATGCTAGGAATGCAGCCAAAATAAATGCGACGACTGAACTAAAAGCAGTCTGCAAAAATGCGGTGGTTAAAACTGATCTATCAAGCCAAAAAAGTTTTAAAATCTCGCTAGGTTTTGGCAAAATTGCGCTTGAGACAATGTCTTTAGTCACTAAAAATTCGATGGCTGCGAAAAATCCAAAGTAAATAATAAAAATGACCAGGCGATCTGATCTACTTTTCACGAGATAAACCTTTCGCGAAAATTTCTGAGATTTCTTTAACCTTGTTTTGGTAATTTGATTCAAAACGCGAACGAAAGTCTTTGTTTTGAACTTGATCATAAATGACCGTAGCAGGCTGGCTATTTGATAAGATAATAATTCGGTCTGCTAAATAAACGGCTTCGTAAAAGGAGTGAGTGACAAACACGATTGTCATTTTTAAATCGGCCTGAATCTGCAAAAGCTCATCCTGTAGGTCTAGGCGGGTAGGTTCATCTAAGGCTGAAAAAGGTTCGTCCATAAAGATCACTTGCGGCTTCGTGATCAGCGCCCGTGCGATCGATACTCGCATTTTTTGGCCACCCGACATTTGATGTGGATAAGAATCTAAAATGTCTTTAATTTTAAGTATCTGCGCTATTTTTTCAAAGTACTTGCCATCAACTGCTTGATGAGCAAGCTTAATGGGTAACATAATATTTGTATAACCAGTTCTCCATCCCAATAACGTGGCCTCTTGAAATACAAAAGACTCAGTTGAAACAGATTTAACAAGGGATGATCCCTCTTCAGAAACTTTTTGTAACCCACCGAATATTCGAAGTAACGTCGATTTACCACTACCCGACGGGCCTAGCAGCGTTGTTATCTGACCCGGAAAGATTTGTAAGCTGAGATTTTTAAAAATTTTCTTTGCTGCTCCAGGGCTAACAGAGAAAGAAAAATTAAGGTTTTTTAACTCCATCCGTAATTAAAACTCACACTCATTCTAGGTTTTTTAGACTCATTTCGAGGAACTTCGTGCTTAAGCCAGCTTTCAAATAAAACGACATCGCTTGCTTTGGGATCAATAGAAAAAAATCGTTTGTTTTCTTTGCGACCGGCCATTTTAACGAGGGGGGCATTCATAAATAAACCCAGTCTAGGATCTTCAAATTTGATCGCGCTGGCCTTGTTTGGGATATCGACATAGAAGGTACCGCTAATCACCGAGTGTGGATGAAGATGAGACGTATGCTGCGCGCCTGGGGGCATAATATTCACCCAGCACGTATCCATCTTGAGAGCGTTTTTATCAAGATCAAAATCAAGTTCTTGAACGAAGGCTTGAACATGCTTATCAATCTTTTTTTCTAAATCACGAAAGGTCGACGACATCTTGTGCATCTGGTCCCATGAACCATAAGAAGTGTATCCGTTTAGATAGTTTCGTTCAGACCACTCTCGACCGGCTAAGTCTTTAATGCTCATTTGTTTAATCTCGGCGGCCAGATCTTTTAAATCGAACTGAATCTTTTTTTGATAAATTTGGGTCACAAATAGTTGGTGCATATTGAGAATACTCCTACTCTAACAGGTGGGTCACTGTCACTTCGAGAGTCGTTATGAGCTTTTGATTCGACTGATTGTCTAAATGCTAGTCAGTTCGGTGCGCCGGCGGAGTCGCTGTTTGTCACCCTATCAGTTTGATACGGCCATCTCGAATTTAGCGTGCCTGTGCAGGCCAATGTTGGCCCTTTGACTGCAATAGTACTTAGTACAGGAGATTTTATGAAAACAATGATTATCTTAGCCGCGGTTTTAATGACAATGACTTCACAAGCTAAAGTAGCTGATTTTAATACTTTGATTGTAGAAAATAACCAAGCGCAAGCTGACCTTCATACAAATCTTAAAGAAAATCTTGAAATTGCCCGCATGGCCGTTCAAAAAGAAAGTCAGCAAAAATACATTATTGATAGCACGCAAGAAACTTTCAACGTTCGTACCAATAAATCGATGTTGAAATTCGCGAAAGAGAAAAAACAGTACCGCGCTTCTCAGGAATCTCAGCAAAAAAGACTTGCCGAAGAGATCTCTGACGCTCAATAATTAGTCTGATGGTTATACAAAAACAAATCACATTCCTGTCAAAAGGACTTATGAAAGTAAGTCCTTTTTTTTTATCTTTAGCCCTACTTTTCGGACTCAATATGCAGGCTCTAGCAACCCAAAAGAAACCTAAGGCCGTACCTTCGGTAGCAAAATCAATTCAATTAACGATGAAACTGTCCGGTGATATTAATGAAACGTATCAGTTTGGTGGTTTACTGGGTTCAGCCTTGTTAGGGGCACCTTTGCAGCCTAATCCGCCTTGCGAAAATAAAGCCCTATTTAGAGAGGCTCTGCACGATCAAAAAAAATCTTTAGAAATTCAGATGACTTTGGTTTGCACGAACGACGGGCAAAAAGTGCAGCTTGAAACGCATCGCTTTTTTATCGACTTAAAAAAGGCTCAGCCGATTGTCTCACTTTCTTATTTCACGATGAAAATTAAAAAAATCAAGGTTGAGATCTTAGATCTGTCAATTAAATCTCCAAAGCTTAAGTAATCCAAAAGAAAGCTCATCCGACCATTCTCTAGCGCGAAGTGTAACCGCTAGTCTTTTAGCGTAAAACTGACAACACTTTATCTCTAGCTAATCGGATTTTGGATTTCGGTCTACATATGGAAGTATTTATGTACGAACACACGGGGAGAATTTAGATGGGTCCTTTTGAAATGATCGCAAAACAGGGTGACCATGAAGAGATACTTTTCTGTCACGATAAAAATGTTGGCCTTAAAGCGATTATAGCCATTCATAATACGGCTTTGGGCCCCGCACTTGGCGGCACCCGAATGTGGAATTATAAAACTGAAGAAGATGCTTTAACCGATGTCTTACGTTTATCAAAAGGTATGACCTACAAAGCCGCGGCCGCTGGCCTTAATTTAGGTGGCGGCAAAGCCGTGATTATCGGCGACCCAAAAACGCAAAAGTCAGAAGGTTTATTCAGAGCTTTCGGCCAGTACATAAATTCATTAAATGGAAAATATATTACCGCCGAAGATGTCGGAACAAGCGTGGGCGACATGGAAAACATTTATATGGAAACTCCGTGGGTGACGGGTATTCCAAAAGCTTTCGGAGGCTCGGGTGACCCTTCGCCTTATACAGCCCACGGTGTACTGATGGGAATCAAGGCCGCAGCTAGCGAGAAGTTTGGTACAGATTCTTTAAAAGGAATGCGCATCGCGGTTCAAGGCCTTGGAAATGTTGGATCAAACCTTGTGAAGTACTTAGTTGAAGAAGGCGCGCACGTTATCGTTTCTGACATCGACCAAACACGTGTAAAGATGGCGCACGATATGTACAAAGTTGAAATCGTGTCTCCAGACCAAATTCTGGGCGTAGACTGCGATATTCAAGCGCCCTGTGCAATGGGCGCAATTGTAAATGATCAGACAATTCTAAAATTTAAATGTAAAGCCATTGCCGGCGGTGCAAACAATCAGTTAGCTGAAGCAAAGCACGGCGACCAATTGCGTGAATTAGGTATTTTGTATGCACCAGATTACGTGGTTAATTCTGGTGGCTTAATGAATGTGTTTGTTGAGCTCGAAGGTTACTCACCGGACCGCGCGTTTGATAAAACTAAAAAAGTTTATGATAACGTAAAGAAAGTTTTTGAAATTGCGAAGCGCGATAATATCGGAAGCCACACGGCTGCCGATCGTCTGGCTGAAGAGCGTATCAAAACAATCGGGGCATTAAAACAAAAGCATCCGGGTAAAAATAGCCGCTCATTCACCACACTTAAAGAAGTTTTTAATCGTTAGTCCTATTATTAATTTAAACAGCTAGAAAGAAATACACATGAACCACTCTATGAACTCATCGTTGATCGAAAAAAATTGGAAATTAGTCGTTGGATTATTCGTCGTCATCATTATCGGTGGCGGAGTTTGGTCGGCCGTTTCAATTTCGAACACCAATAAAGAACAAAAGGCACAAGAAAGTTATTTCTTAGCAGAAAAGGCCTATCTTGATTTAAAAAACAAAGCCGCGGCTCCTGATACAGCTGCCAAAGATAAAAAACCGGCAACACCAGCTGATTATACTAATTCTAAAACCGCTTTTGAAAAAGTAATTCAAGATTACCCGAAATCGAAAGCGGGCCAAATGGCAGCGCTTTATTTATCAGAAATTTTGATCTCTGAAAAAAATCCCGACCAGGCTTTAAGTGTTCTGCAAAAAGTTGAAAATAATGATCAGGGACTTGTGAACACATTAGTGCAGCAACAAATCGGCCACATGCAGGCTGATAAAAATCTTTGTTCTGAGGCTGTCGTAACTTGGGAAAAAATCGTAAAGCGTAAAGAAGCCAGCTTTTTACATAACGAGATTAAGGTACAGCAAGCTTTATGCTATCAAAAAATGAACGACAATAAAAAAGCTGAAGAGCTTTTAACAAATCTTGCGAATCAAAAACAAGATAACGCTTTAGAAAATTCAGCGGTCTCAAAAGAGGCTGAAAAGTACTTACGACTTATTCAATTCAAGAAAGCTAGCGGTACTTAATTTATGTTTGCTCAAAAGTTTATTACTTTCATTTTAGTCATAGGCTTTTGGGCGGGATGTACTTCGGCCCCGATTAGTTCTGCGACGCCCGAGCTTCGAACGAAGCCGGTGAGTTCGGCAGATAACTATAAAAAAGCGAAAGCACAAAATTTTATTCTGACGCCCTTTTGGGCGCAAGACACGCTTGCAAAAACCAATATAGGTTTTCGTAAAATCAACCGTATGTCGCCAATTCTTTACCGGGATCAGATCATTGTCGGAAACGCGCTAGACGGGTTGGTGTCATACGATATTCAAACTAAGAATGAAGTATGGCGTTTAGATATTCCGCAAGGAATCGAATCCAGCGGCACGCAGATTCGTGATCGTCTGTTTGTAGGCAGCAACAATGGCCGCATGTATTCAATTAATTTAGCTAATGGCACAATCGTTTGGAGTTTTGATACAAAATCGGAAGTCGTGGCTGAACCTTTGCTAAATGAAGGTGTCGTTTACTTTTTATCAGGTAGTCAGTCTGTATTTGCGCTGGATGCTGTTAGCGGCAAGCAACTTTGGACTTACAATCGTCAAGACACCGCAAATTTAATGACTATTCGCGGTGGTTCGCGCCCTGCTATATCAAATGGTCTAATCTATGTGGGTTTCAGCGATGGGGCCATGGTATCTATGAATGCTAAAACGGGGACTCCGCAATGGGAAATCACTTTGAATCGAAACACCCGCTTTAAAGATATCGATGCCAGCCCTGTGATTGACGGAGATTACCTCTACGTAAATAGCTACGACGATCAATTGTACTGTGTATCTAAAGATAAAGGCGAAATCATCTGGAAAAGCCCACTTGGCGGATCCAGTACTCCGTTAGTATTTTCAGATAAGATCGCTACAACTTCTTCGTACGGTGACTTTGCGGTGCTATCTAAGAAAGATGGCTCGGTCGTCTGGAAAACTAAGACCACCGAAGGTATTTTTATCGACCCTGGCTTTATGAAAGGCTTGCTAGTTTCGGGCGAGTCGCAAGGAAAGTTGGTATTTTTCGATAGCTTAACCGGCGAAGTGAAAGGTTCTTTTGAACCCGGTCGCGGTGTTTTTTCAAAACCCACTATTTCTAATGACAAGGCCAACGTCTACTTCATTTCGGGTGAGGGCATTGTTTACGGGGTGAAAGCCCAGTTCGACTCAAAATCTTCTATTTACTACTTACGATAGGATTCTTAATGAAACGGTTTCTTGGTGTTATTGCTAAATTCGGTTCGGTGGCTGTGCTTCTGGTGGGTTGCTCTTCAACGCCTTGTAAAATTGAAGAACGAAAAGAAGGAGCTACCAACGTGAGCGCGGAAGAAAAATCGACTTCGAGTGGTAAAGATTTAACGTCTCGAACTTTTGTTTTTAAACCAGACGGGTCATTACAATGCGGAATGGGTAAAAAAATTGACCCAAATGAAATGAAAAAAGAGCTTGGCAGTATGCAAGTATTCTCGGCCGTTAGCAAAAGCGATGGGCTTATGCGCATTCAACTTTGCGGTCATCCCACAGGGCAAAATAACGTTTTTGAAATTTCAGAAAAAGACTTAGACCAGGCTTTAAAACTTGGCTTCAAGAAATGGCTTCGCGATTAGAAGCATTGAACTGATCAGTTCAATGCTTAGCTTATTTAGTCTTCATCGTATAAACTCCGTCCCAATCGACGGGCGGAGCTAGCTGCAGGTAATCTTTACTTCGTTCGATATATAAATCACTTACATTATCGATTTGCTTTAAACCACGAGCTTTTTGAAATCCTTCTAAAGCGGATGCGAAGTCTTTCGACTGGTACGCAAGATAAGCTAAACGGTATTGATCGATCCAGGCTTGAAAACTTTGGGACTCTGATTTTTCGCTGATCAGTTCATAAATACGCACGGGCTGTAACTTCCCTTTGACCCGAACTAAATCAACTTCGCGACATAAGAACCGGTGACTTACTTTTTTATAAGTTTCTTCGCCAATGATGATATGAGTTCCGTATTCTTTATTAATCGACTCTAAACGCGATGCTAAGTTTACGGCGTCACCCATCACGGTATAATTCTGGATGGTTTCAGATCCCATATTACCAACACTCATGTCGCCCGAATTAATACCTATGCCGATATCTAATTTCGGATAACCTTTTTCGGCGAACTCGATTTGCAATTCATGAAGACGTTTTATCGATTGCAAGGCACATTCACAGGCTTTTTCGGCGTGATCGACTTGCTTAAGCGGAGCCCCAAAGAACGCCATAATGGCATCACCCATATACTTATCGATCGTACCTTCGGCTTTGAATACTTCTTTGGTCATCGTCGTTAAATATTTATTCAGTAAAAATACTAATTGCTGCGGATCAAGTTTCTCGGACAGGGTTGTGAAACCGCGCAAATCTGAGAAAAATGCGGTCAGATTTTCTTTTCTACCGCCCAGTTCTAAATTCTTCTCTGATTTCATCAACTCATCAACGACTTTTGGTGAAACGTACTTCGAAAAGGCTTTTCGAATCTGTAATTTTTTACGCTCTTCTGAGAAATATTTAAATACAAGAATACAGATAAAACTCGTTGTCAAAGAACCCAACATAAAAATGGTCGAAATAAAAATTCGAAACTTGAGGTAAATTAAAAAATCAATTCCAACCGTTAGTAAAATCAGAATGAAAAACGAGCCTATAGCCCTAGCCGCCGAAGTTTGCGACCAGAAAATAGCGCTTAAGAAACCGAGCACTAAAATAATCCAAGGTAGGTAGGCTAACTCGTTTGGTGCATTTTGCACGAACCGGGTTTCGATCAAATTAGCCAATGCGGTTAAATGAATTTCAGGACCTGGGTAGGCGTTTTGAAACGGCGTATTTCGTAAATCGTTAATACCAATCGCGGTTGCACCCATGATAAGCGTGCGATCTTTCAAAAACTCAGATTTATTATAAGTCTGAACTTCTCCGCGAACGACCACTTTTATATCCGAAGAGTTCGAAACTAATTCTTGGGCCGAAACTGTTGGCAAAGTATACTGCGGTCCGTAGTAATTGATTTTCATCCGTGCCATCGCATCAGTCGGAACTTCAGCAATTAAAACTTCTGGGTCTTTCGATGAATCGTAAATTTTAATGGCCGACAGCTGTTTAGAATCTTCAACCTGGTTAAAGCTAACTTCGGCGCGGTAACCTTGACCGGTTAAGTAAGCCTGTAAAGCCATTGACGGAATAAAGGTCGTTTCAGTCTGTAGGCCCGCGCGGTAAACCAACGGATAATGACGTATAATTCCGTCGGGGTCTAATTTCGTATTAAATGAGGCCGTTAATTCAGCGGCGTTTTGTATCTGCGGAATGTTCAAGGTCCAGCCCAAGTATTGTTGAACGGGTAGAGCTCTCACCGTTTTAATTTGCTGCAAGATCTGTATTTTTTGTGAATCAGGTGTTAGTTGATCTTCGCTGGTTAGCCACTTCGCACAGTAATTATTAATATTTCTAGCTTGCAATACTTTTAGATAGGTCTTTTGTGAATCAGATAAATCACTTAAAGAAGCTTTATTATACTTTGTTAAAACTTCAGTTTCGGCATCTTTTTCAGCGTCAGAAAATAAGGGGTCAAATAGCGACTTCCAATCCATGACTTGCCAATCAGGTTTCGGATCAAGCACTGTTAATGACAAATTCAACTGAACTAAGCCGCGACCGCCGGTGCGGTAAAAAGCTTCGGTGGCGCAAATATCTTGATAAGGTCTTAAATGTTGGTCGACATTATCTGATGAAGTGGTTCCTAAGATGATATTTTCTTTATTTTTTGCAATAAATTCGGCGAATTTATTGTCGGCTTCGGTGTAAATTTCTTTTTCTGAAAAAATGATATCGTAAGCTATAACTTTAGCGCGATTTTCGATCGCCTTTTCTGAGATCTGACGAATTGTTTCACGCGACCAGGGCCAGCGACCTAATTCTTCGACGGCGGCATCATCGATAGCTAATAAGGCAACGTTAGCGTTCGAAACGGCTGGCTGAATGCTGGTCATTTTAAGATCGTTAAATCGATTATTAAGATTCGCCAATTGTTTAATAACGGCTGAATTAGATTGAAAAAGATCGAGCTTATTTCGTTCGTTTAGATAATAAGCCGTAAGAGCTGATACTGAAACCGAAACAATGGCGCCAATTAAGAATGATATTTTTTCTGATTTCATCTCAAGCCAGGATAGCTAAACTATGCAATGATTGCTACTAGACCTCAAAAGCCTCAAAGAGCGTTTAAAAAGCTTACTTTACCGAATATACACCCTTGCTGTAACATAATATAACTTATCAGACAATAGGAAGGAACAATCAGTGGCTTTTAATTCAGTGGCGATAACCAACCCAGTTTATCTTCCCGGCGGCCGTACTGAACACCGGTTAATTCATCATAAATTTTCTTTGATAATTCGCCCTGCTGACCCTGGTGCGATAATTTAATTTTCCATTCATCGTTTGCTAGTTCGCCGATCGGGCTTATGACGGCCGCCGTTCCGGTGCCGAAAGCCTCTTTTAATTTTCCGGTTTTTGATGCTTCTAAAACTTCTGCTAATTTTAATTTTCGCTCGACGATTGGTAAATTCCAAGATTTTAAAAGTTGAATAACGCTTTCACGCACGCCACCGCCTAAGATCGTACCATCTAAAGAAGGCGTTACAATTTCGTTTTCGAACACGAAAAAGACGTTCATTGTTCCGACTTCCTCAACGTATTCATGCATGTGATCAAGCCATAAAACTTGCGAATAACCTTTTTTCTTCGCATTTAAAGCTGCCTTTAAGCTACCCGCGTAATTCGCCGCAGCCTTAGTTGCACCTAAACCACCCGGAGCCGCACGCAGATAATTTTTCTCGACCCAAATATTGATCGGGGCGCTACCCTCTGCATAGTACGAAGAGACCGGAGATAAAATTGCAAAAAATAAAATTTCGTTCGACGGACGAACACCTAAGAAAGCTTCGGTGCCTATCAAAGTTGGCCGAATGTATAAAGAACCCGGCTGATCTGGTATCCAATCTTCATCAACCTTAACAAGCTCTTTGATTCCTTGTAGAAATAATTCTTGCGGCGGAGCTTCCATACAAAGGCGATCTGCGCCTGCCGTCATTCGCTTCCAATTAAATTCGGGTCTGAATAAAACAATTTTTCCGTTTTCTTGGCGAAAGGCTTTCATTCCTTCGAACAAAGCTTGGCCGTAATGTAAAACACTGGCGCCCGGATCAATTTCGAAGGGCTTGTAGGGGCTCACTTCGGCGCTATACCAACCTTTCTCAACCGAATATTTTGCGGTGAACATATGGTCGGTGAAATACTTACCAAATCCTAAAGTGCTTGAGTCAGGTTTAGCTTTCAAGGCCGCAGATTTTGTGATCGAAATTGGATAGGTTTTCATGGCATGAATATAAGCACAAAAGTTTGTTAAAAACGAGTAATTTAGACTAAATACTCTGGAATAATCGTAGCTTGTAGCCGCTTTTTAAGCGATTAATTTAAAAAAGCTTATTTAAGGAACACTGCCATGGCTCGTTTAGGTATTGGCGCTTACGCAGGCCACGTTCTTAGGCCGCCTCAATATGAAACGTCGATCAAAAAATGTCGCAGCGTTGGGCTTACTAAGCTCGACAATTTTTAAAGTAAAATACTTTTGATTTGAAGAACGTTTTTGATGGCACCCATCTAGCAGCAGTCAGCTCGGTACACGTAACCCGTAACTTGGAGAATAATAAATGAAACCGAATTTTTTAGTCAAAGCGGCTTTGATGATGCTTTTCAGTTCGCAGTGTTTTGCGGGAACATCGACCGATGGTTTACCCCAGTCCGTTTTAAAATTACATTCTGCCCTTAGCACCGGTGATGCCGAGTGCAGCGAGGATCTAGAAAAGCCTGAAAAATTTGATCTAGGCCAAGGGCGAAATCTTTATATCGTTCAGTGCATGATGGGCGCCTATCAAGGTTCTGCGAACGCCTACATTACGGAAGATAACGAAGCGATTGCAACACCGGTCATGACTTTAGCCTATGATGAATTAGGTAAGTCGGTTGTTTCAAACTTATCTTTAGGTGAAGCCTATTTTGATAAAGAGAAAAGCCAGATTTATACTCATTCAAAAGGCCGTGGTATTGGCGATTGCGGTCAAAGTAGCATCACAAAAATTTCGTTAACTGATTATGGTTCGATCTCGGTTCGTACGACTGAAATTCGCGCTAAATCAAAATGCGATGGCAAAATGAATAACTGGCCCGTCGTCTTCAAACAAAAATAGAAACCAAACTAAACACGAGAACAAAATGAAAAAAATGATCTTAGCCATGACCTTAGCGGGAGGTTCTTTTGCACATGCCGGAGATATCAAAGTAATTGAAAAAACTTTTGCTGCTTGGGCATTTGAGGCGGTCAGTACGATGGATCAAAGAATGTGTGCCGGTGATGCCCTTAAAGCGTCGGATAAAATGTTAAACGAAATTTATCAAGAAATTAAGTCTCCGCTTGTTAGTTCTAAAGATGCGGATAGCAAAGAAATTTTAAATCGCCTGGTGACGTCACAGCGCGCCTGGATCACTTACCGTGATACGAACTGCGAACTAGCTGGTACACAAATGCTGGGTGGTTCTGGCGAAGGCGTGATCATAGGCGATTGCTTGGCCTCAGAGACCATCAAGCGTGTAAAAGATTTGTCTAACTTATTGCTAAACTGAAGATCGAACGAAGATCGAACGAAGATTTTTGAATGATCTACTTAAGGCTGATCTAATGGATCGGCCTTTTTTATTTATCTAAGACCAGCCGCTTACCAGTTACAAACTTTAGTATAGCTTTTTGTATATGTCGACAAGATCATCTTGCTTCGAATAGGCCAATAACCATCTAACTTTGTTTTTGATTATTCGTTTCGTCTGCTAAGCGGCTTCTCACTTTTTATTTTTAATTTTTGTAATATCATTCACGGCATTTGCTAGATCTTCGGCCGGGGTGGGGTGGCGCAGAAGGCGCTAAACGATCGTTAACTACGGCGGTGCAGACTCCCCGCTTTTCTAAAAATGCGCCTAAGCTTTTGGCGTCTTTAACCACCCGAAATATTTGTGAATTACTAATCGGTTTTCTTTCAATTCAATTTTTTTAGTGATTTGATCACCGACGATAAACGTTTACGGGCCCCATTTTAAAAAATCTGAGATATTTGTCATAGCGAAAAAAACTTCGGCGGAATTCGAACGCTAGAAAATAGTTAAATGGTTTATTGATAACTAAGTGAAAACTAAAAGATTGTGTATTGAATATACATTACCAATTTCTTGACGGGTTTCAGAACAGGAGCTAAATCTTCCAACTAAACAATAAAACATCAGGAAAGTTTAAGAATGAAAAATATTTTAATAGCATTAAATTTACTAGTTGCAATACAAGCTGTTGCTGCGACCAATGAGCTAACGGTCTATTCAGCTTACGAAGGCGCACGCTTAGCTCCGATCTTTAAACCTTTCACTGACCGCACTGGTATTAGTGTCAAAGTCGAATTCGCGCCAAGCGCCGAGCTCATCAATCGCTTAGTGAAAGAAGGGGCTAGTACAACGGCAGACCTCTATTTAGATAAAGATGTTATTTATTTATCAGAGGCGCAAAGACAAAATGTATTGCAAGGTTTTAATTCGAGCTTTATTGATAAAACTGTTCCAGCACAATTCATCGATTCTGAAAAAAACTGGTTCTTAATTCTTTATCGCGCTCGTACGATTATGTATAACTCAACAAAAGTTTCTCCGTCAGAACTTTCGACTTACCAAGCGCTTGGCGATACGAAATGGAAAAACCGCCTTTGCCTTAGAACTTCTGCAAATACTTACAATCAGGCATTAGCGGCTTCAATGATTTCTCACGATGGTATTGAGAAAACGATTCAGACTTTTAAAAACTGGGTGGCTAATTTCTCAATGGATCCAATCAAGGGCGACACGGATTTGCTGAAGGCTATAGCAGAAGGTAAATGCGACGTAGGAGTTGCTAATACTTACTACTTACCGCCACTTATTAAAGCGGACAAAAACTTCCCAGTAAGACCTTTTTTTCCAAATCAAGACTCTACGGGGGCTCATGTAAATGGGGTTGGTATGGGCTTAGCTAAACATAGCAAAAATATTTCTGAAGCAACTTTGCTACTTGAGTATATGATTTCTGAAGAAGTTCAGACTGCAGTTGCGGGCGGATTTTTTCATTATCCGGTAAACAAAGATGCGATTTTGGTTAAAGAATTAGTCGATTTCGGTTCATTCAAACCAGATTCAATAAATATGGGTATAATCGGCATAGTCGCGCCAGCCGCATCTGCGGTATTCGAAGCAGCTAGTTATAAATAAATTGTTATTATTGAAAGCGACTCTTAATCAAGAGTCGCTCATTTCTTTTCCAAAGCTAGTTTTTTATCTTCAGAAGTTTGCACAAGCCAGTAGGCTTCGTGGGTTTATCACAGCGGTGCGATGTAATCCCCGACCGATTCTTTTGGTCTGATATCTAAGTACTTACCCGTGGTTGAAATTGATTCGTGACCTAAAGATCTTTGCACCACGTGGATCGGCGCACCCGCTTCGATTGCATGAGTTGCACTGGTGTGACGCAGCCAGTGGGGTGAAGGCTCTACACTTAATTTGGCTTTTTTAGCTGCAGCTTTAACCACACGAAATATTTGCGAATTACTGATCGGTTTTCTTTCAAATGGACCAATCCCAAAATCAATCAGCCGATCATTTGTAAATAAACAATCAGTCGCATCTAGATCAAAGGCGTAGCGCATAACCGCATCTGCTAAATGCACCGGTAAATGAATCGATCTGATTTTTCGACCCTTACCCTCGACCATCATAATCATTCCGTTTTCAGAGGGATGAAACGATGACTTTTTAAGGTGACTAATTTCATCGACCCGCACCCCAGTGAAGTAAAGTATCTTTAGAATTAACAAATTCCGTGGGTTATTCTCTAATTCGATCATTCGCTCGACTTGCTCACGTGATAAAACCTTCGAATAAATCTTATCAGGCGTCTTTAAGTTATCTAAAGCTAAGGCCGGGTTTCTTTCTAAGTAGCCCGACTTCGTTGCGAATGTAAATAAAGATGAAAGCGCATTTTTATAGGTGTTCCGGGTTGAATCTGAATAAGTGCTAAACGTTTTTAAGAATAAAGCCAAATGAGTAATCTGTGTCATGTGCATGGTTAGCGTCGGATAAAATTTAAAAAATTCTTTAACGATTCGACGATAGTAAATCTGCGTTTTTTTACCCTTCTGAAATAGCCACGATCCGATAATGGCAATATCTTCTTTATTCGAAATAATGGTCATTTGTTGCATATTTTTGTGAAAATTCTGTTCCATATATTTATGCTATAGGTCAAACGCAAGAATAGTTAGCTAATATTGCATATGATCTAGGGCGTAAATATTTTCAAATTTCGTGTCAGATTTGGCAGAATTCACATATGATTTTTTCATGAAGAAACTTAATCAAAAAACATTCGACTATCCGATCGTGATTCGCAGGGTTGCTAACGACCTTGTATTTTCAATTCCAGACCTCGGGTACTTCAAACATGTGCCGCTGAAGTTAGAAAAAATAGCGGCTGATTCTGCCAAATCTTCCATTTTAGATGAAGAACTTCTACATCTATCTGCAGAACACCTTGAAAAAGCTTGGATTCATATCGATAAACATCTAGAGAATAAAAAATGGCTACCCGACGCTTCAACTTTCAAACAGAGTTTACAGAAGGCCGAAGAAGATTTTTCGCTTCCTGAGTTTGTATTGAAATTAAATGAGTTTATGTCGGTATCTGAAAATACAATTCGTCGCGAGATTAAACGTGGACAAATTCAGTGTTATCAAACCGAAGGCGGCCATCGCCGCATTCCGGCCTCAGAGCTGAATCACTATTTAGCAAAAGTAAAAACTAAAAAAGAAAATCCTTTAATAGAAACTTAAGTTTAAACGTGAAAGCTCCGCTTGGTCATTTCCCAATCCGTTGTCTTGCGACGTAGCGGATTCCTAACCTTGGTGCTACTTAGGTAAGTGACTGATTTTGGCTTCGATCCTTTGCACCTTAATGTACAAAATAAGCATAGCAAATAAAATAGCAAATAAAATAGCAAAGAAACTGCTAGCTTGAAGCGTGATTGATAGGCCGTAGCGACTGGTCATCGATAAAAATGTCGGAATAAACAAACCTAAAAATATAATCATAGCTATGTAATAGGCTTTGCGTTTTTCTAATTTTTTTTGAATTTCGATGTATTCCATAAGTCGTTTAAGTTACTGGCGCAGCACGATCCCGTCGATTTTTATTGAGTCGTGGCCGACCAAAACTAGACGTCTGTCTGTTTTAAAATTTAGCAAATACATCCAAACTATAAGAATGAAATCACCAAAACTTTTAGCTTTAGGTTTGCTATTATGCCTTAGCTCAGCCGCAGAAGCGGCTTTCACGAATGCAAAGTGCGCTCACGTTCTGACCGGATCAGGCAATATTCAAATCAACCGACAATGGGACCCCGAGCGACGGGTGTGTTTTATGTCAATCACCCCTCTTAACGTTGAAAACTTAAAATACCGTGATTACTTTTTTTCAAGTCAGGGTGAGTTTATGGTTTTCAACTCGTACGGCGATGGCCCCGCCGAAAAGATGACCGCAAGCCGTGATTATTTTTTGTTTCCGCTTATCAACGAGTACCCTGACTATTCAATTGAAGCCAATAGCGACGTCACTTTCCGACTAGTGAGTGGCCACGAATTTCGTTTGTCGGGCGTTGATTTTTCGATCGTTAGTTTTACTCCGGGAACTTTTGCAGAGCTACCGCTTTCGCCTAAAAACAAAGGCGGCGTAGAAATCGCTTCGGCTACGGGCTTTTGGGTAGATGCAGGTTTTAAAATGGGCGCTGTTAATTTCGATTATCCTAATGCGAAATCAACAATCAAATCAGCACGTTCAACGAAATCATGCACCCTAGCTAATAAAGAATTTCTAGGTTACGCCAGCGACGGAAATTACGGCTTTAAATACCAAGGCGCTGAGCTAACTCAGTTTTTTGCGCAAAAATGCCCTGGTTTAAATCTATAATACCTGGCTTAAATCTACAAAATAGGTGCCGTAAATTACTCTTTTAAAACCGGAAGAATATCTAAAGCCAGTTTTTTTCCCTCTCGTAAAACCACTAACTTTGTTAAGATATTTGGCTTAACGGCCTGTAAGGTGTAGACGTAATCATATAAATTTTCGATCTTTGTTTGCGAGAATTCAATAATAACGTCACCCGTTTTAATCCCCGCTTTTTCAGCCGGAGAATTTTTAGCTGCACCCGAAATGCGCACACCTTGCACGCCTTCTTGGCTATAATCAGGGATCGTACCTAAGAAAATACGAAAACTACGCCCCTCCATCTTTTGGCCTGAATTACCTTCAACTTTTTCGTACTTCACAACGGCCGAACTGACGCTAGCCATTTTTTCGGTAAAGCTTTTTACTACGCTCAGTACGCGAACGATGCCCGGATAGTTAAGAGTCTCAACCGTATCGCGAGGCGAATGATACTCTTCGTGTGAACCCGTAAAAAAAGTAATCGAGGGAATGCCCGCCACATAAAAACTCATTGAATCAGTAGGTAAATAAGGATCAGAAGTCACCGTCAACGGAACGCCGGTCACGAGTGCGACCTCTTCACTTAAACCGACCCATTGTTTTGCCGAAGCTAGACCTTGAATTTGCAAATGATCTCGTAGGCGACCAATCATATCCATATTTAGACCTGCTTCAAAACTAGAATCAAAGTTGGTTTTCTTTTGATCTTTCCAAGTCTTAACAAAATGACTTGAACCTAAAACACCAACTTCTTCGCCTGACCAAACTGCAAAGTAAATGGGTTTCTTTAGCTCACTCGTGTGGGTTGAAAAGTGATTTGCTAATTCAAGTACGCCGGCCACGCCGGATGCATTATCATCGGCACCATAGTGAACCTTCAGTTTTTCGTTAGCACGCGCTAATGACGAACCCGTGCGCTCGCCCAAACCTAAATGATCGCCGTGCGCGCCGATTAATAGGGCTTTTGCATTCTTAGATAACGTCTTCGGCTCAAGTACGGCAATCACGTTGCGGCCCACTGACTTTTCAAAAGATAAATCAATATTTGCACTCAAGTACTCAGAACTTAAATTAAAGCCCGAGTTTAATTTCTGCGACTCGAATTGGGTTTTTAATTCTGCGTAGGACTTTATTGCCGGGGTTAAATCGGCCGTCTTAAGTAAACGATCCACAACCTGCGTTGAAACCTTCAAGACAGGTAGCGTACTTTCAGACAAGCTGCCTTCGAACTTTAAATCCTTTATTGCGCTTTCTGAGATAAAAATAACGCCCGCAGCGCCGCGGTTTTTAGCGACGGTGATTTTATGCTGAGGTCTCGAGTAATTTAAAAGATTATGTTTCATTTCAGCCGAAGAAAAATCAGGAATATGATCAAGGATTAAAACCCATTTACCTTTGATATCTAGATCTTTGTAAGAATCATAGGCAGGTAATTTGTCGGTGGCTGGGGCCACGATACCATAACCGATAAATGCAATGGGTGCCGCCATAAAGTTTCCCACTTTCGAGTAGGAAAGCACTTGATAATCGGCGCCACGCTTGAGTTCTGATTTGGTTCGACCCATGAGCTGAGCCGAATTTTTTTCGGTCGCCGATACTCCCGATGTAAACTCAAAAGTTTGAATATAATCATCACCAATAGCTGGCTTTAAGCCCCAAGTTTTAAATAGTCGCGCGATCTCGGCGGTGTAGAGTTTTTCTTCCTTTGAACCCGTTACGCGGCCTTGCATTTTTTCAGAAGCCAGATAGCTAACGATCGAACGAATATCATTTTGGTTAATGGATGAACTTAGTTTTAATTGCGTTTCGCTCTCAGTCGAATCTTTTAAATTCAGTAAGCGTAGAGCTTCAGCGTGATTCCAGTTTGCTAGATAAATTTGACTATCGCCTTTTTCATTACGATGCGACCAAGTCATCGTCTGACCGTCCGGAGAAAAGCTAGCTAAACCGTCAAAACCGTCGGTGAAGGTCACACGAACTGGTTTTTGCGTACCAGCCGTATCGACGATGAAAAGTTCAAAGTTTGAATAACCAAGCACCGAAGAACCAAAAACAATGTACTGACCTGACGGGTGAAAAAATGGCGCCCAAGACATCGAGCCTAAATGAGTGATCTGTTTTTGCTCTGTACCGTCGACATTCATTGTGTAAATTTCAGCTTTTGAACCATCGGCGTTGAAACGTCTCCAGGTTAGCTTTTTACCGTCGGCACTAAAGAAGGGCCCGCCGTCGTAGCCACTTGATTGCGTCAAGCGCTTAACTGCGGTGCCATCTGCTTTCATAATATAAATTTCCATCGCGTAAGAGGGATCACGTTCTAAGATTTTTCTATCGGCGTCGGCGAATGGGTCGGTGTACATCGAACGGTTTGAAGCAAACGCAATCCAACGACCGTCGGGCGAGTACGAGCCTTCGGCATCGTAGCCCAATTCTTTAGTCAGGCGCTTCACATTTTTACCATTAAGATCAGATTCAAAAATATCGAACTGATCATCGAAACTCCAAGAGTATCGGCCCTTAACGGGCTTCGCTCGTTCGGCGTATTCACTTTTTACTTTTTCTTTTGTGCTTTTATCTAGATGCGTTGATGACCACATCACTTTTTTCATGTCGGGTTTGATCCAACCACAAGTCGTTTTACCTTCGCCGGTTGATACCCGACTTGTTTTTCCGGATAGTAAATCAAGAATGTACATCTGGTAAAAAGGGTTACCCGGCTCACGCTCGGATTGAAAAATCATTTTTTTACCATCAGCACTGTAATAACCTTCACCAGATCGTGGCCCCACAAAAGTGATCTGCCTAGGCTCAGAAGTCAGCGTATTTTTTTCGTCGATAAAAGAAGCCGGTGTGGTTTTCGATTTATCTTCGGTTAAAGCCGTTGAAGTTTTCATGGTGACCAAAGTCACTAAAAGCGCTATAATTAATTTTAGATTTTTCATTCTTATTTTTTAGTCAGGAGCCTTAAATATGTCAATGACAGCCACGTTATCGACACCTAGTTTAACTCTTAGGCAGTTACGATGAAGTGTACTTATTTTCCGACCTGCCAGGGCTGCAGTTACTGGAACATCAGCTATCTAGAGCAAAGCCTTCTTAAAACGAAAAATCTTGAATCTTTATTCTTGGCGGAACGGCTTTCGGCACCCGCGATCGAATTTGTCAGCTGCGGCCCGCAGGGCCTTCGTCACCGTCTTGATTTCACCATTCAGGAAGGGCCAGCCGGAACTCAGCAAATGGGCTTCTATGATCAAGATCGTAATCTAATTGATATCGCACAATGCTTACAGCTAAGCCCCGAACTGCAGCAATTTTTCAGCGAGTTCAGATCGATTCACTTTCCGATTAAAAAGGGTTCGGCCCGTTTACGAGTTGGCCCGACGGGCTTACGCGGGTGCTGGCTCGATTTTTCGAACTTCGACATTAAATATCTGCTTGAAGAAAAATCAATTCTGCAAAGCCTCATCGATAAAAAGATTCACGTCGAAGTCGGGCAAAAAGGAAAAAAAGTAACCAGCCTAGATGGAGTTCTAAAATTGAGCGATCCCGAACCCATGCCTTGGTTTGAAACCTACGATGCTGATTTAAAAGCGCTGCCTTTGAAAGCTTTGGTTTCTGATTTTACCCAGCCCTCTTGGTATTCGGCTAAAAAAATGGTCGAAACACTTTTTGATTGGACAGCAACGCAAAAGACCGACACAACGGCCATCGAGTTTGGTCCCGGCCTTGGCCAGTTCACGCTGGCTCTATTAGCCAAAGGCCTGAACGTATCGGTCTTTGAAAACGATGCTTCGGCGACGGAGTGTTTAAAATTGAATGCGACAGAAAATAAGTTAGCTGAAAATTTAAAAATTCACCTTGGCGACTATCAAAACAAAAGCTTACCTGATTCAGCACCGGTTGACTTTGCGCTCGTGAACCCGCCGCGGTCGGGTTTAAAAAAGTTCACCCAAGAATTGATCCGTACGAACGCTAAGTCATGTATTTATATCTCGTGTTTTCCAGAATCGATGGTTGAAGATTTGAAGCAATTGATCGAGGCCGGTTACGTTATGAGCGCCGTTAAAATTATTGACCAATTTCCGCAAACGAAACACTACGAAGTCTGTGTTAAACTTCAGAAGTCGTTTTTTTAAGTAAAACTTTACTTTAAAGAATAGATTTTAATGCCGGCCATATCGCCGACTAAATCGCATTTAAATAATAAAGAAAATAGCGGTAAAACAACGATACCCGTAAATAAGACAAGTGATGTGCGTGCCATCACTCTTAACACATAGCCCACTTGGTTTCGCTGTGACGGCTGACCCAAACGTAAATTGCAGGTCCATTCGCCGATCGAAGCACCCATAAATAAACGCATCGTGATTAAATATAACCAAAAGCTGACTAAGAAAAAGCCGATAAATAAATGCGATAAAGCCGGTTGATGAATAAAACTTGTTATGACTTTCTTCGCCGAAGTCTGCATCAGAAAAGAAAAAACGATCATAAAAAAGCAGCTCATCGAAACCAAAACCAAAGTGTCAATGCCGGCCGACAGCCACGTCCATAAAGCAAGCTTTAAGCCCGAGCGCTTTTGTGGTCCGTTGTGAAATCCAACGGGCCCGTCAACGAAGTCTATTCGATTAAAAGTAATGCGAGTCGCAGAAGAACGTCCCGGTGGTTGAATGGGTATATGACCCGGATTCTGTTCACCAACAGGGTCTGGCAGAATTACTTGGCCTTCAACGATCATCGCGTCTTTCCTGAAGAAGGACCTGTATTTGTTCCAGTACTTAAAGGCGAAACAGTCGGACAATTCGCAGGGTTTTGATATTCAACCGCAGGGCTCACTGTATTGCACGTGTAAGTCGGACAAAGCGAAAGGTCCGTGCGTTGGCTTGTATTATCAGGGCATGTAATAAGAGCCGTGCTGGTCGCTGTAGCCGATACCGTTGCGCAGTTACAACTATTGGCTACCGTTGCCTCTTGTCCCGGAGGGCAAGCCGCACACGTTGAACAGTTATTCGTGGCAGAACTAAACACATAAGGTGCCGTACAAACCGGACGACACGGCGCTGTTCCGCCCGTTGGACAACCATCGCCTGGGTTATTCAACGCTGGCTTTTTAACTGCGAAAACTTTTTCAATCACCTTATAAAGCACAACGGCGCCAACTATCGCTCCGCCGACTAATAAGATTTTCTTTAAGAACGAACTACAAAATAAGCCCGTACATTCTTTTTCTTTGCTTTCGCCCGGCTCTTTATCTTCGCATGAGAAATGCTTTTGGCCATTATCAACGCTGGTTAATTTTGGCGCCGGATACTGACCTGATGCGCATTTGCAATCAGGGCCTAAATTAAGTGCGCCCGGAAAGTCTTTTGCGCAGTCGCCCGCTCGAACGGGCTCGGCCGGAGTTGCTGGAACAGACGGAGCAACCGGAGTCGCTGGCTCACCCGAACATTTTGCGCCCGGTACAACAGCCGGACCTTTTGGATTTTCACAAGTACATTTTAAATCAGCACCCAATTTTCCTTGTGTACATTTAGATGCAAATAATGCTTCTACGAAAAGAAAACGATTCTTTAGCTGATCGCAAGCTTTCCAGTACTTACTTTCGTGGTTGCGACGCGATTTAGTTGACGCATCTGATTCGATTTGACAACTTTTATTCGCTTCTTCGATTTCGTTATCAAAACCTTTTTTATCGATTAAGATTTGCTCTAAAACCGTGTTATCTAAAATGCCCTTATCAAAAAGACTAGTTACGTTTTCACCAATGGTCTTTCTAAATTTCAAAACACCTAATAAATAACTTTCCGTTAATTTAAAAGAATTTTTACCCTCTTCTGATAAGGCCGCTTCTTTACGGGCTTGATCATTCAATAGCATATTTTCAGCGGCATAACGGCCAACGTCTTTATCTTCCTTTAAGAAATTTGTTTTATTAGCTTGCAAACGGCTAGCGCTATCGCAAGGGCCGTTCCAGGTTGTGGCCTCTTGAAAAGATTGAACTTTGCTTGGAGTAATGCAAGTCGGTGCACCGCCCGGAGTTCCGAAAACAGAAGGGTTACAAGCAATATCACCTGGTGCTTTAGTTTGGCAGTACTCTTTTGCTTTCACGTAGAGACTGTTGTTAGCCGTATGATAAATTTCGTCGACTGTTTTATGATTACAAAATTTGCCGCCGTTTTTATCGTAACGGGCTACGTAACCGGCCACGATACAAGAATCACCGTTGTAGTACGCACTCGGCCGAGCTTCGGTCACAACTTTTTTTAAACTTTTCACCTGGGCTTCAGCATCTTGACCAAATATAAAGTCGAAATACTTTTGATTGTTTTTAAATAGGCTATCTGAAGTTTTAGTTGGCTTAGAATCTAATTTTTTCTTTTCAGCCAGAACCTTACGAGCGTCTAACCATAATAGACGTAAATTTACGATGTAAGCTGCTTTATCGTAATCAGACATTCCGGCCCACTCGCGTTTATTGAGCTCGGGGTACTTCACGTTTGTGAAACTGCGTTTTTTAGTCAGTTCGGCCTGACCAACACTGACTTGCTTACGGTACTTCTCGTCGCCCGCCATGATACGTACGATCATATCATCGAAATTAATTATATCGATACGACTTAATTGCGTGTTTCCCAATTTGACGTATTTGCTATCTTCCCCGAACCACTGCGTAGTGATTGTTTCACCATTTTGCGAAACACGAACGGTCGGTACATCTAGACCATTGGGCCCCTTTGAGCTGACAAGTTCAAAGCTTGGCATTTTTTGATTTTTAAATTTCGCAATAACCGGCGCGATTTGCTTTTGAATTCTTTCGGGCAGAACAGATTTGTTCTTTTCGAAAAATTCGCCGTAAGTCAGCGATTTATTTAAACCCGCTTCGTTTAAAGCGTTTTGCATTGTTTGCATCGAAATATTTTCGACTTCTTTACCCATCGCAACCGGGGTCATCACCATCGTTACAACCGCTGTCCAGGCTGACATCCACTTCGAAAATTTAAATACACTTAACTTCATCACAAACCTCGTCATTGATTACAATTAATTAACGCCGCCGCTACAGCCGCCGGCCGGACAGTTATTTCCGGTGCCACCTTCATTCGTAGCTGGTGGAGTAACCGGTGGCACGGGCGGTGGGCATAATGCAGCCGTCAAAGCTGTTGTACCATTCTCACAAACAACCGGAATTGGAGTAACTGCGCGTGGGCCACATTGGCATGTTGCAGAATCTTTAAGTTCCATTGTGATATCAGCGCACGGTGCACATGTGCAATTCGGCGGAATACCCACCTTCGGTGCGCACATCGGAGCTGGCTGAACAGGGGGAACAACCGCTTCAGGAGTCACTGATTTATTCTTTTTACGAAACAAGAGTAATGCAAGTAAACCAGCGCCGCCTGCTAGTAACCATGGAAATTTCATTTCTTTACATGTGTACGTTGGATCTTTCGTTGTCAGATCATCAGGGTAAGAAGATTCCATGCTGTTCGTTGATGCTTGAGCCACCTCGGACGGAGCCTTGTTCGTCGCATGACAAAGGCAGTCTTCATTCAAGTCGGCGCGTGATACACCAGGGTACTGACCCGCACACGCCACCGGAGTTCCGACTCGCTCTTCAACGGGTGGTAAAGCAGGCGGTACAGCCGCAGCTGGCGCACACTTTTCACCTAAACCAACCATCACTTTTGTATCGTTACACTCACAAACTTTTTTAGGTAACGCGTCTAACTTATTTCTATCGAATGAGCCTCTGTAAGTAGCTGCTGGGTCACAAGCCTTCTTACGCAATTTAAGAATAAAAAATTCGGTAAATAACCAGCGTCGGTGTAATTGATCACAAGCATCTTTTTGTTGTGGATCAGCCTGCGTCGGATTATTTTTAATGCGTTGTTCGCAAATTCCGATTGCTGATTCGATTTCACCTTTGAAACCAGACTGAATACCCGAAAGCATTTGCTCTAGCTCTTGGCTCCAAACACCGTCTTTGAATGCTTTTAACATGGCCGGCTCTTTAGAGGCTAGAACACCTTCTAAAAATTTTTCGGTCAATAGGTAGTTATCTTTTAATTGATCGTCTTCAATCGCTTGCAACTGCGCTTCACGTGGCTTAATACCGACGTACTTCTTATCACCGCCTGGCATATCGGCTAGCTTACCTTTAGTTAATCGGCTTTGGCCATCACAGCTTGTCGTCGCGTTCGAAAAGTCAGTTGTGTACTTATTGATACAAGCCGGCTGACCACTGCTTGGGTAACCAAAAATGATTGGGTTACAAGCGACGGAATCAGCACCCTTACTTGAAGAACAGGTGTCGGTTGCTTTTTTTACAAATTCAAAGCCCGACTTAGCCAAATATCCTGCGATGCCCTTATCAACCGAACAAGCCAATGATTTTTTCTTCTTTGTATTTTCAATTAATTCATAAGTTCCGATGTAACCGGCTACCACACATTGATCGCCGACTTTGCTAGCTTGGTTCGACTGGCTTCCGTCACGCGAAAACTTTGATTTTTGTGCGTTCGCATCTTGAAAGATCGCGCGGTAGAAATTTTCAATCGCCGCGCCTTGTTTGGCCGCTTCTTTTGCATCAGAATTTAAAACCTTTTGCGCCGTGGTATGCATCAAACGCATCGTGACGATAAAAGCTGCGCGCTCTTTCATGCTGAAGCTTTTCCACAACTGCGGTGTCATCGTCGGAAAACCCGCAAAACGCGATAGGTCTTTAGACATTTGCGCTGCAGAATCTTTTTTTGTTACACTTAACGAATCACGATATTTGTCAGATTCTTTTCTAAGCTTAATGTCACTTGATTCTAATCTAGAAAAAACATCGGCCACGCGTTTAAAATCGTATTCAGATAAAACAACGTTATTAATTTTAGCCCATTTATTTTTTTCACCAAAAAATTGCACCGTATTGACTTTGCCATTTTCAACAACTTGCAAAGTGGCAATCGTTGATCCGTCAGTCGCTTTCGCCGAGCCAACTGTTACATCTGGCATTTGACGATTTTTATTTCTGGCGACAAACTGCTCTAAATCTTTCTGCACGAAATCAGGGTATTCAGCTTTAGTTTTGGCCCAGAATTCGCCTAAGGTGCTTTTCTTAGTTAAGCCGGCTTCTTGTAAGTAAGCTTTCAATTCTTTTTGAGACATTGCTGTAGCAACGTTTGAGGCTTCTTTGCCAAGAGCGACCGGCGAAAACGCCATCACCGACCATGCAAGGTGCGCTGCTGTCCAACTAAGACATTTTTGAATCGACTGTATTTTCATCCCAAACCTCTTTAAATACTGATATTTCCCGGATTAATCTCAAAATTTATCACATTATCTTTTCGGTACATTTAAGGCTCAACTTAAATCATTATGTTACGTTTTATACTGATACAGACCTTGGTATTTAAATAACGACTAAGGTCGCTATTTTTTACCGTTACGACGGTCTGATAATTCATCACGATCAGCCCCACGTCGGTCATCATTTTGCTGTGTTGAAGTCCATTTGGCGCGGCGATCCAGGTACGGAAATCTAAAATAGGCCGCAATAACTAAAATTCCCAAAGTACAAACAATGGCTAAAACTGAAAATACTTTTAGAAAAATTGGATCAATTGAATTGGTGTCGGCTTGATAAAGCCTAAAGGCATTGATTGCTAAAACTAAACACAAGGTCACAATGGCTAATGTCCAAGTTAACTTATGCGGGCGAAAAAGCAAAATACCTGTAATGAACAAAAGCCCTAACCACAGCCAGTCTGCGGTCGGTATCGATTGTAAAAACGGAATCATCACTCCCATGTCATGCCAATTGCTAACACCCGATCCAGCGAAGCTAATCAGAATATTTCCGATCGGTGCAAGCAAAAATAAAATGGCCAGTAAATAAACGCCGGTGGGTTTCTTAAGAGCTGTCTCAGTCATGATGTCTCCTCAACCTCTTCAGTCTAAAAGACTTCTGCCGGAATGACTACAAGACGTCGGCCTTAGGTCTAGCTTTCGCTATTGAGATAGAGAACAAATTTCTAATGGGATTTTGGTTTCAACCAGATCAAAGATTTCGCTCATCTCTTGGTTTGTCACAGCTATACAGCCTTGTGTCCAATCGCGGTAGCCGTGTAGGTTTTTAACCAGCTCGGGTACTAAGCCATCAACCGGGCGGCTCGGAAACCCGTGAATTAAAATATCACTTCCCGGATCTAAGCCTTTGCCTGCAGCATACTGCAAATCAAGCTTGTTCGGGTAAGACACTTGTAAGGCTAAATAGTAAGAAGTCTGTGTTTTCTTAAGGTTAATTTCATAAAGACCTTCAGGTGTTCGCCCGTCTCCACGGCGTTCTTTTGCACCGTCTTTGTAGCCAAAGCCAAACGATACTGAGTATTCTTTCAATAAACGGCCTTCGCTTAGCAAATAAAGCTTCTTACGCGATTTAGACACAACAATACGGTCGGCCTTGACTTGTTTCCCAGAAGAATCTTCCGTCCATAGCTGCGCAGAATCAATAAGCTCCATACGACTGCAATACGGGGTCTCTGGTATTTGTTTAGAAGCATAGGCTTTGTTGACCAACAAGGCAGATCCGACTAAGGCCACTAAAAATAAAGAGATGAGACTGTTCATTGAGGTTAAAATAGCACAATTTTGTAGAGTCTTTAGAGCTAGAAGTTCGATCTTGAAAAATATTTAAATGCGTCTAAAGTTTAGACGCTTTATCTATACTTAGAATTAACTTAAAGGATTAAACCCCGTATGAACGACCGACTGATTCAAACTCAAAGACTTTACCAAATCATTGACTTAGAAACCTTCATTTTGCTGTCGGTTCTAGGCATTACCGCTTTTTTATTTTACCGCTTTTTTCTAAAAACAGTTTCGAACGAACGCCATTCAAATTTAACGAATCACTTCAAAAAATTGCTTCGCTACTTTATTACCATGTCGGTTTTGTACGGAGTTTACTTTATTGTATCGCAGTGGTCGGTTGATTCTGATTATGCGCGCCGAAGCTTACCTTATTTAGCGATTGTAACCTATGTCGCGGGCGCGATATTTTTTGTACGCACATGTCGCTTACTGGTGCTGCAGTATTTATTTTTAGGCTCGATGCGTTTGGGAGTTCCTTCTTTGCTGGTTAATATTTTTTCATTGGTGCTTTCGATACTGATCGCATTTTGGTCTGTCAGCATCATTTTTGGGGTTCAGCTAACGCCGCTACTGGCGACTTCGGCTGCTTTTTCGATTATTCTGGGTCTAGCCTTACAAGATACGCTGGGTAATTTGTTCGCCGGAATTTCATTGCAGATCGATAAAACTTTTGAAATCGGTGACTGGCTAGAAATTATGAACGGCAACATCAAAATCGTAGGCCAAGTGAAAGAGCTGACCTGGCGTTCGACGATGTTAGTTGGCTTTACCGACGAACTGATTACCCTGCCTAATAAACTGGTGGCTCAGTCACAAGTATCTAACTTTTCTCCGGAAGGTCAGCCGATCGTTCGCAGCCAAGTCTTTAAAGTTCCGTTCGGTACCGATATAAAATTGACGGTCGATTTATTAGAGCGTGCGGCCAGTCAAATTTCTGATGTTCGCGGCATCCCGGCCCCGTTTGCGTACGTTCAAGAAACGAACGACTACGGCTACACGATTAAGCTTATTTACTTTATAGAGAATTATGGGCGTCAGTTCGTTATCGCTGATAAAGTTTTTAAAATTGCCTTTGAGCTCATGGAAAAAAATAATATTCATATAGCGCGCCCTTCGCTAAACATTCGAAAGGTAGAGTAATTATGTTACTTTTAAAAAAAGTTAATCGCGAACACCCGCTTGCGGTCAAAATTCGAAAACAAATTACGCAAGCCTTGGCAGAATTTAATATGATCGCCGAAGGCGATAAAGTGATGATCTGTGTTTCGGGCGGCAAAGACTCTTCGATTTTATCGATTTTGCTAGAAGAAATTCGCAAGCGTGCTGAGCTAAATTTCACGATTGAATCCGTTATCTTAGACCAAAAACAGCCCGGCTTTCAGATCGACGAATTCAAAGCCTGGTTTGAACTTGAAGGTTTAAAGCTTAGCGTCATCGAAAAAGACACTTACTCGATTGTGACCGACAAAGTGAAAGACGGAGTTTACTGTTCACTTTGTTCAAAGCTACGCCGCGCAATTTTATACGACCATGCTTTTGCGCAAGGTTTCAATAAGATGGCATTAGGCCACCATCGTGATGATGTCATTGAGACCACTTTATTAAACTTATTCTATATTGGTCAGCTTTCGACGATGCCTGCAAAATTACGATCAGACGATGATCGTAATACGGTCATTCGCCCTATGGTTTTTGTGGCTGAAAAAGACCTGATTACCCTTGCGGCCGACTGGGGATTTCCGGTTATTCCGTGTAACCTTTGCGGATCACAAGAAGGCATGAAACGCAAAAAAATGAAAAAGCTTATTAAAGACCTAGAAAATGATATTCCCAACTTAGGTGCTTCGTTTACAAACGCTTTACAAAATGCGAAGCCAAGCCATTTGCTCGATCAAAAACTTTTTAACTTCAAGGACCTCTAATGGACGCAACTATTTTTGCAGCGCTAAATACGAAAGCCATTTCTTGGCGCCACGACGAAGCTAAACATCGCATCGATAGATTACAGAAAATTAAAAATTGGATCATTCAAAACGACGCAGAAATCAAAACCGCTTTGTTTAAAGATTTTCAAAAGCCGTCTTTTGAAACAAGTTTAAGTGAGATTTTTCCGACTCTTACTGAAATTAAATTCACCACTGCAAATTTAAAGCGCTGGATGAAAAATAATTATGTTACGACTCCGGTTTCTTTATTGGGTCACAAAAGCTGGGTTCGCTACGAAAATAAGGGTGTGGTTTTAGTTATTGCTCCTTGGAATTACCCGTTTCAATTGGCCCTGATTCCATTGGTGACCGCACTTGCGGCTGGCAATACGGTTGTGCTTAAACCTTCTGAGTTAACCTTGCACACCGCCGAACTATTAAAAAGATTTGCCGCCGAATGCTTCACAAGTGACGAGGTCACCGTCGAACTAGGCGCAAAAGAAAAAACCGAAGAACTTTTAACATACAATTTTGATCACGTTTTCTTCACTGGTTCAACCGCCGTAGGAAAAGTAATTGCCAAAGCATGCGCGGACCGCTTAATTCCGATGACCCTTGAACTGGGTGGAAAATCTCCGACGATTATCGATGAAACGGCTGACTTAGAAATGGCCTCCGAGAAAATATTTTGGGGTAAATTTTTAAATCGAGGTCAAACTTGTGTGGCGCCCGATTATATCGTCGCCCATAAAAGTATTGCACTAGAATTAACTAGAAAGCTACAAAGCCTGGCTGTAAAACATCAAAACGACGAGCGCGGAGAAATCATTAGCCCGCGCCACGCTGAACGTTTACAGGCGATGACGGCGGGTACTCCGTCATCGGTTTTGAATGTGGTTTCCAACCCCAGCGACGAAACAACGTTGATGCGCGAAGAAATTTTTGGGCCGGTACTTCCCATTTTAACTTATCAAAATCTATCTGATTTAACGGCTCTTGTGCGAAAACACGAAAAACCCTTAGCGCTTTATATCTTTTCAAAAAATAAAAAATTCATCGACGACGTTTTAGCTGAATTGCCCTCGGGCGGAGTTGGCATTAATGCCGTCTTACTTCATTTAGCCAATCATCATCTACCCTTCGGCGGCATCGGCACAAGCGGGCAAGGCCGCTACCACGGTCACTATGGTTTTTTAGAACTTAGCCATCAACGCGCGGTTATAAAACATAACTATTTCGGTTGGTTGAGAATACTTATGCAGCCACCGTATCTTCCATGGAAGAAAAAATTGATTAAGTATTTATAAATTGTCAATCGTCCCAGCCGCCAGGTAATGAGAGCCTCTTGGGCGGGCGTGATTTTAAAACCTGGACAGGTTATTTAAATCTGACAAAACATTAGCCAAGTTCTATGACAAAAAACGTCTGATGCTAAATGATAGCCGTCAAATGCGCCTTATTAACGCTGGACTGGAATACTTTTAGCTAAGTAGTCTGTTATGAAAACAAATTACTTTTTAGCAGTAGCCGGATTTTTGACTTTACTGAGTTCAAGTGTCTCATTTGGATTCACAAATACTTGCGCATTAAAAGACCAGCCTCTACGCGCTCAAGGCCTATCCGAATATGCAGTTTGGGCCTACCAACAAAAACTCATTCAAGAGTGCGCCGTTTACCAAAAATATATCGCGGTAAGAGCAAAGGCCGAGACCTTCTCACTTAATCTTGAACAAATCACATTGTATCAGGCGCTACGTTACATCGATCGTTCCAGTTTAGTAACCGCGGCACAGCAGAACATGCCCGTCGAACTGATTTACCAAAAATCAAAAATTGATGCCGCCAAGGCTATTCCTTACCGATCGTCATTGGTATGGAATAACTGGGTTCGCGGGGTCAAACAACTGGAATCAGCGATGGCTGATATAAAAGCAGGCGTTCAAATTGACCTGCCTTATCTAGAAAAGATTCACATTGGATTTTTTTACGAAGATGAGTCCGGAGAATTCGGTGACGTTAATAAACCCGGCACGCTCAAGACCTTCAGCACAGGAATTGTTTCTTGGCCAATTTCTACGGCTGTCGAGGCGCAAAAAAATATCAACGACGTGAAAATCATTAATGCTACTTACGACCACCTAGGCCTAACGCCAACTAAAGCAATGACGGGGCAAGACGTTTCGATCAACCGCTTAGTAGATGTTCGGGACATGACACTATTTCCCGGAAACCCTAAGGTTAATGAAACACATCTTAAATTATTAACAGGCTTTTTGAATACAATGCTTGCTCAAGCACGAGCCGGACAACACATGGTTTGGAAAGACCGACTATTTACTCCGACTGAACTAGCGTACTTTATTCAACAATACATCGTGCAAATTCATGCCTTTTACGATGGAAACGGACGAACCAGTCGTTTTTGGCAAGATACTATTTTAGCCTTATTTGACATGCCCTACGGTGCCTCAGGAGATTTAACGACTAACGATATGTTAATGTCAAATCTTGATAATTACCAACTTGGTTTATCAAAATCCTATCATCAATTAGGTGAACTCGATAACTGTTTAACCGAAGAGTATCCCCGTATATTTTCTTGGAAACGAAAAAATATTCGTCCAGCCGATGCCGATCAAAGTAAATTCAGTTACAACTGCCGAATTTTAAAAGCGAACTAAGCTTATATTAAAATGCGAATAAATTTTCGCATTTTGATGGGGCCGGTGATTTTATTTTTAAAATATTTTCTAAACGTATCGAGTAACGATAGATTAAATTAGACGCTTGACTGGTTTCTAGTAGGTTTACCACTCTATCTACATTCAGTAAGGCCGTTAAACCAATTAATCCGTGAACGGCAAAGGTGATCACTGGAGTGTTGCCATAAACTTCCGGTTGAAAAACCATACTCATACTAGCCAGACTAGCTAAAATAACTCCGCGCATATCCGAAATTCTTTTAAGATTCAATTTTGCGACGGGATTTACATCGGCATCGACTTTATTGTAAACTTCGGCCCACGCAAATTGAGTTAGTGTCATCATGGTGGTCAACTTCAGGGTATGAGACCAAAAACTAGTTGATAATAGTATCGTGTCGATTTGATCAAATGACAAAAGGCCACCGCGCAAAACGTAAAAGGCAGTCCCCATCGCCAAGTTCGATGCAAATTGACTAGCTAACACATTCGACGCCTTAATGAAGTTTGATGTTCCACCCAAGCGTTCAAGTGCAGCCATCATCCGATTCTGAACCGGTCTCGTCATTTTACCCCACAGGTCTCGATCTAAGCCAAAGGTCACCGCCATAAGCATATTAAACGAGACCATCGAAAGCTTTTGCGGAAATCCTAATGACGATGCATGAATCCAAACCAGAGAATCGGTGGCCGTTGTAACAGCCAAAACAAATAACGTTACTTTATCCGAGCGTAGTGTTTCATTGGCACGAGCTAAGTATTCGCGGTACTCAAGTTTTGCGGCCGCCGTCATTTTTGTAAGCGCGCCCATCGGCATAAACTTAAGCTTCGTTGAATTCTTCGCCTTCGCAAATGCGGCAGCTGTTAACTGCATGACGGCCGGATGGTCTGAAGTGACCACGGTAGCTACATCGGTCATTTGAGCTTGATGTAATGCTCTGGCCACTGCCGAAGTTGGTACGTCACCCAAAGACTGAATAGAAATTCGAGGCTGGTTCGGTAACTCCGTTTTTACGATCAGTGTGGCCGCATCTGAAGTCTCAGCAGCTGGGGCGTTTTCGCCGGCAAATATTTCTAGCGGTGTAAAACCGATAAAAAAAGCGACTAAAACAACAGGTAAGAAGTAAGATAATTTCATCTGACGGAAGTATAGATTATATTTTTAAAATATTCGCCTGTCGATATTCTGTACAGGCGAAATTTACAGATTGTCTAAATTCTAGTTAAAATTAAACTATTCGCAGCTGTAGGCCCAGTCTTTTAAAGCGGCGTATTCGCTTTCAGTATACTGCTGCAGTATGTAGGCTCTCGCGGCGGAATGCCCACCTTTGTTCGGTAGCTCTTCCAAAACCGATCTAAATTTAACGATTGCCGATTGTTTATCGGTTTCAGCAACGCTTAGGTTCGGCAAATCAAGCTGGGTTGACATTAAACTTATATTTTGAAAAGCGCCGACGACGATCCCACGTTTTTCATTCGTTAAATTATGTTGTCCGACAAATACAAAAGCCGAGTAACTGTGCTTTCGACAGAAACCACCTAGGCTCGAATTGAAATTATACTCAACGAATTGAATATTATTGGTCGTAAAAATACGCTGAACCATACGACGAAAATTTGTGTATTGTGGCTGCACCATTGCTCGCAAAGTATCACGGTAAAACCCAGAACTTTTAGGAAACAACTCGGCGACTTGCTCCGAGGTAAATAAGCCCTCGGCAAGCATTGCGGCCATCGTGTCTTTTTTTATCGCGATGGGTGAAACCACATTAATAAAGCGCGTTCCTGCCGGCATCGTTAGCTCGACGAACGAATTTCCGTAAGTTTTAGAAATAAGCGGATCAATCGCAAAATACAAACCTGCGCCGGCCGCATAATTTTTAGTCGAGGCATCGGTAAAATCTAAATCCCAGAAAGATCCCGCGCGCTCAGATAAATATCGATTTACAAAACTTTGGCGGCCCGCTTCGGTTCGAAGCTCTGACCAAACTTGCTGTAAGTAGAAATAATTGTAAATTTTTTTTTCTGTTTTTAAAGTCTTTGCTGACACCATAATATCGCGACTAAGTAAGTTTTCAGAGTAAAGAGCTTGCGCATGAACCTTTAAACTTGAGAGCAAAAAAAATGCGAACCCAAACAGAATTTTTTTCTTCATGAGCGCAAATCTATAACAGTGGCACTGTATAACCCAAACTTTTGGTTCTCCATCAATGACAGGGGCAGTCAGGGAATCTGTTAGAATGTTTTTACTACAAGACGTTTTAACAAAAGGAACCCTAAATGCCCCCGAATCAGCACGAATCTATCATTGGATTACCGGATTATAAAATCATTTCTTATCGCGGCGCAAAGACCGTCGAAATCATCGCAGAGTACACCGGATTGATCGGATGTATTCACTGCGGGTCGATTAATCTTCGAAAAAAGGAACGCTTTAATCGCGTTTTAAAGCATCACAGCATTGGGTTATCAAAAAGCGTTTTGATGATCCAGACGTACAAGTTTTATTGCCGTGATTGCAAAAAGTATTTTAACCAAAGACTACCCGGCATTTTGCCATACCAAAGATCAACTGAACCGTTCAAAGATGAGGTTAGTTTAAAACATCACGATGGCACATCGGTTTTAAAAGTAAGCAAGCGATTAGGATTAGGCGAAGCGACGGTTGTAAGGTATTACCGAAAATACATCCAACGTGAATTTAACGAGCATAAAAATGCAAGCTGCCCGAAAGTTTTAGGAATCGATGAAAAGAAATTTAATAAAAAGTTAGGTTACCAGACGACGCTTGTAAATCTACAGAAACACACTGTGTTCGATATTACATTGGGTCGCACGGAATCCAATCTAGGCAAGTATCTAAGGCGCATGCCCGATCGAAAAAACTGCAAAGTAATTGTAATGGATTTAAGTGAAACGTACCGAAAAATTGCACGTGATTATTTTCCAAAAGCGATGGTAGTTGCAGATCGTTTCCATGTGGTGAGGTTAGTGAATCATCACTTTTTAAAAACATGGTCTTTACTTGATGAAGTGGGAAGAAAGAATCGAGGGTTGATGTATTTAATGCGTATGCATGAGTGGACTAATATGAAAGAAAAATCGCGCAAGAATTTAGTTAGATATTTAGATGAAAACCCGGCTTTAAAAGCGGTTTATGATTTTAAGCAAAGTTTGATGAAATTAATTTTAACAAGGGCTTATAATCGTCATCAGGCCGTACCAAAAGTAAAAGAATTTTTAGATAAAATACG
The DNA here is from genome assembly GCA_031428275.1 of Bdellovibrio sp. Classification (GTDB taxonomy): domain Bacteria; phylum Bdellovibrionota; class Bdellovibrionia; order Bdellovibrionales; family Bdellovibrionaceae; genus Pseudobdellovibrio. The sequence continues at coordinate 117,023 of JANPPC010000007.1, forward strand.
GGCCTTAAAAATGTCGAATTTTAAAAATTTAGAAACGCTTGGAAATACTTTGGAAGAATGGAGTGAAGAGATCGTTCGAATGTGGCGATTTAGTAAAACTAACTCGATTACTGAGGGTTTACATCGGCGAATGGATGAGATACAAAACAGAGCTTACGGAATGCATAATTTTAACAATTATCGTCTAAGAGTGAAAGCCTATTGCGGCTAGCAGAAACACTGACTGCCCCTACCTTTGGAGAAGAACCAAACTTTTTAATCAATCAGACTTGCTTTACGAAGTAATTTCATTAGCTGGATAAAATGGTCGTCCTTGTAGGACTCGAACCTACGACCCCTCCCATGTCATGGGAATGCGCTACCAACTGCGCTAAAGGACGATGTATGGAATTGTTTGTAAAAATTAACAGCTTTTGACGCCATATTCAAGCTTCGTAGCAGGAAGCCTTGCATTCTGTCGAGGTCTTGTCTAAACCATTTAATTCATGAGTGATTTCAGCATTTTACCTATTCTTATCACGGGCCTTGTTGTTGCGGTTTTACACGCCGCCATTCCAACTCACTGGCTGCCATTTGTGATGGCATCACGCGCCCAAAAATGGACCTGGTCTAAAACGCAATCTATCTTACTTATCGCTGGCATGGGTCACGTCATTATGACCACCTTATTGGGCGCTTTACTTTTTGTTTTAGGGCTCGGCGTATATCACCAGATCGAAAGTTACTTTTTACTGATCGCAAGTATTTCGATCGCATCATACGGTTGTTACCAAATTTACCAATATAAAACCGGCCATAAGCACACCCACTGCGATCACGCACACGAAACCGAACATCAACACCTTGATGAGCTTAAAAAAACCTCGAAAGATGGTTGGGCTATTCTAAGCCTACTTTCGCTTCTAACTTTTTCTCCGTGCGAGGCTTTTCTTCCGATCTATTTAACTTCGGTGCGCTTCGGCTGGTCAGGCTTTGTTTTACTCAGCCTCACTTTAGCGGTGGGAACACTCGTCACGATGCTTAGCTTCGCCTGGCTATCGGCCAAAACGATCGAACGTTACAAACTAGATTGGCTAGAAGATCACGAAAAACTAATTATGGGTGTAGGTCTGATCTTGCTAGCGGTGGTTTTATTTTTTCTTGAAAGATCACACAGTTTATGAAAATTATAATTCCCTGGACCGAACTTGAGTGGACTGCAACGCGCTCATCGGGCGCCGGCGGACAGCATGTTAATAAAACAAATTCAGCTGTGCAGCTACGCTTTTCAATTTCAAATTCTGAAGTTTTAACGCCCATCGAAAAAGAAAAATTATTGGTGCGCTTAGCCCACCGCTTAGTTCAAGGTGACGAAATTTTAGTCCGTAACGAAGATCAACGCGACCAAAAAAGTAATAAAGAAAAAGCCTACGAAATACTAAACGCGATGATCGTAAAAGCCTTAATTGATCCAAAAAAGCGCTTGGCCACGAAGCCAAAAAGAAGCTCGATTCGTAAACGCCTCGAAGGTAAGAAAATTCGTAGTGATATTAAAAAAAATCGTTCCGAAAAAGTGAAGTGGTAAATTAAATAAAAGATCGCTCAATTTCGACTACTGTCAAAACTACTGACAGTTTTGGCTGCCTTAATCTTCCCCTTTTGATTCTACCATGGCCCAAAGCGTGCTTTGAACAGCGTTTATGAAAACATTGCTCTTGTTTTTAAGTCTTATTTCTTTGACTGCAAACTCATTCGCAGCGACCGCCGATCTTTCTTCGCTTAGCTTAAAAGAGGTTTCTTACAAGGCCCTTCACTTCGCGTTGAGCACACAAGTGACTAAAACCGATTCCTACTACTTAAGCGGAGAGTTTCCGACCCGAATTGAATCGACCCTTGTACCGATCTTGGCTGGGGTGGGTAAACCCATCGGACAAAATCATGAAGCAACCGGTTTTACAACCGCCGCCGTTGTTAATATTCTGGCGCAAACTTATTTGGATCATCCCGAATTAAAAAATGAAGCTCCGCTTAACCAGATACCTGGTGCACTTGCCTCAGCGGCGCATACATTTAAAAGATACGAGCAAGGCGCAGCCTTCAATTTTTATCCGGCTCGTATGAATAAAGGTGTCTGGGTTAGAAGACCTGTTAATATGACTCTTTTACCAATCTGGCATGGATTCACCAACGTGCCCAACGACGCTGATACTTCATCGGCGGTACTAACAGCCAAAATTTACAACGCGAGAATAAACCAAATTGAATACTCAATTCCGCGAGCTTCACTATTAGAGTTTTCAAAATACCGTGACCTTTCTAGAAACCCGCAGTTTTACAACGGCCGCAATCAGTTAGTTAATTCAGGCGCCTTCATGACTTGGTTGTACGACGAAAAAAATCCAGATATGCCTAGATTCTATTTCTCTAGCTCGGCCAAAGGCGAGCGAATTCCGTTCAACGTTAATGATGTCGATTGCGTCGTTAACGCTAATATTTTAAAAATGGCGGCGCTTTCTGGGAATGCGAACATGCCCGGTCGTGAAGCTACGTGCGCGATGCTCAACGCGCAAATAACAAACGATAAACACAAAGATTGTGGAATTTACTATCCGAACACTTTGAATTTGGCCTACGCACTGGCATCTAGTGAAAAAGCAGGCGAAAGCTGCATCACTCAAAATTCACATGATCTGATGATTAAAAAAATCATCAAAATGCAAACCGCCGAAGGCGCATGGTTCAATGAAGGAAATATTTGGCAAGACCCAACTTTGACCACGGCCTATGCTTTAGCGTCACTGTTGCAGTATGCAAACCCACGCGACCCTCTGGTGCATCAAGCCTTAGTCTACGGAGTTCATTATCTATTAAAAAATGCTCGCCAAAAAGACGGCATTATTTATTGGGATGCTGACAATTTCTTTACCGCGACAGCCATTGCTCGCTCGTTAATTATGTGGATTTCTGAAGCGTATACGAACGCAATTATTGCAGATGTATTTTTAAAGATGGCTAAAGAATTTCCTGAATACTCGGTAACTGAGTACATTAACCTTAACGTAAGCGAAACACCATGAAGACAATTTTTGTGTTGGCAAATATATTGGCGGCCTTAACTTGCACCTCGGCACAAGCTTGGCAGATTGAAACAGGTGATTACGACAAGTGGCTTAATAGCTTAACTCCTCCCGCGGGCGTCGAAAAACAGGTCGCCCTCTTTTGGAAACGCAATAACCTGGCTGACCCACCGCTTGACTACATCGCTGACTTCGGCCAAACGATGAAACTGAAATTTACCTCAGAAATTAAAACTTTTAATACCTGCGCTAATAACACGCGCATCGATTTTTTAGATAGCGTTTTTTCAAACTCTCCGGCTGCAGCGGCTCCATTCGAAAATAACTTTCTAAGAATTGAATCCGTCAACTGTTTAGGTCGATTAAACCTTGATAAAGTATTTAACCAGTTTTTAGACCCTGAATTTAACAAAAGAACCATCCAGGGATTAAAGAAAATAACCATTGATCCAAATACAAATAAAGTTTGCCACGAAACTTCAATTTTAGCGATCGGCAAGTCTTCTTACTGCTTCACGCAGAACATCTGGAAAAACGAACACAAATATGTGATTCATTCATTTAACGAAGAAAATGCAGCGGGCATTGAAGCGCCCGTTTACTTCCGCCAAGTCATCACGGTTTTTGAAAAATTACCAAGTGATGAAATTATCATTTACGCCCTTGCCTATGGACGTGGACCGAATATTCCTTTTAAATCTTTAGTTAAAGGTGTGATTAAGTCACAGCAGAAAAATTTAATCGATGAGCTCATCCGTAGCTCTCAGTGAAATCGGGCCGATGAAATAATCGGTCAGCGCACTAAATAGCTAAGGTCGCATTTCAAGTTGGCGCCGGAACAGGTCTTTCCACTTCGTAAACAATTCAGATAAGCTAGCGTCGATCCCGTAATGCGCTAACTTATCAAGTGGCTGATTTTTCATTCCGCAGGCGCGGATGGCATCAAAAAGCTGTAAGTCATTACGAACATTTAAACTAATACCGTGCTGTGAAATTCCGTTTTTAATTTGAATACCACAAAAAGCAATCTTACCGTTAGCGGTGTGCAGGCCAATGGATTTTTCATCGACCGAAGAGTGAACTTCGTACTCGGCCAATAATTCTTGGGTGGTCTTTAAAAGCAAACAGACGTAATCTTTGACACCCAATTTAAGCTCACGAAGATTCAAAATAGGGTAAATGACCAACTGACCTTCAGAGTGAATCGTCGCAAGCCCCCCGCGGGTCGATTGCACAACTGGTATATTGGTCACCATAATTTCAAGCTGCGCATCGGCGCGATGACCTAGCGTTAAAACGGCGGGGTGTTCAAGCCCGATCACCGAGTAAAGATGATTTTTTAAAGCAAGATTTTGAAGATCAAGTTGCAGGCGTTCCGCACGCGAGTAGTCATACAATCCTAGATAAGACGATTCTAATACCCATTTTTTTTGCGGAGCCCGCTCACTGATATCGACTCTGTCAGAAGGCTTATTGGTACAATTCGACGCGATCATTTTCTTTAAACCCCGCTCCGGAATGTATAACGCTCACTGCGCCGTCTTGTCCGAAGTAACTTATAATTTCTAAAGTACCCTTCACTCGGCCCGGAACTTTTCCGACATGATAGCCAATTTCGGGGTCGTAGACTTCATTTCCATCTTCAACTACTTTTAATACATCACCCACTTGCACGCCCGAAACTTTACCAACATTCAAGTAAATCTTTTCGCCGTTCAAGGCAGCGATGCGACCTTCCCAGGTAATTTGCAATAAGGCTTCAGAAATTTGCGGAGTGAAGTCTAAAAAAGCATCTTTAATTAAAATGCCTACAAGTTCAGGGTTACGATTAAAAAAGTAATTCGCATTTACGTTCTCTGGTAATTTTGTATTCTCTTCTTCGATCGTGACTGTTTTAACGGTATTAAAAAGTTCTTGTTCAGAACGGATGTTAATTAACCGCGCCTGTACCACAACCTCAAACGCCGCTAATTTACTTTTTTTATATGTACCGTCCTGATTAAAATCATTCTTTAATCGAACATCAATTATTTTTGATTCTAAAATCGAACTGACTTCTGCGGTTTGCAAGGCTTTAGCTATTGCGGGAAGATTGTAAGCATTATTTTTGATGTACTTCGATAAATCAATTTTTAATTCGCTGCTATCGATGGCGACCATTTCATCGGTCTTATTAAGGTCATCCATGAAAGCAATTCGAGCTTGTTCTAATACCACCGCATCGCGCTCGCTATTTTTATCTAAAAAAGGTAAAATCGCGACGCGCTTTTTGGGCGCCTTATCACCACTTAATTTTTTTAAGTTTACATCTTTTACACTTCGCTTGATGACTGCTTTGGTCGCCGGACTTGGCTCTTCGACTTGGGCGCTAACCTGAGTTTCGGGCGATGTTTGACAACCGCTTAACGAGGCCACAGCCAGCAAGGTTAAAGCCGTGAAACTAAAAGATATTTGACGTAATGTTCTCAAAAAAATTCCCCTTGAAAAATCTATGACCAGTGTAACCTAAGTTTGCACTTCAATAAAGTCCGTGCGGCCAAACAGCTGGTGAATTCCTTCAAAAAAATCATCTGAAATCTGAACTTGCTTAGGCTCGTCCGGAAAGATCTCCATCTCAAGCCCGTCTACCTTCATGACTAGACGTACGTCGGTCGAGCCCTTATGGGCACCCAGTAAATCGTCTAACTTTTCAAAATCATCCATATCGATTTTATCTAAACGCATCGATATTTTTTTTGTTTTACGCAAAACTTCATCAAATAGCGCAAAACTATCAACAATAATTTTGGGATTTCCCTCGGATACTTCTAAGCCGCCACCGACTAGAAGTGGTTTTTCTTCAGATAACAAATGCCCATACTTAGCAAAAGTGTCTGGAAAAATCACAAGTTCGCAGTTTCCGGTCAAATCTTCGACTCGGCCAAACGCCATACGCGTTCCTTTTTTAGTAACTAATTCTTTATGTTCGGTAATAAGCCCAGCTAAGATCACGCGGGTTTTATTACGTTGTTCGCCCCACTTTGGTTTTTCACCAGCCTTCTCGGCGTCGGAGGCATGTTTTTTAAAATACTCGGGTAGATCGGCAACGGTCGCCGAAGCCCAGACTTTTGAGAAATTTTCGAATCCTCGTAGTGGGTGATCACTGAGGTAGAAACCCAAAACTTCTTTTTCAAAGGCTAATGATTGAATACGCGACCAAACTTTGGCATCGGGTAAAATAACAGTTGTTTCTTCTTTCGAGCTTAATTCAAATAATGAGACTTGCCCTGATTCACGATCTTTTTGCGTCTCGACCGCGCGCTCTAAAAATTGCGGATAGCCTGTAAATAATTGTGCGCGGTGATAACCAAAATCATCGAAGGCCCCAGCCTTCGTAAGGTTTTCGAGTACTTTTTTATTTACTTTACGTAGGTCAACATTATTGAAAAACTCTTCGATCGTTTTAAATTTCTTATCGGGCATTTTATCGCGGGCCTCTAAAATAGCCTGAACCGCTGATTCGCCGACGCCCTTAATAGCGCCAAGACCAAAGTAAATTTCATCGCCGTTCACGGTAAATAAGTAATCAGAAAAATTCACGTGCGGCGGACGCACTGTCAAATTACGTTTCTGCGCATCTTTAACGTACTTAACGACTTTATCTGTATCGCCGACCTCGGTTGATAACAAGGCCGCAAAAAATTCGGCGGGGTAATAATGTTTGATCCAGGCCGTTTGCGCCGTAATGACCGAATAAGCGGCCGCGTGCGATTTATTGAAACCGTAATCGGCGAACTTAAACATCAATTCGAAAAGCTCTTCAGATTTCTTTTTATCATGACCACGCTCGCTAGCGCCTTTTAAAAAGCGCTCACGATGCTGATCCATCTCGGCCTTAATCTTTTTACCCATCGCTCGACGAAGCATATCTGCTTCACCTAAAGAATATCCCGCGATTGTCGCCGCAATACCCATAACTTGCTCTTGGTAAACCATGATACCGTACGTCTCTTCTAAGACTTTTTTACTATCAGCGAGCAGATATTCAACCGGGCTTTCGCCGTGTTTACGCTTCGCAAACTCGGGAATATTCGCCATCGGGCCCGGTCGGTATAATGATGTGATCGCCGTCACGTCATTGAAATTAGTAGGCTTAATTTTACGAGTGGCGTCCGAGATGCCTTCTCCCTCGAACTGAAATACGCCAGCAGTATCACCACGCGATAATAATTCGTAAATTTTCGAATCGTGGATGTTAATATCTTTTTCAAGAATTTTAATACCGCGATTTTTCATCACTAGCTTTAAGGCTTTATTAATATGAGTCAGAGTTTTTAAACCCAAAAAGTCGAATTTAATGAGCCCAATCTTTTCGGCATGCTTCATATCGTACTGCACGACGTTCTCATCGGCAGCCCCGCGGTACATCGGCGCATGCATGGTTAAGCTACCGTCGGCGATAATAACGCCGGCAGCGTGAATTCCCGCGTGGCGAACCATCCCTTCAACTTTTAAAGCAAGATCCATCAATGTCGCTACTGTGGGGTTGGCTTCCATCATTTCGCGCATGCGCGGTTCTAACTCTAATGACTCGGTTAAGGTGACTCCTAATTTATCAGGAATTAATTTTGAAACCGCATCCACATCGGCAAAAGACATCGCCAATACGCGCCCAACATCTTTAATAGCGGCACGCGATTGTAATTTTCCGTAAGTAATAATTTGTGAAACTGAATCAGGCCCATACTTTTGCGTGACGTACTGAATAACTTCCTGACGCCGATCCTGACAGAAATCAATATCGAAATCGGGCATCGACACACGCTCAGGATTTAAGAAACGCTCGAACAGTAAAAAATACGGAATCGGATCTAAATCGGTGATACGTAAACTATACGCCACCAAAGATCCCGCTCCCGAACCCCGCCCTGGTCCGACCGGAATATCATTATCTTTCGCCCAGTTAATAAAGTCTTGAACGATTAAAAAATAACCGTTGAAACCCATACGGTCGATCACGCTTAATTCGTAATCGAGACGCGATTGGTATTCTTTTTTCTTTTCATCGACTAAACTGATACCCTGCGCGGCCATATCTTCAAAACGATTTTGTAAACCTAAGTTCGCTTTAAAAATAATTTCTTCTGAGACGGTGCGATTTTCTGTCGTCGGGAAACTTGGCAAGTGGTAAATGGCTTTGCCGCTTGCGTCTTTTAATTTAAATTTTACATCGCAGCGTCCGGCAATTTCGAGCGTGTTGGAAATCGCTTCGGGCACATCTTTAAATAAAGCCTGCATTTGCGTAGCCGACTTAAAATAAAATTCAGAGCTGCCCAGTTTATAACGGCCATCATCGGCCAAAGTCTTATTGGTCCCGATGCAAACTAGAACTTCTTGCGCAATTTGATCGTCGCCCGTTAAGTAATGCACTTCGTTTGTGGCTACGACCGGAAGACTTAAAATCTTCGACGCTTCTATAATGAATGAATTAATCTGCCCCCACTCAGGACGAGTACGACACATTTCTAAATAAAGACGATCATTAAATATTTCTTTTAACTGACGTAGACGCATAAGTGCCGCTTCAGGGCCTTCTTTTAAAAAAGTATCGGCAAGCTCACCGCGAAAGCCACCCGTTAAACAAATCAAGTCAGAATTATTTTCTTTGAGTACATCATCATCAATGCGCGGCTTCCAATAAAAGCCGTCTTTAAAGCCCGTTGTACTTAAACGGCAAAGATTTTGATAACCATGGTAATTCTGCGCAAGTAATACCAGACGGCGAGGCCCCAAGGCATTTTCAGAAAATCTTTGATTCGGATCTTGCTTTTTATCTAAGCGAGAACCGGGCGCCATGTAAGCATCCATCCCGATGATAGGTTTCACACCTTTATCAAGGGCGGCAAAATAAAATTCAATGGCGCCAAACATATTACCGTTATCTGTCAACGCCACAGCCGGCATTTCGTACTCTGCCGCTTTTTTTGCAATCCCCTTGATACGAGCTGCAGCCTCTAGAAGTGAGTATTCAGAATGATTATGAAGATGTACAAAACTCATTCCCTCAGTGTACGTCCCAGAGAAGACCCAATCAAAATCAATGTCCGTGTGTGCGGCGCATTAACCTGTTAAAACCACGCTAGCTTATGCTTAGATGCCGCTACTGTATTCATATCTATTCAAGTAGCCTAATGATTAGTACTAAAAATATTTGTATCAAGCATCAAAGCTCTTAGGTCTGAATACCCGCCTTCAAAAACGACCGCATTTTTAAAACCAAGTTGTCTTAAAGCGAGTGTTACGCCGGGCGAAGATAAACCCGCTTCGCTTAAAACAATTATTTTATCGGTCTTCGCAAACCCGTTTTCAGTCAGCGACGCTGCAATTAACGGATCAATATTTAAACTTTTATTAAAAAATGATTTCCAATTTATTTTTCTACAAAAATACTTTAAATTAAACAACTGCTCGGCGTTGTTTTCGGGCCGCACATCTAAGCAAGATACTCTTCTTTTGTTATCTTTTAAGAGTAATTTCATTTCTTCGCGACTGATTTCTAAATCGGTCTTGACCTTAGCCTTAAACAGGGCTGATTTCAAAATGTGAGGCGGCGCTTTTGCTTTGATTTTAAAGCCCTTATTTTTTAAGTATGAACCCGTCGAAATAAAAACCTTATCGAAGCCTAGTTTAGTCAAGGTGTACGCCACGCGCCCCTCTTCGCCGCGCCCGCGCAGACCTCGGCCAATAATAATCAGCGACTTATCCGGATGAATCCCTAATTCCGACAAATCCTGCGCTAAGGCATCTAGATTTTTTTTTAAGTATCCGCGACTGGGAAGCCCAAGCTGCGAAAGCTGCTGCCACTCGAAATGCACTGAATTTTCAAAAAATTCAGTCTCGTTACCTGACCTACCCCGCATATCAATGATGTAAAAAGAATTTATATTTTCAACTTTATTTAAAACTTCATAAAACGACCAGGCAAAACTTAATTTAAAATAAAAAATAAGAAAAATATATTTTGCCACTCGAAGCTTATTCCCACTCAATCGTCGCCGGTGGTTTCGAGGTCACATCATAAACGATGCGGTTTACACCGCGCACTTGATTCGTGATTTGATTCGATACTTTACGTAAAAATTTTGCATCAAAATCAAACCAATCAGCTGTCATACCATCGACCGAAGTAACCGCACGCAAAGCTAAAACATTTTCGTAAGTTCGCCCGTCGCCTTGAACACCAACCGTTTGCACCGGAAGTAAAACACAGAAAGCTTGCCAAATCTTATGATACAATCCTTCTTCACGAAGTGCCTTAATAAAAATATCATCCGCTTTTTTTAGAACCTCTAACTTCTGTTTCGTAATATCACCCATAATACGAATCCCTAGTCCCGGGCCGGGGAAAGGATGGCGAGATATAAATTCGTGGCTAAGACCAAGCTCTTCACCTAAGCGTCTGACTTCGTCTTTAAATAAATTACGCACGGGCTCGACTAGTTTTAATTTCATCTTCGCAGGTAACCCACCCACATTGTGATGCGACTTGATCGTGACACTACCACCGAGTGACGAAATACTTTCAATCACGTCCGGATATAAAGTTCCCTGAGCTAAAAAATAAATCTTATCTTTGAAGGGTTTTAATTCTTTATTTAAAGTTTGTTCAAAAACCGTAATGAATAATTCACCAATTGCTTTACGTTTTTTCTCTGGGTCAGAAATATCTTTCAAAGCCGCTAAAAATTGTTCTTCGGCGTCAACGCCAATAACATTTAAGCCATATTTTTTGTAAGCCGCCATCACGCCATCAAATTCATCTAAACGAAGTAATCCGTTATTCACAAAAACGCAGTGCACACGTTCAGCACCTAAGATTTTAGTAAGTAAAGTTGCTACCACCGATGAATCAACCCCACCGCTTAGCGCACAAAGCACGTGATCCGCCGGTCCCACGGATTTTAAAACCATTTCTTCGGCCGCATGAAGAATATGCTGGCTTTTCCATGTAGGCTTGGCCCCGCACCACGTGGCAAAGTATTTTAAAAATTCTGTTCCGTATTCTGAGTGCGAAACTTCCGGATGGTATTGTAAAGCCATGTATTTGTAATGGTGTTCATCCGCAATAAAACCGGCCAAGTGCGAGCCGGTACGTAAAAGTTCTCTCGAATTCGTCGGAGGCTTGGTGACGACATCACCGTGACTCATCCAAATCTTATGTTGCGCTGGCCACGGTAGTTTCAAATTTTTATGAATTTCTGCATCCCAATTGATTTCAGTTAAGCCATACTCGCGCGTTTTGCCGGGCTCGACTTTGCCACCCAGCTGATTTGCAAGTAACTGCATTCCGTAACAAATACCCAATACGGGGGCGATTTCTAAAAGCTCTTTAACATTACGATGAGGGCTTTTTTCATCGTAAACCGAATTCGGCCCACCGCTTAAGATGATACCGTCCGGATTAAATTCTTTAATTTGATCTAAAGGCTCATTGTAAGCTTTAATTTCTGAATAGTAGCCCAGATCGCGCAAGCGTCTGGCAATTAACATCGTAACCTGAGAACCAAAATCAAGGATCAGAAAGCCGTTTTTTTCTTTCAAGTTAATTCCTATTCTAAACGATAGTTCGGAGCTTCTTTGGTAATACTGACGTCATGAACATGGGACTCTTTAAGACCCTGTCCGGTGATCTGTACAAAGCGCGCACGGCTTTGCAGCTCATCGATATGACGTGCGCCGATGTAACCCATACCTGATTTCAATCCACCAATTAACTGATGAATGATGCCACTGGCATTACCCTTATACGGCACTTTACCTTCGATACCTTCCGGTACTAATTTATCTAAATCCATTGTGTCACGTTGACCGTAGCGATCCTTTGATCCCTTCGCCATAGCTCCGAGTGAACCCATCCCGCGGTACATTTTGTACGTACGACCTTGATAAAGTATCGTTTCGCCCGGTGCTTCTTCAGCCCCCGCCAATAAATTACCAATCATCACGGTATTAGCACCTAATGCGAGAGCTTTGGTGATGTCTCCCGAATATTTCACGCCGCCATCTGCAATAATTGATTTACCATGTTTTTTGGCAGCCGCTGCGCATTTAATAATAGCCGAAATTTGTGGAACCCCTACCCCAGCAACAACGCGAGTGGTGCATATACTTCCCGGGCCCACCCCAACTTTCACTACGTCAGCACCCGATTTTATAAGCTCTTCAGTGCCTTCACCCGTCACAACGTTACCCGCAACAATAATCGCGTCTTTATATTTTGCGGCGATTTCTTTGACCATCATAATCACATTTTTAGAATGACCGTGAGCTGTGTCGACACAAATAACATCGACCCCCGCAGCCAATAGGGCTTCTGCGCGCTCGAACGAATCTCCGCCGACCCCAACGGCCGCTCCTGAAACCAATCGCCCTTTAGAATCTTTCGTGGCTTGCGGGTAGGCTTCGGCTTTTTCAATATCTTTAATCGTTATCAGGCCTTTTAGAATTCCTTCTTTGTTCACAACGGGTAATTTTTCAATGCGGTGTTTTTGTAGAATCTTTTTTGCTTGATCTAAGGTCGTACCCTCTTCGGCTGTGACTAAATTTTCTTTTGTCATGATCTGACGAATGGGCTGATTTATATTGGTTTCAAAGCGTAAGTCTCGGTTTGTTAAAATACCTACCAGCTTACCTTGTGACGTGATCGGTACGCCGCTGATCGAATACTTCGCCATAATTTCTAACGCTTCACTCACGTAGTGATCGGGCGATAACGTAATCGGATCTTGAATCATTCCGCTTTCGTATTTTTTAACTTTTTCAACTTCGAAGGCCTGCGCTTCGATTGACATATTTTTATGAATGATACCTAAACCACCATTTTGCGCCATAATTCTGGCAATTTTATTTTCGGTGACCGTATCCATAGCGGCTGAAATCAGCGGCGAATTTAAATAAAGATTTTTGGCAAAAAAGGTTTTCGGAATGACTTCGGTCGGAACAATTTCTGAGTACTGAGGAATTAATAGAATATCGTCAAATGTGAGCGCTAACTCGAACTGAGACTGATCTGAACTCATCGAAAGTTCTCCCTTGGTAGTTGTTGACCAAGGTTAACATAATTAATACCAGGTTTTGTACATAAGATAATTATCGGCGGACTGTTCCAAAAATTTGAGCTCGTCTTCGGTCAGTTCGCGTTTAAAAACAGCAGGGCGACCCACGATCAATGATCTCGGCGGAAATTTCTTACCTTCGGTCACTAAACTTCCGGCACCAACGACCGAGTATTCGCCAATTTCAGCCCCATCCATAACGATCGAACCCATTCCGATTAAGCAACGAGTGCCTATTTTACAGCCATGCAAAATAACGGAGTGACCTATCGTCACGCGGTCACCAACTTCACAGGCGAATTTTCCGAAGGTGCCGTGTAGCACGCTACCATCTTGAATATTTGTCCCTTGACCGATTCGGATCGGCATCACGTCACCCCGAAGAATCGTATTAAACCAGATCGAAGAGCGATCGCCGATTTCCACATTTGCAATAATCTGCGCACCTTCAGCGACAAAAACGTCTTCGCCTAATCTTGGGGTAAAGCCACGGGCTGTTATGATCGCCATCAAAAACCTCTACATTAAGTAATTATTAGTCTTCGCGGCCGCTAGTGGATGACCCGAAATATTCTGCGCGATCTCGGTGATTTCTGCACTCATGATCTTCGAGCGAGCAATAAAGCTGCGGGTGGCATAGATCGGAATTTTTAATTGAATACATAAACTCATCACTTCATCAGCGCGAAATTTAAGGCTGGTGTAGCGCGGATGGTTCAGCATGTAGATACGCACATATTGATGTACACCTTTGATTTCAACAAATACGCAGCGCTCAAGCCTGATATCCAGGCTCATTAACAAGCTTTCAGAAAATTTATGCAAACTGACCGGCACACTACTTTGCGAAGATTGGGTAAGTGTAGCCCCCGCTTCAAGCGAATTAATACCGACGGGTAAAGTTTCTTCGCCCGCTTCATCTTTTAGAATCAAGAAAGGACGATCGGTCCCGTTCGATAAAGAGAGGCCGTAGGGCACCATTAAAATAAGGTCTTTTTCGGCAAAATCCACGCGCTCGTCTTGCGGCTTAGAAAATAAAAAATCGGGCGTCGTTATCATTGAACTAACTCTCCGCGAATGGTGTTAGGGAATGCCTGCGTGACCTTAACCGGTACGGTTTGACCAACCAGGCTGGGCGAACCCATGAAGTAAACTAATTTATTTTGAGTGCTGCGACCCTGCGCTTTACCCTGCTCGTTTATTTTTTCGACCAGTACATTTAAAGTTTGGCCTTCATACTTTTTAGCTAACGGAAACGCCATGGCCTCATGTGAATCAAATAGACGATTTAAGCGTTCGCTTTTGACGGCTTCATCCACTTGATCCGGAAATTCGGCGGCTTTAGTGAAAGGTCGCGGAGAGTAAACATAAGCATAAATTGTTTCAAACCCGATTTCGTGAACTAACGATACGGTATCCAAAAACTCTTCTTCAGTTTCACCGGGAAAGCCCACGATGATGTCAGTCGACAAAACTAAATTAGGAATCAACTGCTTCATACGATTTATTTTTTCAATATACTCTTCGCGCGTGTAACCACGATTCATTCTTTGTAGAATTCGTGAATTGCCGCTTTGTACGGGCATGTGAGCGTACTCGCCAATTTTATCTTGGTGATCGGCCAGCACATTAAATAATTTATCATTAAAATCTTTAGGGTGCGGAGTCGTATAACGAACGCGCTGAATATCGGTTTGCGTTGCAACGGCCTTAAGTAAGTCGGCGAAGTCAATACCGCCTTCAGATTCGTAAGAGTTGACATTTTGACCTAGTAAAGTGACTTCTTTCACGCCTCGATTAACTAAGGTACGCACATCCATCAAGATATGATTGATCGGCCTTGATTTTTCGCGACCACGCGTAAACGGAACGATACAAAAGCTACAAAAATTATCGCAGCCTTTAGTAATATTTACGAAAGTTGAAATACCGGGATTACGCACTAAAGTTTCAACATGGTAAGGGGCTTTGTGGGTGAATTTAGCATCGACTAATTTTGAACCGGTCTCGTAGGCTTCAGCTACCAAAGTCGGAAGCGTGTCGATATTGTCGGTTCCGAATACGAAATCGATCATCGGCTGAGTTTTCATAAGCTTGTCTTTTTCTTGCTGACCTACACAACCGCCGACGCCAATTTTAATATGTGGATTTTTTTCTTTTAATTTTCGGTAGGTACCCACTTCAGAATAAACTTTATGAACCGGTTTTTCACGGATCGAACACGCGTTAATGATAATGATCGAAGCTTCTTCCGGAGTCTGCACCACCGAAAAATTAGCCATCTCTAAAAGTGAGTACATTCGTTCGGTGTCGTTAACGTTCATTTGGCAGCCGTACGTTGAAATGTAGACTCCGCGGCCCTTACCAAGATCTTGATTGAATTGAGGCTTTGCAAAATTCATCTCGTGTTCTGAACTGATGGTCGGCGTGTTTTCTTGCATTTTTTTATTTTTCCCATTGTGTAGCGAAGTGCTTTTGAGTTATAGAAACATCTCTAATTTCAGTCAACTAAAGCTCGAATTTTATTGGGCGCTAGAAGGTACAATTTGATGATTCCGCGTAAAAAAGAGTCTAAAAAGTGGACGGACCTGCCGAAAGAATTTTCTACTCAAATTAAAACTGTTTTTGAGCAAAACTTTAAGGTTCAGCTCGATGGTAAAAAACTCTTGGTTCAAGGTCGAATTTACCCTAGCGAAATACTGCTTCGCGTTGGTATTAATCGCCCGGGCGAATTACGTTATCAAAATTTTGAAGTTTCTATCGATCACTCAAAAATTAAACAAGATGTCATTGCGCAAATTCATATCGCGGTCGACGCCATAGCAAGCTTAATGGTCGAGTATTTCGATAACGAGGAAGACCACGAAATGCCATTCGTTTGGCAAGAGTACCCGTTCGAAAAACAAAAATTATGGTTACAGTACTCGAGCGTAAATCCTGATCTTGAAGCCGAAGCAAATAAACTTTTAGGAGTTGACGAAGAATCAGCTTTATTAAAAGAAACTGTGGAGCAAATGGAAGATCTTGGCCTTGAGCCTTCAACAGATAACGAAGAACTAACGACCGAAGCTGAAGACGAAGAAGAAATCGATATGACAACTCCAAAAATTTTTGGCGGACGTAAAAAGAAAAAAGACGACCTTCACTAGCGCGCTAGCCTAACATTATACAGATCGAAAACAAAAGGCCCAAATGAAAAAAATGATTGTTTTAATGATGCTTGTCTCTCTGAATTCGTACGCCCTAAAACCTTCAGTGGCGGCGGTTGACAAGATCTGGCAATCCGTTGTCATGCTAAAAATACCGGGACCAGATTCCGACGGAGATATCGTCGATGGCTTTTGTGTAGGTACTTTAGTTAATGCCGGCACAATCGTGACGGCAGCTCACTGCATAGCGGGCTCAACTTTAAACTCAAACGGTCAGATTAAAATCGAAGTTGGAGAGTACCGAACGCGAACGCGCCCAGATGGCACAAGTTATAGCTTGGGATACATTAAAATTTTGGATCATCATACAAATGTCTCGGTTCGTTTTTCGAGCGGTACAAGTTTCAATTCTCCGGCTAACCGTATTTCTCCGGAAAATGATTTTGCCTTTGTTTATCTAACAGTTCCGTTGTCTTTACCCGCCGATTTTATTTTTGCAAATATTTGGAATCGCTCTATTGAGAATGTCAGCTTAATGAATCCGACTTTAGTCAGCGTAAATCCAATTGAATATATTTCTACGAATGATACTAAGCAAATGGCAACACTTAATCAGATCAAATTTTCTAGGGGCTCCGCGCAGTCGACTTCAACGTCGCGAGTCGCGCCTGGTGATAGCGGATCTCCTTTGTTCGCGACGATTAATGGTCGGCTTTACCTGATCGGCGTAACAAAAGGTTTGGCGACGACCTTCTTTAGCAATTACGACGTAATTGCCATATGGGGCGAGCGAGCTCCCTAAGTTGTCATTAAGATAAAAAGTTTGACACTTTCGCCGTTCGATCTCTTACCTAATCGTTCTGGTGTGGAACATTTCTAGCTGGAGGTTCACTGAGTAAAAATAATTTACAAAGGTGGACCCTATGATCTCTTCTTTGATATTGCTATTAGCCCCGGCTGCCATGGCAACCCTAACTCCGACCTTACCGCGTGGAGAACAAATCATCCCGCGCAGTGCAAATGAAATCTGCGTCATACCGTCTAAATTAGCGGGTGGCCAATACTCTGAAAAAGATCGTAAAAATGAACTTAAATTATGCTCGTACGATATTCACGGGGCCGCAGCTAACGTTGCAGCCTGCGGTAAGACAGTCAGTACGAACCCCGCCGTTGAGTTTTATTCGATCCCTGCGGGCATGACAGCCGCGCAAGTCGAGGCGCGCAGCTGCGATGTGGCTGAATCCAAAAAATTAACTAAATATAAATTAAGCACAAGCTGCAGTTACACGCCTTCAATTCTAGGCTATTACCACGTGTCGCGTTTCTTGGGCGATATCAACCAAGTCCCCGTCGCCGTATTGCGTACAATGGACACCGAAAAACATATCAGCATCGGAAAAAAAGTAATTGCTGAATTGTCAGCAAAAAAACAAGGTCAAGCTTTGATCGCGCAAACTTGGGGAAGCCTTATCAGCTTTTTATCTCCTGGATCAACCAGCCCGAAACGTGATTTATTGATGAGTGATGATAAACAACAAAGTTTTGGCGCTTTACAAAAAAATCCAACGAAAGAAGAAAAGTATAGTGAAATGTTTTTTGGTGGCGCTGATCAGGCGTTACGAGCGGTTAACTTTCGTGATAAAAGTCCGATCTACCAATTATTACGAAGCTCTCGGCCAGCTAACATTCTTGTATCGAATCGCTTCGAGGCAGGTAACTTACAAAAGCTTATTCAAATGCGTGATGTAGCCGACATGATATTGCTAGATACTTTAATGAATCAAAGTGATCGCTTCGGAAACGTACACTATAAAGAAGAATATTTCTATGTTGAAGGTAACGATGTTAAGCACGTTGACGAATTAACGGCGCAAGATATTACGGCCAAAGGCGCCGTAAAAGCCAAGGTGATGATGATGAAAGATAATGACTGCGGACTAAATCGCCCGAACCATTTAAAGAATGCGGGTTTACTTGCTGGTCTAGCGCATTTCAATCCTGAGACTTACCATAAACTTTTACAGTTAAACCAAGCTTTAGCCTCTGACTCCATCAAGTCATTTATGAAAAAAGAAACGATGATGAACGATACCGACTACGCTTCGTTAAAAGCGAATGCAGCTTTTGCAGCTTCAACATTACAAAATGCTTGTCGCGCTGGTAAATTACAACTGGATCTAGATGTAGATGGTCACTTTGCAGGGGCCGCAACAAACACATCTTGTGACTAATACGCTGACATCACATTGAACGTAAAAAAAAAGGACTCTTGATGAGTCCTTTTTTTTATTTCAAAATTAGAAACTAACAAAAAATTAGAAATCGCTATCGTCTTCCATGCTAGGGGCTTCGCCAATACCGCGAATTTCATCAGCAAATGATTGAACTTCATCTTCTCCATCATTCTCAGCGATTGCGTTCTCGTCTAATTCCATTTCTTGAATGACTGATAAGAAATCTTTTTCAGACTTAAGATCTTTCTTAATAACGTCTAAGAATTTATCTGGGTAACGACCCATTAAATCTTCGACGTACTTTTCAAGCTTACCGTCGATCAGGATGTGCTTACGAACTTGGATTTTTTTCCACAATAATAAATAATGGTAACGGCAGTAGCCTTCAACATTCGATACCTGATCGCAATCACGAACGCGGCAAAGCCTACGACCCTCAGAATCAGTTAGATAAATCTCTTCATCTTTTTCTTCAGTTTCGTCATCATCTGTTATTTCAAGATTTGTATCGTCGTCGTCGTCTTCTACGGCTTTCAAGTCGTCTTCGTATTCGGCAATTTCGCTTTCGCCAAAATCATCGCCAATGACGACATCATCAAAATCTTCTTCAGCTTTCTTTTCAGGTTTTTTTGCCTTTGATTTCGCTTTCGCATCGACCTTTACAGGTTTAGCAACCGGCTTCGCCACCGGTTTCTCGGGCTTGTCAGAAGATCTTTCGACCGTTTTTTCGCTAGCCTTCGCGTTATTTTTAATGGGTGCGATTGCTACTTTTTTAACTTCTTTTTCTTTTTTCGCATCAGCTTTTTTTAAGATGACTTTAGCTACGACCTTTTGCGTCTTAGCGGGTGCTACTTTTTTTGCTACAACTACAGGCTTTTTAGCGACCTTTTTGTTGTCTTTTTTAGCAACCTTAACTGGTTTTGCTTTCGAATTAGATTTTGCTGCTGGTTTTGATTTTGCCATAGAACCACCTTTGTTTGATTCTAAGAAAATAGTCAACTGGTTTTGCTTTTTCGCATGCCGTAGTCGCGGCTGACTCACATCTAAAAATTTGCTAGATTTTAGTCTTCAATATTTTAAAATTTAATTAAGGAGTTTCATATGGAAAAAGTAGTTATCGTTTCGGCCGCCCGCACACCGGTTGGCGCATTCATGGGTTCACTCTCTTCATTACCCGCAACCAAATTGGGTGCGATAGCTATCAAAGCGGCACTTGAAAAAGCAAACGTAAAACCGGACGAAGTGCACGAAGTTATCATGGGCCAAGTCTTAACTGCAGGTGCCGGGCAAGCGCCTGCTCGGCAAGCCGCTTTGTACGCCGGGGTTTCGAATTCAACTCCGTGTTTAACAATTAACAAAGTTTGTGGCTCGGGCCTTAAAGCGGTGATGTTGGCCGCCGATTCAATTCGTTTAGGTCACACTTCGATAGCCGTCGCCGGAGGCCAAGAAAATATGTCGTTGGCACCCCACTTATTAGAAAACTCTCGCAATGGTTACCGCATGGGTAATCAACCAATTACGGATTCAATGGTAAAAGACGGTTTGTGGGATCCGTACAATAATTTTCACATGGGAAGCGCCGCTGAAATCTGCGCAAAGGAGTTTTCTTTCACGCGCGAGGCCCAAGATGAATTCGCCATTAACTCTTACAAAAAAGCTCAAAAAGCCATTGCCGAAGGAAAATTCAAAGGCGAAATCGCGCCCGTAACAATCGAAGGTAAAAAAGGCCCCACAATTATCGACGTCGATGAAGAGCCGGGTAAAGCCATGTTTGATAAAATGCCCGCATTAAAACCGGCCTTTGAAAAAACAGGCACGATCACCGCAGCGAACGCATCTAAATTAAATGACGGTGCGGCCGCATTAGTTTTAATGAGCGAGACTGAAGCTAAAAAACGCGGTTTAACGCCGCTAGCAACGATCGTTTCATACGCCCACTTTGCTCAAGACCCGAAGTATTTTACAACGGCTCCAGTCGGTGCAATTAAAAAGGCGTTAACGGCAGCTCATTTACAAATTGGCGATATCGATTTATTCGAAATCAATGAAGCGTTTGCGAACGTAACCATGGCCGCGCAAAAATCTTTAGAGATCCCGGCTGAAAAAATTAACGTTTTCGGTGGAGCGATTGCGATCGGTCACCCGATCGGTGGCAGCGGCGCACGCGTCTTAACAACTTTAGTTCATGCGATGAATACGAATAACGTTAAACGTGGCTTAGCCACTTTATGCATCGGTGGCGGCGAAGGTGTCGCTCTGATTTTGGAAAGATAATTATGTCGAAAAAAGTATATGCCGAAGCCAAATCAGCTATCGCCGGAGTCAAAGACGGTATGACTTTATTGGTCGGCGGGTTCGGCTTATGCGGAATTCCTGAAAACTGTATTGCTGCCTTGCGCGATTCGGGCGTGAAAAATCTAACTTGTGTTTCTAATAACGCAGGGGTTGATGATTTTGGCTTGGGTTTACTTTTGCAAACACGACAAATTAAAAAAATGTTGTCTTCGTACGTTGGCGAGAATGCAACGTTTGAAAAACAATTCATGTCGGGCGAACTTGAATTGGAATTTTGCCCGCAAGGAACCTTATCAGAACGTCTGCGCGCCGGTGGCGCCGGCATCCCCGGCTTTTATACGCCGACCGGAGTTGGCACCAAAATAGCCGAAGGGAAAGAACACAAAACTTTCGAAGGCCGCGAATACATTCTCGAAAAAGGTATCGTCGGAGACTTCGCCTTCGTTAAAGCTTGGAAGGGCGATAAGTTCGGTAATTTAATTTATAGAAAAACCGCACGTAATTTCAACCCCATGGTCGCAACCGCCGGTAAAATAACCGTGGCCGAAGTTGAAGAACTGGTTGAAATTGGCGAACTTGATCCCGACCAAATTCATACACCCGGCGTTTACGTACAAAGAATTTTTCAAGGTACAGATTATCAAAAGCGCATCGAGCAGCGCACCGTTAGTAAAGGTTAATAAATTATGCCATTAAATCGAGAACAGATCGCAAAACGAATCGCTGATGAAGTCCAAGACGGATATACTGTCAATTTAGGTATCGGCATACCAACCCTGGTTGCGAATTATATTCCAAGCACAAAAAGTGTTATGTTACAGAGCGAGAATGGTCTTTTAGGTATGGGCCCTTTTCCGACAAATGATAAAGTCGATGCCGACTTAATTAATGCCGGTAAGCAGACTATTACGACGATACCGGGTTCAAGCTTTTTTAATTCGGCCGATAGCTTTGCGATGATTCGCGGTGGTCACATTGACTTAACAGTACTTGGAGCAATGGAAGTCGATGAACAAGGTAGTATCGCTAACTGGATGGTGCCCGGAAAGATGATCAAAGGCATGGGCGGAGCCATGGATCTGGTCGCCGGCGCTAAAAACGTGATCGTAGCTATGCAACATACAGACAAGGAAGGAAACTCAAAACTTCGTAGCGTATGTACACTTCCTTTAACCGGCGTTAAATGTATTAAAAAAATTGTTTCTGATTTCGGCGTCATCGAAGTCACTGATCAGGGCTTCGTACTATTAGAATACGCACCCGACATGACTGCCGAACAAGTCATGAAAGCTACAGAAGGTAAAATGATCAAACACCCGAATTGTAAACCAATGGTCGTGAATTAAATCGGTTTGTAACGTAAAGGCAGTCGCGTCACGTCTGCTTTTTTATACTCTTCGCCGCCCAAAACGTGAACGTGAATTGAATTCGTCTTACCTTTGTCAGCGATGGGCTGACCTAAGGTTAAAATAATTCGGTCGCCCGTTTTGCACAACCCGTTTTCAATCAATAATTTTTCGACCTGCACCAAAATATCTTTCAAATTATGGTACGGGCTTAAATGTAAAGTCTGTAAGCCCCACATAATTTCAAGCCGATTCAATACTTCAACATCCGTTGTTATTGCGATGATCTGCGCTTTCGGACGAAAGCTTGAAATAATCTGTGCGGTTTTGCCGGTCGTGGTTAAGCAGACAATCGCCGTCGCATTTAACTTTAAGGCGGTAACGGCCGAACTAGCCGCAATAGCCGCCGGCGTGCTAAGTAATTCGTTATCTAATGAAATTTTATAATAATTTTCTTCGTTTTTTTCAACTTCTAGAATAATTTCGTGCATCGTTCGAATCGCCTTGAAAGGGTATTTTCCGCTAGCACTTTCAGCCGATAACATCAGTGCGTCCGTTCCGTCGATAACGGCATTCGCAATATCGGTGATTTCGGCACGTGTTGGTCTTGGGTTTTCGACCATCGAGTCTAACATTTGCGTAGCCGTAATGACTGGCTTACCTAATTCGTTTGATAATTTGATAATTCTTTTCTGCGCGCTTGGTAGACGACTTTGCCCGACTTCAACTGCTAAGTCACCGCGGGCAACCATGATCACATCACTCAGACGTACAATCTCTTCTAAATTATCAAGAGCTTCAACCATTTCGATTTTTGCACAGATTTTTGCGGGTGATCCCGCACGCTCGATCATCTCACGAAGCTGACGAATATCTTTGCCATGACGAACAAAGCTCAGGGCCACGTAATCAACATTATTTTTTAAACCGAAGGCTAAATCTTCTTTATCTTTAGCCGTCATCGCTTCTACAGGTAAATTTGCTCCCGGTAAATTCATGCCCTTGCGGTTCTTTAAAATTCCGCCGTAGATCACTTCGGCCGTTAAAGACTTTTCACCAACCTCAAGGGCTTTTAATTCGATTAAACCATCATCTAATAAAATTTGAGTTCCGGGCTGGCAAGCTTTGCAAAGCTCTTTAAAATCACTGGGAATTAGACCTTCGCGGCCTAGCACGTCCTCGATCGTGACTGTCACAATTTGCCCTTCGGCTAAAGGGATTGAGCCCTTCTCGAATAAACCAACGCGAACTTTTGGCCCCTGTAGATCTTGAAGAATCGTTACGGGTGCCCGCAGCTCAAGCGAAATCTTTCGGATGTGATGAATCACCGCAAGGTGCTCTTCATGAGTGCCATGACTAAAATTAAGTCGTGCGACATTCATACCCGCAATAATGGCTTTTTTTAAATTTTCAGGATCTCTCGTAGAGGGTCCTATCGTGGCAACAATTTTGGCGCGTCTTAATGCTAACATAGCCTATAGGTTAAAGGCTTAACGATAGAAAGTCCTGTAAAAAAATTCTTGTCGCACTCTTTTTAATTCTTTTTCTTGTTTTTGCTTTCGTAAAACATTCATTCGCTCTTCGTCTTCGACGGAAGCTATTGCACGCACCAAGACTTTGGTTTGGTTTTTATTTTGCTGAGCGAACTCTTGTGACCACTTCGATTCATTCTTTTTAAGGTAATCCATCAGTTGAGGCTTTGTATGAAAGAACTGTGATAAGAATGCGATTAGATTGAGTTTATCGACGAAATCGACCTTCACGACAACACTACCCACTTCGGCGTTCGAGCTAAGCTGATACTCAGACATGACGAATTTTTCACCGTCTAAAATTTTAAGCTTTTGCTGGTCGCGCGATACAAAAAACGAATGAGACGTAAGTACGACCCCATTAATATTGAAAACTTTTGAAAATCCTTCAGATTTTTTTATATACAAAGTGCCTTCAAGTACTTCAACTTTGATTTCGTCTTGGTATGAATTCCACTTCGTTATACTTTTAGCATCAACTAAGTAACTATAGTCTTTATTTTTGGAAAGCAAGGCCGCCTGTTTGGTCGAACGCACCAGACAAGGTGCTGATTCACTATGAATACAGCCTTCCGGCACTTGAATTACTTCAGCTTTGACAGCTTCAACCTGCATTAAAATAGCTATCAAAGCGGTGCTGTATATACGCACTAGAATTGCCCTTTTTTTAATTCAGCCAGTTTGCTTTGAATTTCTTTGTCGCCATTAAATTCGCTCGAAAGAATATTCATGACTTCGTTCGCACGCTCGGTTTGACGCGCTTTTAAATAAAGACGGCTTAGTAAAATCAGCGACTCACCGGCCCAACGCGTTTCTGGAAATTGGGTTACAACCACGTCGATATGCTGCGCACATAATTCTTCTTTTTTATATTTGCCACAGTTTAATTTTGCTTTTTTATATAAGATTTCAGCCGTTTTTTCGTTACTCATTAATTGTTTATTGGCATCAAAAGCTTTTTTAGGCTTAAGCATTTCGTAAGGCTGTACACTGGCTATTTTGCGTGATGATTTTTCAATATGGCGATTTTTCTGTTCAAGTTCTGCGGCTTTCACCGTCAACTCGAGTCGCTGAATTTGACGCACTAACTGCTCATTTTTTTGTCTCTCAAAATCGATACCCGAAAACTGATAAGCGGCTGTTTTGTAAACAACAAAAAATCCCGAAAGTAAGACTATAATTATGATTAGAAATGAATCTACTTTATTCATATTAGGCTCTTCGGCTAGGACTTGACCAAAGTTTAATCGTTTCGAAATAAGACATTTTACCCGGAGTCCTAATGAATTGCGAAATGCAGTGACAATCACGAGCGCATTTCCTAGCCTCGTTCCTTTGCCGGAGTTGATATGAATAAAGCCGAACTTGTGAGTGCCATTGCGATTAAAGCTAAAATGAGCAAGGTTGCAGCCGAAAGCTGTTTAGATTCAACCCTCGCCATTATTCAAAAAGCCGTATCTCAGGGCGATGACGTCAAATTAGTTGGCTTTGGAACCTTCTGCCGCGCTGAAAGAAAGCCCAAAACGGGCCGCAACCCCAAAACAGGCCAGACCTATAAAATTCCGTCAACCACTGTGCCCCGCTTTAAGCCAGGCAAAGAGTTCAAAGACGTCGTAAAGTAGGTAATTAATTAACGAACAAACTAACTGAGTCGCTACTTTTCAGATTTTTTTTACATTCGATCGTACTTACTACGAAATGGAACAGGCCAAGATTCAACCATTTCTAAAGTCTCGTAGTACGCCTGTGCAAAGTGCCCCATCTGTAGATCTTTGAATAGCAGAGTTTTATTCAGAGGAAAACGAATGATCTTTTTGTGAATGGCGTAGAAAAACTTCTCACCTAATATACCACCGAGAATCTGCGCAGAGATTAAGTAACTACTAGTATTATATTTTTTTGCCATTTCGCTAAACGATTTTAATTTTCCGCTGGATAAAAACTGTAATTCAGCCAGCTTCTGCGTGAGCGACAGCATCAGCGCCTCTTTGCCGCGATCGTCAAATTGTTCTTTCTGCAAGGCATCGCGAATATCTTGCAGCGTATCTGTTTTTCTTTTTGGATTGGTCACTTTACTGCAAAGGTAAACAACGGCTTCAAGCCAAATGCATTTTAAAAAATCTTTTTTAGGATCTAGCACTGTTTTTAAAAAGCCTTTTTCTTTAAAGTAAATGTACTGCGCCGCTACGCGAGTCACATGATTGACCGAAAAACGCGCTAAGTATCCGATTTGAATTTCAGGAATGTAGAAAGAAACACCTTCTTGAACCTGTGCGAGCACACGTTTTTTTAACTGCAGGGGCAGCTGCCCAACTTTTTCAAAAAATGAATCGTCGTTCGCAGAGTAAACAGAAAGCGAAGCAATATCGGTTTTTAAACCAAACGAGTTCGATAATAATTCGACTGAATGCGATACACTATCGGTTGGATCTATATCTGAAACTTTGATTTTTTTGTCATAGCCGCTTTCTAAATAAAGCAGATAGTCTTGCCACTTGATCCACGGTGGCAGAACATTCAGGGCCCACTTATCGTTGTCTAACCTGACGACGTCGGTCGAAATCTCTTTTTGCTTTTCCATTATTTTAAAATAAAGAATTTCAGGGCTTTGATAGATAATGCATATATCAAGTTTTGGCATTTTCTTTTTTAACTGCTTTGGTAAATGCGCACTGGCGATGTGCAAATCACCATACTGAACAAAAAGTTTTTTATCTGGATGTGACGCAAAAATATTTTCAATGATCGAAGCAGACTTTTCATCACGCCCCTTAAGTGTTTTTTCGTCAGAATTAATTCCGAAAATCAATACCTTATTTTGTTGCGCCCACTTGAACAAAGGGCGGTAGTTCTCCCACGGGAAACCCCATTTCTTTTTCCAGGCCACTTTCGTTAAAAATTCTTTTTCAGATATCTGACCTAACAGATAACTTTTGATTGCTGGTTGGTCTTTTTCGTCCAGACATTCAAGCGCTAAAGATATGCCAACCTTTACTTTACGAATAATTCTTAAGAACCCGCGAGTCGACTGCTTCTGGGCATGAAAATCGCCAACTAAAACTAAATCGGCACTTTTCATACGTGCAAACAAATGACGCTTGTCCACTGAAGTCCAAGCCAATAAATTCAATTCTTTTTCATACCGATCTCGGTATTTTTGCACTTCTTTTGGCTCGTGACCGGTAATCGCTTCGGCACGCTTTCTAATCGTTTTATAAAAATCTTTTCGAATTTGAACTAATTGCGTCGAATCCATATTTATTTAGTATATAAACCTCATTTTATTAAAACAATTGTTGATTTCAACAATGAAAACAAAAAGGATATGTATATGACAAAAAAACAGAATATCCTTATCTTAAGTTTGCTTGTGACCATCGGCCTATTCATTTACCTAACTATTCACCACTACGCAGTCAAACTTGGTATTTCTGCAGACTCGATCTGTAGTGTCAGCGCAACAATCAATTGCGATGCGGCAGCGCAGAGCTCGTTCTCAGAACTATTCGGAATCCCGATTTCAATTTTTGGAGTGATGTTTCATCTTATTCTTTTAGGATTTGTCGTCAGCGCTCGACTAGACTGGATGGAAAATTCGATCTACCTGAAAAATTCAGCTCGCATGCTGCTTGTTTTAGCGGCGGCCGCTTCGGTTATAATGGCTATCATCTCATTCACGGTTATTAAAGTTGTATGTCCGTTTTGTGCCGCAACCTACGTATTCTCTATCATCAATTTAGTTCTTGGCTGGAACTGCTTCGAGGTCAATAGCCGCCCGAAATTCGAGATCGCTCAGTATTTCGGAAACTACCGTTCGCATTTAATTTCTTTTGCGCTCATTCCAATTTTTGCCTGGGTTGCTTCGGCGATGGTTCAAGAAAATTACGGTTTAAACGAAATTAAAAAAATGGTACCTGAAAAAATCGCGCAATGGAGAAATGCGCCCCAGCAAGAAATAGATTACTCACTAGGAATTAGCAACAAAGGCACATCAGCTGCAGTTATTGTAGAATATGCTGATTTTAAATGTCCGCACTGCCGAGACGCTGCGAAAACAATGACTGCATTTCATAAAGCCAACCCAAACGCGCACATTATACTTAAGCCGTATCCGCTAGATGGCTTGTGCAATTTCGAAGAAAAAATGCCTAAAGGCGATGGCTCGCGCTGCGTGCTTGCAGGCTATGCGATCTGCGCAGAAAAGCTATCACAAAAAGGTTGGGAAGTTCAAGAATGGCTTTTTACTCGCCAAGACGAATACATTTCTAAAACTGACGTGAGCTCATATTTAGCTGAATTTTCAAAAGAGTTCGCTTTAGATCAAGCTGCAATTAGTACCTGTGCAAGCTCGACCGAAACATTTGATCTACTTAAAAGAATTACTGCTGAAGGTTCAAAGGCTCAAGTACAAGGAACTCCGACGGTTTATTTGAATAAAAAGAAATTACCCTACGGCAACATCTTAGAAGTCTTGAAGACCGCTTATAACGAAGTTAAATAATTTAGTCATTTTTCTATCGAATGAGATAGTCTAAATAAGGTTAAAAAGCCAATTCATGATCTCGCCCAGCTGGTGGTCAAAATAAATCATTACATTGTAACCCATTCCGCGAACAACTTCGTATACGAATGCCGTACAGAAAACGGTCAGCAAAGATAACCAGAATGCGCGAACCACGATACGGGTCGACTTCACATCACTAATGCGAAGTTCTTCCATGCAGTTTTCGATCTTCTTCATCATTAGGCGGAGCTCTTTGAAGTGTTCTTTAAACTTCTCGCGAAGCTCTTGTTGCTTTGTGCGAGTCAGGGCATTCAAGCCCGGAAAATTACGCTTCGTTCGAATAGCATAAATGAGGTCAATGGCGTGTAAAGTATAGCGCTCAATTTTCATTTTAAAGTTTGGGTAATCTGAATCAGACTCAATAAATTCTTTTAATGTTTTAATCGCTAAATCATATTCCTCATTAACAACACAACTTAAAATATTATAGCGTAAGCCATCCGGACGTCCTAAATCACTTGCGTCAAGATCGATCGATTTAGCCCGATTGTTTGTCTGAAGTTCACCCATAATTACTTATCGGCTTTTTTAAAAAATACTAAAAACCCGGATGCTAAGCCCGAATTAAAGTGCGCCAAAAGGTCTGAACCGCAAAGACTCAGCACAAAGGTCTAGTTTTATCTCTTGCGGCCTATAAGCTAGACTTATTTATGGCAAACTAAGACTAGACTAGAAAAGGCAAAGCGCTTCGACCGCCCGGCCAATTACTTCAGGAGGAAGTTTATGGATTTTGAAATGAAAAACTTTGAGATGCTCGAACCCAATACAACGCAAAACCCATCACAAAACCCATCACAAAATTCATCGCATAATTCATCTTACGGGGCCGCAAACAATTCGCCGAATTCATTAATTTTAAACGAAATAACTAAAGAGAACGAAGAGTTACAGACTAAATTAAAATTAAACTATCGTCGTCTTTTATTGTTTGAAACTGAAAACAATAAGCTCATTGAAGAGAAAAATAAGTTTTTCTTTGAAATGCAAAATTTGTCCGAGCGTAATTTAATTCTAACCGATCGCAATGATGAGCTTGAGAAAGAAAATACCGAACTTTCCGACCGTGAACAGCTGCTTAATGAAAAAGTTTATACTTTAGAAAAAATCAATACATCCCAATTATCTGAAATTAAACGCTTTGCTAAATTTCACTTAAAAATTCAAGGCGTGGTTAAACCGTATATCGAGCAACTGAAAACGCAACTAACCACGATGAAACAAGATTTAACCAGATCGCAAAAACTAGGGCAGCATTTACACTCAGCGAATGAAGAGTTACAAAAGCGCTTTGATACCGCTTTGATACAAAGTAAAGCCGAACTGCAGATCGCGCAAAATGAAAAATCGAGTTTGATCAGTACTTACGAAGAACAAATTCATTCTTTTTCTAAAGAAATTCTTGAATTACAAAATAGAGCT
Source organism: Bdellovibrio sp. (assembly GCA_031428275.1). Classification (GTDB taxonomy): domain Bacteria; phylum Bdellovibrionota; class Bdellovibrionia; order Bdellovibrionales; family Bdellovibrionaceae; genus Pseudobdellovibrio. Next base: position 146,712 of record JANPPC010000007.1, read on the forward strand.
GATGAGAAATCGCAAGAAGTTTCGCGAATGAAAAAGGCGATCGAGTTTAAAAATTACTTTGAAAATGAATTGATTAAGTTTAAGCGTATTCATGAGGAAGACCAGGCGAAGCTAAACCAAATAATTCAGTCCAAGACCTCGCTTGAATTGCAAGTTCAGAACCAGCAAGAAAACGTCGCAACTCTGTCGATGGAAGCTGGCCAATTGCGCCTGCGTTTAGAAGAAAAAGAAATGACGCTTGAAGTGACTCGCCAACAGCTATCAAAGCAAATCGACGAATCAATGATAATGAATGAAAGATTGAATCGTTTAGAAAAGTTAAATAATCAACTTAGCCGAGAAATGCAGCCGACCTAAGAGCGTCTGACAGCGTTGCGAAAGTTCTGATCTCGGTCATACCTTTTAAATCAAGCAAGCGGTAAAAATCAGGCGTAAGGCCCACTACTTTAACGTCTTCGATTAACTTAATAGATTCAAAAAAACTTGTGATATTAGCAGATGCCGTAAAGTTAAGCTCTGATAGGCAGAATACAACCTTTTTATCTTTCAGTTTTCTTTCGCAAACATCGCGGAAAGGCTTATTTTGATCAGCCTCGATTCGGCCTTTTACTTCAACTACGGTTAGATCACCAACTTCATAAAAGTGTGCTTGCATAAGATCTCCTCTTAACTTTTTGGCCTGTTAACTTTTTGGCCTGTTAAGGGGTTATCGGCAGAACCTCAAAATAATCAATGCACCTTAAGTCTGTAGAGGTGACTTTACTTTGAAAAATGCTAATCTTTTGCCTAATCATGATAATTCGTAGAGCCTTTTATATATTATTTATTTGTTTTTTTACCCGCTTTGCGTTGGGCCAGTCCGACATAAGTCTGGTATCAACCGCGCAAATTCAAGGTTTCACCATTACGTCCGATTCGTTGTCGCGCGACTTGGAAAAAGGCACCGTACTTTTACAAGGTAACGTAAAGGTGATTTATCAGAATCAATTTTTTGAAGCTGATCAAATAGAGCTTAACTTAAAAACAAAACACGCCCGCCTAGTTGGCAACGTCAATGTTCAAGCCGCCGCTTTTCAAATGAGCGGAAAAGAAATTCAACTTGATTACGAGGCCAATCAAGGACTGATTTTTTACGGATCGGTTCGGTCAAATAACGTTCGTTTTCAAGGCGACGTAATCGAAAAACTGAGCGACACCGAATTCTACGTTTCAAATGCCGAATACACGGCCTGCACCAACTGCCCCGCCACATGGAGCTTTGACGGCAGTAAAATCAGAGCCGAACTTGGCGGCTACGCGTACATGAAAAGTGCCTTCTTAAGAGTCGGCGGAGTGCCGGTTCTTTGGTTTCCTTATATAGTGGTCCCCCTCAAATCGGATCGCCAAAGCGGGCTACTAACGCCCGAGTTCAGCTTCTTACGTAATCGTAAATCGGCTGTCGCAGTAAGCGGTTTCTGGGCTATATCACGGTCACAAGATGCAACTTTTACTTTAAAAAACTATGAAATCGGTGGTCTTAAGCCACTTGTCGAATATAGGTATGTAATTGATGAAAATTCATTTGGCTCGGTCAATACTTCGTACTTGCACGATGCCCTGACCGCTTCTGAATCTCGTTACAATAATTATCGTCAGCCCGAAGAGCAATTCACCGCGTACAATCGTTGGGCCCTTCGCTCGTACAATCAGTATTCACTTGATCCACATAATAAATTGCAACTGCAGCTTTCAATGACCAGCGATTTGCAATATTTACGAGATTTCCCTGATGAATACCGTAACTATGCGGATGCTGCGCTCGAAAATAGAATGACCTACACGCATACCTCTGATCACACAATGACGACACTTGATTCGAGCTATTATCGAAATTTGTTGCAATCAGATCCCCTATCTTCTAACGAATCGGCGGTTCACCGCTTTCCGTCTTTGCGCTTTGATTCAACCTACAAACGCATCTTCGATTTACCGCTTTATTATAAAGTAGATACAAACTACACCCGATTCTATCGCAGCAGTCCGTACGATAATGTCAGTAGTTTTTACGATACAACCACGGGCGTAACTCAGCGCTACGTAACTAACGAGGCCAATAACCCAAACTGCGAGCACAATGGTAGCCTCAACTGCAACAACGTGAACGACGGAGTCTACGACGCCGGTACCGATATAATTAGAACGGGTCAGCGCGCTTTGCTTAAGGCCTCGATTACTTCCGACACTTATAATGTGGCCGACTTTATTAATATATCCCCGACTTTCTCATACAACGAAGCGCAGTACTTTTTTGACGTCGGCGAAGAACGCTTTACCGCGCGTCGTTACATGCAGTTAGATTTAAATACACGCACTAAATTTCAGCGCGTGTATGATAACAATTATTCTTTAACTGGACAGAAATATAAAAACGAAATCATTCCCGAAATTCAGTATAGTTGGATCCCTTGGGTGCAAACGCAGTCACATCCCTTTTTCGGAAATGGCACAGGCACAGAAGCGCCAAACTCGGCACGCAGCAACGTCTCTGATATCGACTTGAATACCCCGGGTGGAATTTTATTTGATCACGACGATCGCGTTTACGATCGCCATATCGTGACGGTCTCGCTACTAGATCGCCTGGTCCGAAAAAAACGTGAAGATGATTCGTATAAAACTTTAGTTAATTTTCGACTCACCCAATCTTACGATTTATACCAAGCTCAGTACGGTGTTAATCGAGACCAACCGCTATCCGATCTGTCGGCTAATTTGAATGTCGATTTAGACCAAATTCAAAGTTACTCACAAGTGAATTACTACCCTTACTTGAAGGCAACTAACAGCGCTACGGCCCTTAGCTACCTGAATGAGAAGCAACAGTACTTTCGCGTTGGCTATGCCAGCAAAAGAACAGAAGGCCCGATTCAAGATGACGTCTCTTTATCAATCGGATTTGTTTCAATGTACGTGAACGTTTTAACGGGAGTTATTTTTGATGCGAGCGCCGACCGCGATAACAATTCGCGACTAAAGAAGTTTTCGCTGATAACGCAGCTAAAACCCCCTGGCGAATGCTGGGTCGTTAATTTCTACCACGAGCAAAAACCCTCTACTGAAGGCGAGTGGAAATTCACTTTTGATTTCTCTTTCGACGGCAAGCCTACGAAAGTTATTCCTCCAGCTGAACTTCGTATTTACTAGTTGGACTGCCTTAGCCTAGTCTGAAACTAGGCTAATTCACTTCGACAAAATAAACTTTTCGGTTTTGATCAACCCAGCAAACCGAAGCGAAGAATTTAAATTCTTTGAAATTTTGAGATAAAAAAATAAGATTCGCCTGCAGTTTCTGGGTTTGCTTTGCTCCGATGCGTTCAAAAGCTCGCCACGAGTTATTAAGCGCTTTGACTTCAATTAGAACGACTCTATTTAGTTTTGTGAAGATGAGGTCTATTTCACCAACTTCAGTTTTGGCACGTTGAAAGGCTAGCAACCAATCATTATGTTTCATTTTTTCGATTACAATCATTTCGCAGCGCAAACCCGATGCCTGCGATTTCTGATAATGCGAACTGTATAGTGGAGCTTTAGATAATTTTTGCTTTAGTAAACTATTTGATGACGTATTCTTTAACGCCGCTGAAAGTTTGACGATGCCACGCACACGGGCCAACTTTCTGAATTTGTTTTCGGTGAAAAAGTGTTCCGTAACCTTTGTGTTTTTCAAATCCATAAGCACTTACCTCAGCCGCTAACTGAGTCATGAATTGATCTCGGGCTACCTTGGCAGCAATTGATGCTGCAGAGATCAGGCGCACGTGCTGATCACCTTTAATGATCGCCAGCTGCTGGTGGCTTTCTAATTTCGGAATTTTGTCACGGCCGTCGATCAATAAGCTACCAAACTCTGACAGCTTTAATCCTTCAACGGCTCTACGCATCGCCAGAAAGGTCGCTTGCAATATATTTATCTGGTCAATTTCTTCAACACTCGCCCACCCGATCGAAACATGATGATTCTCGTGAATACTGGCCGACAACTTTTCTCGCTGGGCTTGATCAATAGCTTTTGAATCTTGGTAAAATTTGATGTCGTTCTTAGACTTGAAAATAACGGCAGCCGCAACCACGGGACCGGCTAAACAACCACGTCCCACTTCATCGATACCGATGTGTGGGGTGGGTAAATGATCGAATTTGTATTTAGAAGATCTGCTGCCTGCAGAGACCCGAGCTTTAATTGTCACTCGGCTACTTACTACTTCTTAGAAGTAGATTCAACTTGAGCTAATTCAGACTCGATACGAGCTGCTTTACCATCAAGACCGCGTAGGTAATAAAGTTTAGCACGGCGTACTTTACCGTGAGAAACTAACTCTACCGAATCGATTGCTGGAGAGTTGAACGGAAAAGTTCTTTCAACGCCTACGCCAGCAGATACTTTACGTACTGTGAATGTCTTGTGAGCGTGACCTTGAACTTTAGTTACCACGCCTTTGTAAACCTGAACGCGTTCTTTTTCGCCTTCGATTACTTTAACGAATACGTTAACAGTATCGCCAGGGCTGAACGGAGCAATTTTAGTGTTAACAGCTTTTTTAGTAACGCGTTTAACGATGCTTGTCTCTTTACCGGCGAATTTTGTCGGCGTAGATTTTTTGATTCTAGTTTTAGTTTTAGTCGCTGCTGTTTCTTTTGCTTTTGCTTTTGCCATGTTCAATCCTTACGTAAACTGTTCTTAAAGAGATAATGAATTATCATGACCCAAGTAGTCGGTCAAGGCAGATACTGACGGCCGACCGAACACTTAAATGACGATAGTCGTCTTTCGAATCACCCTTGATGGGTTCTAAAACCCCGTGACAGGTCTTCATAAAGTCTTGTGTTAAGCCAAACCCCGTCCCGAAAATTAAAACGTAGGGCTCTTCTTCTGTTTGCAGCGCCTGCTTAAAGCTATCGAACGTGTAGGCTACTTGCCCATCAATTGTGCTACGTGCTGCGGTGGCTACGACCTTGGCTCCGGGATGGCCCCAGTCCCTCATTGCGGCTTCAAGGTTCTCGGCTGTCTTAACGTCGCGCAGGGCGGTTTTTCTCATCGGGTTAAACTTAGAGCCTTCCCCGACATTCCAGTGGTCTAGCACTCGTTCAACAAACATCAACTGATCTTGCAGGGGATGAACCAGATAATAGCGGTCGACACCGTAAACGCGGCAGGCCCGCGCTATATCGTGAATATCGAAATTAGTGATGTTTGTCGCAACTAATTTACCCAATCGATCTTTAGTCGGATAGTGCATGAGGGCTACGGCCAAGGGCGCTTTACGGTTCATAGGATCTCTTTCATTCGCTTCTTAGGGCTAAATCTTCAATGCCCATAATTTTTTTATCGGCGGCCGTCAGGCTATCATAAAATTCGCTTATCTTTTGCAAATCAAAATCGGCAACTGAAGAATGTATAAGATCGGGCCGCTTTTTTAACGTCACTAAGTAGGCGCATTGCTTTTTCCATTCGGCAATTTTTTGATGATGACCTGACATCAATACCGAGGGCACTGAAACCTCATTCCATACTTGCGGACGCGTAAACTGCGGAGCTTCTAGTAAGCCATCAGCAAAGCTATCTTCAACACATGACTGACTGTCACCTAAAACTCCAGGAATCATTCTTGAAACAGACTCAACAAGAACCAGGGCGGCAAGCTCGCCTCCCGATAAAACGTAATCGCCGATCGAAATTTCTTCGTCGACGTATTTATCAATAAATCTTTGATCTATTCCGGCATAACGACCGCAAATAAAAATACAGTCTTGATTTTGCTTGGCCATTTGCTTTGCCGAATCGTGGTTCCACGGCTTTCCTTGCGGAGAAAGGTAAATCACTTTTTTGCTTTTGGCGTTATCAATAGCTAAAAGGGCCTTTTCTAAAACACCCGCTTTGATCACCATCCCGTCGCCGCCACCGAATGGCATTTCGTCGACCGACTTGTAGTGACCCTCTGCGTAATCGCGCATGGAATTGATTTCGACTTCAATCTTTTTTTGCGTAATCGCCTTTGCTAAAATCGCGTCATTTAAATAATTGCGAATAAGTTCAGGAAAAAGCGTAATGATATTAATCTTCATCGCGGCCCGCCGATTGTTCTTCGTCATTTTCAGGCTCAATAGACTGGTCATCGATTTCATCATCGGGAGAAGATTCGTTAATCTCTAGTAAACCCTCTGGAAGAGCCATTAATAATTTTTTTTTCGTGTGATCAATTTGGATTACGAATTCTTTAACAAAAGGAATATCGAACTGTTTCTGATTCTGCGGGTCGCTAACAACCAACAAGTCTTGAATTCCATTGGTAGAAAAAGCCTCGATACGGCCGATTAAACCCAAACTTTTATCAGTGACTTCAAAATGAAGAAGTTCTTTTAGAAATAAACTTTCGCCTTCGCCCGAAGTAAAAAGATCTGAATCGACCCAAACTTCGCTACCGATTGTTTCTTCGGCTAAATTACGGTTATCAAAACCTTTTAACTGGCAGACGAAACCTTTTTTATGAGCGCGGGTCTTTAAAATCTCGACAATTTTTGTTTGGCCATCTTGCACCAAGTGAAGAATTTCGGCGTCGCCCACCCAACTAATATCTTTTGAAAATACAGTTATGACTAGATCACCACGAATACCGTGAGCGTCGAAGACTTTACCAATTTTTGTAAGCTGATTTTCATTCATGGGGTTTTAGTAACACTTCGTAGCCTGAAAATAAAGAAGGAGCCCGAAAGCTCCTTCTTATTTACAATTTAATTTTTAAATCTGCGAAAAAGAATCTAACTATTCAACGATATCTAGATGGTAACGTTTGTTTAACTTCGTTCCAGCCGCACGGATAATTGTTCTCATAGCAGCAGCTGTCTTACCTTGCTTACCGATTACTTTGCCAAGATCTTCTTTATCAACTTTTAAAGCTAACAAGGTTGTCTGCTGCCCAGGAATCTCATCAACTTCGACGTTTTCTGGCTTATCGACAAGAGACTTCGCCATATGCTCAACTAGTTCTTTTAGATTATCCATAGTCCCCCCAAAAAGACTGCACCATTTCGATGTGCAGCTTGCATTTTTGCAAACAAGGTTTCGTTATGACAACTCTTATTTGCTAATCATGCTAAATTGACAACACCTTAACGTACTAAAGACTAAGCTTTAGTCGTTTTTGGTTTAGAAGCTTTAACTTGTTTTTTAGATGGCTTAGTTTCAATGCCCGCTAATTTTAAAACGTGTCTAACTGTATCTGAAGGTTGCGCACCTTTAGTTAACCAAGCTTTTGCTTTCTCAGCATTTAAAGTTACTTTTTGTTGTTTACCCATTGGAGTCGGAATGTAAGTACCGATAACCTCAATGAATTTTCCAGTTACATATTTGCGAGAATCAGCAACTGTGATTCTGTATGCTGGATCGTGTTTTTTACCTACGCGAGCTAGACGGATGACAACCATGAAATACCCTTTCGTATAACAAACTAAGTCAAAGAGAAGTTTTTATATCTTTTAATTACAATGTTCAAATGATTTTCTTCGCTCAGCTCTAAAAGCCGAATTAATACGAGCTCCTGACCAATAGAACGCCTTCAAAACGGCATCTTCGGAAATCCGCCTTTGCCGCCCCTCATAGCTTTACCCATTCCCATCTTCATCATTCCCGACATCATCTTTTTGGCATCTTCGAACTTTTTGACCAGTCGGTTCACGTCTTGAACCTGAGTTCCGCTGCCCGTCGCTATTCTTTGACGCCGCGAGCCATTCAAAATACGATGGTCGTTACGCTCTTGCTGAGTCATTGATCTAATAATAGCCTCGATTTTTTTGATTTCGTCGTCTGGCGGGGCCATAGACTTCATCTGCTTCGAAATTTCGCCCATGCCCGGAAGCATTTTTAACATCGACTCCATACCACCCAATTTTTTAAGCTGCTGAATCTGAGACAAGAAGTCTTCTAAGGTAAATTCATTGCTCATCATGCGCTTGGCTGAGCGTTCGGCCTCTTTATGGTCGATCACCTCTTGCGCTCGTTCAACTAAAGTTAAAACGTCACCCATATCTAAGATTCGACCCGCTAATCGATCGGGATGAAAAACTTCTAAGGCTGAAACTTTTTCTCCGACACCCATAAATTTTATTGGAATACCCGTGATTTCACGTATCGACAACGCAGCGCCACCGCGTGCGTCTCCGTCGACTTTCGTTAAAATCAAACCGGTTAGGCCTAATCTTTGGTGAAACGTCTCAGCAACACTGACCGCTTGCTGACCTAACATTGCATCGGCAACTAGTAAAATCTCGGTGGGCTTGATCACTTTTTTTAGATCTTCTAATTCAGTCATTAACTCGTCGTCGATTTGTAAACGACCGGCCGTGTCTAATAATAAAACGTCGATCATTTCTTTTTCGGCCCAAACCAAAGCGTTCTTTAAAATATCGGCGGGCTTCATCGCAGTAGTTGATTCGTAAACGCTGAAATTGTTTTGCCTACCTAGAATTTGCAATTGCTCTATGGCCGCCGGCCGGTACACATCGGCCGGAACAAAGCCAACTTTTTTACCTAGCTTTTGTCGAAGGTAAAGACCTAGCTTTGCCGTCGATGTCGTCTTACCCGCGCCTTGTAAACCGACCATCATCACGACCGAAGGCTTTTCACGCACATCGACGTCGACTGTACCGCCCCCTAAAGTTTGTACGAGCTCGTCGTGCACAATCTTAATAAACATCTGACCCGGATTTACGTTTTTAATAACATCAACGCCGATGGCTTTCGCTTTTATTCTGTCGATGAAGCTTTTTACGACTTTGAAATTCACGTCGGCCTCAAGAAGACTCATGCGAATCTCTTTAATGACGTCTTCAATATTCGATTCAGAAATTTGACTTTGACCTTTTATTTTTTTAATAGAACCAAGAATTTTTTCCGACAAACTTTCAAACATATGAACCTCAACGACTGTGTTACCTTAATTGTTAAACCAAAATCTACCAGCGAGAAAACGAGCCCTTTGCTAACGAATATTGCGCTAAACAAGATGCAAAAAAAACAAAAACTAAACTAACGATAATCGATATCGATATACTGACGTCGGCGCTTCCCAACATCGAATAGCGAAACCCATTGATCAGATAAAATAGCGGATTCCAATGCGAAACGGCCTGCCAAGTGGGAGCTAAACTTGTAATAGAAATAAAAACTCCGCCCAAATAAGTAAGTGGTAACAAGATGAATGAGCTAAATGCGCTTAACTGGTCAAAAGTTTTTGCCAAAAATGCGACAAAAATTCCGATGAAGGCGAATGTTAAACCTCCGACCACTAAAAAGTAAAGTAACCAGGTTGGGTGTTCGACCGGAATCAAAGTTCCTAGTTGCGAATAGTGAAATACACAACCAACGAATCCCGTAATTAAGGCGACTACGCTGCCACGAAATACGCCCCCAAGGCCCATGGCCCAAACGATATACCAGTGGGGAATCGGCGCCACGCGCAGGTCTTCTAGGTCGCCAGAGAATTTAGAAGTCACAATAGATGATGATGAATTTTGAAACGCGTTATTTATAAGACCCATAACCATTAAACCCGGAATTAAAAATGTTATATAGGGAATTCCGTTATTTAATTGCACGCTGCTACCCAACGAAACTCCGAAAACTAAAATGTACAAAGTAGAGGTCACAATCGGGCTGACCACAGTTTGAATAATCACCTTCATGAAACGCTTTATCTCGCGGCGTAATAAAGTTAGAAATATAATTCCCATACGATTATGCTTTTCCCTTCGAGCGCTTTATTGCGCGACCATCTTTGCAAAGGCCTTTTCAAGTTTGCCTTCTTCTATTTTGATATCTTGAATATCGACTAACTGAATTTGGTGTTTATTTAATGCTTCATCAAGGCCCAAGCTGGTTGCTTCTTCAAATTCTTTTTTGGTGCCGTCTTTCAGAAAGATTGTGAATTTTTTAAGTGCGTACTGTGAAATAACATCTTTCGAATGACCATCGAATAAAACTTGGCCTTTATGAATGATCGCGACCTGATCACAAAGCTGTTCGGCCTCTTCTAGGTAATGCGTTGTCAGTAGTATTGAAAGACCCTCAGCTTTTAACTCGCCGACGAACTTCCACAGAGATTCACGTAAACCAACATCGACGCCCGCTGTTGGTTCATCAAGCAACAACAACTTCGGCGAGTGCACTAAAGCTTTTGCGATCATCAGACGTCTTTTCATACCGCCCGATAACTGACGCGTTTTTTTATCGCGGTGCTCATACAAAGAAAGCTTATTCAAAAGGTAATCGCAGCGCTCTTTATTCTTGAATAGACCATAATAGCCGGACTGAAAATCTAAGATTTCAGCGACGCTAAAAAAACCCGTGTTGATGACCTCTTGGTGAACGACACCGACGTTCATTTTGGTTTTCAATGGTGATTTCATTACGCTTTCGCCGAATACTAAAACCTCACCGCTCGTGGGTTTTTCTAATGTAGTGATCGCTGCGATGATGGTGGTTTTACCCGCACCGTTGGGTCCGAGCAGGCCAAAAATTGTTCCGGCCTTGATGGTAAAGCTTACACCTTTAACGGCTTCAACGGCTTGACCCTGGACCTTGTCTTGATAGGTTTTTTTAAGCTTATTTACTTCGAGGGCTGCAATTTGGCTCATAGCTTTTTACTACCTTGCTCTGGAAATACTTGATGCAAAAATGATATCCGGATTTTCTTTTTGAGCCCAGTTTAGATCCCATTCTTGGTTTAATAATAAGACTGGCTGATCGATCACATCGCGAAACATCTGGAAATTACCTTTAAGCTGGCTTACGGCCACGCCGTTCTTGTCACGCGGCCATCTGGCCACACTAAAAGGCAAGCGAGTCAGCTTCACCTCAAGATTGTATTCGTCTTGCAAACGATGAACGAGAACTTCGAACTGTAATTCGCCGATGGCACCCACGATAGACTCTTGATCACCGACTATTGGATCAATAAACAACTGAATCGCTCCTTCTTCTGAAAGATGGCGCAGCGCTTGGTTTAATTTTGTTCTTCTCAATGCATCACGCACGGTAAGTTTTGCAAAAAGCTCGGGAGCAAATTTTGGGATATCGGCAAAAATAACTTTACCCTGAGATGAAATTGAATCTCCAATGGCGAAGTTACCTGTATCACTGACTCCGACGATATCACCCGCGTAGGCTTCATCAACGGTTTCTTTATCGGCGGCAACAAATTGGTTTGAATACGATAAACGAAGTTCACGGTCTAAACGTGAATGATTTACTTTCATACCGCGTTCGAACTTTCCTGAACAAATGCGCACGAATGCTATGCGATCACGATGTCTGCGATCCATATTGGCTTGGATCTTAAAAACAAAACCGGTGAAGTTTGAAGATAGCGGGTCAAGAGTATCACCCTTTTTAGTGGGACGGGGTCTTGGGCCAGGAGCAAACTGCGTAAAGAATTTCAAAAACGTATCCACACCAAAATTTTGCTTCGCCGACCCGAACGTAACCGGGCTTAATCGCCCGGCTAAGAACTCTTCTACGTCGAAAGGTGGTAAAGCATTTTCAATAAGCTCAAGCTCGTCTCGGACTTGGGCTAAAGTTTCATGATCTAAGTATTTTTCTAGGATCGGATCTTGGGGACCTGAAAACGGAAAGGTTTGCATCTCGTCACCTTCGCGGCGCTGATCATAAAAAGTAACTTCTTTGGTTAGGCGGTTGTAAATGCCTTTGAAGCGCTGACCGATACCCAGGGGCCAAGTCACCGGATAACATTGCATGTTCAGAGTTTTTTCGATCTCGTCGATCAGAGTTAAAGGGTCTTTACCCTCGCGATCAAGCTTATTAACGAAAGTAAAAATCGGAATATTTCTTAGACGGCAAACGTCGTAAAGTTTTTTTGTACGATCTTCTACTCCTTTGGCAACGTCAATAAGCATACAAGCGGATTCGACCGCCATTAATACGCGGTAAGTATCTTCCGAGAAATCTTTATGGCCCGGAGTATCTAGTAAGTTAATTCTAAGCTTGTCGTAATCAAAAGTCATAACCGAAGAGGTAATCGAAATTCCTTTTTGGCGCTCAAGCTCCATCCAATCTGAAGTCACTGCCTTGGTACCGGATTTTCCTTTTACTTCGCCCGTTTCGTGGATGACTCCGCCGTGATACAAAAGTTTTTCAGTCAGCGTCGTCTTCCCCGCATCCGGGTGCGAGATGATGGCGAAAGTTCTGCGTCTCTCGATTTCTTTTTGAATGGCTGGCGTTGATAAATTCGACATGAGCTCCTTCGTCGGTAGCTATCTGAATAACTGTGTAAATTAGTAAGCTTTCTTTGTACCGAATTGGCGCCTGAACTTCAATAATCTTCAATCATATTGACGTTTTGGCCCCACGGGATTAGATTCTGCGCGTTGACCGTTCAACTCACGGTGGTTGGAAGCCACCTACTGATAACTGAAAGGATTTTCGATGAACACACCCCTGCCTACTATTACCGCAATGCCACCTAAAACCTATTTTATAACAACTTTCTATAAGTTTATTAAATTAACGGCTCTGGCATACGACTTAAAAAATATAAAAACCGATTTGGAAAATTTGGCATCAAAAACCGAAACAATGGGTCTGATTATTTTAGGCAGCGAAGGTTTTAATGCGACCATTTCATGCGCGACCGAACAAGGCTTAGCTGAATTCAAAAAAGATTTAATCGCTTACTTTAAACTTACTAAAGTCATGTTCAAAGATAGTGTATCGAACGTTTTACCGTTTCGCGCATTCAAAGTTAAAATTCGTGACGAAATCGTGACGCTGGGCTCGCCCGAATTAATTCCACCCGAGGGCGTGAATTACCACTTAACCCCCGCCCAATGGAATGACGTCATGAAAAAAGAAGATGACTACGTGATGATTGATACCCGCAACTGGTACGAAACCAAAATTGGCACCTTCAAAGGAGCCGTGAACCCGAAGACGGATCAATTTAGTGAGTTTCCGAAATTTATGGAAAGCCAAAATATTTCAAAAGAAAAAAAAGTTCTTATCTTTTGCACCGGTGGAATTCGCTGCGAAAAAGGGATTTTAGAATTACAACGGCAAGGTTACAAAAATGTATTCCAACTTGACGGCGGTATTTTAAATTACATCAAAGAATATCCTAATGATCAGTTCGAGGGCGAGTGCTTTGTGTTCGATCAACGTGTGGCCGTCGACCAAAAATTAGAACCTACAGTTAGCTATACACTTTGCCCACACTGCGGCCAACCGGCCGCGACGAAGTTTGATTGCAAACGCTGTGATACGCCTGCCTGTATTTGCGACGACTGTGCAGAGATTAAATGGAAACAAGATGCCTGTTCAAAAAATTGTGCGTATCAACTTGAATTACATCCCCAGCGAAAAGCCGCTCGGCAAGTGATCGTTCGTTAGTGGTCCGTTAGCTTACTGCATCTACTGAGCATTAAGCTTGAAACGGTAACTGTATCTGATTTTAACGGCGACCGATTTTTCGCCGATTTTTGCGGGACGAAATAGAAAATTTCTAATAGCCGCCATCGCGGCCTCGTTTAGTCCGAAACCGGGGCCACGAATCAGCTCGGCTGTTCGCACTTTGCCGACATCATCAATAATTAAATCCATGACCACCGCCCCGTCGATATTGTTTTTTCGAGCTTCGTCCGGGTACGGGATTTTTAATTCGCGCAAAAGTTTTACATTTGCCGTGACCTGATGATCGGCGGCTACATCGGGCAAGCCATCTGCGCTTAAGGCTTCTGCATCAGACGTCGTGGTCGTTATTTCTTGTTCGGCTGCGGGCCGAGCTACTTCAGGTTTTGCGGAGTCCGATTTTTTGAAAGCTTGTTGGCGTTTTACGGGCGCAGTTTCGGTTACCGTTTGACTCATTTGTTTATTCGTCAAGTCTATGAATACGATCGGCATATCGCCTGGCGTCTTCGGCGCATTAAGGAAATACAATCCACTAAAAAGTAAAAAATGAATCAGCACGGAAGCCGCGACGGCAAAATTTCGATGGCCTAAATTCATCATTAACGTCTAGTCTTTCTGGTCTATTCGCATCTAAAAAGAAGCGAGTTGACCATGTGTAAGTAATATGTAAATCATAAAGCATGCTTAAGTGGCTTTTACTCGATCTTAATTCATTCTTTGCTTCTTGTGAACAACAAGCCGACCCAAATTTACGGGGTAAACCTGTTGCCGTCGTTCCGATGATGACAGACTCAACTTCGGTAATTGCCGCTAGCTACGAGGCCAAGCTGAAGGGCATAAAAACCGGAACCCGGGTCGGAGATGCAAAAAAAATGTGCCCAGGTCTTATACTGCGATCGGGCAATCACCGGCTGTACACAGAATACCATCACCGCATCGTAGCCGCCGTCGAAGAAATTTTACCAGTTAAAAAAGTTTTATCTATTGATGAAGTCGCATGCGAGCTGATCGGCCGCGAAAGAATTTTTGAAAATGCCAAAGCCATCGCACAAAAAATGAAAGATCATGTGCGTGCCAAAGTCGGCGATGGAATTAAAAGTTCGGTTGGAATAGGTCCGAATATCTTAATTGCAAAAATGGCTTCGGATATGCAAAAGCCCGATGGCTTGATTCTGATAACGAAAGATTTGATTCGCGAAAAAATGGGCCATCTGCCGATCGAAGATATTCCGGGCGTAGGACGTCAGATGAAAATAAAGTTAAACGCCAAAGGTTACCGCTTGGTGGGCGATTTAATGAATGTGCCCGAGCATCAACTGCGTAAACACTGGGGCAGTATTTGGGGCCTACGAGTCGCTAAAGAATTACAGGGCGAAGATATGGCTTTTTGCAACAGCCGCCCGCAGAACTCATTCAGCCATGAACATGTTTTGCCACCGGAATTTCGAACCCTTGAAAAATCATTTCAGGTCACGATCAAATTACTATTAAAAGCGGCCACTCGCGTGCGCCGTGAAAAACTAAAAGCTTCCGGTGTGACGCTGAATATACGCTTCACTGATCAAACCCGCTTTGAAAATGAAATCTCTTTCACCGAAACGGATGACTCACAATTTTTAATGCTGCAGCTCAAAAGATTGTGGCAGCCGCTGTTTTCAAATAACGCCAATGAAAAACCAATAAAGGTCGGCATCGTGCTGACCAATTTAAGTAATGGACCGAACCAACTGTCTTTTTTTGACGACGCAAAAGTCACACAAAGAAATGAAGCACTTGATCTTATTAACGAAAAATACGGCGCTAATACCTTATATATGGCCAGCACAAAAGAAGTGCTTAAAACGGCAAAAACGCGGATCTCGTTTAGCCACGTGCCCGCGCTTTCAGATGAATTTGATGAAGGAACTTTTTAGCACTCTATCCCAACTACAGACAAGCCCGTGTGCAGGCTTCGCCTTCCATTACGGCACGTTCGGCAACGCATTCAGCTGTTCCTTTGTGGCGAACAAAACCCCAAGCTGAACTTGCTGGTTTCAAATTTTTATTTTGAAATTTGGCCAAGCAAGCCTGCTTTCCCATCTCTACGAAAGCCGTTTGCATCTTACCGCTTTCAGTGACGTAATCTTTTACAATATACTTATTAATACCGATGCCGTTTTTTGAAGGGCTTGACTGCGATACAACGATATCGAAATTTTTATAATTAATGTTTGCACAATCGGCGGCTGACTTCATGAGGCTTAAACCGAAAGGATCTGCGCCAATTCTATCAACCGTAACAACATGCCCGCTAACACCCACGATATCGCCTTCTTTAATAGAAAGCTTTGGCGTAACCGTCACGTTTTCAAAACAAGTAAACCCTGATTTAGCGGCATCGATATACTTACTGGCACCTTGATTGGCGTAGATGGGCTTAGCTGGCAAACCTGGCTTGTAGCGTAAACCACCCACCGCGATACCTGCTGCGATATAACCTGAACAGTCGAGTCCTAAGGCAGCCGTTCCCGATCCTGCATCTTTAAAGAAGCTGATCTTGTTTCCTGAACTAGAGACTTTTCCGCCGTAATCGTAGATGAGAGGCGATGTCTTAACACAAGAAGATTCAGACGCGATCCCGCGAATGTAGTAATGCGTATTTTGAACGGATTTTAAATCGGTCACTAAACGTTTGCCACCGATACCATCCGAGTGAGTTCCGACTCTGGTGATTCCGACGACGCTAGGGGTTGCAGCATTCATCGGCGGTAAATCAAGAACACGACAGTTTTGGTAAGCCGTCGCAAATACCATATTTGAACCTTTAGACATTTTTGAATTGGCTACAGCCGAAGCTGACATAGTTGTTTGCTTATCAGGGTTCGCGCAATCCATTGGAAGCTCAGCACTTAGGGCTTTAATTTCCTTCATTGAAGCAGATACTTGCTTTTGCGTTTCGATAACTGACTGTGAAGACTGGTCTTCCATTTCGTATTCAATCAGCTTTTCAAGTTGCTGGCGGACCGTCAGTGAAGGATTTTTAGCTGATTCAGACAACATTAAATCAATAACCTCGTCCATTTTAGACGAAATCTGATCAAGCCTATCGCTTTCTTCTTGCGATAATTGCTTTTCTGCTTTTATGCTAGCTAACTTCTGGCTAAGGCTCAGTTTTAAATCGCCAGCCATTGGAATTGATTGGTTTTCATCAAGAAGTTCATAGAATGAATCGAAAACTTTACTTTGCACGTTGGCGCAACCTAAAGATTCAGAAATATTTTGCGCAGCTTTACTAACAGAAGCGGCGTTGTTTGGCGCGCAACCTACAAAAACGGCTGCCGCAGACAAACACAATAATAAACTCTTCGGTAAATTCTTTTGATTTTGGAAATTGTTTTTCATAAACTACGAATCGGTCGAATTAAGAATTAATTTTAATTTGTACGAATATGTAAAACAGTTAGACGATACATCTAGCTTGAGAGGGACTAATGTCTAGTACGAAGTCTAAAATAGTATCGAAATTTGGTGGCACATCTATGGGAGATGCGCTCTGCATGCGGCGAAGCGCCGATGTAAGTGTTCTGCGGAATTCATGTATTGTTGTTGTATCAGCAACTTCGGGCACGACAAACGATCTCATTAAATTGGGCGAACTTTCTGAATTAGGCCAGCAAACTGAAGCCGAAGTTGTTTCAGAAAAAATTACTGCCAAACATTTAAAAATTGCGGCTGATCTAGATTTTCCGACTGATCGCTTGCTCGAATTAAAAACTTTATTATCTGAAATGCAATCAATTGCGCGCGGAATTTTTTTGTTACGCGATTGTTCAGCCAAGGCGAAAGACGTTTTACTAAGCCTGGGCGAAAGACTATCTTCAGTTCTATTTACTTATGCTTTAGAGAAAGCTTGGCCAAGTAAAACAGTTCGTTTTTTAGACATCAGAACCATTCTAAAAACCGATGAATACTTTGGCAAGGCTCGCCCGTTAACCGCAGAAATTGCGGAGCTGTGCGCAGCTAAATTAAGTGATATTAATGATGGTCATGTGGTCTACGTCACTCAAGGTTTTATCGGGCAAACCTTAGCCGGAGCAACGACCACCTTGGGACGCGGCGGCAGTGATTATTCTGCGGCGCTTTTAGCGGAAGGTATTCGCGCCGATGTTTTAGAAATTTGGACAGACGTAGCCGGAGTGTCAACCACCGATCCACGTCTGTGTGCTGAAGCAATCGTGATCGATGAATTGTCGTTCAAAGAAATGTCTGAGCTAGCCACTTTTGGCGCTAAAGTTCTTCATCCGGCCACTTTACTACCCGCGATCCGCCAAAATATTCCGGTGTTGGTGGCCTCAAGCTTTGAGCCTAAAAAGTGCGGTACGTGGGTTAAAAAAGAAGTTAAAAATTCTCCGCTGATTAGAGCGTTGGCTTTAAGAAAGAATCAGACTCTTATTACCCTCAGTACTCCCGAGATGTTGCAGGCTCATGGTTTTTTGTTTCAGCTATTTAAAATTTTTAATGATCATAAAATTTCGATTGACGCGATCACTACGTCTGAAATTTCAGTATCGGTTACCATAGACAGCGCCGAGCTTATCAGCGCGGCTCTCATAAGTGAACTGGGCCAAGTCGCTGATGTACAAATTGAGAAAGACTTAGCGCTGGTTTCGTTGATCGGAAATAAAATTAACCATACTCCCGGATTAGCAAAAAGAATTTTTGAAGCTATATCCGATGTAAACGTACGTATGATTTGTTACGGCGCCAGTCGACATAACTTTTGTTTTTTAGTCGACGAAGCTCAAGGTGCCGCCGTGATTCAGAAACTTCATCATAAATTTATTACTGGCAGTTCAACATCAACCCACAACACTTAAGATAGCCACGCGCAATCCACAGCAAGCATTAAACTAGGAGTTTACATTTGGCCGAAAGTGACGAAACAATTTTAGCGATCGATTTCGGAACCAGCCACTCACTGGTCGGCGCCTTACAACACGGGGTTCGTAAAGACGCTCTACCTATTGATCCATTTAGCGAAGACCCAAGTCTAATGCGAACCTTATTATACTTTCCGACTTCAGACGTTTGCTACTATGGAGCCGAAGCGATTAAGCTTTATTTAGAAAACGATATGGAAGGCCGTCTATTTCGATCGTTTAAATCACACCTACCAAACCAAAACTATTTAGGTACCGTTGTAGATAACCGTATGCTGTCGCTTGAAACTATGGTTGGTTTATTTCTGATGGAGATTCGGAAGCGATCGGAAAAAATATTAGACACTAAAATTACGAAAGCAATTATCGGAAAACCTGCACGCTATTCAATGGACGAAGTCGCCGACGAATTTGCCATGCACCGCATGCAAAAAGCAGCCCTTTATGCAGGCTTCACTGATGTGCGCTTCGTGCCCGAGCCCCTCGCCGCCGCCCTTGATTTCAGACGCGAAATCAAAGAAGACAAAACTATTTTGATTGGTGATTTCGGTGGCGGCACTTCAGACTTTACAATTATGAAAATCACTCAAGATGCATTTCAAAAGTCAGACGTGCTTGGGGTCGACGGCTGCCCGCTGGCCGGAGACGCTCTAGACAGTGTATTTATGAGCAGTCGCTTAAATCGTTCTTTCGGCGCGCAGACCCAGTACCGAATGCCACTTTCGAACAATTTACTAAAGATGCCTTCTTCAATTATGGACCGCTTAAATAAGCCGTCCCAGATCGTGCATCTAAAAGAGCGCGAAACTTACCAGTTTATCAAAGAAGTGCAAAAGTGTGCATTGAAAGACGAAGACAAAGATTCAATCGAACGCCTGTTTGTTATGATTGAAGATCAACAAATTTTTCAATTCTTCGAAGAAATTGAACAAACGAAGAAGTCTTTATCTAAAAAACCGACAGCCAAATTTAAATTTTCTTACCCTGATTTAGAAACAGAAGACGTTTTTTCAATGGTCGAGTTTGAAGGCTGGTCTGAAAAGATTAAAACAGATATTTTTGCCGCCCTTGACCGTTGCTTCACACAGGCAGGGCTTCGCGAAGACCAAGTTGATTATGTTTTCTTAACGGGCGGCACAGCGCACGTGCCGTTTATTCAGAAAGAATTTGAACGCCGCTTTGGCAGCGAAAAAATGCAGACAAAAAATTTCTTTCATTCAATTTTATCTGGTTTAATTGAAAGCGCTAAATCTTGGAATGAATTTAAAGCGCCTCTGAACTGATAACTTCTACTTTGAATTTTGTTTTAATTTGCTCAAGATCTTTTTCGTTGCCACGCACTTTAAAAACGAAACCTTTTTCATTATGGGTTTCTGACATAACACGAAGCTTCGCACGAATTTCGCCGACAGCCCCCTTCGTAGAGTATGAAACGAGTATCTCTTGCTCGATCATGCCCTGTTCGAATCGCGCGATCAGGTATTCACGCAAGCGCTGTAGATCGATTGGATCACGCGTCGATAAGAAAAAAGCCTCTGGATACTGGCTGCGTAAGCTAACCAACTCTTCTCGGCTTAAACGATCAATTTTATTCAAAATCATAAGACTTGGCGTATCTGTCACACCTACTTCGGCCAAAGTTTTTTGAGTGACCTCGAGCTGCGAGCGAAAAGTCGCATCAGAACTATCAACGACATAAAGTAATAATGAAGCGTGCAGGGCCTCATCGAGCGTCGACTTAAACGAGGCCACTAGATCGTGTGGAAGTTTTTTAATAAAACCAACTGTATCAGAAAATAAAATTTTCGGGCGTGATTCAGGGTAGATAGGACGAATCGTTGTATCTAAAGTTGCAAAAAGTTTATCGGCAACTAACACTTCACTGCCCGTCATCGCCCGCATTAAAGACGATTTACCGGCGTTCGTATAGCCCACAAGTGCAACCGTGATTTCTTGATCACGACGCGCCCGACGAGTTAAATGTTCATTATCGATTGAACCTAATTCGGTTTTTAACTCTTTAATGCGATCGCGAATGCGCCGACGGTCTAGCTCGAGGCTGGTTTCGCCGGCCCCTTTTGAGCCCACTCCACCGCCACCGCGGTCGGCACCTCCGCCGGTTTCACGTAAGCGCGGCGCTACATAAGTCAGTTTAGCAATTTCAACTTGCAAACGCGACGCCTTGGTCTTCGCATGACGACTAAAAATTTCGATGATAACGCCGGTCCGATCAAGCACTGTGCATCCAACTGCACTTTCCACGTTTCGAAGTTGCGAAGGAGATAAATCGCAGTCGAAGATAACGATGTTGGCTTGTTCTTTGGGTAATTCGCTTTCGCTAACAGGAGGCGAATCTTCGTCTGTGTTTGTTTCTATATCGCTAAGATCATCAGATGATTTTACGTCGTTTTCGGTAGAATAGGTTTTAGCCTCGTCGTCTTTTTTAAATTTAAGTGCGGCTTTACTTTTTTTCTTTTCAAAACTAACCGACACTTCCCCTTTTCCACCCGTCCACTTTGCTAACTCTTTTAATTTTCCGTCACCGAGCACGGTGGCATTTCTTTCAGATTCACGCTTCTGCGTTAAACGCCCAATAGGCTGATAACCCAAGGTTGTAACCAGCCGCGAAAGCTCATCAAGCGAACTTTGCACTTCGGCATCGTTCACTCGCGGTAATTGCAGGCCCACTAAAACGGCTTTTGATATTTCTGATTCGGTATTATGCATTTTTCGATATTAGCGCAATCAGCGTAGAAAAACACCCATTACTTCGGAAGTGATTATCAGCAAGGAGCATGCGAAGCCCCGAACATGGCAATTCTTTTAATCAATTCTTGTTTCTGAATTGGTTTAGTCAGGTAATCATTGCATCCGGCTTTAAGGCATTTCTCGCGATCGCCCTTCAGAGCATTCGCAGTCAGCGCAATGATGGGGCGGTTAAAATGCATTTCGCGTAACTGCGAGGTTGCCTCAAGCCCACCCAGCCTAGGCATCTGCACATCCATTAAAACAATATCATAATAACTTGATAAGGCTTCTTCTATGCCGCGCATTCCATCATCGGCCGTCTCGACTTCGGCGCCCGAATTTTTTAATAAGCGACTGATTAAAAACTGGTTATCTTTTGAATCATCAACAACTAAAATTCGCAGATTATCTAATGGTCTGGCGCAAAAATTTGTCGACAGACTTAACCTATTCTGGTGTTCTACTTTTTTCTGTTCTGATACACTTCCCACTTCAATACCAATTTCAAAAGTACTTCCTACACCTAGCTGACTTTCTTTTAAGATAACTGTACCGCCCAATGCGTTGGCTAATTTTTTCGAAAGAACAAGCCCCAAACCGGTACCTCCGTACTTTCTTGTCATTGAGCTATCAGCCTGCGTAAAGGGTTTAAATAGTTTCATGGATTGTTCGTTTGAAATACCAATACCACTATCGGATACTTCGATCCGAATTTTTGTTTTGGTAGGATCTTGCTTAGAAATCTCTGAGGTCACGTTTAAATGAATACGGCCCTTAGCTGTAAACTTCACGGCATTGCCCAGAATATTCATTAGGATTTGCTTTAAACGAATAGGGTCAGTCGTGATGAGATCACAGTTCGAACAGTCGAAATGGACCATAAGCCCAAGATTTTTTGCCGAAGTCTTCGGCTCGAATACATCAACAATTTCTGATAGCAATTCTTTTAAAGAAAACTCGATATGTTCAATTTCAAATTGCGACGATTCAACCTTTGCTAAATCTAAAATATCGTCTATTAAAGTACGAAGCAGGTTTCCGTTGCGTCGAATGGTTTCTAAGTATTGATCGCGCTCAGAGCTACTTCCATCCGCTAATAATTCTGAAAAACCTAAAATTGCACCCAGTGGAGTACGAATCTCATGGCTCATGTTGGCCAGAAATTCTGTTTTGGCTTCGTTGGCTTGAACCGCTTCTCTTTTTGAAGTTTCTAAAGCAATCAGTAGGTCTCGCACTTTAAACTGCCGCTTGCGATCGGAAAGAACAGCTTGAACGACGCTTAGCAAAACTCCTGAGCGCACAGGACGCTCTAGTAAATTAACATTTCTTAACGACTTAATTAGTTTTACGGCGGTTTCGTTTTGCGCTTGAACATCATTTGGACTAACCAAGATAATAATTGGTAAATAGGACCACGTAGGCTGTTTTTTTAACCGGACCGATAATTCTCTGCTGTTTTCAGCATTCAGTGCTTCTTTCGAAATTAAAACCGCTCCCACGCCTAAATCGATTTCTTTAAGCAGTTCTTTAAAATTTGCGCATTTCTTATAAATAATCTTGTCTTGGGATAACAGTGCCGACGTTACATTAGCCTCTTTTTGCGAAGCCGCAAGAATCAGAACGCGTTCATTAGACTGTTTCAAAAGACCTCCACAACTCTTACAGACGAGGGGGAAGTTTTCCAGACTAAAGTCTTAACTTTTCTGTTTTTTTCCGCCTAATCGCTTTCAGAGTTCTTTAAAGCGATTACCTTGAAGGTCTTGCAAGTGGGGGTCCAAAAAGAAAAGCTCCGTCGCCGGAGCCTTTAATCGAAATGACATTTAAGCTTTTTATCACTTCTTGTTAAAAATGACCAGCGAACTCAATTACATCAAACCGCCTGAAATTCAGTCGGCTGCTCAGTTTTCTGTAAATCGGTTATGGTTTCGTAATTGTAATCGGGCATTTTATGCGAACCCCGACGATGCGTTTGTATTTTTGTCTTCATTTCGCGTCGTAAGATTCGCTCGAGACTCTTCATACACGTTTTGACCGCGGTATAAAAGTTAGCGTGCTTTTTCTTCGCAAAAAGGTTCTTACTTCTGTTCGAGGTTAGTAATGCCTCGCATTCAAACTGCACGGGTTGACCTTGATGTTTTGCATGCGTGGTTCCCACGATAACTTTGACCTCGACAGGGCGTCTGCCCTCGAATTTCCCAAGCGTTGCTTCAACCGCCTCATTCACAAAACCATTCAGATGCTCAAACCCCTGAAAATCTTTAAAGACCACATTTGTTTTCATATCCTTCACTCCTTTGCTGCTTTCTATTGTAATACTTTCTGAATAAAAGCATACGTCTAGACGCAAAGTTTATTTTTTGTACTGAAAATTAAAGCCAGTACGCGAAAATAAAATGATTGAATACCTGTATGTGACTTTATTTTAAGTACACAGATTTTGAGCCACGCATGATCATTTATGCTTATATTTATAAGTCAGAAGTGTAATAAAAAGACGAAGATCAAGTACCAGCATGCCGTGCTAAAACCCAGACCAGACGGGAGAAAGCGGAACACTTCACTTAAAATCAATTTGGGTACCGCTTGCCGCGCTTCTAAAATAATAAGTTATGGCTCAAGCTTTGCTTTCGTAACAAGTAAGAATGAACTACTAAAAACCATGAACAAGGAGAAGTTTATGATGCCCGTTCAAAAAGTTGTTAATATCTATAAAAGTTCAATGGATCTAAAAGACAAAAGCGGATCTCATACATTATATAAAGATATGAGCTCGAGCGGCGCCGCTAAAGGAAGTTATTCAGATAAAGATAAAAATTCATTTCAGTCGATCTTAAAAAAGACAATGTCAAAGTAGTTATTTAGAAAGACTTAGTTAAGCAGGTCGAAAAGCCTTTACCAATTGCAGCTATCAAGCTCAACTTTCCAACCTAGGTGACTAGCTGGTTCTAAAATTAAATCTCCTTCGCAGTGGTCAACAGCACGCTGGCCTTTTGTAAGTTTTCCTTTAAGTTTGAATTTAAAGTTATCGCCATTTTTCTCAAACGAAAATTCTCCGCCACGAAAAAAGTGATCAAGCTCTTCCACCCGATTGACATTACTAGGATCGTCGTAATTTTTTGAAACTTGCCGGCGAATTTCGCTAACAAGGCCATCGGTCATATTAAATTTTGCGGTACTTGCTTGCGCCAAAGCTGTCAAAGCGAATATTGAAATGACGAATAAGCTAAGCAAAATATTTTTTAACATTACGAGCGTCCTTTTATTTATAGTTATTTATCGGCAGGCCCCCATCGTAAGATAAAGGCCTAGATCTTAGAATTTCGCTATAAATCTCATTTTGAAACGGTTTTACATTTGTAAAACGAAATCACGTTGGTATCATATGACCATCTGGTTAAAAAAAGGGGGCTGCATGTTTAAGAATTTTATTTTATCTTTAGCCGTTTCTACGCTTTATTCATCTTTAGCCTTCGCTCAAATGTCTGCGAAAGAGTTTAAAGCTTCACAACTTTCTTTTGATTACCTTTCAAGTGACGGAAGCTTTTGGTACGATTGCTCTCACGAAAAAGCCAAAGAAGCCCATGACTGGATTGTGAACTGCGACAATTACAAATTTAATTTACATATATTATTGTATGAACACCGGCGTGCCGATGAAAGTACTTTTGAGTTTCATTACTGGGCCGACGAAGTAACAACTATAAAAGAGAATCATACTCAATCGACTTGGCTAACTATTGATAAGGCAGCCCATACTAAATCGGTGAAGGCTTATCTTGGCTTTAAAGGCGATGCCGGGCAACTTCGCTTAGAACTTAAAATAAAGTAGTCGATAAAATCTAGAAAACGACCACGGCGTAAGGAAAATTTCCCTAGACCCTTTATCTGAACCTGCCGTGGTTGGCCTCTTAGCGACTTTCGCTTTAGGCACAGGTTTTGATCTAAGTATTCGGTATGGAAATAATCACGAAAATACAAAATTTATTGGGCTTACGCACACAACAAGATAATGACCAGTTGAAGGCCGGCACCGGTTTTATGATTAACTTGTGTGACACTATTAAACTACTAGAAGCTAGGGGTTATACTGAAAATCTAGTTCCGGGTTTTGATCACTTCACTTGTCGATCTGGCGAGATGACTTTATACCCGCGCGATTTTTTCATAGATGAAATTTTTCGGTTCGAAAACTCTTCGGACCCAGCTGATCAATCTATTTTATATGCCATCACATGCCATAAACATAATATTCAAGGCCTTTACGTTGAATCTTATGGTGTTTATCACGATGAACTATCCGCCGCTATGCTAGAGCGTATAAAGTTTTGTCGCGCGCAGCGCGCGATGCCCAAGGCCTACAAAGGTAAAGTTCGCACCTACACACCCGAAGTCAGTGTGTAGGGCACTTATCTAGGCTAAGACAATATTTTCTAGAATAATTAAAATAATTCCGATGATGGATCCGCCGGCGATAACCCCAGCGCAAAGTGTTTCTTGATTATCGACCAGCACGCGGTACGACGTACTTTTTGGGTCTTTCATCTGCCGCTTCGCTACCCAAAAAATCAAAGCTCCGATGGCCATCGCAAGCGAATTCGTAAATTGAAGAACGAACGCTAAACCTAAACCAACCGCAGAAATGGGAAACTTTCCTTTCGTTCGCTTATTAATAAGCTCAAGCGCGATACCTAAAACCGCCCCTATAAGTACCGCCCATTGGGCCGATGGATGAAGCGTGCTTAAACCCTTTGTTAATACTTCGGCTACGGCTTTCCAGATCGAAGCTCCAGGCAATGGTAATTTATCAGAAGTGAATAAAGAAATATCATTTTTAAAAAGCGAATAGAAAACCGGAACCGCAATGATAGCGCCGGCGAAAACCCCCAGCACATGGCCTATGGCTTGGTGGCGAGGCTTTCCACCCAGCATATACGAGGGTTTTATATCCATCAGTAAATTACTGGCATTCAATGAAACCTCTGAGGTAATTCCTGCGGTCATTAAATTTGTCGAAATATTTCCCGGCGATAAAACACTATAAGTAATTTGTGTTAACTTACCCAGCGCACCACCCGGAGTAATGGCCGTTAAGCCCGTTGATGTCACGGCGATTAATGTAAAAATAAAAACAAGCGGTATCGCGATCAAACCTAAGACATAGTGAACGCCGAACCAACTATGACCTAAATAAACCGTAATCGCGCCGATGACCGGAATACCGACAAAAAATATCCACATTGGTAACTCGATATCTTTTAACGGATCGTGGGCCTTTTTATCTTTTTTCATCGTCAATTTTTTAAATGATTCTAAAATCATTCCAGGCTTCGAAAAAAATGAATATAATGAGGCAGTCGTCATCATGGCAGCACCACCCCACAGAGACCACATCGTTATATGCTTAAAGCCGACTCCTTCTATCACGCCGGTGCTTATCAGATAAGGCGCAAGTAAAAAATAATTCACGAAGCCGCCAAGTAAAAGCGACATCGCTGTTTTCATATTCATCAAACCGCCAGTACCCATCATCACAATCGAAGTTTCAAACTGGATTGTTAAATCTTTCAGTGGTGTATCAAAAATTCGAGGCGTTACAAACTTGTAGACGAAGCTATCCCAGTACTCGGGTAACGCTAAAAATGGCATCTTTAACGTTTTCATTATTTTTTCACTGCGCAGTAATTCGATCAAGCCCGAAAGGCCCGCGCCGTAAACTAGAATTTTTGCTTTGAATAAACCTTCTTTTGCGTCATCTGAATGGAGGCTATCTAAAACAATGCCCGCGGCTCGACCTTCCGGAAAGGGCATTTGCTCATCGTTTATAAATCTTTTCTTTAATGGAAAAGCGAACAATACACCTAGTAATGAAAGTACAATAATCCACCAGAAAGTTTGCCACATCGGGATCACTTGCCCGGTTACCATCATGTAAGCTGGGATCGAAGCCATCAACGGAGCCGTCATATAACCCGCGCTGGTCGCAATTGATTGCATGGCATTATTCTCAAGAATAGTCATTTCTTTACCGATTTTAAATTTCGCTAAAACCTTAAAAATCGCAAAAGATAAAATGACCGAAGTGATGCCGACGCCTAATGTCCAACCGGTTTTAATTCCCACGTAGAGATTAGTTAAACACAGAACCCCGCCCAGTAGCATACCCGTCATTGCCGAGCGAAAATTAAGTTGTGGCATATGACCTTGGTAGACGTTCTTTAGCCACCACTCATCTTTTTGCTCAAGCGTCATTTCGTGAATTTGTTCTTCGGTTAATTCTTGAATACCTTTGTGCGACATCGGGCCCCCGTGCAGTTTTCTCTAGATTGGCTTCAAGTTTTAGCGCGTTTTTCTTGAATTTTAAACAAAATTTTGGCCGCTGCCTGAGCATCACACAGGGCACGGTGATGATTCTCTAGAGGGATATCGAAATATTTACAAAGACTAGATAACTTGTACGACTCTAAACCGGGAAAGTATTTTCGACTTTGCGACACAGTACAAAAAGTCGGCCGCACGTAAGACTGATCTAAGCGTATGTATTCTTGTTGAACGAACGAATAATCGAATCGTACGTTATGAGCGGCAAAGATAGCATTTTTTGAAAACTCATTAAACTCTTCGGCGATTTCGCTAAACTTCGGAGCACCTTTCACCATTTCATTCGTAATACCCGTCAAATCCGTAATCATCCGTGGAATGGGCCGTCCCGGATTAATTAAAGTTTGAAATTGATCAATTACTTTTCCGTTCTGAATTTTGATCGCACCGATTTCGGTCAGGCGATGCCATTCGGCACGGCCCCCGGTGGTTTCCACGTCGACGACAATAAAGACTTGTTCGGGATTTTGTGCCCACTTGATCTTAAGCAAATCAGCAGAAAAACCAGCCTCTTTTAGTAAGTTGATTTGATCTAACTGATGACTTTTTAATTGATCACCTTCAGCTTTAATTTCGTAAAAATGAATTTCATTATTACGGACAACGAAAATATCAGGAAAACCTTTTCGGCGTAAATCGTAATTGTTGGCCAGAACGCGAAGAATGTGCGCAACGCTTTGCGGATTTGCGTAGGTTAAAAACTGCACCATTAGCTCATTCGTTGCTGAGTGCCACTGAAAAATTTGGTTTAAAGTTCCGTTGTTTTTCAAAATAGATTTCAGAACAAAAGTAATATTCGACTTACGATCCGAGAGTAACAGTAATTTCTGTTCAATTGTGGCCTTATTCTTAAGGTAAAAGTCGGAGCCAATCAAATTCGTCGCTCGTCGCTCGAATGAATTATAGATGGCAGCACTTTCATTTTCAAAAAGCTCGTCCCAAAAAACGAGACCGAAGAGCGAGCTCCATAAAAAATTTTCAGACTCATGGGCTATAAGCCCTTGATTTTTAAAATGGTCGACCATGCCACGCTCGGGCTTTCGAAAGTAAGCTTCATCTAGCCAGACTTCTTCGGCATTTCGTAGAACGTCCGTCAGACGACTTGTTCGTTTTTTATGAAACTTACGTTCTAGGAAATCTTCGGCAAAGATAAGCTCTTCTGTCGTGGTCGATGAATCGATCATTTGATTAAGTAATAATAATGCAGCTTCTTTCTGGTTAAGCTTTACTAATAGTCGAACTTGTCTTTCGCGAGCCGGGTGAACTTTTGCTTCGTTATATAAATTTAAAGCCTGATTAAAGTTCTCTGAAGCCTCTGCCTGGTAGGCTTGATTCAACAAGATCTTACCACGAAGCTGCCGCGTATGTTCGTCAACTGGCTCTGGCCAATCGGCTATTGGAAGCGTCGTTTCGCCGCCCTCGGCGGAAAGCGCGTAAAAATAGTGAGCATCAGCCTCAGAAACATGGTCAAAACGAGCTTAAAAAGATTGGCGTTTTTCATTCGCCTGGCGAATTCCTAGGTCGCGCAAAGTATAGAGCGCTAAATTTTTTTTTATTTCACCAAAATATAAGAATAATAAATACTCAAGCTCAGCGTTTTTATCTTGCACCACCACTTGCGAAATAAAATCAGTTAGTGCCTGATCCGAAAATCTCAAGCTTGCGATGACGGTCTCTACCAGATCTGATTTTTTGGCCGACTTTTTAAAAGTTGCTTTAGCCTTGATAAGTAATTCGACTAATTTCACTTTAGCTAACTGATTTATAAATTCATTAAAGTGCTCTGGCCGAAGTTCAGTTACAAAGCCAGCCGCTTTCAGTTGCTGAATCGCACTCGCCGAATCAGCAATTTCATCGTAAATTAAATCCGATAACTGAAATATTTTACCCTTACGATTCGCCATTCTGACGTAAATACACTGCGCATCTTCAGTGAGTAAGTCGAATTGTGATAAAAACTGTTTGTGTTCATCTTTAAACAGATGCTGATATTTACTTTTTAAAAATTCAGTAAATTCAAGAAAGTGATCTAAGTAATATTTCGACGGAAGAATTTTATCCATGACGTGCTTCAGATAGTATAGCTTTACGAGAGCCATGTCTATCTGCGGAAAAATGACCCAACCGTTAGCGAAAGTTTGTAATAAAATTATTTTTAAGAAAAATACGACCTTAATAATATGTTAGTACGCGTCACTGCCTATAAATAATCAATTGTTTCAATTTTGACAATTTTAAATCGATTATTTACTTGTTTTATCAAAGTAAACTTAAGTAAGTTGCTTTATTTTTAATTGAAAAGTAGCGTTCCTGGGCGAGGTTTTTTTTGGAAATTCACAGCAATCAAATAAATGTTCTACAAAACTGGCGGCAACAGCGTGCGGCGCGCGTAAATGCCGCTTTTGCTAAGTACGGAATGGTCTTCGCATTAGCAGCTACCATTGTTGATTTATATTTCAATATGCCGTTGATTGTTTTATTCGGCGACTTAGCAATGATTTTGGGCATGGCCGTTTCACTCTATTACTCAAGAAAAAAAACTTTATCTAATTTAGCATGGGCCCCGCTATACACCGGAATATTTTTTGCGATATCAACCAGCCTTGCGGTCACCGGTGGCACGCATAGTTCTTTCTTCGGTGGTTACTTAACCTTGCTTTTTGTGATCGGCCTCATCACGCAAGTAAGAATAAGACCCCTCTACGTTTGCGTTTTTGTATTCGCAAATTTGCTTGCGTGGGGTTTTGCCGAATTTCTGTTTCCAAACGCATTTAACAGTCACCCCCCCGACTTGATTTTTTCACTTTTAATTAACGCGATCGTCGTCTTAGCTCTGACAGTTTGTCTTTTCGAGTTTTTAAGAACTGAGAAAACTTTGGCCGACGAAATTTTACACCGCTATCAAGAGCTCGACATCGCGCAAAGAAACCTAAACCGCGAAGAAGCGGCCAATGCCATGAAGACAACTTTTTTAGCGAATATCAGCCACGAACTTCGCACTCCACTTGGCGCCATCTTGGGCTATGCCGATCTTATTCTAGAACAGAAATCATCTGAAAAAGAGCGCACTGCTTTTGCTGAAACCATACTTAAGAACGGGCATCAGCTATTGCACCTGGTCGATGATTTACTCGATTTAACCAAGGTCGAAGCCGGAAAAGTTGAAATTGAAAAAATCCCTTTTAGCCCAATGCAAACTCTGACCGAAGTGATCGAGCTTCTGACTTTAAGCGCAAAAAAGAAAGACCTTGAGCTGAGTTTAGCAACGCAAAATCAAGCTCCGTTACTGATTTCGTCTGACCCGTTACGCTTGCGACAGATTTTAATGAACGTCATTGGTAATGCAATTAAGTTCAGTGAACAAGGCCGCGTGCAAGTTAACGTGCGCCACGAGCCCGGTTTATCGCCTGATTCTATCGCCTACTTAGTCTTTGAGATTCAGGATACTGGCCCAGGTCTTTCAATTCCCGAGCAGGAAAGATTGTTTAAACCTTTTACTCAGGCCGATGCTTCGATAACGCGTAAATACGGAGGCACCGGATTAGGCCTGAATCTATCCAGGCATTTAGCACGCTTGCTTGGTGGAGAACTAGAGCTAGAGTGGAGCCAACCTGGAGTCGGAACTAGGTTTTGTTTAAGAATTCCGGCCCAGATACCAGAAGAGAATACCTTGGTAAACGCTGTAAATTTACCGGCTAAGCTATCGAAAGCACGGGTAATTCCTTTCGGAAGAAGTATCTTGGTCGTCGAAGATAATCTTGATAATCAAGACTTAATCACACGCTATCTAGCGGATATTCACGCAGAAATTGAAGTGGCTTCCGATGGTTTGCAAGCCATTCAAATGGTGCAAGCGTTTGATTTCGATATGATTTTGATGGATGTACAAATGCCAATTTTAGATGGCCTGCAGACAGCACGCTTATTGCGAAAAAAACGTTTTGCTAAGCCAATCATCGCATTAACAGCGCATGCGATGAAAGAAGATCGCGATCGCTGTCTAGAGGCTGGGTTTGATGATTACCTAACAAAGCCTATTGATCGCAATGTCTTATTAGATAAGATTGCTCAGCATTTATCGTCACAATTATCATCAGACCAAAATCTGGTTTAAATCCAAGGTTTTCACACCTAGCAAGTGATGAGAATTGTTATCTGTTTAAAAGTTAACCGGTCTTTGATCACCCGAACGAATAGAAGCCCAATTGAAGCCTGAATTATGGAACGATCTTATTGCAACAAGCATCGAACCTTACAGGAGAAAAATCATGGCTTTCAAAACGAAAATCGCATTAACGACCTTGTCTATCTGTTTAAGTACGACCGCTTGGGCTCAACAATTAAGACTGAGCCAAGGGCTAACGATGAACGGTGGCCGAGTGGCGACCGAAGAAAATATCGTGGCTGCACGGGCATCGACCTTAGTGGAAGTCTACGACATGGCGATCGATAAAAATCTTCAATATCTTATTAATGATCAAAATTATCGAGCGGTTTTTACCCGCATCGAACAAGCTAAATCAAAACTTCGCCCGACAGCTTACGCTGAGGCGCGCGCCGGTTATTCAACCATGGGCCAAACAGCTCATAGTTATTTAAGTGCGTCAGCCAGTTTAAATGCCAACTGGGCAATCTATAACAAAGAATTAAATCTAGGCGTCAGCATTTCTGAAATGGAAGTTCAATTAGCTGAGCGGCAATTGGGTTTAGCTCGACAAGAATTAATGGGCTTAGTGGCTAAGTCTTATTTAAATTTAGTCGCAAAAGAAGATCTCGTTAAATTATCACAAGAGCGCGTACATAACTTACGTAAGGTATTAGGCTCAGCCAAAAATCTAGTAAGTATCGGAGTACAAACGAACGATATTTTAGGGCCCGCTCAACTTGATTTACAACAGGCTCAAATTAAATTAATGGAAGCAACGCAAAGTCGTGATTCAGCACAAACACGTTTTGAAAGTGATTTCGGAGTTTCATTCAAAGCTTATTTATCAGCTCGCGGCGCTGTGATTCCGTCGATTAGTCAAAAATCAGTTTCAGACTGGTTAAATGAGGCAGAACAAAACTCAGTCAGAATTCAGATTCAGCAATTAACAGCCGAAATTGCTAAAGTTCAAATTAAAAAACAAGATGCGATCGGTAAATCACGCATTGACTTGCAAGCACGCCTTGGAGTTGATCGAAACCCTTCATTACCTTTTGCAGGTGACCTCAGCGGCCAAAATCGTCTTCAGCGTGGTAATTCGATCTTTATCGTTTGGACGAAACCTATCTGGGACGGCAGATTCCGTTCCGCAGCAACCGACGAAGCCGTTCACCGTCAGGTATCAGCGGAGTTACAAACTGATTATGCCCGTAAACAAGTGCGCGATGATATTATGGCAGCTTTAGATAATTATCGTTTGGCTGTTAATACAATTGGTGTTCAACGCCAGGTTGTCGGAACTTCGCAGGGCATTATCAAATCCATCGAAAATGGTGCGATTGCGGGT
The DNA here is from genome assembly GCA_031428275.1 of Bdellovibrio sp. Classification (GTDB taxonomy): domain Bacteria; phylum Bdellovibrionota; class Bdellovibrionia; order Bdellovibrionales; family Bdellovibrionaceae; genus Pseudobdellovibrio. Next base: position 179,702 of record JANPPC010000007.1, read on the forward strand.
GAGGTCAACTACGACCGCTTGTTGCAAGAAGTAAATCGCTTGTACGATAATAAGTTTGATCTATCGCAAACAAATATCAAAGCCTTAGAAGCTTACATCCAATTAAAACTAGCAGCCGGTACTTTAGACGCAAACGATTTATCATTAATCAGTTTGTCTTTGAAGCCAACGGCACCGAACGTTAGCGCTGATTAAGATTCAGCACATGCGTGCAACTGAAATTTAGAACTTTCTAGGTACGAGGCCAACGGCCTCGTATACTTTTTTAAGGGTATCTTGCGCGCGAACGTTCGCGCGCTCGGCACCCTGCTTAAGTAAATCATCTAAGTGATCGCGATTTTTCATCAACTGATCGTATTCTTCTTTAATTGGCTTCAACGTTTTCACCACGATCTCGGCTAGATCTACTTTTAAATGCCCGTACATTTTACCTTGGTAATCTGCTTCAAGTTGAGTAATAGCTCTACCCGTTAATACCGAATAGATCGTTAGCAAATTTGAAACGCCCGCTTTGTTTTCGACGTCAAATCTAATTTCAGTTTCTGAATCAGTCGCAGCACCTTTAATTTTTTTCTCAATTTTTTTCGCATCGTCGATAATTGAAACGAAGTTCTTTTCGTTTTCGTCAGACTTTGACATTTTTTTAGTCGGATCTTGTAACGACATGATACGGGCGCCCATCTTGCCAATGTAGGCTTCGGGCATCTTTAAGATCTTATCTTGGTAGCGGTTTTGAAAAAAGCCAACTAGATCACGGCACAATTCTAAGTGCTGGCGCTGGTCTTCACCGACCGGAACCACATCAGCTTGGTAAAGTAAAATATCGGCCGCCATTAAAACCGGGTAAGTGTAAAGCCCGGCATTTACATTTTTTTCGTGCTTTTCGGCTTTTTCTTTAAACTGCGTCATGCGGTTTAAATAACCCAACGGAGTTAGACAAGTTAAAATCCAACTCAGCTCGGTATGTGCCGGAACATGCGACTGCGCAAAGATCGTATTATTATGCGGATCAAGGCCCAAGGCTAAGTACTGAGCGAAAAAACTGTAAGTTCGCTCGCGCAGTATTTTGGGGTCTTGAAAAACGGTCAGCGCATGCAAGTCGGCTAAAAAATAGAAGCAGTTGTACTCTTCCTGAAGTTTTTTCCAATTAGCCAGGGCTCCGATGTAATTACCTAGAGTCAAATCACCCGTAACCGTGCTGCCACTTAAAATCGTCTTTTTCATGCCCCAAACTATATCGGGTTCAGTTGATAGGCTCAACATTTTTTGACGTATTCAAAGCGAGCTGTTACAGTCCGAATCCCATGAACTTTAAAAAAATTCCGAAAAAGTATCAGCCCAAAGGTTACGAGATCGTTTACGAAGATTTAGATCTTTTCGTAGGCAACAAAGCCGCAGGCTTTCTTACCGTACCAGCACTTTGGAACGATAAAGACACCCTCGTTGATGCCCTGAACGGCTATGTGCGAAAGGGCAACCCCCGCTCGCGCAAAGAAGTTTTTGTCGTGCATCGGTTAGATCAATACACGACCGGCGTTTTACTTTTCGCAAAGTCTGAACAAGTTCAGTATTATTTAAAAGAAAACTGGAAATCGACCGTGAAGCACTACTATACGATTGTACACGGTAAGCTGGCTAAAAAAAGCGGCGTCATTTCGAGCTACCTTGAAGAAGATGAAGACTACAAAATGAATTCAAATCAAAAGGGCGTCGGCAAACTGGCCGAGACCGAATACCACGTTTTAAAAGAAACTCAGCATTTCAGCCTCATCAAAGTGAACTTACTAACGGGCCGTAAAAATCAAATTCGCGTGCACATGGCTGACCAAGGCCACCCCGTCGTGGGCGACCCGAAGTACGGTACCAAAGAAACCAAAAAGCACCATCAACTGGCGTTACACGCAACTTCGATTGAATTTACCCATCCCCATTCTAAAAAGCGCATGAAATTTGTTGTTGCACCGCCCAAGTTTTTTTCAAGCTTGGTTGATTACGAATATGCCGAGCAAGAAGAAGTTGATGACAGCGAAGACGCAGGCCCTTTAGGTTCTGCCGAATAAGCTTTCTTCGTTTGCCTAAGTTTCGCTAAGCGCTGCGTTTAGCTTTTCTTCGTAAACTTTTGCCTGCTGTTGCTTTGCCCACATCATGGCGTATTCACCGTTTTTCGCGAGCAAATCGCGATGAGTCCCTTGCTCTGCAATTCTTCCGGCTTTTAATACGATAATTTGGTCTGCATCGACAATCGTTGATAACCGATGCGCGATGACTAAGGTCGTACGATTCTTTGAAACTTGCTCTAGCGACGCTTGAATTTCTTTTTCAGTATGCGAATCAAGTGCCGAGGTCGCTTCATCGAATAATAAAATCTGTGGATTCTTTAGAATTGTACGCGCGATGGCGACCCGCTGCTTTTCGCCGCCCGACAATTTAAGACCGCGTTCTCCGACCGAGGTTTCATATTTTTGCGGCAGACTTTCAATGAAATCATGAATCTGCGCCAGACGTGCGGCCTGCACAACTTCGGCATCGGTCGCATTCGGTCGGCCGTAGCGGATATTGTATCCAATACTATCGTTAAATAAAACCGTATCTTGCGGCACGATGCCGATCGATTGACGTAGCGACTTCTGCGTGACTTTTTTGATATCGTCTTCGCCAATTTTAATAGTGCCGCTGGTCGCATCGTAAAATCTAAATAGTAATCTAGCTAAAGTCGATTTGCCCGAGCCACTGGGCCCAACAACCGCGAAAGTCTGCCCCGACGGAATTCTAAAACTGACATCTTTTAAAATTTCGCGGTCTGAATTGTAATAAAAATTAACTTTATCAAATTCGACCGACCAATCGGCGGCGTGTAAAATTTTGGCGTCGGGCACATCTTTTACTTCAGCGTTAATATCTAGAAGCTCGAACATTTTTTCCATGTCGATAAGCCCTTGGTTTATTTCGCGGTAGACAAAACCTAAAAATCCAAGCGGAATAAAGAGCTGTAGTAAAAGCGTATTCGCTAAAACAAAGTCTCCTAAAGTCAGGCGACCATCGATCACGCCGCCAGCGGTTAGCGCCATAACTAAAACCAAACACAAACCGATGATAAAGCCCTGACCGACGTTCAATATCGAAAGACTTGACTGGCTTTTTAGCGCTTGGCTTTGGTATTTTTCAAGTGATACGTCGTAGCGCTGATACTCGTGCTGTTCATTTACGAAATACTTAACGGTCTCATAATTTAATAATGAATCAATAGCCTTCGTATTTGCTTCTGTATCGCTTTCGTTCATCGATTTACGAAATTTTGTACGCCAGTTCGTGATCGCGAACGTAAAGTAGATGTAAAAAGTAACCGTAACAAAAGTAATCGCCGCGATCACTGTACCAAATTTAAAATAAAGAATTCCCGTCACTAAAAAAAGTTCTAATAAAGTTGGAATAATATTAAACAGCATAAAACTAAGTACCGACTGCATTGCACGCGTGCCGCGCTCGATCACGCGCGAAAGGCCACCCGTTTGTCGATCTAAATGAAACTTCAAAGATAAATGATGTAAGTGAAAAAAAGTCGAAAGAGCTACCGTTCTTTGGGCATGTTGAGCCACTTTTGCAAAAATAAAATCACGTAATTCACCAAAAGTTTGCTGAGCCACCCGCGCTAGGCCGTAGCTAACGATAATTCCGATCGGTAGAGCAAGCATGGGATTTATCGAAAGTGAATCGACTGCGGCTTTATATAAAAACGGAACGTAAACGTTGATCAGCTTTGCAATTAACAAACAAGCCATCGCTAGCACGACGCGAACTTTCAAATTTGTATGCCCGGCCGGCCATAGATGTTCGATCAAACTTTTTGCGGTATCCCAGTTATTACGTTTTACTTTGGTCTGATTTTCATTGAGCTTTGACGATTTATCCATGGCTTTAGCCTAGCCATGTCACCCTTACTTGTTAACAGATTTAGTAACCTAAGCTTAAATAAGGTCATGGATAATCGCAAAGTGTCTATTCGCAAAACCAAAAAGTTTGGCAAAGGGGTTTACGCCGATCAAAAAATTCGCAAAGGCGAAGTTATTGCCTGTTTCGACGGAGCCATTTACGACGACAACTACGAGCCTTGGACCGACGATATGTTTAATCACGCCATTCAAATTGGGCCAGCGCTTTGGCGCGATTCAAAGGGCTGTGCTCGATTTATAAATCATTCGTGCGAACCCAATTGCGGAATTAAAGGCCTGACACGCGTCGTAGCGATGCGTCCCATCGTAGCCGGCGAACAAATCAGCTGGGACTATGAAATGACCGAGAAGAATAAATACTGGAAGATGAAATGCAAATGCGGCGCAAGCGGCTGCCGGGGCACAATCGGGCACTATAAAAATATGCCAAGATCTGTTCGTAAGAAATATGTGGGTTTTATTTCAGACTGGATAACCAAAAAGAAAAATAAAAAATAATTCCCTATTCGTAGCGTAAAGCATCGATGGGGTTTAACCCAGCCGCTTTTCGGGCTGGGTAAACTCCGAAGACAACGCCGATCAAGGCTGAAAAGAAAAACGAAAGTAAAACTGAATTAAGTGAAATTGAAGTGCTCCACCCGATCGCGGTCGCCACGATCACCGTAATTGACCAACCCAGTAATATTCCGGCTAGCCCACCGATCACGCTGACCACCACTGATTCAGATAAGAACTGCATCAAAATATCATTTCGTCTGGCGCCGATTGATTTTCGTAAACCAATTTCTTTCGTACGTTCGGTCACCGATACCAACATAATATTCATGATACCAATGCCGCCCACTAATAATGAAATAGCCGCAATCGACGCCAGCAACATGGCCATTGTATTACTGCTGCTTTGCAGGGCCGATTGCAAGTCAGCCATGTTAAAAATCTGAAAGGCGTCTTCTTGCTGAGACAACGGAATTCGGTGCTGCGTATTCATTACGTCGCTGATGGCGTCTTGTGCGGCAGAAATATTTTCAGGCTTATCAATTTCAACTTCGATCAGATCAACATGTTCACGTCCAAAAAGACGGTACATACCCGTCTGTACCGGTATAATCATAACGTCATCTTGATTTCGCCAGCCACTAGCGCCTTTTTCTGGAAGCACGCCGATCACCTGAAAAATAACCTTATTAATTTTAACCATCTCACCGATTGCGCTGCCTTGGCCGAACAATTCTTTGCGTACAGTTTCACCGATAACAGCTAGACGGGCTCGCTTATTATTTTCTTCTTCAGTAAAAAAACGCCCTCGAGCCGGGATCGACGCATGAATCAGCGACCAGCTAGGCGATGTCGACTGAACTCGGGTGTTCCAGTTTTTACCCGCCGCCGTGGCTTGCGCCTGGCCCGAAACTTCGGCCGAGACATGTTTAATCGAAGCGATCCTGTTTTTTAAAACTGCTATATCTTCATAACTTAAGCGGTTTGCGGCACTGGACTCTTGCGTAACACCACCGACTCGAACCGAACCCGCACGAACGGTTAGTAAGTTTGAACCTAATGATGACAGGCTTGATTCGATTTGTTTTTGCGCACCCGCACCGATCGCTAACATCGCAACCACCGCCGCCACGCCAATCATAATACCAAGCATTGATAATGACGTTCGAACTTTGTTTGCCATCAAAGTCTTGTAGCCCTGCTTAAAATAATCAATGAGGTCAAAAAAGAAAGACGTTTTCTTTGCAGTTTTAACCTCACGAACCGAGGTGTCTTTATTAAATGAGGTCATACGCTGGTCTGAATGCACCAAGCCGTCGCGCATGCGAATCAGCCGCTTAGCCTGCGCACCGATATCTTCTTCGTGCGTGACGATGACGACCGTAATACCCGAATCATTTAACTGTTTTAAAGTTTTCATGATTTCTTTTTCGCTGACCGAATCTAAGTTACCCGTCGGTTCGTCGGCTAAAATCATACGGGGGCGGTTGACCAGCGCGCGCGCAATCGCTACCCGCTGTTGTTGCCCACCTGATAATTCATTCGGGCGATGATGGCTACGAGAGCCCAAGCCAACCCGTTCAAGCAGATTCTTCGAATGCGCAGTGCCTTCTTCTTTTTTAGAATAGAGAAGTGGAAGGGCTACGTTTTCTAAAGCATTCATTCGCGGCAATAAATTAAATTGTTGAAAAATAAAACCGATTTCGTCGCGGCGAAATACCGCCAGCTCATCTTCGGATAGTTTAGAGACCTCTTTTTTATTAAACTGATACGTCCCCGAACTGGGAACATCTAACAAACCTAAAATATTCATCAGCGTCGATTTACCGGAACCCGATGGGCCCATGATTGCAACAAAGTCACCGTCTTCAATCGCCAAATCAACGCCCTTCAAAACCTGTAAGTTTTGGTCGCCCATCTGATAAGATTTAGTGATGCCTTTGATTTCAATCATGCTTGACTACTTACCCCGCCCGGGACGCCGCCCACCCATTGGAGAAAAAGGGTTTGAACCCGCTTTCGCATCTTTTTTTAACTCGGCTAATAAAATAGTATCGTTCTCATTGAGGCCCTCTAGCACCTCAGATTTTTTACCGTCGGTCGTACCCAACTTAATATCTTTTGAAATTGGTTTTTTGTCGGGCCCTTGAACTAATACGCTGGGTTTACCGTTTTCGTACTTAATAAATTCGTTTAAAACCGTCAGCACGCCTTTTTTTGATTCTAGTAAAAACGTAACATTGGCGGTCATACCACTGCGCATGAACGTCGGCATTTCTTTTGGTAGCACGGTTATCAAGTACGTTGTTACGTTATTAACAACTTTTGATTCGTAGGCGATCTGCTCAACACTAGCGTCGATCGCTTGTTCGGGGTACGCATCAAGTCTGATGATGGCCGGCTGTTTTAATTTAATCTGCGCCAAATCTGTTTCATCAACTTGCGCCTTTACGGTCAGGCGATTCGACATAACTAAAACGGCATCCGTGGCCGTAAAAGACTGACCCGATTCAACATTACGTAAAATGACTGTTCCGTCGATAGGGGCCGTGATCGGTGTTGGGCGGTACATACCTTCCCAACGTTTAACTTCTGCGGGCCCTGAAGATCTGGCCGCATCAAGTAAGGCCGCGCGTTCCGTCGAACTCAGCCACGCCAACACTTGACCTTTTTTTACTACGTCGCCGATGTCGACTAAAACTTCTTCGATTCGGCCAGCGACCGGCGATTTAATTTCAAGGCGATTTTGCGGTTGCACGGTGCCGGTCGTTAAAATCGTCACTTCGATATCATCTTTATTGATAACGCTGGTTTTATAGGTTTCAGCCTCGGGAACTAATTTTTTATACGTGAAAAAACCGATAGCGGTTACGGTCAAAATAGCTGCCGTAATTACGAATTTTTTATTCATGGTATAACACCTGTGCCTAAAATTTTTTCCCACTGCGATTCACTTGTTGTGCGATCGCGCAGACTGATTAAATTATTTTTCTGCTTTAAAATAAGATCGCTTTCAATGACATCCCAATCGTCGAATGTCATCAGCCCATTATTGTACTTACTACGTGCGATTTCAGCACGGGCTTCAGCTGCCGATCGAAACGACTGACCAACTCGGGCCCGTTCGGCTGATTCAATAAAATTAATGTAAGCTTGTCGTAAACTAATTCTAGCCTGATAAATCGCATTTACCCGCTGCTTACCCGCCACGACTAATTGCTGACTTGCCGCCTTCACTGAATAATAATCACGCCCACCATCAAATAACGGAATGGTCAAAGTTACTCCGGCGCTCCAGCGCTCGTTATCTGGAAAGAATTGAGTATCAGTTCGACCAAGGCTAGCCGAAAAATCTAGGCTTGGGTAAAAATTGACTTGCGCCAGATCGACGCCCGCTTGCGCGATCATCTCTTGATTTTTAGCTAGCAAATATTCTGGGATTGTTTCAATTAAATCTGCAAAGTGGGGTTCAATCGCCGGAATCGGCAGCGTAGGCGCCGAACCAATCACGCTGATGTGATCAGACTCTGCTGCTGCACCTTGACTGGTCTGCGCAAGACCCAGCGTCTTTGCTAATTCTTCACGCGAAACAATGACTTGATTTTTAGCTTGCGTAAATTCGTAGTTGGCTTGTTCCGCATACGCGCGCGAAAGTAAAACTGATCCCTTATTTTCGCGTCCGCCGTTGAACCTAAGCTCGACGTTACGTAAATTAGCACCGCGTCGCTTTTTAATATCACCAGCTAGTGAAGCTAATTCTTGCGCGTAATTCAAGCTCTCGAAGTTTTGCTTCAGTTCAGCACTTAGCTTGGCCTTTGCAACTTTTAAATTAAGTTCAGCATTTTTTAAAACTAAATCGGCTTGATTCAAACGAGTCAAATCTGAAAATCCGGCAAAAATATTTTGCGACAGATTCAACTGTGTTGAATAAGAGTCAGACGTGATCCCACTTAAATTCGTTTGATTCTTTGCCGCCGAAGCCGACAGTCTCGGCAGAAAACCAGCACGTAAAGCGGCCTTCTGGTCAGCCGCCACATTCACGTTGGCTTCGGCAATTTGTAAATCTAAATTATTCTGCTTGGCTAATTCTAAAGCTTCAGACCAAGACATCGTTCGTGCCGACGCAGATTGCGTAGAATAAATTAAAAAAATTCCGGCGAATAATAGAATTTTTCTACTTAATTCATTGAGGGGTTTCATCAGTGAAGTTCCTATCTTTTAAACGTCTTTCTAAAATACCTACTTAAAGATTAAATGTGAAGATCATTGTGCACTATTGCTAAGTATAGGGCCCTAATGTGGGGAAATTGTGGAACCCTTGAATTGATGCAAAACAATATCAAATCGCAAACTTCAGTTGCATAGTGTTGCTCTCGACCTTAGACCCTGTTTTTAAACCTGGCGTTGTCGTTAAATGCGCTCCTAAACCCAACAAGCGCACCGGCTCGGCCCGACGATGCCACGCCTTCTCAAGTAAGCGCGCAAAATCTTGCTCAGTGGGAAAATGCGAAGTGGCCTCTTCGTGGGTTGTGCTTTTGAAATCAAAAAACTTTAGCTTGACGACGATATTCTTAATACGCGCTTCGTAAGAACCCTTCTGCATACGCCCAAGCCAATCACTATAAATTTCGGGAATTTTCATTAAGCACTCATCTAAGGACTGAATGTTTTGGCTATAAGTTTCTTCAACGGTTAAGGATTTACGTTCCCAGCTGGTTTCAACTTCACGGTGATCAATACCGCGTGATTTATTGTATAAATCTTCTCCTCGTGCTCCGAACCATTCGGTTAATTGCACGACAGAATGTTTTTGAATATCGGCACAGGTATGTAAACCCAATTTGTGCATTTTATCCGCGGTGACCTGACCGACTCCATGAATTTTTTCGATCGGTAGAGGTGAAATAAATTCAGCGATATCATCGGGCTTAATAACGAACTGACCGTTTGGTTTCTTCCAATCACTGGCGATCTTCGCTAAAAATTTATTGGGTGCTACGCCGGCTGAAGCCGTTAGGTTAAGCTCGGTGTATATTAAACGGCGAATTTCTTGCGCGATCAAAGTGGCACTACCGCCGAAATGCTTGCAATCGCTTACATCTAAGTAGGCTTCATCCAAAGACAAAGGTTCGATGCGATCGGTGAACCTTTCTAAAATAGCCCGTACGTTTTGACTTTCTTTTTTATACGATTCAAAATCAGGCGGAATTAAGATCAGGTCACGGCAAAGCCTGACGGCGTGGGATGAAGGCATCGCGGCCCGCACCCCAAATTGACGGGCCTCGTAACTAGCGGTGCACAGCACACTTCGCGTGTTGGGTGGGCCACCAATTCCCAGTGGTTTACCTCTCAAATAAGGCTTATTTTTAACTTCGACGGCCGCATAGAAGCAGTCCATATCGACGTGGATGATTTTTTTCATTTACATATATTTTACATATCAATCTTTACAACACAAGTGAATAATGGCATGAAGACCTATGTCTATTGAAAGCCTGCTCGAAAATCGCTTTATTGCCTTAGAAACGAAGATCTCGCATCAAGAGTTTTTGCTCGAAGAATTAAACCAAGTTGTCTACGATCAACAACGTCAAATCGACGATTTAGAAAAGCGCTTAGGTCTAACGATCAAACGTGTCGAAGGCGCCATGAGCGGCGGAAATGAAATCGGCCCGCCCGGCGAAAAACCCCCGCACTATTAACCCGGGGGACCGCCGCTATTTCTGAAGGGTCGGAACCCACGCCGTTGTTCGCCCGCCAATTTCATCGTGAATAATTTTTTGCCCCGTCGACACTTTCGGCGGCAATATTATTTCGTAAAAGAGTCATATCTTTTAAATTCAGTTCAGTACCCTTACGATGCGGATCCCAAAAAGTCACTTCTAAATACACAGAGACCAAGAATCGGATCTCCGTAACCAAAATGCGTTTTCTTAAATATCTCTAACTGAATTATAAAGCCTGAGCGCGCTGCACGAGTGCCTGTAGTAGCGCGGTATTTCGAAAGCCCATTCGCTTGGCTTTTTCAAACGAATCTAAAGCCAGCACGCCCTGCTTTCGCAGAAGAAAGTAATTTCCTAACATGACTAGATCTTCTGGGTCAGAAAGACCCGCCTTTTCTTTGGCATCTAAGAACTGCGCAGCATCGATTAAAAAATTTCGGTTCAAAAAAGACGCTAGAATTTCTGCGCTAAAGGCCTCTTCGTTTTTTTCGTGCTGAATCAACAATAATTGCTTACGTGCTTCAACAACTTGGTCTGAGTAAATGAAACCAGCAGCACGGTACATTTTAGCCAGACTTAAAGAGGGCTCAAGAGCGTAGATGTCGAAATAAATTATAGCTGCTGCTTTGAAATCACTCTTCTTTAAATACATCTTAGCGAGCTGCACTAAAACACTCTGGTTACGCGGTGAAATACGCATAGCTTCGCGTAAGTGTGTTTCAGCTCTTTCGTAGAGGCCGAAGTTAGAATAAAATTCTCCACCTAACATTTTAAGATAAATATTCTTTGGGTCTTTCTGCTGTAGCCATAAATATTGTTGCTCGGCCTGCGTGAAGACCTTCAAGCGAAAGGCTTCGGTGATGGGTTGGCTTGCGAGCGCATTCGCCGTCGCAAGCCAATGCTCGCGAATTTCTTGCCGCGACAAAAGTTGTTCATCTAAGATTTGCGCGATTCTAAAATCGGGCTCGGTGGTACCGTTTTCAATAAGGGCCCTTGAAGGAATGCTTGATTGAAGCAAGGTGAAATTGGCTTCGATATTTTTGTAATTTAAAAAATAAATCGTTGCCACCAGTAAACTGACCACGAAGGGCGAAGCGACCAGCGCCAATAAAGCTGAGTTTTTACTAGCTTCGTCTGAAGACTTGCTGGCCGTTGTTACAAAATGCAGGTGCGCAAGTACAGCGAAAAAAATAAGATAAGTAATCACATTATCAAATAAAAATAGATTATTTAAAAAGTAGCATACTAGAAATGCCGTCAACAAGACACGCGTTTCAGGTAAGGTTTGGGATTTACGCTTAAACCATAGAACGTAAAGTACGACACCAAAAACCGCTAAATAACTGAAACAACCGACTACCCCGGCGCTAATCAACCACTCTAAAATGCTATTATGGGCCCGGTCCGGCCAAGCTTCGCCCCACATTCCGGGGTCGTAGTATTTGAGGGTATACATAAAGTTTTCTTGACCGTAACCCAACCACGGATGATCTAAAAATGCCTCGACCGACACTTGCCAGATATAGAACCGATTTTGTACCGACTGCCCCGAGCCCTCGGTTAACCGATCGGCCAATTGCGGCAGCCATTCAAAATATTTCGCGGCTGATATCGCAAGCGTTGCTAAAATAAATACACTCACAAAATACTTCAGCATGGTCTTACGAAAATCCGATGATACGGTTTTAAAAAACAAACTCAGACAAATAAAGGTAACGCCTGCAGCTAGGCCTAAAATAGCGCTTCGAGTTTGCGTCAGATAAAGCGAAACCAGACTTACGACGCCAACTAAGCCATAAATTCTTTGCAGGTTTGCCTTGCTAGTTTGCGAAACGCGGTACAGCGCCAAAAAAAAGTGTAACGCCATATAAATAGCTAAATAGGAAGGGTTACCAAAGGTGCCATCAACCCGCAGTATTGATACCGTTCTAGCATAGCCAAAACTTTGCAAAATACTATAAACGGCAACGCCAAGACAAACCAATAAACTTAAATCGAAAAAAAAGTTCCAGCGGCGCGGTGTTTTCATGACCGAAATCAAAACAAAAAAGTAAGCTAGCAAGTGAAGGTGTGTAATTAAACCCTCCATGCGCGAATAGTTCGACCAAAAACTACGAAAGGGGTTTTCACCGAACAGATCGGCGATCGTCAAGGCACAGATAAAAACCAGATAACTAGCCACAATGGCCGATAAACGCGGGCGAAATTTTTGATCTGCGATAGCTAAGATAAGCCAAATAGATAAACAGACTTCGACTAGAATTCGAAATACAAAATTTTTCGAAGTGATATACGGAAATAACATTTGATCATAGACAATCAAGCACAAAAACGGAAACAGGCAAATAAGCCCAAATAGAATTGCATCAAGTGCGCGTTTAACCACGCTTTAATTTAATAAAAACGACCGACGTTGTCACTGATCGGCCTGGGCGGCCTACCCTAAACTAGCCTCGGCCGCTTCAATTCGGTTTACATTAAAATCAATCGCTAATGTTCTAAGTTTTTATGCTTCGTCCTCTTTTTCGCAAACTGACTTTTAGCGACCCCTGTCTAAAAGTTAGATGCAATTTAAAGACGTAAACGCCCCTACCGCTTTTAAGACCGCCATGGGTTGACTATTCTATGGCACCTTAATCGCACTCTAGCGAAGCTGGATCCATTATTTATAGAAAGAAGTGATCATGAAAAAAACAATCGGTTATGCTATTTCAGCGGCTATTTTAGTAAATTCACTGCAATTTGCAGGTGCCAGCGCCGAGACAGATCTAGTCAAAGAAGTCGTCGATAAGACCTTAGGCGAAAAAGAAATAATCGAACTACTAAACACCGCCGATAAAAAAACAACGCAAGACATGGTCATGGCCTTAAAAGAAATTAGAGGCTTGGCCGATAAGATAAGTCAAATTCAAGCGACTAATGAATCTGATCCGGTGTTAAAATACGCGACCCAGACGCAAATTGTGCTTATGGCCTTAAGCGCTTACACGATGCAAGCTCACCTTAAAAAAGCCGACGCTAATAATATCGTCTTGGCATTAAGTACCGCTTCGATGGCGCTCAATACTTTTATTACTCGGTATAAAGTCAGCCACAAAGTCGACTCACAAGTATTGAGCTCAATTGTTTTTGATACCTCACGCCAACTGGCAAAGACCGGAAATTTAACACCCGAGCTAGAACAAGTAACGGGCTCGTTAAATATTATAAGTACAACTTTGCTTGATAACCAAGGCCAACTCTCGGCTATTTTAACTGGCCTGAGCGGATCAAGTGCACAAGAAGTTGCGTTGGTCGCAAGCTTCACGTATTTAGTACTTCATTTAGTTTACCCAAAAGTGGCTAAAGAGACCGACGGATTTCTAAAAAACATTTTACCTAAAATTGAACAAGGCATTGCTAAAACGACAGCGGCAACAAAAAAAACCGTGACCATTGGCGGCACCAGCACCACGGCTGTAACTGATTTATTGGGGATGAGCGTTGGCTTGACCGGCGAGCAGTCACAGAAATTAATTCTTTCAACTTTAATCAACCTAGAAAATAGTGCCAATAAACTAGAGGCTGAAATTAAAATTCGCCAGGCTTTAGCAAAGTAAAAATTTGAGACTAGCAATTAGCTTTCTTATTCTGGCATTTGCTTTCAACAGCGAAGTTTGGGCCCAAAGCCCTCTTCGCTGTTTTAGTTTATTCTCGCACAGTGAAGAGAATTCACCGCAGTTTTATGCAGACATTGTCGACGGCCTTAATGTTCGGAATAATCATTTCATTTTTGAAAAAAATCTAAGCCAGTTTGTCTCGGCCGATTTAGAAAATAAGAATCTTCCCGCGCGCACGAAAGCCCGTTACCAAGCTTTCAGATTTCGCCGTTTACTCAGTGAAATGAAAACGGCCGAAAGTTGGGATCGTTACGATTTCGAGATCTTTGCTAAACGACTTGAACAGTTAACATTTCTAAGCGATGCAAGTCTGACTAAAAAAATGAGCCTTAACGACCGCATTTTGTATCGTCAGGCCCGGCATTCACTACTTGCAAAGGGTCTTGAAAACTTTCTTTTCGACGGAACAAAGGCTTCACTTTCGGTTAGACAAAAGGTTTTTAACTGGTTGATGATACCGTTTAAAGATATTTATAGTCGCTGGACTTTCGCTTTCATAATGATGCCGAAACTTCACGGAGCCATTTTACCCCTTGAACTTGCCGAAAGAATTGCCTGGGAAGGCTTAGATGCAAATCGTGAACTTTTAGCACCCTATTTAAAACATTCGCAGTTTAAATCATTTTTTAATGTATTCTCGTCAACTTACAACTGGGCACTCGTCGGCGCCATTTTTGTAGGGCTACCGGCTTATTCATACTGGACTTATACTCAACTAGCCGAACGCGGAGCCGAACAGGTTCAAATTCTTTTTACGCCGATGCTTGAGCAGTCGAAGCGAATGGCCGAAACTGACTACCATCAAGTCGCTGAAGAAAAAACGAAGACACACTTTCTAGAAGAGTTTAAACTTCAAATGGGGCGCGATCCGAATCAGACCGAGTTAGCTCTGATTAATAAATTAAGATAAATTTTTACGAATCAAAAAAGATTTCAAGATAGACCTTTTACCAGCTAATTCGAAATCGAGGGCCGAATGCACACAGTTAATTTCTAGATTTTTAATTTTAAGCTCGGCCTGTACTTTTAAAATCGCCTTCCTAATATCATCAACTACAAAATTTTCGAAATTTGTCGAAAACAACAAATCGCCTTTCTCGCTTAGGCAAGCTAGGCAATTTCTGAGCAAAGTCTCGAGGCTGGTTTCAATCTTAAATACACCTTTTTCGCCGCGAGAAAACGACGGCGGATCGCAGATGATCAGATCATACTTTATATTCTTAGTTAGGCTTTGCTCTAGAAACGTAATACTATCGCGGCACAGAAATTTATGCTTTTCAGTGTCGATCTGATTGATTTCGAAATTACGCCGACCCCAGTTTAAAACATTTTTGCTGGTATCGACCGAAGTCACTTCGCGCGCTTCGCCCAAGGCAGCCGCTACGCTAAAGCCGCAGGTGTACGAAAATAAATTTAGAACTGATTTTTTGTTTGTATTTTGTTTAACCCAATTTCGCTGTAAGCGCTGATCTAAGAATAAACCAAACGACTGGCCCGAGTCTGATCGCATTTCGTATTTAGTCTGATTCTCATGTGCTATCCAAACAGTTTCTAAAGTTTTCGAAACAGTGCTAGGTAAAATATGAAATTGCGATTTATGAACCGCGTCTTTACCACGGTTGTACATCAAGCGAACAAAGATCGGTTTTTTTACGTAGTTTGCGTAATATGTAAATGTTTGCTGATCGGCCTCAGTCCAATCTTCGGTGTACGAAGATAAAATAAGATTTTCACCGAACTGGTCAATCGTAAAACCTAAGTCTTTAAAATCGTTTTTATTATGCACTAAACGGTAACATTGATCACTGGTGGTACCCGAAAACAAACGTTGTCGGCGGTCTGTTTCGAATAAGGCTTTTGCCAGTATCGTATTTTCTAATAAATTTAAATCATTAAAATAAATTGGCGGTTCAGACTCGATCACTAAACCGTTCGGAAATTCAATGCGCCGATTATGCAGACATAGAAATGCATAGGCCGCGCCGTTGTACTTTTCATCACCCAGAAGTGCGATACCTGCGGCCTCAGCGTGAATACGAATTTGATGATTACGGCCCGTTAAAGGATTGGCCTGCCAAAGTTCAAACCTAGATGATTTCTTGATTCTTTTAAAATCGGTCTGCGCTTCAAGATCTTTTGCTTTGTGTACGAT
Source organism: Bdellovibrio sp. (assembly GCA_031428275.1). Taxonomy (GTDB): domain Bacteria; phylum Bdellovibrionota; class Bdellovibrionia; order Bdellovibrionales; family Bdellovibrionaceae; genus Pseudobdellovibrio. The sequence goes on from JANPPC010000007.1 coordinate 195,681, forward strand.
CATTTGATCGATCGAAAACTCTTCACGGACAGACTTACTGGCTGTTACAAACCAGTACGTTTTTTTAACTTCTTTATTAAAAAAGAAATCTGCGTATTTTTTTGCTGACTCAGGCGACTTCGCAAAAATAATCACGCCCGTCGTTGTCTGATCAAGGCGGTGAACAATATATAACTTTCGGCCCAATTGCCGCTCGAAGGTTTCGATTAAACCGTCATGAATAAAATCAAAATTTCCAATTTTAGAATCATTGGTGTGGCTGTTGATTCCATACGGCTTATCGATCGCCAGGATGTCTTCATCCTCGAACAATATTGAAAGCAAGTAGTCATTAAGCCTTAAGAAATTCATAGGCCCAATATAAAATATAAGCCATTAATAAACAATTCTATAAGTAAACGGTTGAATTAAATTGGCCCCTTTTGCGCGTGAGCCAGAGCTCAGTTAGCTTCTACTAAACCTAGACTTGCACTCTGTCTAAGCCGAATTTAAAATAAGCTCAGGAGATTCTATGACAAAAATATTCTTCGCAACTTTAGTTTTATTGAACTCGACTTTATCTTTGGCGCAATCTCCTGATAAAAAACCTTCCAGCATGGCTAAGAAAATGCAGCGTCAACCCGCTTCAGTGAATGCTGCAGCCGAAGTCGTGATGATCGATAAGGGTGGTTGGGTGCGAATCGACGGCGAAGGCGCACGTAAGATGTATGAGAACCTAGGTTCAGCCGCGAAAGACAATCAAGGCGAAGCCGGCGAAGGCATTCTGTTTAAAACCGGAACAAATTACGAGTGCTGGATGGATAAAACTTTAAGCCCAGCGGTTCACAGTTGCGTGTTCTCTCTTAAAGATTCTAAAAAAGGTGTGGTTCGCTAAATTTATTTAAAATTAGCGACAACATTTTCTGTGCCGGCAACCACTTCGGCCATCTTGGAGAAATTCAAAGTATCAATCGTGTCGGTGATTTGGTGATAGTTTTTATTACGTAAAAACGAAGTGTCAGTGAGCATCGCCGCGGGATAGCCGAACTTCCAGTAGTTTAAATGATCGCTCCAATCAATACCCTGCACCTGTGAAGGCGCGCTCAGTTTATTAATTTGTAGCGGTGATGCTTTCTGAAATAATTTTTGCACACGATTTAAGTCAAAGTAAGAAGTCGGGTTTCCGATTAATGCAATGAAGTTACCTTTATCTCCGTAGATCTGCTTCATCGGAAAGTTAATGGGGTAATTTTGCGAGCCTGGCTCATCTGTGAAAAAACCAATCATTTCGAGTGAGATCATCAATTTCACTTCGACATTGGCTTTTGAAAGTGAACTTGCATGCACATAACTTCCCATGTGCTCGGTTCTGAAAAAGGGCGGCTCTTCTAACGAATAGGCCACAAACTCAAAGGCGTAATCTGAGCTGCGTACTTTATTATTCTGTAACAGCCTGGCTAATTCTAAAAGCCCGGCCACCCCCGAAGCATTGTCGTCGGCTCCGGCAAACAATTTTTCAGGCTTTAGATTCTCTTCATCGCACACATCGTAGTGCGCCCCGACCACGATACGCGGCTTAGCTGAATCCCCGATCATGGCAATCACATTATGGTAAGTGTTACCGCTTACTTGATAGCTTTGTAAACGCGTAGATAAGCCCATTTCTTTAAAAGTTTGCTGAATATATTCAGCCGATTTATTGAGACTATCTAACTGACGGCTGGTTCGGGATGGATTAAGTTCGGTTAAAAACTTAACGTGCTTTTTTAAATTTGTTTGCAGAACTTGCGTATCGATAGCTAAAAGATTGGCCTGCGCGCTGGCTCTGTTCATATTGATCACAATCTTATCGGCTGCGATCAAACCGGCAATCAGGCCCAAGATAAGAAGAGCCATCAGAATTGACTTTTTCATTTGTAAACCACCCCGTCACTTTTGACCTTTCTAGCGTATCAAGGCCACAAGATTTGACTACTCAAATTTTAACTTTCTTTACTGTTTCGGCTCAAATCAGCCGCTTAGTAGAATTTTTGGCAGGTGGCCTTAAATCCGCATAGGCAAATGCACTTTTGTAGCATACAACTAGCTTATGCCAATCGAAAGTCACAAAACTCAAAAAATGAAAGACGGCTACGGCGCTGCTTACCACCGCAATTATTCGGTGACGATGAAGGCCAATCCCGACCAAATCGCGCAGGCCCTGGCCGATCTTAAGTCAGACCTTAATCAGTTTTCGCCGCAGCTGTTAGCTCGCTTTGAAAAGGTGACCGGTGAAGTTGGTCAACTAAATAACAATGACGAATTTCTGATTCATATTACCGGACCGTGGAATGGTCCGGTTCGTGTCACTGATGTGGGCGAGAATGAGTTTCGATTATTGACATTAGAGGGCCATCTTGAGGCCGGCGAAATTCGTTTCAGTTTAAAAAAAAACGACGACGAAAATCAATGCACTTTTACAATTGAGTCGTTCGCGCGCAGTCGCGATGCTGTTGTTGACTTAGTTTACGATAAAATTCCGATTGCGAAGATGGCACAAACCGAAATGTGGACTCAGTTTTGTAAAAACTTTGCTGAGCGAGTTATTGGCAAAACTGAAACTGAAACAGAAGTGCAAATTTTAACAGAGCGTTTCGACACTGAGACAGGCCAATGGCAAAAAATGTAACTTGGCAGCAATACCAAAAACAAATTCAAGAGCTAGCCACTTTAGATTTTAATTATGATGAAAAAATGTATCACGCCGCGAAAGATAAGCGAGGCTGGTTCGTCGACAGGTACGAAGCCACCTTAGCTATTGAGCCTGAAGGGCCACCTCTTCAAAACGGAGCTTTTGCAGCCGTTAAGCAAACGATTCAGCTTTATCAATTCGCCAATCCGAAATTAATATATGCTTTTTTTGATCCAGAGCAGCCGCTTCTTGGTCGTAACATGCTGATGTTCGCCCATTTTTCAGGTTTTACTTTTCAATTCGGCGTTCGCGTTGTGGCCGTGACCGAAGAGGTTAGAAAAAACAAGCTGGGTGAAGACTTACAGGTTTGGGGTTACGCTTACCGAACCCTGAAGGGGCACTTTGAAATCGGTGAAATTCGCTTCGAAGTCACGAAGAACTTAAAAACCGGCGAGGTCGCGATCGATATAAGCGCCTATTCGAAGCCCGATCGTATTCCGAACTTCTTTTTTCGATCAGGTTTTAAACTCTTTGGAAGAAGCTTACAAAAATATTTCGCGCACTCTTCTATTCGCCGTTTACAGAAGGTTGCAAAAACAGCCTTACGTCATAACGTAGTCAGTTAAATAAACATTTGAACTAGAACACCAATAATTCCGCTGGCTGAAATGATCCAAACAAGGCTTCGAACAACGGTTATATCAAAAACGTAGAGCGGTACGTAAATGATTCGGGCGCCTACGTAGACTAACGATGCAATAGCACTGACCTGACCGGTTTTACCCGATACAATAACCAATAAAATAGCGGCCACAAAAAACGAGAAAGACTCTTTATAGTTTTTAAATGCGCGGTCAATTCGACCGGCTTTTCCAATTAAGGGCGGGACAACGGCATCGCGCGAACTTGTGTTCCACATTTTACCACGTTGTGAGGTCGCCGCGGCCGCCGACATCATCAGTTGAAAAATTCCAAGTAAAGTTGCCGCGATTAAGGCTAGCATTTCGATATTCATAGCCTAGGTCTAGCAAGCTGACTTCACCTCAGCAATAAGCGAAACAGACCATTTACTTATTCAAGCTTTGACATTAAGCGTAAGCCGACTAGTCAAAGGTTTGGCCCTTTGTCGTAAAGTGACGATGTGAATGTTTTTTCACCCAGTTATCAGTATCATAAGTTATCTCGAAAATGACAGTAACCCCCCACTAGAAAAGGTGAGATAATGAAGTCGTTGGTTCTAGCCAGTATCGTTGGTAATTTAATTGGAAGTTTACTCGTTACAAATTTTGCAAGTGCCGCAGATTCTTTAAGCACAAAAATACATAATCAATATACTTCATTTCGAGCGCTCGGAATGGGAAACGCTTTCACTGCGGTCGCTGATGATTACAGCTTAATGTTTTATAACCCCGCAGGTTTTGCGAAAAAGCGTTATAACGAAGTGCAATTTTCACTTGTTGGAGTTGGCTATTCACCAAAGACCATCACCTTGATGGACGAAATTAAAAAAGCGACCGAAACCGGGACTGACTCGCAGAAAGCGCAAGCTGTATCAAACGTGCTCGAGCAGTACTACGGGAAATCTTTGGGCGGAAGTGTTCAGGCCGTTGAACTTTTTTGGACACGTCGTAACTGGGGCGTAGCTCTTCTGCCTGCGCAGTTAACGGTTGATATGTCTTTTAACCGCCAACTAGGCCCGGCCATTGATTTAAACGTTATCGGCGACACGACGATTGCGTATGGTTACGGAGCTGATATTAATAAATTTGTTTCGGCCGGAATTACGGCGAAGTATATTCACCGCGTTTCTATTGACCAAAGCTTCAGTGCTCTTGAAATCGCAGAAGATTCAAATATTTTAAGTACGAAACGTTTCAAAGAAGGTACAGCCATTGATTTTGATTTAGGAATGATGTGGACTCCGAATTGGTTCGGCCAACGCCCCGGCCCCACCGTTACAAAAGTCGTAGAGGTCACACCCGAAGCTTTACCAGAGCCATTACCCGATAATTCTGCAGAGAAATTAAAAGAACTGTCGAACGAAGAACTTCGTAAAGCTGACGAAATTCGCGCTCCTCAGGCCGAAGGTGCAGCCACCGCAGTGGCAACCGCCAGCGGAGATACAACGTTACCGGCTGCTAACGTAAACGTTACGCCCGCCGCCGCAATTAGCTCAAGTGGTGATGCAAGTGCCGCGGCACCCGTTGCTGAAGCGAAGCCTCAGAAAAAAGTAAAAAAAGAAGTTAAAGTTATTCAAGAAAATCCCATGGTCGATGATCTACCCCTTACATTTGGCTTAGTTGTTAAAAATGTCGTTGGTGGAAATTTCTCACAATCAAAAATTATAAATAAGGATGCAACCGAAGTTCCGACAAGTATGCACCGAACTGTCGACGTCGGTTCGCAATATGAATTTGCTAAGTTCGGAAATTTAACGATGCGAGCTATGATCGATTTTAAAGATATGCTTCACCCAGACATCTCATTAACCAAAGCTTCGCACTTCGGAGTTGAGTTTGATTACTACCCAAATAGTTGGTTCAAAAGTCAGATCCGCGGCGGACTCAATCAAATGTATTATACAGCGGGTGTTACATTTCTTTTCGGAGTTTTACACATCGATGCAGTTTCTTACGGCGAAGAGGTCGGTACGACCACAACTAAAATTGAAAATCGCGTGTATGCAGCCAAAGTCGGTTTTAATTTCTAAAGCCTACGGACAAACGTAAGCTGGGTTTTGTAGTTTGCCTTTAAAACAATTACCGATCGCGGTCGCCGTGGCACCACCGGCGACGGCGCTGGCTAATTCATCGCAATACTTTTTAGCTGTATCTGATTCATCTACACGGTTTGAGCACGACGAATTAAAAGTCGTTTGCACCACCGTACCAATTGTTTCGGCATCCATTGAAGCCACGGCTGTTTTAATCTGATCTTCTGTCGGTGTCGCGCCGCCTGTTAAGGGGTAGGCCAACATCGCGGCCTCGGTGCCGATTCGAAATAACGAACTGATATCAGTATAAATTTTTGTGTCCGACTTTGAGCAATACGTAAAGGCTTCAACCGAGGTCGCAACATTCTTTGCGCGAGCCGCCGCATCGGTACTTAAATTTTCACCCGAATGAAAGTTTAATGAACTAATCGCTGAAACGGTAGAAGAACAACCACCCGTGCAAGTTCCGTTATTTTTAATTTTATCAAGAGCGTCCGTAAATGTTGTCGCTGTCACGCCTTCCGAAATGAAAACCGCTGCGCAACGAAGCTTGTTAGCAGCCGCCGATACATCACTCGCAATTTTTGCGACGCATTCACGAGCCGCTGCAGCCGGAGAATTATTTAAACAAAGTTGAGCATCTTTTAAGTCTTCTTTTGAACTCACTTTTGCGCACGAGAAAATAAAAAGCGACGTTAGAGTGAGAGCAAGTTTAAGCGTGTGTTTTTTCACAGTTGTGTCCTTTGTCATAGATGTTTACACATCGGCATTTTTTAAGATTTCCCTGATAGAACACCTTAAAAATGAGCTAAATAAATGAAATTATTCAGCCCATTTTTAGCTGAGAGCGTTCTATAATGGGAACTTCTAGAGCTTCGTCTAGCTTGGCGCGCGATCTGCGATGAGCCGTAGATCGCGCTTTAAATCAAATTGATCCGGGGCTTCAGTACTTTCAAGATCTTCTTAGGTTGATTTTTTAAGTTCGTGTGCCTACGCTATTTAAGCTAAAGAGAGGTCTATCAAATGAAACTTGGCCCATTCATCAGCGTTAGAAAATTAATCAATTTATCGTTAGCTACATCTTTTTGTTTTTTATTGAACTCGTGTGCAACGACCCCACAGACTAAATCGGCCAAACCAGCCACGGTTGCCAACGTTCGCACGGTGGTCTGCCCCGCCCCCCAATTCTTATCAAGCGGTATCACGCGCCTGAAGCCAACGACGGCCGAGCAATTAGTTAAATCGTCGATTGCCCCACCCGTTCAAACTTTAGCAAACGAATGGAATATTAACGGCTTCGCAAATGGCAATCAAAGCTTGTATTTAAGCTGTTACTACAGCAATCGTAAGATCTTAGTTTTCACTTTGCCGCTACCAACAGAATTTTGTATGGCAAAAGAAGCCGATAAGAAAACTTATGTCGAATGTGTAAAAAAATAGTTGCCAGCTGAAAAACCGTATTCTGTAGACAAAGCTTCTTTGACTGCTTTGCTGGTTTCTATTAGCTTTCAGACATGAGCACAATTAATTCAAGTACGACCGGTCATTCTCGCCCTCAGGAACGTAAATTCTCGAATAAGCTTTTTATTGGCCTTATTCTAGCCGTGGTTGCCTCGGTTATTATATTTCTAATCGCCGGGCAAACATCGAAGACCGATACTTCAGACGCGCCTGCTCCGGTTCAAGATCAAACGAAATAAGTTAAGCAATCCGTTAACTTATCAGCTGAGCGATTTGGAGCAAACCGTTACAGCATACTGTATTCGCCGCCGCGCTCAAGCGCGCGCTGATAAGCAGGACGCTCATGAATTTTTTGAAGGTACGCAAGCGACTTCGGGCCCATGCACTCGTAAACTCGAGCGGCTCCTGCTTCTAGCGGAAAGCTCATCTGAATATCGGCGGCACTAAATTCGTCACCGGCAAACCATTCTGACTTACTTAATTCGTCTTCAATATACTGAAAGTTTGCCTTTAAATTTGGTGCAATCAAAATGGCATTCACTTGCTTTACGATACTTGTAACAACCGGCTTAATAAAAAAGGGCGTGCTACTTTGAACTTTTCTAAAAATCAAAGAAAGTAAAAGCGGGCCCATGGCCGAGCCTTCGGCAAAGTGCATCCAGTATAAGTATTTGGTCGAATCCGTTCCAAGAAAACGCCCGTTACCGTATTTGTTAACCAAGTACTGAATGATCGCTCCAGATTCGGCCAGGGTTTGATCGCCGTCGCTTATAACGGGCGACTTTCCTAGGGGATGAATCTGTCGAAGCGCTGCCGGAGCTAGCATAGTTTGTTTACTACGTTCGTAGCGAACAATTTGGTAATCAAGACCAAGTTCTTCTAAAAGCCAAAGTATACGTTGTGAACGCGAATTATTCAGGTGATGTACAGTAATCATGGCCAAATTCTAGCACAAAAGTTTTAGAGCGATATCAGATTATTAACGTATGACTAGCGTTAGCCCTATAAAATTTGACCGGTTACGGCGAAAAATCCTTGCGACCCATAAAACGTGGTTCCGTAATCGCGATTTTATGATAGATATACGCTCATGAAAAAAACTCCTGCAAAACCAAATCTTCTGGTTGAATTAACTAATAAAAAAATGGAAGCCCAAAAGTCTGGCGCCATCGCCGAATCTAAAAATAAATTTCAGCCCAATAAATCACGCTACGATAAAAAGTCACCGGTCGGTCCCGCTCGCGGCGGCCGCAAGGGCAACTAGGTAACTGCATATGAAAAAAAATTCTGAAAAACCAAACCTATTAGTCGAACTGACCAAACGCAAAATGGAAGCTCAAAAGTCTGGCGCCATCGCTGAAGCTAAAAATAAATTTCAACCCAACAAATCACGCAATGAAAATAATTCGAACGTGGGCCCCTCTTGGGGTCGCCGCAAAGGCAATTAGCTAAACCTTAAAGCAATAATTTCTGGGAATTCAAATATGAAAGACCACAGAAACAAAATGAGCCCTGCCCCGATAAAAACAGACCACGTTCTAAAAAATTTCGCTGCGTTTACTGAATTAATTCTTTGATCACTCGGCCCTCGACATACTGAGGCAAGTTCACCTGCATCAGTTGCAAAATCGTCGGCAACTGATCGATGTGTCGAACGGTCTTCGGAAGCGCGAAGCCTTTTTTCACGCCGGGGCCTGCGATGATAAATGGGGTTTGCATGGTAGGATCCAGGGGATTTACCCCTTCTTTATAACCTGTCGCTCGCGGAGTGGTGAACACGACTTTATCTTGTGTCATTTCTTCCCACAAACGATAACCGGTTGTTGCTTCTAGCACTAAATCTCCAACTCGGCCGGCCGGAAGATCAAACACCTCTTCGGCGTCTTCCCTTTTAACGATTCGGCTCACTGGTGCAATTCCCGTATCGTCTTTTAGCGCTTTTAGTTCTTCTATGACTTCTTTTCGTAAAGCTTCATATGCAGGACCGCTCGCCGCGCTGTAATTGCCGTCCAAACCTTTTGGATTTATGTAAACATGCGCCATCTTTAAATAAACAACTTTTGTTTTTTTCCAATCAATCGAAACTTTGTGAGTCTTCGGATCCATTTGGAAATGCAGCCAACCTTTTTTCGCAAAGAGATTGTTCAGTCTGGTGTTTCGGTAAAGAGGAGCCGTACCGTGTTGCGAAGAAAGTACGATCAGGGTGTTCTCGTCGGCGCTTTCCATAGCCTGACCCAGAATGGCGTCGACCCCTTGATACATCTCTAGTAGATCAAGCCAGCCCTGTTTTGCCTTTACTTGATCGTGTCCTTTACGCTGAGGATCTACGTCTCCCATCCACCACTTGGAAACCAGCATTTGATTGGGTGTATAAAAATCTTGAATCAAAGCATCAGGCTTCCATTTATCAAGAATGTAGCCGGCAGCCCGTTTATGCCAATTCCACGACATTCGCGCTTCTTCCAAAGCCACTTTCTTGTCTTCGGGTTCAACCATTAACTGCGGGGCCATTCCAAGGCAAAGACAATTGTCTAAGAAATCGACCATGGGGCCAACTTGCTGGGTAAGTTCTTGAGCAATCGAGGCCGGTTCAGTCATGAAGCTATTAAGTGCGTTATATAAAACTCTAATTCGGAAGCGCCCGTCTGGCCATAGCTTGATGACTCTTACCATCGCCTCGGTGCGCCCGCGGTCTCCTAAATTGGCAAGTGGAATCGAACTCCATTTACTCCAATCGCCTTCCTTTAAGTCAGCCATGGTCGATTTTTTATCTATAGAAAGTTGCACCCGATCATAGTTGGTTTTCTGGTCATCAGTAGAGTCATAGATATAAGCTTGAATACTACCGCCGTGTGCCGCAAACGAAACCTGAATTGGTTTTGAATAAGACGTCGCCGGATGTGCCCATCCCGACGCTGCGGACGTTTCCACAAACCGGGTCAGATTTTTTTCTAACGTCGAGAAATAGAAATCTTCTACAGTCTCTTTACGCATTTCATAATTGGCCATCGGCTCGAAAATAACTGCCGGCGTATCGCTTCCCCAATTACCCCAACGTCCTCGGATAGTGACACCCTCTGAAACCTCCGGAGGAGTCGACCCAGGCACGGAAAGCACCACGGTTTTTTTGCCGGCGTTTTCTAAAATGGACCAAGTCGGAGCCACTTTTTTCGAAGTAGAACTAAATCCGTTGATCACAGGCTGACTAAGTGGTTGACCCTCTTCGCGCATCGCCCCTTCGACGATTCCATGAGTCTTCGGCGTCGCCCCCGTGTGCAGAGTGGCTATATTATTTGAGGTGAGCGACGGAAACTGCGGTGACGAATATCCGTAGCTTCCGCTATCCATTAGCTTTTTAATATTGGGGAGCTTACCTTCTCGGGCCCATTTATACATATTGAATAAATCTTCCTCGGCTCTCAAGCCATCCGCCGTAAGCCAGTAAAGCTTCACTTGGTCATTCGAAGATTTTACTAACTTAGAAGAGAATGCGAACCTCGTTCCCTCTGCAGAGAAAACCGAAAAGGAAAAAATCCCCGTGAAAATTAATACTGACGCGAGTCCAAATAGAATGGCTTTATTTCTCATGATATCACTCCCAAATTATTAATCTGATTCTAGTTTGAACACAGAGAAATCTATAAGCAACGATTAAAAATTGCTCGATTCACATAGCTTCAGAGTCCTAATGGGTATGACCGCAGCGCGACCAATCTATTTGCAGACAAACGAATCGTAGATCCGCTCGAGCTCTTCCATGCCTTTTTCTGCCGAAGGAATGAAAATTTTAACTTCATAAACAATATCGCTCGTTTTGCAGGCCAGCAGCAAATGGACCGCATAAAACTTAATGACACTCGCATCGCAAGCGCCAAATACCCGCCGATCATTCGCCATCAATAGAAATCCCTTTCGTATTGCGGCAGCGTCCTCCCTCATGGGAAGCGGCCGGGGACGAAAGTTCACGGGGCAGCGCACAGTTTTCGTAATCTGACCCGGATACGGGGCATCTTGCTCTTGATATGCACTCTTAAGAAGCAGCTCGATCCTCGAAAAAATAGCGTTCATGCTTTTTACGCCCCCGGGATGCTCTATCACCCGAAGCTCCAAACCACTTTTTGCCTGGCCTACTAAAACCTCGGGACCCTCGGCCGTTGACTTTTCAAGTCTCGTCTTCAAGCCTGTTAATCGCTCGTTCGCTAACACTTTCCACTGAAATTCGGTTTGCACCTTGTCACTTGTGCATGCGAACAGCACAAGTATCAGAAAAAAAACTAATCCGTTTCTGAAATACAACATCGCACACTATCCTTTCGCTTAACTACCCCAATTGGATAATTAACATTCTAAACAAGAAACTACGGTGGTTATTAATTTAGTCGCTTTATTGTGATTTTCTATAATAAACTTCTACGCATGAGAACAATCTCGTCCATCATCGCATTGCTCTTGCTGGCGGGGCTTGGCTTTTATTTCCAAGACTCTTTCAGCAGAAAAACTAGCTTAGAAAGTCCCCTCGGTAAAACAGGGGTCGTATTTCACGATCGTCTGCGGGCCACTGCAGGGTACCACTTAGTTGACAACTACCTCCACTTTAAGAACTGCTCACTAGTCGAAAAATCCGAATTGGCCGACTTTAGCTTTCCTGGTTCATTTTGCACTCTTTTAGCGGACGGATCTTACGTCAGTTATATTTCGGAGCTCACCCTTTGGAAAGCCGACGGGTCACCGGCGTGGAAAAAAAGTAATCATACGCATCACGACATTTCTGTAGATGAAGATACAGGTACAATATTCGCGATTGCCGGCGACTTTATTATTAATAAAACAGAAAAAACATTGACCCGCTTTGACGCTATTAGAGGTTATGCACTTAACGGCGACGAAATATTTTATTGGGGGATGCAGAAGTATAAAAGCCAGCTAGAGGCCAGGTTAAAAATCTTGCTGCCGCGACATTTTAATGAGCCTTTTTTTCAATACACCCATTTCAATAGCGTACAAGAAATTCCCGAAAATGCCACGGCTGCAAAAATTCCCGCCTTCCGCGCCAGAAATATTTTGGTCAACGACTTTAAAAGCAGAGCTATCTTTATCATTGATCGACAGACACAAGAAATTGTCTGGCATCACATTCCTGAAAAGTGGCTCGATGCGCATAGCGTGCGCGTCAACAAAGAGGGTCAAATTGTATTTCTCGCTAACAGCCACGCGAAAAAAATAGGTGAACCATCCTACTCGGCCATCGACTATTTTGATCCTGTGACAGAAGAGATCGTGCGCTCGATTACCGTATCGCCCAAGGAAGGATTTTACACATCCTATTGGGGTTCGCTGCAACACCTTCCGGACCACCGCTTTCTTGTAACCAATTCTAAGTCCGGCTCGGCCTTCGAAATCGATCAAGAGGGCCGAATACTTTGGGAATGGATAAACCCGGCAAATACCAATACCAAGACCGTTCCCATCTACCGCGTGCAAGTTGTGCCTAAAGCGCGAGTAAAAAAAATGCTGTCTATCTGGCGACCATTTTAATACGACTCTTTTTGAAAGCTTTGCGTACCACGATCATTATTTATATTTCAAAACTCTGTAAACTTGATTTAATGATGTCTGTAGCCACCAAAATAAAAGCATTTACTTTTGGTGAGGCGTGTTTTTGCCCAACGTAAACGAAGTGCACCGGCCTTATATTTGTTCGCCACTCGGGAAGCACTCTCACAAGCTTTCCCGCTTGAACTTCTGAAAAACATAAAAACGTTGGCAACAAAGAAATTCCTACTCCCGAAACCGTCAGTGCTTTTATGATATTAAGCTCGTTGATTACAATTTGCTTTCTCATCGGTACAGTCACTGACTTCGGGCCTAGTAAATTCCATTCTTCGATGCCCAGCGGAGTAAACTGTAAACAGCTATGATCTTTTAAATCTTTTGGCACTTTGGGTGAGCTTGTTTTTTTTAAATAACTTTGGCTCGCGAAAGGTGCGAAGTAAACTCCACCTAGCTTTTTAGCAATGAGACTTGAGTCTTTCAGGTCTCCCGCGCGTATGGCTAGGTCAAAACCTTCGCTCACAATATCAACCGTTCGATCACTTAAAAATAAGTCGATATTTACTTTAGGAAATTGATTCTTAAATTTCTCTATGACCTTTGGTAAGATAATACTGCCTAGCTCAATCGGTGCGGTTATTTTAAGAAGGCCCTGGGGCTCGCTTTGCCCTGCCGTCAGCTCTTCTTCTGCGGATCTAATTTCTTCAAGGCCTCTTGTGCATCTTTCAAAAAAGACTTGCCCCTCGGCAGTTACAAAAAGCTTGCGAGTCGTTCTTCGAATCAGCGAGACACCAAGTCTTTTCTCAAGATCAGACACCTTTGCGCTGACCGTCGAGTTTGGCATTCCCAGTTGTCGGGCCGCTTGCGAGAAACTTCCCATCTCGACGACCTTAATAAATACAGCTACTTCGTTTAAATCTGTCTTCATAGATCTATTATACATTAGGCTGAATTATAATTCTATATTTTACTATCTAATATACGATTCTATTTTCCGATATATTCTTAGTTATCAAGTAACACTCACTTTAAGGAGACCTAACATGACTACAAAATACCAACTAGACCCCGCTCACACATCGATTAGCTTTAGCATTAAACACATGATGATCGCCAAAGTTCATGGCGGCTTCGAAAAGATGGCTGGTTCCCTCGTGCTTGACTCTGAATCGCCGGCTAAGTCTTACGTTGAGACAAATATTAAAACGGCCAGTATCAACACACGCGAAGTGCAACGAGACACGCATTTAAAAAGTGCAGACTTTTTTGACGTCGAGAAATTTCCGAACATGACCTTTAAGTCGACCCAAATACAAAAATCCGGTGAAGGCGAAATGAAAGTCGTGGGCGACTTAACTATCCGCGGAGTTACAAAGCAAGTGACTTTAGATGTCGAAGGCCCAACGGCAGAGATTAAAGATCCTTGGGGTAATACAAAAATTGGGGTTTCAGGTTCTACAAAGATTAAACGCAAAGACTTCGGGCTGACTTGGAATGCGGCGCTCGAGGCTGGTGGGTTCTTAGTGGGCGACGATGTAACGATCACCCTGGAAGTGCAATTCACGAAACAAGCGTAATTTATGAAGCTAAACAAAATGGGCCTTAAGAAAGCACTCAGTAACAGAAGATCATTCATCATCGGATTATCGACACTTGCCGTGGGCTGGGCCGCGAAAACTTGGCTATTGAAACCAAGTCTAGAAAATACAACAGGAGAAAATATGCTACAACTCAGAAAATCAAACGAACGAGGCGACGCGAATCATGGTTGGCTCAAATCAAAACATACTTTTTCATTTGCAGATTATTATGATCCTAAACACATGGGCTTTCGCTCTTTACGTGTCATTAACGAAGATCGTATTGCGGGCGGCACCGGCTTCGGCAAGCATCCGCATCGCGATATGGAAATTATTTCGTACGTTGTTAAAGGCGCACTCGAGCATGAAGATTCGATGGGAACCAAGGCGATTATTAAGCCCGGCGAAGTGCAACGCATGAGTGCCGGAACCGGAGTCGTTCACTCTGAATACAATGCCGATAAAGAAAACGAAACGCATTTCTTTCAGATTTGGATTCAGCCCAATAAGAAGGGCGCGTCGCCAGGGTATGGCCAAAAATCATTCGAGAATGACTTAAATAGCAAAAAGATGGTTCTAGTCATTTCTGCAGATGGGCGCGAAGGTTCATTAGGTATCGAGCAAGACGCAAACCTTTACATCTCGCGGTTAAAAAATGAAGACGAAACCGATTTCAAACTCAAACCAAAGCGCGGTGCATGGGTGCAAGTTGTTAAAGGAAAACTAAATATAAACGGCAAAGAGATCTCCGCCGGAGACGCACTTTCATTTGAAAACGAAGAGCTCTTAAAATTCAAATCCCTTGAGCCAAGCGAATTTATGCTATTCGATCTTGCGTAAAGTCGAGCGCAATCAAAAAGCTACGCGAAACTTGGAAGAAAACTTTCGCACAAAATATTAATTTCGCGCACAACCCACCTAACGTTCTAGCAGAAATTGCCCGACGTTAATTCGACCCGCACGAAACGCACCTTCGCAATACGATAAATATAAATTCCATAAGCGAATGAAGGTATCATCAAAACCCATCGCTCTGACCTGAGGCAAAGCTTTATTGAAGTTCTGTCTCCATATTTTTAAAGTCTGGGCGTAGTCTAATCCGAATTCAAACGAGTCTGATAGATTCATTCCAAACGCCGAACCCTTATCACGAAAAACATTATTGGTTAAAAGCATACCGCCCGGGAAAACGTATTGCTGAATAAAGTCAGTGCTTTTTTTATACGAATAAAAAAGATCTTCGCGGATTGTTATCCCTTGAATGACCGCCCCACCCTTATTTTTGAGCGAGCTGCTGACTTTACCAAAAAATGTGTCCCAGTATTTTTCACCAACGGCTTCGATCATTTCGATCGATACAACTTTATCGAATTTCCCTTCGATATCGCGGTAATCTTGCTGCAATAAGGTTACGTGGCTAGACATTTTTTGATCGTTGATTTTTTGCTGATTATGGCGAGCTTGTTCAGGCGAATTCATCACGGCCGTGACTTTACAGCCGGTTCTTTCAACGGCTCGGCTGAAAAACCCGCCCCAGCCGCAACCAATTTCTAGCAGATGATCGCCCGGTTTAATTTGTAAAGAGTCAATAATTCGGTCGTACTTCGTCATTTGCGCCGAATGAATATCTTGTTCTGAATTTTTAAAAATCGCCGACGAATACGTCATCGACGGATCTAGCCACAATCGATAAAACTCGTTACCTAAATCATAATGGGCCATGATATTTTTCTTGGCGCCCTTACGGTCGTTTTGGTTAAAGAAATGACGAAGTTTTGCGACTAAATTACCGTACCACGTCCCGTGCAAAGCTTGACCTAAATCTTGATCATTGCGGCACGCCCATTCGATTAAGCTAACGGTATCATCCACATAAATATCGCCGTGGATAATGGCTTCGGCTAAGCCTAAATCACCTTTACTAAAAAGCATGTCGATGGCTTCCCATGTTTTTACCTCGACCACGATCAGTGGCTGACCCACGCCGTAACTGGCGCGCTGGCCATTCGGTAAAGTTAAGTCAATGGTGCCGTATTTTGATTTTTTTAAAATCTGTAAAAACATTCTAGTGCGAACGGATGGGCCTTTCATAAACTAACCTTCTCCTGCGGCAAGGCAGGCTTTCGATGAAAACGTGTTTTTTTAATCCAAAGTTTAAATGCTTGATAATGAATGCGTAAAACCACCAGCTGAGTCATCCAACCGTAGGTTGAAAATAAAGCCAAAGCCGATTGATCAGCTAAGGCCTCAGCACGGCCCGTGACCCAAGTGGCTAAACGTAAGGGGCCCGATGGGTTGTGGTAATTGATGTCGATGCGCGCTGAATCTTCATCGAGTTGAAAGCGAAATTGATAAAAGCCGTCAACCGGAAAAAACGGCGAAACGTGAAATACTTTTTCGGCCCTATACCACTTTTGATTCGTGATTTGTTCTTGTGGGTGAATCCAGTAAAAATGTCTTTCGCCAAAAGTATTATTCACCTCGACCAAGACAGCTTCTACTTTTTGATCCCGGCGGCAGATCCAGAATGTAACCGGGTTAAATACGTAACCAAACATGCGCGGTAAAGTGTGCAGCCACACTTCTTCGGCTTCATAATTACAATAATCGCGTATAAACTTCTTTACGCTGCTATCGACTGGCCCCATCTGGCCCTGCAAATAATCATAGCCTTTGAAAGATAATAGGTAACGAAATTTAGTTCGTAATAAATTCTGCAATTCGTTTTCTTGATCACAACAAAAGTAAATATAAAAAGTTGGATACCGAAAACTATTCGCGGCACCCTCTTTACGGCTGTGATAGACGTGGCCCTTGCCAATTTGAATAGGGCTCAATCAATTTTCCATGAGGTCGATAGGCCCATCAACTCTGCGACCTTAACGGCGCTTAGCAAACCATCTTCGTGAAAACCGTAGCGTGACCAAGCCCCCGCAAAATAAACTCCGCCGTTACCCTGAATCGATGGTAAATCTTGCTGGGCACGGATCGCTTTACGATCAAACTGTGGGTGCGAATAGTCAAATTGCTGAATGATATTTTCAATCGCCTGATGAGGGTTAAGCGTTACAAAATAGTCTTTCTTTGTCGCTAATGGCTGCAAGCGGTTTAAATAATAACTAAGCGATACTTTTTGCGTTTGTTCTAAATCATTGCTACCTAAGACATTCCAAGCAGACCAGCAAATTTTATTTTGCGGCATATGGCTTGCGTCCCCGTGTAAAATGGCTCTATTAGGCTCGTACTGAATCGCGGATAAAATTTCTGCTTCTTTCACCGATTGATTTTGTAGAATAT
Organism: Bdellovibrio sp.; assembly: GCA_031428275.1. Taxonomy (GTDB): domain Bacteria; phylum Bdellovibrionota; class Bdellovibrionia; order Bdellovibrionales; family Bdellovibrionaceae; genus Pseudobdellovibrio. The sequence goes on from JANPPC010000007.1 coordinate 212,932, forward strand.
TCGCCGTAATGGGCGCATGCGTGGCCATGACGACTTGATCAAATTCAACTGTGCCATCCTTTGTGCGCACTAAAACCTTGCCTTGAACCCGCTCGACCGATTCAACCGCTGTAGAAAGATGAATGTGCGCAATCTTTGCCGCCACCTTATTAACGTATTGGATGCTGCCGTTTTTGACCGTGCGCCATACAGGGCGGTCATTCACTTGAAGTAACTTATGATTAATAAAAAATCTCAAAAAAGTTTCAGCGGGGAAATCAAACATTTTCATTTCGGGCGTCGACCAGATGGCCGCCCCGATTGGCAATAAATAATCAGTTCTAAATTCACGTGAATACTTTTTTGCCTGCAACAGGTCGGCTAAGCTCCAGGCATGTCTTTTTGCTAACGATAAATTTTCTTCGGCCTCTTTACCAAAACGCAAGATTTCAAAAATCATTTTATAGAATTGCGGTTTTAGTAAATTACGTCGCTGGCTAAAGACTGTATTTAAGTTTGTGCCGCTCCATTCAAGATTCTTAGACTTTACCTGCACCGATAAAGACATTTCTGAGTCGACAGTTTCGACTTGTAAAGCTTTAAAAAAATTCTTCAGATGGGGGTACGTCAATTCATTGTAGACTAAAAACCCGGTATCGACCGGCACCTGCGCGCCGTTTTGTTCAGTCACGCTAACGGTGTGCGCGTGCCCGCCCAATCTGCTTTCGGACTCAAAAAGGTGCACCTCATGTTTTTGCGATAGCAACCAGGCTGATCCTAGCCCGCTGATTCCGGCTCCGATGACGGCGACTTTCATGCTTATCCTTTCAGCATATTGGTGGCAGTTACTATGCCATTAAATCATTTATTTTTATGAATTGAAATAGTAAAGAATCAATAATCTGGGAAACGACTCGTTTTGTGTAGTCTATTGCCGCAACATAGCGATATTTATGCCGATTACATACAGCATTGAACTCTCAAAATAACACAACCTTGATATGCTTACGCTGGTAGACAAACCGAACTGAGTGAACACAGTATTAATCTTTTGAAGAATTGGAAAACTTGTTTTTACTAAATCGGATCGAATCTTTAAGCATGGGCCAAAACGAAGATGTCGCATCTTAAAAAATCGCGAAAAAGACGATAACGTTTTAACAAAAAACATTCCACCTTAAAACACCAAAAACGAAACCAGACCGCCAAGTTTAATTATTACCTAACTAAAAACTAGATTAGAATTTTCGACCGATCCAATTTTTAGTAATGTAATCCGCAATTTATTTTCTTGCACGTACTTGGCAAGATTGACCTCGAACTCGATGATCCAATCATTGTGCCCTTCAGGGTCGATCAAGGTTTGCGCTATTTTACAAATATCACTCTCTGTTTTAATCTCTGTGTTCTGATGAGCGCGGGCCTTTTGATCGAAGCAAATTTGTTGATGATCTTCGTAGTATGGCTTCAGGCAGTCCTCGAGCTGTTGGGCACTCCAAGATAAATTTTTCTCGGGATTACTGACTGAAAGATATTCGGACGCCAGTTGATAATTTTTTAAAGATAGAAGTTTCAAAAAGCGGTGAATTTCATTTCGGATCATCAGCGTTACTAATTTTAGGTCTTTTTGTCGATCTGGTTGAATTCCTTGTGCCGCTGGCGTCACCGATAAAGTCTGTGAAGTTTGCATCTTTTGCCAGTCATCTATTAGGCTAGAATCTGTTTCGCGCACCATGGTACCGAAGTAAGCCGCGATGGCTCGTACCTCATCCGTTTTTGCAACATCGGGGACTGTTTGCTCGATCACTTTGAAAACTTCGCTCAAGTAGCGAAGCAGAATTCCCTCGATGCGCTGAAGGTCATAATCTCGGACGTACTCGTCGAAAGATTGAAAAGTTTCATACATCTCGCGGGCGATCGATTTGGGACGGATATTTTCTTCACCCACCCACGGGCAAGCGTCCGAGAAAATATTAAAACGCGAGTATATAAAATCTCGGTTGGGCTTCGGATGCTCTAGTTTATCGAGCTCGGCGATGCGTTCCTCGAACTCGATCCCGGCCAGCTTCATTTCAAACATTTTTTCTGATTTTAAGCGATCCAGTTGTTTTCGTAAAATCAAATCGGGGCTTTCAAGAATGGCCTCTACTAAACTTAATAGATCAAGGGCATAATTCGCATCGGCGGGATCTAATAAATTGAGGGTATCCAGTAAAAACAATGAAAGACTATTATTTAAAGAAAAATCTTTTTGCAGATCAACATGAACTTGAATTCTTCTCTTCGTGCTCGATGAGCCTACGGACTTCGGCAGAAAATCAATTATTTTTCGTTCATACAACGACCGAAAATAGGTAAATGTTAATTTTCTTAGATGTTTTTTGTTGCCGACACTTCCGTGCGAACGCTCGATCAGTTTTCGCATCGAATCGCTAGCGCTTTCGGCATGGCCCCGTGAATCTCGGCTAAGAACGTTTAATAACATACTGTGCGAAACCTGAAAATTCGAGACCAGGGCCTCGGGTTTTGCGCCGATCAACTTTTTAAATGTGTCGTGGGTCCAAAGAACAAACCCGTGTGACGGCGGCGTTTTTAAAATCATTTTTTTAGCCTTAGCTGGATTGGCGCTGGCTTTTAATTTTATTTTCAGATTCTCGATCACGTGCTCTGGAGCCTGCGCCACGACGAGGCCGCGATCATCAAAGCCGCGTCGGCCTGCCCGCCCACTGATCTGGTGAAAATCACGCGCGCTTAAAATCGACGTTTTTTTACCGTCGTATTTGCAAAGTTTCGTTAAAAGAACGGTGCGAATAGGCACATTGACCCCGACGCCTAAGGTGTCGGTGCCGCTGATCAGTTTAAGTAGCCCCTGCTGCGCAAGCTTCTCAGTTAAAATGCGGTACCGGGGAAGTAAACCAGCATGATGAAGTCCGATTCCGTTCTTCAGAAATCTTTGAATTTCTTTTCCGTAAGAACTCGGAAATGGAATTCCTTCGATCGCTTTGTTAATTTTTTGTTTTTCATCTTTGGAAACAAGATCAATACTTAAAAGATTTTGCGCCACTTCGGCGGCTTCCCGCTGTGAAAAATTCACTAAGTATATGGGGTAAAGTTGTTTGGCGATCAGTTCAGACACCGTTTCATGTAGTGGGGTTTCGCGGTACTCAAAGTCTAAAGGTACGGGGCGATCTTGCGAAGACACGATTGTCGTAGGCTTTTGGTTAAGCTCTGTCAGGGACTTCGCAAAAAAATCCATATCACCCAGGGTGGCTGACATCAGAACAAAGCGGGTTTTCTTTAAGATCAGTAACGGGACTTGCCAGGCCACTCCGCGCTCGTGATCCGAGTAGTAATGAAACTCATCCATCACGACATCATCGACAGCGCATTCTTCACCATCCCTGAGGGCCATATTCGATAAAATTTCGGCCGTACAGCAGATGATCGGAGCCTGCTGATTCACTCCGCCGTCCCCTGTGATCATTCCCACTTGGTCTGGGCCAAAGGCAGCGCAAAGATCCCTGAATTTTTCGTTAACTAAGGCCTTAATGGGACACGTATAAAAAGATCTGCGCCCCCGAGCCAGCGAATCAAAATGCAGAGCCAAGGCGACCAGAGACTTCCCTGAACCTGTTGGCGTATTTAAAATAATATTTTTTGATTCAATCAGTTCTAGAATAGCTTCTTCTTGCGCGGGATATAGCTGTAGGTTTTTCGAAGATGTATAATCTAAGAAGCGATCTAAAATAGAATCTGTGCTGACTTCTGCTTTGGGCGGAAGCCGCCAATAAAGGGGCCAGTCCATGTCTTATCGTAAGCCTTCGCTAGTGAAAGGGAAGCAGTTTCTTTCGGGATGAGTCGCAAGCGTTTTTTAAACTTTAAGCAGGAAAACCTCGTTCAAGATATTAGCTATAATCCCTATTCTGCCCGTGCAGTGCATTGGGACGAATTTTTAACTTTTAAAATTTTTTGTTAAACACTCGCGGGAATGGCGGTCGTCTAATTTTCGTTGCCGTCTTACAAAGCTTTAAAAGGTATATACGATGTTATGGCATGGGGGTTCAGCGGGATTACTTAGTTGATCGGCCTGACTAAGCAGTTTACAATTATATGTTGAAATGAATAAGTTTTCTTTGAATCGAGCAATAAAACTCGGGCTCATTTTAGCATGTGCCATCCTTCTAGGGATCATGCTGCTTTTCGGTATCACAGCGCTTCGAATTCGATCTGCATTAATCGAGGTTAACGAGAATGTAAGGGTGCCCCCTCCAATTCCGACCGTTTCGCCTTTTAAAAAGTATATTAGCATCGCATCTGAGGATGTAGCGACACTAAACAGTCCACCTAAAAATTTCGAACCTAATGACAAATCAACACAGAATTCATCAAAACTAAATGCTCAAAAACGATCTAATTTTTCACTCGCGGGGATGAACACAGTTCTTAATTCAGAGCTAGGCCCGCTTCGGCTTTGTGATATGAGGTGTGATGACTTAAAGGAAGTACTAGTTCGAATCAAAAAGTATAGTAAAGGTGATTTAACCGAGAACAGCAATTTCTTTATCGACCCAGCTTTCCAATTGGCCGCTCGAATGAGTCAAGTCGGTCTAGGACCGCCAGGCAAAACCGCATTACAGATCATGTACCAACTTCAACTAGATCCAATGTCGTTAAGCTCTGTGAAAGAACTCAGTAAATTATTTTTGAGCGTAGATGACATTCTAAAAGCAATGGCTTCCAGAAAAAATACCAAAGCACTTGAAGCCGATGACCTAATGCGGGTCCTACGAAACCAAGCAACTTCTTGCCAGACAAATCAGTGGGAACGAGAATGCTCTACTTTAGAAACAGAAATTGAAACGTGGGTATCACGTGGTGGGCGTTTGTAGCACTGGTTTCCGTTACAAATCGAAATCAGTGTTGCGTGTAATAAAGTTTGAAGCTTGAGCTTAGCAATATGTTCTTGCGCATCCCGCCAGCAGACCTAGAATTCGCCTTTATCACCCCTACCCGTCTAAGCCTTCAACCTCTAGAAATTCGCGGTAGATCATTTCTTTATCAAGCTTAGCAAGCTGTTCGTCGATCCGTTTTTGCGGTTTCTTTGCCATGACCCGATCTTTTTCGATTTCAAAAGATGTCACGTATCGGTTCGCTAAAAGAAAGTTAAATCTTTCTTCCGCGGACCCACCGAGGATTAACCAATCCTGGGCAGCTTTTGCTTTTAACAAAACGATTAAGCGATGATGATAGTTAAGCATTTGGTCGCTGGCCGTGTGCGTGATCAAAGAAAACCCTGCGGTTGTTTTATCAGCTTGCTCATTTCGAATCATTCGAAGGCCCGCTACAAAAATAGTTTCATGATTCTTTAATGAGAACTTCATCGCACTGCCCAGCTCATCGCCCCAGTAAACAGGTTCTACGAAAGAGCTCATCGGAACAATACATGGCGCATGAGCGAATCCGTATTTCCACGATGGCACATCGTAAATCCGGACAAGTTCTTCTTCGCCTGTTTTTTTATTCTGTTTTAAATCTGACATCCTAGAATTAGGAAATGGTGGCGGGGTCGGAAACAAGGCTTCAGTCAAAACCAGCTGACCATCTTGAATTTCTAAAATGGGCGCGGGCAAACTCATCTGTACTTTTTGATCGAAAACTTCACGGCCTGAGATATTTTTACCGCGTTGGCCGAAAGAGACAAAGATCTCTTGATCTGTTTTCTTTATACTGTATTCACTGCACATAAAAACCTCGCACTGAAACTCTGATACAAATCAGCCTGACCGTCTATGAGAAAAGGCTTCTGACGGCCTCATCGCCGCACCTTGAGCTTCAAACAGCTCGAAAACAATGTTTGCAAAAAAGTTTGGTTAGCTTGTAGGACTAGGTCTTCAAATACTTGCGTATATGTTCGATCAAGTCCTCGCGCTTCAAGGGTTTCGATAGAAAGTTGGTGTAACCGGCTGCCACACATCGTGCACGTTCTTCTTTCATGGCGTGCGCCGTTAACGCAATAATAGGTCCAGAATATTTTAAAGCCCGCAATTCTTTAACGGCCGCAATTCCGTCCATAACGGGCATTTGAACGTCCATAAGCACGATGTCGTAAGCTTCTGCAAGCGCCATCTCGACGCCCTTTTTACCATCGGATGCGATGTCCACTTTAGCTCCCGCGCGACTCAGATAAATAGCAAAAAGCTCTTGATTGTCCGGAGAATCTTCGACAAGTAAAATTCGTGCATTCTGTAGCACCGGTCTAACGCCCGCGTTACGAACCACGTCGGAAGCGAAGCCCAAAGCGTTTACGAATCGCATTTCGTTAGCCACGCGCACTTCGACCGAAGCATAAAAAATGCTTCCCTTTCCGGGTTGACTCGATTTCAATTCGAAAACGCCGCCCAGAGCCTCGCAGAGTTTTCGTGTAAGAACAAGGCCAAGCCCGGTTCCGCCAAATTTTCGCGTGGTCGAAACATCACCTTGAGCGAAGGGCTGAAATAACTGCGCCGACTGCTCAGTTGTGATGCCTTTGCCGCTGTCTTCGACTTCGAACTCAAGTCGATGACGACTGTACGAAACGCGCAGTTGAACTTCTCCGTGTTCGGTAAATTTAATCGCGTTACCAACGATGTTCGTTAAAATTTGCCGCAGACGAGTCGGATCCGAATCAATCACATCTGGAAGTTCGGTAAGCGCCGCAATTGAAAAGCTCACACCCTTTTCACGAGCCCGAAAGCCCATTAGCGAAGCGAAGTCAGACAAGAGCTCTACGAGCGAGAAGTTGATATGCTCGATCATCATCATGCCGGCCTCGACTTTCGACAAATCTAATATGTCATCAATAATTCTTAGAAGTTGAACCGAGTTTCGTTCAATCACCGAAGCATAATTTTGAATTCTTTTATCGTTTACGCCTTCGTCTTTAATTAAACTAACGAATCCCATAATGGCGCCCAGCGGAGTTCTGATTTCGTGGGACATATTCGCTAAGAACGAGCTTTTCGCAGCATTAGCGGCCTCGGCACGCTCTTTTGCGTTACGTAAAGCCTCTTCCGAAAGGATTCGGTCGGTAACATCCAAGGCGGTGCCAACAAAACGCTGCAAAGATTTGCCAGTCGGACTTTCGACGAAAAAAGCCTTTCCCGCGAAAGAAACCCATCGAACTTCACCATCATCCCGAACGATGCGGTGTTGAACGTCATACGCGCCGCTTCCCGATGGTTCGGTCGCTTGCGCCACTGCGGTTTCGACGCGCTCACGATCTTCGGGATGAGCGCGTTTGATGACGTCGTTCAGTGGAAGTTGCGTGTCCTGCGCGACGCCGTAAATTTCTTTGGTTCGATCAGACCATTTTGCAACTTGGCTGGTAGGCTCAATTTCCCAAGTACCCATATTGGCCGTCTCAACAGCCATACGAAAACGCTCGGACGCTTCCCGAATCTGTCTTTGCGCAAAAACGCGCTCGGTGACTTCGATCGCGTGAATAAACACGCCGTAAGGTTGGCCCACTTCGTCTAACATACGCGTGTAGGTCTGATCGAAATATCTTTCTTCTAGGCCGCTTGAGTCCGTGCGCCTTAAGAAGGCCAAATCTTCTTTAACCTGGTAAGCCACCCCGGTTTCAAAAACTCTTTTTGCAATCTTCGGAAATTCCTGCCCTATTAATTCAGGAAGAGCCACTAAGAAGGGTTTACCGATCAAGCTGCGATTATTGAAAAGTTCAAGGTAACTTTGGTTAGCAATCTCGTAAACAAATTCTGGCCCTTTCAGAACGGCCATAGACGTCGACGAATCAGAAAATATCGTCTTAAATTTTTGCTGCTCTGATTCTACACTTTGGCGGGCCAATTGTAATTCTTCGGTTAAAAGTTTAACGCGGTGAATGTCGGTATTGGTTCCATACCATTTGGTGATTTCACCGTTCTCATTTTTAGCCGGCAAAGCTCTGGCGACATGCCATCGGTATGACCCATCGGCGGCGCGCAGGCGAAACTCAGTTTCGTAAATACTGCCTGACTCTAAAGCTAATTGCCAACGCGCTACCGAAGAGGCCAAATCTTCGGGATGGACCGCATTCGACCAACCTGAACCGACATTATCTTCAAATGAGGTCCCACTGTACTCGATCCAAATCTTGTTAAAGTAATCCAGCTGACCAACCGAATCGGCCGTCCAAACCGACTGGGGCATAGAGTCAGCTAAGGAACTATACTGAAGGTGGCTGGCCTCGATCAGTTTTCTGGCCCTAAATGCTTCAGTGACATCATATACGAATGCCAGAATACCGACGATCTGATCATCTTTATCGCGGAAAGCACTGTAGGAAATATCCAGTCTTAAATCTTCGTGCTTGCCCGGAGCAATTTTTTTCTTGAATGGCAACTCTTTGCCTTTAAACGGCTCACCCGTGGTATAAACGCTGTCTAGTAGTCCAAAAAATTCCCCAGCTTCGTCTTCCGAAAAAACTGACCGCACAGATTTACCAATGGGATTTTGACCAATTAAGTGAATGTACGCCGGGTTAGCCAGAGTGAACTCATGCATCGGGCCCATAAGCAAAGCAATCGGCGAAGGGGCTTGGTCAAAAATTCCGGTTACGTTGTCGTTTAATTTCACGTGTTCACCTTTTAAAAAGTTAAGCTTAGAATGAACGAACTTCTTTTTCAATGAACAATCAATTTTTTAGGCAATTTTTTAGCCACTGCACACCACCACTTACAGTCGTAAAACTAACAGATTTGAAATATAGAAATAGTTCTACAGATCATTCATTTTTGAGGCAAATTTCCACGTCCAATATTAACCGAAGTTCATTTAAAATCAGCAGGCCGTCTAATTTCTCTAAGATAATTGGCTTCTTATCCCAAATGATCACCAACTGAAAAAGCGGTATACGCTTTGCTTTCGTAAAAGTTTATCTAACAAGGAGTATTTAATGCGAAACAATTTAAGCGAACAAAAAATGAATCAAAAAACCCAACTGACTGAAAGTGATATTGTGAATTTGATTCTTGAAGACCATAAACCGCTAAAAGAATTAATCAAAATTATGAAAGATTCAGACATTCCGGCGCAAGAACGTTTTGACGCATTCAATGAGTTTTCTCCAACTTTAATCGCGCACGCTAAACCCGAAGAAGAAATATTATATACGTTTATGAAAACAGATGAAGATTTGCGCGAAGAAGCATTTGAGGGCGACGTAGAACATGCTTTGGCCGACCAACTTATGGAAGAAATCAAGCGGACAACAGATGAAGATCTTAAATCGGCGCGTATCAAAGTATTAGCAGAACTTGTTGAACACCATATAGAAGAGGAAGAAGAAGAATTACTTCCCGATTTTAAGAAGAACTCTGATACAAAACAGCGGTCAATATTGGGCAATGATTTCTTAGAGTTAAAGCTAAAATATTTAGCTGCCGGTGACGATAATGTTATTCCTGATCCAAAAAGCGACCTATTAGAAAAACACTAGCTTACGTAGGCGCGGATTAAACCGCGCCTTTAAGTTCTACGATGACCCTGCCACCAACCTATGGGTTTTTAATTTTCACGCAGCTCACGCCGTTATTAGACAGCTTCAGCGCCAAAAAGGTGTAATTGGTTCGGGTTATATTCTTCCGGCTCAAAAAATTCTGAAATATGATCAGTAAAACGTGATGCTTCAATACCGACATCACCCGCTTGTAGTCCTCGAAAAATATCGATTAATCCGATGAAAGTTGGCTGCACGAGCTCCAAAGACTTAAAATTTGAAACTGCACCCTGATTGCTGCTGACCTCGATGAACATCTCTTTAAATTTTCCCATTGACAGAATTCCTCCGTATGTGTAAATTATATGTAAATGTGATTTAGAGTCAACTGTCAAATTCACTCAAGACCTAAGGCGTAAATCATTTAAATCTTATTTTAACGATCTACCGAACGTTAATCGGAATTATAAAAAAATTATTACTTCTTATGCTTTTTTTCGTTTTGATTTTCGTAAGCAGTGCCCGCTCGATTACTGTAAAAAATGGCGGCATTGTTGGGCCTATTTCGAATGGTTTTTGCAAAGAAACATTAGCAATCAATCAACTTTACAGCACTTGCCATAAACTTCATTTTTAGTAAATTCACTTTTGAGTAAATCTAATTCCGAAATTGATTTTTCAAGCTGTACTTTAGTGTTTAGTTTCCATATTTTTTCACGCTCGACTTCAAATTTATCGTAATAATTGTTTAGTTGTTTTGTAAAGTCGTCATTGCAATTGGAGGCTGCGTAATACATTTTTAATGTGTCACGAGAGATCGTTTCATTTTCTATTTCTCGCCAGAGCTTTCTCTCGGAGTCGCTAACATCTGGGTGCAAAACTTTGAGAATTGTTACAAAACTAGCGACGTCATCAATATTGGTACTAAATATCTCGAATTTTGCTTTTAGCTTTTCAAAACACAGAATAGCATTTTGTTGATTTAGGTAGTTCTTTTCGTTGTATAAAGCTCGATTTAGATCTCGATTTTCACATGATACAAAGATAATTGTAAATACTGATACCAAAGTTCCTATAGCAGTAATCGACGGTAGAATAAATTTCGGCTCTACAACAAAATAGGGGGAATTAAAGAATTAAGTTAACATGTTTTTACGACAAGACATTTTAACAAAAGGATTCAATAATGCCCCCCGTTTTAGGACTACCAGATCTTTGCTTGGAATCAATCGATCATCATGAAAA
>JANPPC010000008.1:0-183954 GCA_031428275.1 Bdellovibrio sp.
TTTTTTCGTTGCCGGCAAGTACAACATAAACCTCTCGTTCAAATAGATCTTGTAATATCGTATTTTTATCTAATTTAGATTGATTACGTTTTAAAAAATAGCGAGTCGTAATGATCAGAAAAATAAAGCTGGCCGTTGAATCAAAATAGATGTCGTCTGTTCCCAATATCAAGGCATAAGTTGAAAGAATAAAACCCGATAAAAGCGCCACGACAATCGTCATGTCTACATTAATTCGACGCACTAGTAAGCTAGCCCATGCTTTTTTGTAAAATGGAATTGCTAAATAAGTAATAATCGGTAAAAAAATTAGAAAGCTAAGCCATTTAAAAATCAAACTCAGTGGGCCCGTTACTCCCGTATATAACGGAGTCGAAAATAGCATCACATTACCCGCGACTGCACCTGCGATACCGATACGTTTTAAATCTGAACGCTTTTCTTCACTTTGAGCTTTTCGATATTCAGCTACTTCTTTTAATGGTTTCGGTTCATAGCCAAGTTGCGCTATGGCCTCGCAAAGTTGTCCTAAGGAAACAGTCTTTTTAACTTCTACATCAAATGTACTTTTTGAAAAATTAACGCGTGAAAAGAATACGCCCTCAAAGTATAAAGGAAAATCCTCTAACAGATGCACACATGAAGAACACTGCAGCCCTTCTATGTATAAATGAAATTTTTTATATAAAGAACAGTTAGAAATATTAAAAATGGATTCTAATTCAGGCGTATCGTACTTTTGCCATTTAGCCGACACCTTACTAAGATGACGAATCGGAGAACTGCCTTTCGTACCCCAATTGTGAAGTAATTCACAACTTTGACAGCAAAAATCAGATTCTCCAGAATAAGGGGCTTGGCAATAAGTGCAATTCATCTTGCGCACTGGTTACTTTCTAAAATCGCAAGTTTTAATACCTAAGACGCTGTATAGTGGGCAGTTTCCTAATAAACCAGTTATCAAGGGTATAAAACCAAGCAGTCCCCAAAATGCTGCTGGCCCGATCACACCGAATGTTAGTGACGTAATCCCTAAAATAATTCGTATTATTTGATCGATGTAACCGATATTTTTATCCATGTGCTTACCTCTCCATTTTTTAATCTTGAGACAATTTGTATCGTGACTTACATAAAAAGTCTCAACTACTGCCTTGCGAGCAATAGGTTTGTTTTAGCAATCTATACACAGGGGTAACTGCAAGAGCTTACCCATCTCGACTTAGAATTTAATTTTGGAACAAGTTTTTTGGTTTTACGACAGACTGCCTCAGTAGAAGCTGACCGCAAAGCTGTGAAATACGACTGTATCATGTCCGGAATTGATCAGTATCTTTTTAATAGGCACTGAAATATTTTTGGCCTGCCCGTGCTTACTCGAAAAGACTATGAGTTATCTTCTCTTTCTTAGCACCTTCCAATTTTTCGTTGTCTGCAGCTACCCTTAGGTCGCGAACTTCTTTTTCGACATCATGAAAGTCTTTTTCTAGCGAAGATAATTCAGGTGCAAAAAGTGCGGTGACTAAAAAAGCCATATACGACCAGATAAATAAAGTACCTACTAGCATCAGCATCAAGACGATCAGCTTACCAAGCGTTGTTTCAGCTGTGTAACCGCCGTAACCAATCGTTGTCACGATACCGGCACTCCATAATAGAAAATCGAGGTAACTTAAATTGGGTTGCACCTTCATTTCAAAAATCATAATGAGTAAGCCACCCGCTAACATCAGGGTGTTACCTATAATTGTTAAAATCCAAAAAAATGGGTGCTTAAAGATAGTCTTAAATCGATTTTTAAAAGGCTTTATCTGGATTTTCGTTTTGCTCATATCAGTCTAATATTCAAAGTCGTAGCCAACTGCGTGAGCTTCAAATCGATTTGAAAAGTTAAACCGAGAAATTTTGTCGGTTGAGCGAATAATAATGGGGTAAATAGTCTCAATAATTAAACTTCACCCGCATTCAATCATCGTTGTAATCGTTGTTGCTAAAAAGAATGAGGCTGAATGAATTTCTTTAGTTATCCCTACGGGGCCATTAGCGCAAGCCTGTTAGGAAACGTGGCTTGTGACTTATTTCTATATCAGTCCAGCACCAATGGAGAATAATCCCATGAAAAAAACAAAAACTAAGATGATTTTTTTAAATTTTTCTTTCGGAATTCTTTGAATCCATTTTTTTGCAACCAAATTAGCAAAAAAGGCAATGACCGCCAGCAGTGGTATATAGAAATAATGTCCAGCATCTAAATACCCTTTCTTTAAATAGATTCCCAGACGCAAAATATCTCCGCCAAAGTCAATCAATGTCGATGTCGCAATAAACGCGACCGGGCTTAAAGCAAAGCCGGTCAAAGCCATCGATCTGACCGCACCGCCCGAACCTAAGAATCCTGTAAGTAATCCCGATAAAGCCCCACCGGCGTAGGGCATCCAAGCACCTTTAAAAAATTTTTCAGTATTAAAAAAAAGTAAACAAACAGAAATAGTAACCAGAAATACTCCAAGTAAAACCGAATAAGTTTTCGCGGACAAAATATCTGAATACTGTGCCGCTACCCCAGTGCAAATAACTGACGCTACACCAAACTTGAATGTTAAATTCCAGTTAATATGCTTCCAGTACGCAATTGTACGATACAAGTTTCCTAAAATATGTAGAACAGCTGTTAATGCTAATGTAACTTGAAAACCTTCGAACAGCCTAGCGAGTGGAATAAACACAGTCGATGAACTAACTCCGCTTGAGGCGCCGATCAATTCTGCTATAAAAGCTAAGACTAAAAAATAAAGTTCGTGATGATTTTCCAACGGGCCTCTTGACTTGAAAAATAACTTTGTTCTTTACGCTAAACAAGTGCAATTCTTTGCGAAGATGAAGAAAAAAGACTTCGCTATTTACTAGCGCTCGACCACGCGGGAATAGCCATCGGAATTATTTTTTTATGAAGGCTTACAGAAAATTTACGCAAGTGGCGATCTTACGACAATACAAGAATCGGAACTTTTGAGTTTTTAATCAAATGGCGTGTTTCACTCGCAGAATAGAAGGCCACCGGGTGATGGGACATGACGATCAAATCAAAATCTTTTGTTTTGCGAACAATTTTTTCGGTGACGTCGCCAGTACTACTCACAAACGGTAACTTAGGATACTTAGCTAAAAGTAACTTGATTCTTTTATGCGCGCGAACTACGTTTTCGTGATCCATTTTTTTGTAAATTTGATAATCTAATACCGGAAATGGACGCCCACGCACAAAGAAAACGAGATAACTCAGTGGCGAAACCATTTTAAGTTTTTTTATAAAATTAATCGATCGGTTCGACTCTTTAGACAGATCATGCGGAATAAGAATTCGGCTGGGATCGATAATCTTTTTTCCGCGCTGGATCCAAACCGGCGTCTTACTTTTAAGGGCCAAGTTCTGTGCCGTGCTTCCGAAAAATGCTTCCATCAAAGTACCATGCGCTTTGTAGCCGACCATGATCAGTGGTCGACGATATTTTTTCGCCTTCGCTCTAATGAGTCGACCCGGAGTCCAATGATCGGCAAAAAAATCAGCCTGTAAATTGTTTAGACCGTAAGTCTTTTTAATTCGATCAACATAACTAGCTGCACTTAGAGGTTTTCGAAGAGGTACATACAAAGACGGCGCAAATTCAAAAGGCTCGTTGTAAGCGTGGACAAAAGCCAGCTTTGCTTTCCACAATTGTGAAAGCTTTATTGCTTGCTTCACAACGATCTTTGAGTACGGCGAAAAATCAACTCCTACAATAATTGTTTCAAATACTTGCGTAAACATAAAAACTCCTTAACTTGGATTTTCGGCGTAGGTCAGATGAATCGGATTTACTATTTTAAATCTTCGGTGACGATCAATGGGTAATTCGTCAAAACTAAATTTGATGAGCGTACCATGTACCAAATGCGCCCGGCAGAAGTCAGGTCTAACTCGGTAAAGTCTTACCTCTTGCACATCCTTATTAGTGATCACAACGATAAAATCGTCTTTAGTTGTACATCCCCCTGAATGAACCTGAAAAACTAAGCCTTCATAGTTGTGTAAGTATCCTAATAAGGTCTCAAGCATAGGTTTTGCCTGAACGAATGACGATGTTAAGACAATGACACTAAATATAAATGATTTCATTTTTATCCAATCTAACTATTTAGAAAGACATGCAGCAATTCATTGGCCAAACATTTCGCTGCAAACGGTTTAAATTTCGTGACAAAACGTCCCAAGGTTTTAAAATTCAGAGACAAAATAGGTTTTGCATTTTGCGTCGTGCAGCAATTTTAAATTTGAGACAATTGATCTCATAAATTTTCTCTAAAGCAATTAATTTGATCTGGGCCTTGGTCAGATGTTTGCTGAATGGAAATCCGTACAACATTGACGTTGTTCAAAAACCAACAAGGGGAAACTTATGAAATCAAAAATCGCAATACTATTAAATGTCGCTTTAATTACATTAGCATTAAATGCTGAAGCGACGACGGCGCCTAGTAGTCAAGACGTTGTGATCGGGCTTAATGATATATTCGTACCGGGAGGATTCGATTCAACATCAGATGCCTTCGTGGTCGTAAATGGAATATTTCCGAACGGCTGCTACAAATGGAAAGGTTCATCTCGAAAGGACCTATCGAATTTTGAACACGAAATTACGTCGATGGCGACGGTCAGTTCAGGTATGTGTATTCAAGTTTTAATTCCGTTCACAAAAGATATACGTCTAGGAAAACTTGATATGGGAACGCATATTTTACGCTTCAAAAGTAACGACGGTACTTATATTCAAAAAAACTTAGTCGTTGAATAAAGATAGGGTATGTTGTGAAAGAAATATCTGTACTTTGGATATTAGTGATCACTTCCTGCACCCCCACCGTGCCTTTAATAAGCGCGCGGTGGACTGGTGACGGGAAACGACCCCAAGTTGACCTTGGTGAATCTACTCTTTATGCCGAACCGGCTTTCAAATCTTCGGGTGAAGACGTCCAGATATTTCAACAACGCATCGCAAATTTTCGGGTTATTGGTTCTTACTTAAAAATTGTGTCCAAAAAAGATGGTGTCCCTATTTTTCAAAGCTTAGCCGTTACACCTAACGTGACACCGCTTAAAGTTTTGCAAGCGCAAGATCTTGATCGAAAAAAAAGGGCTAGCTGGCAACAGTTTTTAAACTTACATCCCGAATATAAAAATCAAAAATTATTAAAGCCGATCGAAGTGGTTTTTTCTATGGTCCATAAATTGCGACCAGCCCTGGAAGCTTTGATCGAGAATAAAAATGGTGAAGTCTTTTCAAATCTGTTTGAACAAAACGGAAATTTAATTTCTTCAACTCGAATGGGATCTGGCCTTTCTGATTTAACTGAAAGCCCTGCCTTGGTTTTTACGCGAGGGCCTAAAAAAAGTGAACTTTCAAGTATTTTACTTAGTCGCAAGATCCAGCCCGTCGGTTTGACAAATACATCCGTTGAAGTCACTTCTGCGGCCCCCAGTAAAATTACGGGTGCGCAAAGTATTGAATTTCAACCCAGCGACGAACGCTTCGATCAGATTCAAGCTTTCTATTTTTCAAATCTGATTTTACAATGGTTTAAAGAAAGTCTTTCTTTAAGCGGTCCGTATAAACTAAGCATCATTACACATGTCGGTTACCCCGATAAAACAAATGCTGCCTTTTATTATAAAGGGCAAATTCGTTTAGGCACAGGAGATGACATAAGCTTTTCAAATATTTCGTGGGATCCTAGTATTGTGATGCACGAGACCTCTCACGCTATGATAGACGCCCTTTCGCATTTACCCTTTGAAGGCGAAGGCGGCTCTATTAACGAGGGTTATGCGGATTTATTTACAACAATCTACTTAGAAAATCCTCTTTTAGCCGAAAACTCTTACCGCAAAGGTCCTTATAAGCGAAGTGTCGATTTAAATATGAAACTTAGCGAAAAAACCGGTGGCCTGTATCACGATAGCGCGATCGTGAGCAGTTTTTTTTGGACTCTTAAAAAAAAACTGGGTTCAGACAAGACTTTGCAACTAGCCATACAGGTTTTAAATCGACTTGGCCCCTACTCTGATTTCAAAGATTTTATTTTAAGTCTTAGTGAACAAACCGCTAAGATAACGAATGAAGATGATCGAAGTAAAATAAATCAACTTATTAAAGAGCGCGAGCTTTTATGAAATATCTATTTGGGCTTATATTTCTGATTTCGATAGATTCTTTTGCTGCCAATTCAATAATTGGTTCTTGGAAATTTGCTGAGTATAACTACGAAGGTGAAAACCACCCTCGACCAAATCCAAATTTAGATCTGCGATTTAGCTTCGATAAAAAGGGCTATTCAATTTTGCAATGGCTGCGTACGGACGAAGAGGGCTTTTGTCGTCGGCTTGGGAGCTATCACATTGAGGAAAATGAGTGGTTGGTGCAAAAAACCCTTTGGGTTGACCCCGAGAATGATGCATCTTGCGCCACCGATCTTGAAATGCACGTGGGTTACAGATCAATTACTGCATTTAAAGTTATCGAAAATGAACTGCATTTAACTTTAGCTCTAAATGGAAAAGATTTTATTTATATATTTACGCCTGTTGAGTAACAGGTAGCGTAATAATGAATCGAGTAAAAGGACTTCTTGAATCGTACTCAAGCGAACCTTGATGACGTTGTATTAAATTTCTTGAAATACTTAAGCCTAATCCAGTTCCATATTGCACACGTTTCGTTGAGAAAAAAGGCATGAATAATCGTTCAATAATTTCAGGTGCAATACCTAACCCGCTATCCATCACAGAAATTTCAATTTCATTTATTTTTTTTTGTACATCAATTCGAATCCATTTTTTTTCATTATTCGAAATTGCATCGTAAGCGTTATTAAGCAAGTTAACCAAAACTTGCATGATCTCATGACTGCGGCATTCAAATGCAATGTTTTGATCAAAGTCATTGACCGTCAGTTGAATGCCATGGCTTTGAAATTTTTCTGAAAATAAATCCACCAAGTCAGAAATAATGGTGCTGGCCCAAGTTTTATAGACCGGGTCTTCTTTACCTTCGTGGGCTAAGGTTTTCATACTTTTTACGATTTTTTCAATGCGCTTGGCCGTTACATCAATCGTATCAAGCAGCCGATTTAAATTAACCATATCAACATCACCTCTGGAAATGATCGATTTCATCATCTCGCAACGGCCTAGTATGACACCTAACGGATTATTAATCTCGTGAGTAATTGCCGCGGCCATTTCACCGATTGCTGACAACTTTGAATTGGCGATAAGTTGTGCCTGTTGATCTAAGATGACGTTCTGAGCTTCTTTTAAATCGGTAATATCTTGCCGAATTGCTAAATACTGGTGAGGGCTTCCGTCCGAGTTTGTAAATGGAACGACCGTGGTCGACACCCAATAGAGTTTACCGGATTTCGATCGGTTACAAACGTCTCCACGCCAGATTTTACCCGCACTTATCGTGCGCCACATATCTTTAAAAAAATCGGGTAAATGGGTGCGCGAATTAATAATACGGTGGTTTTGCCCGATAAGTTCTTCTTGGCTGTAGCCCGAGATTTCGCAAAATTTTTGATTAACGTAATTAATAGTCCCATTGGCATCCGTTTGCGCCACGATCGCGGATTGATCGAGCGCAAATTTTTGCTCTTCAAGACGTTTTAAAATGGCCTCTGGAGATTTTAAATATGATTGGGACAATTAGTCTCGTCCTTTAAAAAGTGTTGGCAGAGCAAATTTCAACTATGCTATTTATACAATATGAAAAAAATGAGTCAAGGCTTTGTAGTTGTTATCGATGATGACCCTCAGATGCGATCTTTACTGGTCGATCATTTAGAACTGACGGAATACCATGTAAAACCTTTTGCAGATGGTTTAGAAGCCATGCAGTTTTTAATGGGAAACTCTCCCGAAGCTCAGCAAGTTGAACTTGTGTTAACCGATTTACGCATGCCTGAGATGGACGGCCTTTCGGTTTTACACCAGCTGAAGCCGCTGCGTCCCCTGTTACCCGTCATCATTATGACCGCGCATGCAAGCATAGAAACCGCTGTTGAAGGTTTACGTAAAGGAGCCTTTGATTATATTACGAAGCCCTTTAAATTAGCCGAAATTTCTCATGTTATTGAAAGAGCTCTCAGCTATGGTCGCCTGCAAAGACAAAATAAAACTTTAGCATCAGAACTAAAACGCAACTGGAGTCGTAACGATATCATCGGTAAAAGTTCAGCGATGCAGTCGATCTTCGATCTGATCGAGCGCGTCGCCCCCGCTCAATCCAGTATTCTGATTACAGGTGAAAGTGGATCAGGCAAAGAGGTCGTCGCCAAAGCGATCCACGCCCGCAGCCCGCGAGCTAAAAAACCTTTTGTTGCCATTAACTGCACAGCGATTCCCAATACTTTACTTGAATCAGAGCTATTCGGACACGCTAAAGGCGCCTTTACGGGTGCAACTGAAAGAAAAAAAGGCCTCTTTGAAGAGGCCGATGGCGGAACTTTATTTTTAGATGAAATTGGCGATTTAGATGTTGCCCTACAGGCGAAGCTTCTACGCGTCTTACAAGAGCGAAAAATAAAGCCAGTCGGTGATACACAAATGAAAGATATCGACGTCAGAATTATTGCAGCTACGCATAAAGATTTAAAAAAAGCTATTATCGAAAAAAATTTTCGTGAAGACCTCTATTATCGTCTTTCAGTTATACCCATTGTGGTGCCACCGCTTAGACATCGCCAAGAGGATATTCCGTTACTGGCCCAGCATTTTTTAAATAAATACGCCGTGCTTAATAATAAATTAGTAACCGGTTTCAATTTTAATACCATGGAAAAATTAATTGCTATGCCGTGGCCCGGCAACGTGCGCGAACTTGAAAATTTAATCGAACGTTTAGTGGTTCTTACTCCACATTCAGTCATTCAAGTGAACGAAATTCCGCTACCTGATGACAAAACCTTTGAATCTTTTTACGGTCAATCGACCGAAGATTCGCCGACTTTAGAAGAACTTGAAAAGCGGTATATTCGTATGATTTTAAATAAAACCGCCGATAAAAAAGAAAAAGCGGCGCAAATATTAGGTATTAATCGCCGGACACTTTACCGTAAAGAAAAAGAGTTTGGCTTTGCTACGGGCGAAGAAGATTCTAAGTCTAATTCGGATGAATCTTTTTAATAAAACTTAAAGTAAAGCTCGTACCCCGAGCTTTTTCACTAACGAAACTCATTTTAATTCCTAAATCGTCGGCCAGTTTTCGAGCTAGTGCTAAGCTTAAAAAGTGATTGATGTCCATAGCGACTGGGCTTTTCGCAAGCTGCTGTTGAATTATAAACTGATTCTCTAACGAAATCCCTGTTCCCGTATCTGATACGATTAAATGAACTGCATCGTTTGAACTATCGGCATGAATGGTAATGCTTTTGATTGGGGTTATTTTCTGATTCGCAAATGAATCGACCGCGTTTTCGATCAGTGCAATAATAATACTTTTTAATCTGACAGGTTCGGCGTAGACATGCAGGTGCTCATCTATTTCAAGACGAATTGAAATACCTTTTTCAAGACATACTTTCTCAAAAAATAGAATTGATTCTTCAGCTACTTTCCGAAGTAAAATATTTTGCAATCGCACTTCTTCACCAGGGTTTTTGAAATTCATGGCATCTAAAACTTTTAATAGCTGATCTGCTTCTTTTGAGATTTCGCGTAGATGAGCCTTAGGGTCTAGATCAGGATTGCGAATTAAACTTTCTGCAAGGCCTCTAATTATGACCAATGGGGTGTACAGCTCGTGATGGGTCGCAGCCGAAATCAGCGTGGTACAGCGAATTCGGTCGCGAAAAATAAGATTTAAGAACTCGTCTACGCTGTCTAATTTAGAATGAGTGGTTTCAACTTTTGCGTTTTTCATAACCAAAATTTCCTACATTATTTATTTTAGTACTTTATCTTTCTATTACATTTTTTAAATCGTCGACTTGTTTTTTTATGTCGGTTGGAATGCGCGTCCCGCCTGATCCGGTGTAATCTAAGTTCACTGAATCAGTAAATTTTTTAAAACATATCTTCGCCCACTTCGTGCGAGGCGCTTTACGAACACAAGATTCGTAATAATTCTTATGCAGGCTAAGTATAGAAACTCTTTTCAAAGACTCGTAAGTTTCGCCGGTTAATACCAAAGTCTCGCCCAGCTCTTCGCGATTCAAACCCTCAGTCAACAGTGCCAATAGCGAAGGAATTGCGCGCATATCGTCGATTTCACTTTTGCGATGATTTAGGAAATTTCTGATACCTGGAAGTGTATTAAGATTACTGTTTGGATCCCACTGATCAAGCGACTTTTGCCATAAGCGTGCTTCATTTTTTAAGTAAGTGGGAAGTGAAGAATTTTTCTTTACTGTCGATACAACTTTTTTAGCTTTTTCTAAATCTTGCATGTACTGTACCGATACTAACAAACTTAAACTGACAATCCGATCCGATTCAAGAGCTTGTTTTTGGCCTTCAACTATTAATTTTAGTTTTTCTAAGCCCAAATTGTAAGCGGGCTCAAATTGTCGAAAAGCAATCATAAACTCCATGCGTTCTGATACGGACAAGGTGGTTAAGTAAGGTCGAACGGTTTCATTCGATTTAAAATGTGCACCCTCATTACTACGTGTGTGACATTCCAAACAGTAGCTCGTCACCTTAGCTAATTGCCCCCGAGAATATTCGAACCAACCCGTCTTAAAATTTTCGTCTGCCCTTTTAAGCTCATCTGCAAATCCGGCGGCCACAAACCGCACCGTAGGATCTTTAGTTAACACGACAGGGTCATGCTTTACATTCTGAGCTTCGGCTGCAATTCGATGTATTTCTTTTGATAGAAATTCGCGGTTCTTCGGATCATTAAAATCATCTTTACTAAAAATATAAGGCTCTAGTGTTAGCATATCCCGTTTTAAGTTTTGCATTGAAGCATTCCACACGGGTGGCGGTAGAAAACCGTCTTCTAGTCCGCCGGGTACCGAATCTGTTTTAGTTGGCTTACTTTGACAGGCGATTAAAATAATAATTGTTGAAAATGATAAAAATAAATACTTCAAAGCAAGCTCCTTGTGTTAGTTATGAAATCTTTGTTGGCAGATATCTGACAAGGCTTCACAAGCATCAGTCGCCGTGAAAATTCCGACTAACTTGCCATTATCAAGAACTAAAGCACTTCCTAATTTTTGGATTGCCATATCAGTGGCCACTTGGCTCAAAGGTGCATCAGGTTCAGTGATGTAAGGTAGATCCGTACATACGTCTCCGACCTTTATGTTCTTTGGGTTCACACCGGCAAAGGTAAATAAACTTTTAACGTTGCGATCGCTCATAATTCCAAAAACTTTTTTATCTTTTATAACTGGTAAATGTCTGATCTTATGTTTCTCCATCATTTCCATAGCTTCATAGACACTTGAGTCAGAGTTGATCGCATTTGGTGTTGTAGTCATATACTTACTAATTTTTGGAATCGATTTCATGAGGCCCACCTTTTTAGGTATGTTTGTTATCTATACATTGAGTGAAGCAAGTGACGGTCCATCGATATAGCGGCTTAATGTAAGATTTTGGGCCTATTTGTCCCATTCGAGAACTACAGTGATGACAATACGTCTCTGTTAAATCAAGAAACATGGCTTCATGCCGAATAATGAGAAATCAATCGCACATCATTTGAAACGATCATTCGCCATAAAAAGAATGTAATTTAATGGTAATTTGATTTCCATCGCCTTTTCTGTAAGCCATCTATCGACTTTTTCTAGCGATGTTAAATTTTTGGATCTATAAAAGTGTTGGGTTCGTATATTCTCTATCTACGGATTGATAAAAGAACCAACTGAAAGCTAAAAATAAACTGAATCCTTCTTTTTGTTTAAACAAAGGGCTTTGTGAATTTGCTGATTCGCTGTAGTTCTGATAACTAGCTCCTAAATAGATAGCCTGGCTAGACCACTCGAAACTAACAACTTGATCAAAGGTAGCTCCTAAGTAGCCGGGTCGCGCATCAAATGAAGTTCGCGTCTGCGTTGAAAATTTTGATTCGACTTCATAGAAGTAATTCGCAACTCTTTGATCTACAACGGTTAAAGACACCCGACTTGTCCAGCGACAAATGGCGCAAAGTCGCCCAAAAGTTTCGTAGGAAAGCTCGGGGGCAAATAAAACCCCTAAGTATTCTGATCTGCTAAAATCAGTCGTTACTAAGCCGCGAAGAGGCAGACCCATAATAATTTTTTGTTCGCGGTTTTTACTAATTTCATAATTTAAAGTGGGGCCCATTTCGATTGTGTAATCTAGATCGGGCATACCCTGACGGGCGCGATTATTTTGACTTTTTGAAGGCAATGACCCACTTAAGCTTATGTTAAAATCAAGCTCTTTATGCTTTACAACTTCCGCTCGCACCCCTGAGTCGTCTTCGTCTGCGCGAAATGATTGACCACGGTAACGAACAACCGGAAGCACCAGTTGTTTTAAACTATATTGATCGGACGCCGGATAATCTTGAACATATCCGGCGCCAACACCAAGGCCTAGTTCGAATAATGGTCTTAAATTCTCGGCGGCATTGAGCCTTAAAGAAAACAGCACTGTTGTCATAACTAAAAAATATGCTTTCATTATGAACCCCGTCGCCAATTGTGAAATTTTTTAAGATACTGAAGTGCCTTCTCGGGCGCATGCGCTTTTTTCCAAACTCCGGCCGCATACTTATTAGCTTCGGCCATAGTTGGATAAGAATGGATGGTACTAAGAATTTTATTAAGCCCTAACCCGTGCTGCATGGCGATGACGAATTCGGGCAGCATTTCGCTAGCGTGATCGGCTACGATTGTAACACCTAAAATTTTATCGTGCCCCGGTACGGTTAATACTTTCACAAAACCATAATCGCTTGAATCAGCAATGGCTCGGTCAAGGTCATTGATTTCGTATTTCGTTATCTCAAATTCAATTTTTTTCTCTTTTGCGTCAACTTCGTTCAGACCAATTCGCGCTATTTCTGGATAGGTAAAAGTAGCCCAAGGTAAGTGATCATAATTAATTTTGAATTTTTTAAGCGGCGAAAATAAAGAATTAACCGAAGCGAACCAAGCTTGATGCGACGCCGCGTGCGTAAATTGGTAGGGCCCCACCGCGTCGCCACAAGCATAAATATTCGGATAATTCGTTCTTAAGTATAGATCTGTTTTAATTGTTTTTTGATCGCTCAATTCAATTCCTAATTTTTCGAGGCCGAAACCTTGAACATTTGCTTCGCGACCTATTGCTAATAGAACCACGTCAAAATCTATTTTATACTGAACTGAATTTTTTTCGAAATTGACGTAATTCGTTTCACCCAATCTTTCGAACGAATGTACTTTGACTTCAGTTTGTATTTTAATGCCTTCTTTTGTGAATACATCATTCATTAGTGTTACGACATCTGCGTCTTCGCGACCTAACAGCTTTTTACTTGTCTCTAATATTGTGACGTGGCTACCCAGGGCGGCAAAGGCTTGCGCAAGCTCGCAGCCGATGGGACCACCCCCCAATACTAAGAACTTATTAGGTAATGTTTTTAAATTCCAAATTGTATCTGAAGTAACGAAAGAAATTTTATTTAAACCCGGTATATCGGGAATGCGCGGTTTAGCACCCGTTGCTACCACAATATTTTTTGCGGTGATTCTACGATCTTTAAAAGTAATAGTCCATGGATCTGCGATTTGCGCTTCAGCTTGCACACACTCAACGCCAAGCTGCGTGTAGCGGTCGATCGAATCATGAGGCTCGATCTTTTTAATTACTTGCTTCACTCGAGACATCACATCTGTAAAATTAAAGTCGACTGACGCTTTTTCAATTCCGTATAACTTTGACTTCTTTTGCTCTCGTAAGAATCTTGCCGTTCGAATGAGGGCTTTACTGGGAATGCACCCCGTATTTAAACAATCACCGCCCATTTTATGCTTTTCAATTAAAATGACTTTGGCTTTGATCGCAGCTGCAATGTAGGCCGTAACTAACCCACCCGAACCGGCACCAATCACAGCGATATTATAATCAAATGATTTTGGCTTTTTATAATTTGCATAGACTTTATAAGCTTTGAATCGCGCTACAATAAACTTAATAATCATCGGAAGTAATCCAAGTAAAGAAAATGCAATCAATAATCGTGCAGATAAAATACCCGACAATGAAGTAATCTGTGCCAGCTCTTTACCGGCATTGACGAAGACAAACGTGCCGGGAAGCATGCCCAGTTGACTGACCACGAAAAAATTTTTAATCGAAATCGAAGTTAGGCCCATCGCTAAATTGACAATGAAAAATGGAAAAACAGGAAGCAAACGCATACTAAACAAATACCAATTACCGTCTTTTTTAATTCCTTCGTCGAAAGAATTCATTTTTGGCCCTATTTTTTTAATGACGAAATCACGAGCCAAGTAACGAGTTCCTAAGAAGGCCAGCGTCGCGCCTACCGTACTTGCGAACGAAACGATGATGGTTCCATACAACGCGCCAAATAAAGCGCCGCCTAGTAAAGTTAAAATAGTTGCGCCAGGAAACGAAAGAGACGTTGCGGTAACGTAAATTAAAAAATATGAACCAACCGCTAAAATTGGTTCATTTTTAGCATACTCTTGAAACTGGGCTAAACTTTGCTGAACGTAGCCTAAGGTTAAGTAATGTTGCCCACCCGCTTGATAAAATAACGTAACCAAGCCGGTAACTGCGACTAAAAAAATAACTTTAATTATTAATGAAAGTTTCATTTTCAATCCTTAACAACAAGCTTCGGGCACGTTATCGGCCACAGTACTGACAATGTTCGTGTGCATTTAAAATTCTCCTAGTTGAGTGTGGCTAGCTTTGCAGCTTGTGATCTGGATGACCAGATTTTTTTTAATTAGACAAAGCGAGATTCTTTTGTCTTCATTACGATCCGTATCTTGACCAGATCATAAGGTCTAAATATACTTATCTTTATGTGTATGGTTAAGGATGGGCTAACTTGGTTGTGTGGTTACATCTTTTACCGACATCGCGAGCTATAGGTACAAAAAATAGTATTTTATGTTCGTGAAATTTAGGATAAAAATTTAAGTGTAAATACTTGGCTAATGAATTAAAACTAAGCAAGTAAGTCAAAAACTATACGACAGGAAAACTATGAAAATTACTTCTCTATTGATGATGTTGATGTTGTTCGCGTACGGAGCACAAGCCTACCGCGGTGAAGTTAGAGCCCTAGATGCAAAAGATAAAGCCGTATTATTCGATCTGATTATTGAAGAGAAAATTGTTGGCGATGAAAAAAGAATTAATGCTTTGTTTAAATCGAACCAATCCATCGCTGTCGAAGAATCAGCCGTAATCAATAAAGATACGGCCGAATTGATCAGCGCCTCGATTCAACAGTTTCAAACTAAAGAAAAGGGCACCACAGAGGTTGTTGGCGATAAGGTTAAACTTACTTATGAAGGCGAAGGCAAAGCCTTACAGAAAAAAGAATTTAAAAAACCAAAGTATCTAGTCGCCCCAGGCAATTTCGAAGACTGGTTAACAGTTAACTTTGAAATGCTTAAGAAAGAAAAATCAGTCACAATTGATTTTTTAGTATGGGACCGCCTAGAAACAATTAAGTTTAAAGTTTCGTATTTGGGGTTAGTCGATTTGAAATCCGAAAAAGCACATAGCTTTAAATTAAGTATCGACAGTTTCTTGTTATCCGCATTCGTAAGCCCAATAAAAATTTGGAAAACCGAAGATATGAAACGCATGCTTCGCTACGAGGGCTTAGTTGTTGTGAAACAAGTTAAAGGTCAAGATACAAAAAGCCTAGACGCTGAAGTTATTTATTATCATGATCTTAAGGCCGTAAATTAAAACTATTCAAGTCTAACACCGAGCTAAATTTTACACTGATCTGTTATTCAATCGTTTCTGCAGTGATAACGACGGTGTCTTGATATCCGCCGGCCAATGCCGCAGCAGTAATGGCTCCAATGACAACTTTCACTGAATAACCTAACCCCATCATCGATGTCTGGCCTGACGCGGTTAGCACGGGCGCAGTGCCGGTTAGATCTGCAGCGACGTTATTTACCGAAAGAGTGTACGGAATAAAACTGTTTTTTGTCACATGCTTCATTCGGCTTGCGTTAGCCGAAACCATAGTCACTTTGACTCCGGCATTTGTTCGAATCAACATTTCAAAGCGACTGATCTGACCTGCGTTTAGGTTTCCGAAATCGATCGCTTTGGTGGTTGATGTTGTTAAAAATGTACCTCCGGAATCGACCAATGATAACGAAACCAAAGGTGCCACGTTAACCGTCAAATTCACAGCGGCACTTGCATCTGCCGGCAATACAAAAAGAGACGGATCTGATCCTTCATAAGCACTAATAATAAAATTATCTAGATACGTACCCGACGCAACCAAAAATGGAGTTGTTGCTAGAGCGTAAGGAATATCGAAATAGTACTGAACGACCTGTGGACCGCTTCCTGGCGGCAACGTAACCATGATCACGTCATTCACCGTCGTTGTGTCTGGAACATCTTTCAGTATTCTTATTAGGCCCGAATCTTGGTATAACTGATACTTGATTTGTTGACCCGCATCGTCGGCATAACGAATGTAACTTCCAGCCACACCCTTTGAAAAACCAAGCCCGAAAGTACAAGCGGCTGGGTTTGTCTTGCTGACCGTTATCGATACCGATTGCGATGTCCAAGATAAGTCCCAATCAACCGATAGATTACTTGCCGCAATTGATAACCCGCAGACTCCGGCCAGTGCAGGCGCACAACAAATAAAAAAAACAAAAAATGTACAAAATTTAAATTTCCAATTTATCATTTTTTTCTCGCTTTCAGTTGTAATGGTGGCAACTCAAATTCAGCAGGTGTATTTTCTGGAATGGTAAATTCAAATGGCTCGTAATCGCTATCGGTCACTTCTAGACGGTAACGCCCGGCTCGAAAGCCTTCCGATCGCAAAAGACCACTGCGGTTGGTAAAAACCGTGACTTGATCTTTTTTCAAATCATCCAAGTAAATCACTTGAGCCGCCACCAGCGAAACAGGTTCAGATTGCTCGTTAATTAATTTTGTTTTCAAGTAGATATTGGCGTCTGTACCAATATAGATCGCATAACCAGAGCGGTAACCTGGTTTTAGATCAAAGTGATCTTGCGGTAAGGATACACTTTGCTTCAAGTCTTTCTGCCCCAGAACAATGGTAGTTAAGCTGTACGAAGGCAATTCTGGCACGACAGCTGTGCCCAGCCAATCCGTGCCGGCTAGGTAACTTCCATCTTTTTGTGGATTTACTAAAACGTTTTGCTCTTTTAAATTCTCAAGCGGAATCAACATCGCAAAGCTATCAGTTACAGGTCTAGATAATGCAAAACGCCCACCTGCAAAAACAATAGCCGAGGCAGCTTGTAGATTTGTCGCGTGAACCGAACGCTTCGGAACAAATGGGTTTTGGCTTCGATCTTCGTCAATGACGTCAACTTGATGCGATTGCGAGAGGCGGCCGCGGTTTCCGACGTAGTCGATCGATTCTCCGTAAGCTGATCCTTTTTGCTTTTCTTGCACATTCACGCGCGAAGTAAATCCGCCCACCCCAGCAGTCGGTTGATAGGTCCAATCCGCACGAGACGTTCCTGACGCACTCTCGGTGGAAGCCGTCACAAACTGCCTTTCCTTCGGAAAAGCCCAAACGATAAATAATAATACTGAAATTTCTTCTATATTTACGGCATTGCGCGTGTGACGAAAACTTACGTTTGACGAAAACCCGTCGAACCAACGCTTCGTTCCGCCTACAGACAAAGAGTATGCGTCGGTCGTCTTATTTGATAAGACACGGTTGAAATTATAGCCTAAACTTAAATTTACATTGGCGGTTTTTGAAAGCGCACGCGAATGCGTCGCTTGAAATTTTGCGTTGAGGGGATTAATCGGTTTTCTGACACCCAACGGGGCAAAGTCATCGCTAAATCCACCAACTTCAAAAGAAGTAAACTGCGTGTTTTTGTCTTTTTCAGTTGAGTCTTGCACGATGTAGCGCAAACGCGCCGCATACCCCGAAGGTGCATCTTGATTTATACTGTAAGCGGGCTCAATTGAAAAATAACCTAATTTTGTCGAAAATAAAAACTCAAAACCCGCGACAGTCTGAAATGGATCCGCTTGTAGATGCGCACCCAAACTAAGGCTTTGAGTGAAACCGTAGCGATGAAAAGCCGAAAATGTTAATTTATCCGAATCGTAGATACGCAGGCCGGCCGTCTCAGTCCAGGGGGCACCGACCGAATAAGAAATTTCATTCTGGCCTAGCTTTAGTAACTCATTGCTCGAAAAATAAGAATAATTTTGAACTTCGATGATTCCTAAATCATCTGTGATTTCTAGCTTCAAATCATTAAGCCCAACCACAAACGGAAAATCACGTAAATTGTGTCTTCCCGCCGGTAAAGCAAGCGTTTGAATCAATTGATCGTTGATAAAAATTGCTATCTTTGAAGGTCTTTTCAAAAAAAGCTCATAATTTCCAGTTGGTAAAGTGAGCTGGGAAGATTGCAAGCTAAGTTGCGTGAATAAAGAGGCGCCTGCCATCGGACGAAAAGTTTGAAACCCGCGAACCGGATAAGTTAAGTCGCCAACTTGTGCACGCTGTCCCAAGCTTGAAAAATCAGTTACTACGCGTACATCTTCGCGAATAAAAGCGGGATCACTTGATGGAATTTCGCGCCGCTTTTCTATACTTCGCGCCTTGGCCTCCACCACAACATCACCAATACGAGTTCCGCTATCGTACTGTCCTGCCAAAGGCTGTCGTCCGTTCTTTAAATTAATGATGTCTGAACGAAAATCTTGGCTCATATTAAAATTTAAATAGCTGCTAAAAAAACTAGGTTCATTGGTCACTTCGTCAAAATTTGCCGAGCCATAGCGAAGTAACGATGATATTTTTTTTGTTCGTAGTTCTGCTGGTATACGTATTCGAATTTCTAAACGCTGCTCGCTAAATTCGACCAAAACCTCAGAATCTTTAAAACGATCTATGTTTGTCCAACAGACATTTTCTGTGGCGACCGCTACACCATCTTTTGTTCCGCTTAATTTTTGGCACTCATCGGCTACACTGCTAAATTTTTGTAGCGCTTTTTTTTCGACCAGCTCATTTAAAATCGCGATCATCGCTGATCCATCAATTTCTAAATTAACCAGTCCCGTCAACTGACCAAAGCCCCTGGCTTGAATTCGCGCCAGCGGGTTTTCCATCCGCTCGTAGAAAACAGGTAAGAAAAGCTTTGTCGATTCTGTCGAAGATTTTTTTGAAACCGATTTGTTATTAAAAAATTTTTGTTGAAGCTCATCATCTGAAAATTGACGTCTTCCGGTCGTATCGTCTGCCTTTAATTTTTTAACATCGACGACCGGGGCTTTTTTAACAACCGCACTGGGTGCTTGCCCCCAGCAAGAAAAAGAAAAAAAAATGGCGAATACGAAATTACTAAATATCAAATTCAGTCTACTTTTTGGCCAAATCTAAACTGACTTTGACGTTACCTTGTGGAATTTCTTTAGGCCAAGGAAATGAAAATTTTCTTGAACGCCCGGCTAAAATATTCTGCGTTCCTATAGCCGCAAGAGATTCTTTCGGAAGTTGGTAAGCTTTACCGTCGACCGAGTTAACAACAGTAAATTTAGCTTGCTTCAAAATAAAATGCTCGCCGCCTTTATTCTGAATCACCAAGACCATTTGCGGCAGACCTGCGACTTTGTTTAAACTGCCTTCCACTTTTATATCGGGCTGCGTACCAACAGGCTTCACATAAAGCGAACCAATATATTTCGTTAACATCGCGATCGAGGCTACCGCTTTTGTAGTGACCTGCTTTGGGTCCGTCACATTAATCGGGAATTCTTCTGCAATAATCCGAAATGCTAACTCTTCTTTTAATTTCGGTTCTCCGACATAAGTGACTCGTAGAGTTCTTTTTTCTTTCGGATTTAAAATAAGCTGTGACGGAAAAATTTGAAACATTTCGCCGCTATCTTGAGTGCTTTCGTATTTTTCTTTTCCGTCTACATCTGGCTCACGGCGATAAATAACAACCTGTATTGGTGTTTTAGTGTCTGATGAATTAGTAATCGTAAAAGAAGTGGTGGCGCCGGGCCCGGTCGGCGTAACGGTTGCAATGATCGGCGCCATGTCGAACGAAGCCAAAGAATAGCTTTGAAAAATTAGAATAATTGAAACAAAAGACCAAGCCAATTTTAAAAACATTGAAATTCTCCTTTTCGAAAACTCGAAGATCGCCGTCTTTAGCTTAAGAAAAGAGAATCTGGTTGGCAAGTGGTCAGAAACGAAAAAGCAGAAAAGTCTATGACGACTTTTCTGCTTTTAATAAACAATTTATCTGGTCAAAAAAGTCTAGCTTATCTTACAAGGCTACCATCGTAACTGTGATACTCATCGAGTAAACTCCAGCTAAAGGTAAAGACGTTGAAGTTCCCGTCCAGCTTGCGCCTAATTGACAATCTTCTTCGATTCCGCCAACTGGAACATTTGTCGTTAAATCGGCTGCTACAGACGATTTATAATCTGTACCTGCAGGAGTTAGAACCACACCAGCCGGCAGACCCAGCGCAGTTAAATCAAGCGAGTTACAAGTGCCTGGTACGCTGACCGAAAACGCCGTTCCGAAAGAATATGCATTACCTCCGCCGTCTTCTGGTCCACCACTGGCTGTGCTACTGGCGATTGTAATACTTGCTGCGTCTTCGTTAAACTTAAAGTGCAAGATACCTATCAAACGCTGTATCACGATAGATCCTGGCGTTAAGTCTAGGTCACCCGGAATACCTCGGGTCGTTACGCTAAACACGGCGGGAACGTTACCGCTTATATTTAACGAACCAATCGCGGTGTCTCCCGTTGCCGCTAGAGCTTGCGATCCAAAGCTTGAGGCCACCAACAGGGCTGCAAGTTTTATTTTTAGCATGACTTTCATTTCGATACTCCTTCAGTGTGTTACGTACTGTATGTTCCATTTTTACTCTTCACATAGAACTCTTCGGCTATATAGTATTCGACTTGAACAAGAATCTAACAATTTTTAACGAAAGATTCTGTTTTTTGGCGAAGTTTCATTCTCGTGAACAAATAAAATACAATTTATTTTTAGCCTCTTTTGATCTTAAAACTATGTGCGACGTTTTAAAAAAGAAAGTAGCTGTTTCGCCTCGCAATGATTCAGCGGAAAGAATTTTTTAATAAAAAACAAGTCTTTAGTCGGATTCACAAATTGAGACGTTTTCCCGACACGTTTACAATGAGTTCCCGAACTGTTTTTTACTATTTAATTAGCATCTTAATTTGCGGCGCAAGCGCACAGGCTGAAAACTTTGGGTATTTGGTTACAGGATCCGACAAAACTTTAATTCAGATCGCCCGCGATGCTTACAACGATCAACGTCTTTGGAAAAAAATTGCCTTATGGAATAACATTAGCGCTCCGTATTTGCTTCGTAAGGGACAAATTATTTCGCTGCCCCTGCCACCAACACAAAGAATTTCTGCTGTTAATCTGGTCACTGGGGCACAAGTTCCAAACATACAAAAACCTGGACAAAAATCGTCAGTCAGACAAAATATTTTAAAAGAAAAAAATAAACTTTTCTATATTGTGAATGAAAGAGCACCCTCTTTGTGGATGGTCGCCAGAGAACTTTATGGCAATCAAAAAATGGCGCCGGTTATTGCTTCGTGGAATAGACTGCCGAAAGATGCGCGTTTATCTTTAGATCAAAAATTAAGTCTGCGCGTGGCGCCTACTCAAAACGCGACTTCCGGAACCGCGAAATTAATTACCGTTTGGTCGCAGCTTGGGAATCCCGACATGGTGGCCCGCCTGGGTGGTAACGCAAAAAATATTATAAAGAAAATAAATTCTTTCCCAACGGCGACTTCTCCGGCCGAAGACCAAGTCGAATCGCAAGCTGTCAGCCCCGTCGCACCAACCTTGAATCAAAATAGCGCAAGAACGTTAAGTCCCGAGGCAGATCCTGAATTGATCGCGGCTCCTGCACCTGTCGCGGCTCCTGCACCTATCGCGGCTCCTGAGCGCTTGCCTTCTAGTGTGCCCAGTTCAGAAGATCTCTTAGAGCCCAAAGATGATTCTTACTGGCTTGGTGAAGAAAGACTTCGTATTTTGAAAAAAATTTCGAATCAAGTCGGCCCGTAAAACAATTATCTGAAAAAGTAAAAAAATTTTCATTAAAAGCTCTATCGAATATCGAATAAATTCTATTCAATCTTTGACCCAGGCCAGGCGCTGTGAAATCATCTAAAAATGGAAGACAACAAAAATACCAAGCCACGCAAAAATAAATACCCCGCGGAAGGTATCACACTAGAAATGATGGTTACGAAGCTGGTCGAAATTTATGGCTGGGAGCGCCTTGGAGAAAAAATTACGATTCGTTGTTTTACTCAAGATCCAAGCATTAAATCGAGCTTGAAGTTCTTAAGAACCACTCCGTGGGCGCGCGAACAGGTCGAGAATCTATTTCGTTGGCGCGATGATACTGGTTGGGACCCCCGAGACGATCATAAATAGGTATTTTTGATATCTCGTCGTTCAGATCGCGGGGCTATTAGCGCCATTTAATTCTGCAAATCAAAGCAGAAGGCTATTAAAAATAGGGCCGTAAATTGCAAATGAGTTCGTACAAAACGAATTTTAAATCTGAAATTCTAGAAATGGCTTTATGATTCCCATTTTATTTTATACGGCTGGCACTTGCGCTTTTGGTTCGATTGTTTCACTTGAATGGCTAAAGATGCCCTTTCGCCTTTGCCGGCTAAGCCATGAAGAATTGAAATCACCGTCTTACCTAAAGATAAATTCTTTAATGCAAGTACCTACTCTAAAATCGAAAGAAGGTATTTTAACCGAAAGCGCTGCCATCTTGCAGCACATTGGTTATTTAGGTGTAAATAAAAAAATCGCCTACCGACAAGGAACTGCAAATTTTGATCATCTCAATCAGGTCATGTCGTTTTTAACGACAGGTCTGCACGCCTCGATTGGACCCATCATTCACCCAGAGCAATTTGCCAACGACTCTTTGGCTCAAGATGAAGTTGTGCAAAAAGCCAAGACCGAAAATGTACCTTCGCGGCTAAAGCACATCGAGCAAATGATTAATAGTAGCGGATGGCTAATCGCCGATTACCCGACAATCGCCGATGCCTACTTTTACGGAGTCGTACGTGCTGCGAAAGACTTTATAAACTTTGATAAAGACTTTCCGAAGATCGCGAATTTAATTTCAAAATTGAAGTTAGACCCGGCCGTCGTTTTTGCACAGGCGATAGAAGACCAAGCTTCGGCAAAATCAGCTGGCGGTTTTAAAGGCGAAGTTAGCTTGCTCAGCTTGATGTAATTAAATTTTTGCAAAGATTCTAAACTCAGTGAATAGTGTGATCATGCAATCTGATTCGCATCACTTAAAACAGAATTTGGCGAAAATTATTTATCCAGTTGTGGCTGCTGCTTGCCTGACAGCTTGGGCTTCGTCGGCCATTGCGTTATTGATTGGGGTGTTGCTAGCGATTCTTTTAGGTAATCCTTACCTAAAAGAATCGCAGAAATATACGCACGTTTTATTAGGATTTTCGGTTATTGGCTTAGGCGCAGGCATGAATTTACAAGTGATCGGAAAAGTCGGATTACAAGGCGTGGGCTACACCGTAATCGGAATTGGAACGGCACTATTAGCGGGAACCTTACTGGGTCGTTGGCTAAAAACATCGAAAGACACTTCAATTTTAATCACCGTAGGTACCGCGATTTGCGGAGGCAGTGCGATCGCAGCGGTCGCAGCAGTTATTCGTGCAAAAAGTAGCGAGGTTTCGGTAGCTCTTGGGATCGTTTTTATTTTAAATGGCTTAGCGCTATTTATTTTTCCGGCGATTGGGCATCACTTTTTACTAAGCGAAGGGCAATTCGGATTGTGGAGCGCACTAGCGATTCATGATACCAGCTCAGTGGTCGGCTCTACTTTACAATACGGCCCTTACGCCGTTGAGGTAGGCACAACTATTAAACTAGCCCGGGCATTGTGGATTGTACCCGTCGCGTTTATGATCGGAATAATACGAACGCAGACAACCAAAGAAGAATCACACAAAGCGAAAGCAAAAAAACCTTGGTTTATTCTAGGTTTCATCTTCGCCGCCGCGATCGTTACATATTTTCCGGCGCTTCAACCAATGGGCCACATCGTTGAATCTGTCGCCAAGCGTGTTTTGGTTTTAACATTATTTTTAATAGGTTCGAACCTAACGTTAGAAACTTTAAAAAGCGTTGGATTCAAACCGTTTATACAAGGAATTTTACTATGGATCATTATGGCCAGCACATCGCTAGCAACTATAGTTTATGGTTTGATCAGCGTAGCCTAGGCCTTCCACGTAAACGAGCCGGGCTTTTAACAAGCCCTCGGTAATACAATTATAAAAGATGACCGGCTTTTAAATTAAAGTATAATTTAGCGATGAATGAATCTAGTGATGGTATTAACCATTTTACGAATCTTGAAGCTAATTTACTAAGCGAAATCTTATGCAATGAGCTTCAAACGAATACTGAGCAGTTTAAAAATTTATTAATGTTAGGCGCGATCTACGTCAATAACGAGCGACAAGATAAAGATAAGCTTATTGCTGAAGGCAGCGCATTTCGCGTTCATTCAAAACCCCGACGCTACAACTGTGACTTTCCCTGGAAAGATCTAATTGTTTTTGAAAATGACTTTTATTTAGTTTTGAATAAACCGTCCGGTGTACCCAGCCATGCGGCCGTCGACAATATTTTAGACAATGCCCTTACGCAAACGAGCCAGGCCCGAAATTTTCCGTTATTTATTACCCATCGACTGGATACTTTGACCTCTGGACTAATCGTTTATGCTAAGAAGCCGTCTTTTGCGAAATCTTTCAACGTGCAAATGCAACATCGTAAAGTCAGAAAAAAATATGTTGCACTTGTTGAAGGTAACAAAAGTGTTACCGGTAAATTAACTAATTATATGGACCCTTCGCCTGGTTCTCCGAAGAGGCTATCTGATAAGCCGGTTGAAGGTTATTCACTTTGTGAACTTGAAATATTAGAACAAAAATTAGTTTCACCGGTTGTTACTTGGGTACATATTAATTTGCTAACCGGTAGGACTCACCAGATCAGAGCGCAGCTCTCGCATCTGGGCGCACCTATTTTGGGTGATTCACTTTACGGTTCGAAAACAGATTTTCAAAAGAATGCGATTGCACTTCGCTCGTGTGAAATTGAGTTTTCGTTCAACGATCAGCGCGTAAAATATAAAATAAGTACGGATTTCAGCTAATCACGCTTTCTTTTCAAGATCGAGAAAAGCAAATCGTTTTCAGGCTTCTTGTTCGCTTTCGCTCTATTTTTTTGATTCGCCTGTTTGACTAATTTTGGAACGAGCGGCTCTTGCGAGGTTTTATTTTTCTTCCGAGGTTCGTTATTAAACAAAGTTGGCCGAGTGGTATCCACTTCATCGTCAAGTTCTTCTGCTGCTTTTAACCGCGCACGCTTTGCCGCTGCGGTTTCTTTAGTGAGAAGCCCAAATAACGGATTACTTTTTTTAATCTCGCGCAGCACAAGTTTCATTTTTTCTTCAAACTCTTCTGTATCGGCCGGCAAGTAAAGCCAATTTTTATTGGCGGGATGATTTTCTAAAAAAGTAAATTTCGCATACACTGTATTCTGCTTCAGCGGCACAATCGGAAACATGGCCCCGTTCCAGATTTCGAACGGATAATCAATACCCCTATGAACACGCGTCTTACTGGTTTCGATCAAGACCAAAACTTGTTTTTCGTGTAAGTAATACGCTTTGCCGCCTAGCAAATTTCGCTGCTCTGATTCTTGCGGCAGTAGTTCTTCGATCCAAGCTAGATTTTGTAATTGATTCTGCATGCTAGAGTTGAATTTATCGCAAAAAAATTAAGCGAGCAAATCTTATCAACCCCTTGTAAACTTCGCGATTGTCGTAATGAGTTCAAGCTGATTCAGGGGCTTCGTCAAATGCGCATTGCATCCCGCTGCTTTTGAACGCGCCCGCTCTTCGGCCATTGCGTGGGCGGTTAAAGCGATAACTGGTTTTTTGAAACCCGCTTCACGTAACGCCTTAGTTGCTTCGTAACCATCCATGCCTGGCATTTGAATATCCATCAGAACAATATCGAACGAATCGCTCATGCCGATCTTAAAAGCTTCGCGGCCGTTATCAGCCGTCACGATTGTAGCGCCCTGACGCGAAAGCATCAATTCTACTAAAACTAAATTATCGGGCGAATCGTCGGCGACCAGAATTTTGACTCCCTCAAGCGACGGAAATTCTTGGCTTGGAGCCACGCGCGCAGCTCCACCACTTGAAAAGGCTCTCGAATTTTTTTCGTCTGGTAAACCAGCTAAAAACGTAACCACGAATGTACAGCCTTTTCCAAACTGGCAATCTGTAATTTGAATGTCTCCGCCTAATGCATTTGCCAATCGTTTTGATAATGCTAAACCAAGCCCCGTGCCACCAAATTTTCGTGTGGTGCTGTTGTCGGCCTGCATGAAGGGTTGAAACAAGCGATCTTGCTGTTCTTGATTCATACCGACGCCCGTGTCTTTAACGTGAACTTCAATTTGAATTCTGCCTTCAGCAACTTTTTTACTTTTGATTAGAAGATTGACCCCACCGTTATCAGTGAATTTAACCGCATTACCTACGATGTTTAATAAAATTTGGCGAAGGCGCGTTGGGTCTGAAACAATCCGCGAAGCGACGCCTTCTTCAAAACTTGTACGTAAATGAATTTTCTTTGCGAGCGTACGTTCGCGAAAAACATCCATTACATCATCAATAATTTCTAAGAAAGAAAATTCAATTTTTTCAGTTTCAAGTTTGCCCGATTCTACTTTAGCTAAATCAAGAATATCATCAATGATACGAGTCAGCGCTTTGCCATTTCTTGAAATAGTATCTAGATATTGCGTACGCTCTTGCTGCGGCAGTTCTCTGTCACGTAATAAATCGGCAAAGCCAACAATTGCACCCAGCGGAGTACGAATTTCGTGCGACATATTCGCCAAGAAGGCTGACTTCGTATGATTCGATCGCTCGGCTTCAGCTTTAGCAATGATCAATTCAGCCGCCGTTTGCTTTTGATCGTCGATATCTACGTTGGTACCGAACCACTTGACTGGTTTACCTTGTTCGTCGAAGGCTGGCACAGCCCGCGTTAAAAACCATCGGTACTGCTGATCTGAGCCTCGTTTGAAGCGATGTTCGATTTCTAAAGGCTTACCGGATGTTAAGGCCGCTAGATATTTATCCATCGTATCTTGAACGTCTTCCGGGTGAATGATCGAAGTGAAGCCCGAACCCATCGTTTGTTCTTTAGTTAAACCCGAAAATTCATACCAACGCGAATTTGCATAATCGACGGCTCCGTCAGGTTTTGATGTCCAAACAATTAACGGCGTTGCTTCCGTGATGGCTTTAAAATTTGTTTCACTAACATGTAGCTGCTCTTCAGCATATTTGGTATCGGTCACATCAGAGAAAAAGACCGCAACCCCACCATCTGATTTAGGAAACGCGCGAACCTGCGTCCAAACATCTAAAGGCTTGTAGTACTCTAAAAAACTGACCGGAACCCGCTCACTCATAACTTTATGAAATTGCGTCCAGTACTGACTTTGCTTATATTCAGCTACCGTTAACCAAAGATCTCGTGGGTCTTTGCCAAGCATTTCTTCACGCTTGAGTCCCGTGATCGGAGTCATATTTTCGTTTACACGAGTGATCTTCCAATCTTTATCAAAAGAAAAGAAAGCGTCACTCATACTTTCGATGGTGTCGACGACGTCACTTTGCGAAGCTTGAATTTCGTGCTTTGATTTAAGATGATCCGTGATATTTGTGGCTTGAATAAGAATACCGTATGGCTGATTGCTCGAATCAAGAATACGTACATAATCAACATTGTAAAACCGATTTTCTAAAACTCCGGGCGCAGCTTCAACGCTAACTAGCACTTCGGAAACAGTAAAAGTTTTACCGGTGCTTAATACATCTTTCATGATTTCGGGGAATTTAGAACCAGCTAATTCTGAATAAACGTCGATCCAACGTTTACCGACGTAATCTCGGGCGCTGACTAAGCCTTTGTAAGTTTCGTTCACCATTTCAAATCTAAAATCCGGCCCCTGCACAAGAGCTAAACCTAAAGTTGAACTTTCAAAAATAGCAACTAGTTTATTTTTAGCATTCAATAAATCACTAGCGACAATTTCGAGTTCGTTCGCTACGGCAATTTCTTTTTGTCTTGCGACAATTTGTTCTGTGACATCTGATATAACCGCTAGAACACCCTCTATTTTTCCTGTGATATCTCGCACGGGTTCGTAAACAAAGTTTAAAAATAATTCGATTTTTCTACCGTCTGCATCAATATATTCAAATAAAGTTTCACTGCCCTTGAAGGCTTTACCTGTTTGGTAAACTTCATCTAAAAGTTTTATAAAATCGTGATCAGATGCTTCAGGCAGTACTTCGGCAATTGATTTATTTGCATAGTTTTTTTCTTGCAGAAAATATTTTTCATAACTAGGGTTCGCAAAACGAATGTGGTGCTTCGGCCCTTCAAGTAAAGCAAGCGGTAACGGCGCCTGAGCGAAAACCAAATTTAATTTCTCTTGCTCGAGCTTCGTTTGCCGATTTGCTTCTTCTTTTTCTTGGCGCAGCAAGAATTCTTTAGTGGTATCACGAAAAATAAGTACGACTCCGTCGACTCCGCCTTCTTTTGTCAGAATGGGTGCGGCGCTGTCTTCGATCACGTATTCAGAGCCATCTTTCGAAACTAAAATAGTATGATTAGCTACCCCAACGGTTACGCCTTCACGCAAGACTCGGGCGATCGGGTCAAACGCGGGCTTACGAGTTGCCTGATTAATAATGTTGAATACCTCAGCCACAGGCTTGCCGCGGGCGTCGCCTAAGCTCCAACCCGTTAATTTTTCGGCCACCGGATTCAGGAAAGTAATTTGCGGAGGCGAACTAGCGTCGGTCGCAACGACTCCGTCACCAATACCGCGTAACGCGGCCTCTAACCATGACTGGTTTTGTCGAAGCAGCTTTTCAGTTTTTCGGATTTCGGTTACATCTTGAAAGACGATAATACCTGAAGCCGGTTGGCCGAAAGCAGCCGGCAATTGCGCTGTGAAAATTTTTACATTAAAAAGACCGGCTCTTGTGCGAATTAGTAATTCTTCACCTTCAATGGTCTCGCCGCGCAGAACGCGTGCTGTCGGCAATTCATGCGTTTGTAATTTTTTGCCGTTGATATCCCAAACATCAAACTGAGTTCCGTAAACTTCGTCTGGCTTGTGCTCGGCGTACTCAAAACCCAGAAATTTTTTTGCAGCAATATTTGAAAACGCCACTTTTTGCGCGGCAAAATCCATTAGAAAAAACGGTTTCGGCAATAAATTAATCGCTTCTAAAAACCATTTGTGTTGATTTTCAACCTGCTTAAATGCGGCCAGTGACGCATCTTTACGGCCCGCTTTAAAAATACGAGAGAACCATTTTGAAAATGACATTCGAACACGTTAGCACGAAGCTTTACAGAGTGAAATAGT
Source organism: Bdellovibrio sp. (assembly GCA_031428275.1). Classification (GTDB taxonomy): domain Bacteria; phylum Bdellovibrionota; class Bdellovibrionia; order Bdellovibrionales; family Bdellovibrionaceae; genus Pseudobdellovibrio. The sequence continues at coordinate 29,827 of JANPPC010000008.1, forward strand.
GCATATAGTACGAAGTGGTTTTATTAACATTGCGCGCAATATTAGCAGAAATGCGGGCTAGTCAATTGTGCCCCAGTCTATCACTTCAGCTAATCACATGTCGTAGCTGGTCATGACATTTATGAAACAGAAGATAAAAATTCAGGTACCTAGTTTTTCAAATTTTTTTAAACAAAGGATACTTATGAAAAATACACTCTTTACGTCTTGGTCGACTTACCAGTTAAGCATAAAAAATTCTATATTATTAAACAGCTATGGCCTTACGCTGGTTAGAAAAAAGTAAATCATGTCACCAGCGCGCAGACCAACCCAACCAAAAGCGGCTCGTATGGCTTTCTATACTTTGTTGCTAGCTTTAATCTGCGTAGCTTTGCCGTTTATTTTAAAAGTTCCCGCTAAACCAGCCTCGGTCGTCAAGGATATTTCTGCCGCTTCAGCCGATGAAACAATTGCCGAGGACGCCTTAAGAAACGAAATAAAAAAAAGCGAAGTGGATACTTCGCCTTTTAAGATTAAAACTCATTAAGTAGAAAAATACTTACGGTGTCTTACATTCAAAGCTTAAGCTACGCAAGTAAGCTTGCTCTTGCGGAGTCATCATGCTGTTCGTGATAGCCGTCGCTTTCGGCCAGTTAATTACTTTAGGCGCTTCTAAAGCTTTCGCACGAATTTCTGCTACGGTGTCGCGATACTTTGTTGTTAATTCAACGTAGCTGTTCAGTGGCTCTGGAAAAAAACCGCGCAAGTAATCAGCCGACATTCCAACTTTTTTTAAATCGTTACCAACAGTCGCCATCACGTTCGTCGAATTTTGGTCTGCAGGTTTTGATCCGGTAAAAACGATCGCGGTTTGGCGACCGCCTTTACAAAAACCATTTTGGTGAGCTTTGTAACCGTACTCGATAAATTGAATGTCTAAAGCTTGAAATACGCTTTGAACTAATAAACGAAAGTTTTGATTTTCAGGCAGAACCATATTTTTCAAAGACTCGGCTGTTAAGCCTTTTTCTAAGCCTAAAGTGTTCGGCGTTACTTTGACTTGTACCGACGAAATCACTTGTTCTTTGATCAAAGCCGCAATGGTATCTGGTTTAAGTGCGATTGTGCTAACCGTTGAAATATAGTTTTTTCCTTGAGGTACATCAAGTGTAATTAAAGTATCACCGTATTCACGGCTACTGTTCGGCTCAAGGGCTAAATACATACCCGGGCCTGCGTTTACCTTAAAGGTATTGTGGTTATTCAAATCCCAGAACGCACCAGCGCGCGATTCAACCAGGGTATTCAGCCAAGCTTCGCGGTTACGATCATTTAAAAAATATCTGTCAATCGTTTTAGTACCATCTGACTGAGTCTGTGTATTCATATTGAAGTAATGATAAAGACGAGTTTCGCGAGCGAATGTTTTTACATTTTTAGCCACATCACGCTGAACCAGTTGCATAGCCGATTGAGCAAAAACCGATTGCGAAGCTAAAACAAGAATAATTGAGCTAAATGCATTTCTTAATTTCATAGACGACTCTCCTAGTTTCTTTTAATTTTCAAAAGGAATACGAAGCAAACGGATGGCCAGGTCAAAGCCGATTACTTTTGAACTGGTAAACAAGACCAAGCATAAATGACAACCCCGTCTAGTTTTTAGACGGGATTGTCATTCATAAAGGCAATGAGCGAATAGGTACCGCGATATCTGCTGGGTTTAAACCAGCCGTTGCCACTTGATAAAGTAGGGGTTGAAATAAGTGATGATTTTTTTTGTCAATTAAAACAATGTGCAAATTTTCGTGCTTCGCTAATGACTTAGCGGCGTTCAGGCCCGCGAAGCCGGCTCCGACGATCAGTACAATTTTTTTTCCGTTTTGTTTTTCGGGGTGAACGAGTTTCATTTGCTTCCTTTTAGACCTTGGGGAAAATTTCCCGTTTGTTGATCTACGAACGAGTTATAAACACTGTAATGATCGCGCATATCTGGCTATACACGCACTGCAATCGATCTGCCGACTGGCTATCATCTTGCAAAAGCTATCCATGAATTAAATAAAAATGAAACTTTTCAATAACGAAATGTTTCTAGATCTATTAACAAGGAAGGTTTTATGAAAACAATTATCTTACTAGCGTCCGTACTATTATCAACAATGAGCTTTGCTCAAGGTAGCCCCACTCCGGATAAAGAAGTTGAAGTGAACATCAATGGAGTGTTCGTTCCCGGTTCTTTCGATTCAAACTCTGAAGCTTATGTTGTAGTGAACGGTATTTTTCAAAATGGCTGCTACAAATGGAGCCGCGCCGATATCAAAAATGTTGATAACTTCAATCACGAAATAAAATCAATTGCTAGCGTTACGCAAGGTATGTGCATTATGGTATTGGTACCATTTCAAAAAGATATTCGCCTTGGTAAATTAGCGGTCGGCATGCATACATTAAAATTCTTAAGTGCAGATGGTACTTATTTAGAAAAACAAGTAACAGTTGAATAATTGTCATTGAATAAACATCTTGTTATTCTATTAATTACGATTGGGTTTTGGTCTTGTCAAAAACAGGCCGAAATTCAAAACGTCGAATGGAAGCTAGGCGAATCAGGCGAAAACTTGCAAAAGATTTCAAGCCTTGAACTTACACCAAAGCCTTCCGTTATTTTTTATAAAAACGAGCGAATTGAATTCAACCAACAGGCTTTTAGAACTCAGTTGGTGGAAACTTCATTTATTAAAAAAGTCTATGACACGACTGAGCTTAAATCAGCCCAGGCTGTATTCATTGAGCCTACTACAATCAAATCGAAAAGAATTAAGCCGGCCGTTAGAAATGAAAAACGTTTCGTTGATAAGGTTTCACACGAGGTTTCTCCACTTTATCTGCGAAACTATAGTACCGAGAACGTTTTGAAGTTGCATAAAGGCGTTTTAGAAGACTTTCAGTCACTCAACTACGAATTAAATGACGGCACATTGTGGAAGGCCTACTTTTCTGGTCAGCGACTTGTATCAATTGAAAAACAAGGTTCACAGTTTAATGAATTCACAGCCCATATTTACCCCTCAGGTCCGAAACGCAGCTCTCTCACCGATGTATTACTTAAAGGGCTGCAGTTAAACACCACAGTTTCAAATGATTATGTCTTTGTAGATAGCGAATCTCCGCAAAAAATGACTTCAATCTTAACTCACTTAAAATTTGATCCGAAAGATGAGCGCTTCGATCAAGTTCAGGTTTTTTACTATCTAGATTACATTCAAGTTTGGATGCGCGAAAATTTATTGGTGCGCTTTCCCGAAAAATTAAATGCTATCGTCGATGTGGGTTACCCCGATAAAACCAATACAGCTTTTTACTTTCAAAATAAAATTCGCTTTGGCCGAGGCGATGATGTCGACTACGGAATGTTAGCCAGCGACCCTTCGATTGTCTACCACGAATCATTTCACGCCCTCGTTGATGGCATGGCTCGGCTACCATTTGAAAAAGAAGGCGGATCCTTAAACGAAGGCTTCGCCGATTTTTTTACCTGCGTAGTTTTAAATCGCCCTTTCCTAGGTGAGGCCGCGTATCTTAAGGGGCCGTACAAGCGTACGATTCAGTCAGATATTCGACTAAGTGATAAAACGGGCGGTTTGTATCATGATTCGCAAATTCTAAGTAGTCTTCTATGGGAAATCAAAGAAAAGCTAGGTAAAGAAAAAGCGTTGAAACTAGCGACCGACACGTTGTCGAGGTTAAACCCAAGCAGTGATTTTAACCATTTCAACAAACAAATCATCGAAGTCATTAGATTAATGCCTGCAAGTGATCAAGAGATCGTAAACCTAATCTTAGCCGCTCGAGGATTCAGTCATGAATAGTTTAATTGGTATTTGGCTTTTTGTTGCGACGGTCTATCAAGGCAACGAAGCCCCCAGACCGAACCCTGATTTACAACTGCGTTTTATTTTTCAAAGCGCGTCTAAGAACGAAGTTTTCTACTACCGTACCGGTGAACGTGGTTTCTGCCGGCGCTGGGCGAACTACCGCATCGAAGTGAACTTTATCATTCAAGAAGTAGTTCAAACTGATCCGAACAATGCCTCTAACTGTGGAGCCGACCCCGATATGCAATTAGGTATTATCTCAAAAACTCCGTTCGAATTAAAAGATGGCAAATTTTTTCTAGATTTACCCTTAGGTGACGAAGGCATTCGCTACATTTTTGATCGCGAGCAATAAGATACAATTATCAGTTAAAATCCAATTCTTAGTGTTAAAAATGCATCGTTGATCGTATATTCATCTGTAGTCAAAAACTGTGGTCCACTTTCAATAGCGACTTTCGCAACATGCCCGGCATACTCGATTGCCCAATTTTCGCTTAACTTAAATCCGATACCAAAGGTACTACCCATTCCATTCTTTGTACGAAAAGGCACCGTTGAACCAGGAGCGCTAAAATCGAAAAAGTTGTACGATAAGCCGATGAACATGTAAAAAGTCTCCCAGCAGTATCCAACGTCATAATAAACGCTAGTTAAACGGTAACTAAATGGTGTAACTATCAAAAGATTTTGCGATCCCAACGAGGGCGCCTCTAGTTTAGCCATTGTTGCTTTACGATAGGGCATCGTGCGAACACCACCCTTTAATAACCATGCATCGCTATCTAGAGATCGAATCTCTAGCCCGCCCGTGACTGAATTCTCGTAAGTACTGACGATTTCACCCAAAGTCACTTGCGACCCATTTGTTAAAACCGTTGGCGTGCGGGATTCATTCAATAAGCTTCCACCGAGAAATCCAACGATTTGAACGCCGGAATCTTTATTAGCAAAACTTACGTTTGTCGCGAAAACCATCAAGAATATTGAAAGCATTTTACCCATACAAAGCTATCGGAAGTGTTTTACTTAAGTTAAGCACTTTGCTAAATATAAATAAAAATGCAGTTAATTCTCGACCTTAGCACCCGTTTATTGTTAATATACGGTCAACTTATACGGGGTCGGCAATAAAGACAGGATTTAATTTTTTTATTCGTTTAGCACTTGCGTAACGCGGACTTTTTTCGATTCGCTCTAGAACTGAAGCGTGAAATTTATAATTTTTCTTCAACCGACGTGCGACAGGAAATAAATTAAGCGGAAACCGATCAGGCGTTAGCTTACTGGTATTATCTATTTTTAAACTTTGTTCATCAAAATTAAAAAGCAATCCGTTTAATTTCGCATTTGAAATCATCCACCGTAAAGCCGTATTCGAAGTCTCGCGACTAGCACTCGGGCCGCCAATATCTTTATGGGTACCTGCAAACCATAACTGCTGCACACGCTTGTCTTCGATATTCTTCCACAGACTTGGCTTGAACGAACGGCGTTTTTCATTAATCGATACAGCGTGGAACGCATGGGTATCACCTGACATGAGTTCGGTGTTATGAAATTTATGAATTCCTAAAAACGCATTTAATTTTGCCACCCAGGGTGATAACAAGAATAGCACTGCTGCAAGCATGGCGGTTAAGATGTAATTATTATGCTGAAAATAAACTGCAATACTAATGGCGATAAGAAGTCCAAAACCTTTAAAAAACAGATTCCCCAATAGCGACCCCACAGTGTCAAATACGCCGACGAAATGAATTTGGCATTCGCGCGAATGCTGTTTCCGGAACTTATCTGAAGTTTCGTCTTTAGCTTTACCAGCGTAAAGTAGGTAAGCTTTTTTTAGCTGCGAAATATGATTCGGCGTAAGTAAACCCACGCAATGAATCATGCCCATCAAACTGCGGGCTGTATAGGCTCCACGACTAAATCCGAAAAGATAAACCTGATCGCCAGGTTCGTAGTTCTTAACTAAATATTCGTATGCTTTTTTGATATTTTCTGAAATACCGGCACCAGTTATGAACTGAAACAGCTTAATGGGCTTTGATATTTTACCCGTCGCCACTCCCGGATCATAGTAAACAATTTGACTTTTATTTACTTGTAAAGCTTCGTAAATTTTTGCGACGTTAGTATTTAGTTTACCGATTTCGTCGCCCGTCCCGTCCATACATAAAACAATTTTTTTACTCAATTCGGCCCCTTTAAAGTCCAACTACAATATTATTTTGAGAAGAACAGCGTCTGGCCATTCTTCGGTGCTACGAAACTATTTGGATTCACTTTTTGATTGATTAAACTTTCGCTGAGCGCCGAAATGGGATCGTCAATTCCTTCATCTGTCAGTTTGAAAGTTCCGAAGTGAGTTCCAATACTGAATTTTGATTGCAAATCAAGGTGTGCTTGAACGGCTTCAGCCGGGTTCATGTGTTGTTCTTTCATAAACCAACGGGGCTCGTAAGCACCAATCGGAATGATGCTTAAATCCATAGGCCCAAACTTTTTTTGATTTCGGTAAAATGTCGGTTGTATCCGGTATCACCCGCAAATATGACTTTGACGCCAGAAGCTTCAACCACGAAGCCGCCCCAAAGCGTCTCGAGCCGGTCGAATAAGCCCCGCGCCGACCAGTGCTGCATGGGCACAAGCGTGACGTTGTCACCACTTGGTGTCTTCACCGATTGCCACCAGTCAATTTCGACGACGTTCTCGATTCCGACATCTTGTAATATTTTTTTATTACCAAGCGGAACAATAAATTGCGGACGATCACGTTTATACAAGTTAACTAAGGTATCTAAATCCATATGGTCGTAGTGATTGTGACTGATCAGTACAACATGCACAGTCGGCAACTGATCGAATGCCACGCCTGGTTGACGGTGGCGTTTAGGCCCAACAAACGAAAACGGGCTGGCACGATTTGCAAATACCGGATCAGTAATTACGTTGAACTTTTCAAACTGAATCAACTGTGTGGCATGATTCACAAAAGTTACGGCCACTTGCCCAGTTGAAAGTTTACGTGAAAAATCAGGCGTATGGTTATCATTCACTGCTTCTGGCCAGTCGACGCTATCGCCGGTTAACTTCCATTTGATCAAATCGAAAAAACTTTTATTAACAGTCGTACTTCGATCTTCGTTAAAAAACTGTTCTCCGTCACAGTGATCTGTCACCGGGTATCTAACTGTTGAACAGCTGCTTAAAATCAAAAATATAATAATTAAGCTCGTATGTTTCATCACTCTTAGCTCTTAATTCTTAAAAATTTATTTAATTTTCTTACATTGCTCAGTATCTAGAACAATTTCTTTCGGAAAATTTTTAATCTCAACTTTTTGCACATAGAAATCATCAATCTGAATCGCTACCGATTTTTTAGCGAAGCTAGCGTCACAGCTTATAATACTATCAACTTGCCCGTTCATATCAGTTTCAGCCTTTGTAAAAAGACCTTCAAACGCAAATTGCAGCTTTTTATGTTTAATTAGTTTTATACTACCTAATCCGTAGTCACAAAAAACTTTCGCCTTAAATCGGCAAACTATTTTTTGCGGCGTAAATTCTTTGTAGAAAAAACCGTATCCGTCATTTCCTGGTACTTCGCCCTCTTCAAAAATCAACCTGTCTTGCTTTTCTTGCGTCGGCAAATAGTTTTTACTTCGCTTCATCTTGCGTGAATTTAGGTTAATACTTTCTTGTTCGAAGGCAAGAGCAGTCTCAAAAAAAATGTACGAAAAAATTATTGCTAAAGTTAAAAGAAATTTCATTAAGACCTCGTCATTTATTCTGATAACAACTTTATTATATACTAAATGCCGAAAAGCACCGATGCCAAGTGGGCATTAAAATCAGAATAAGTACTCGGCCTGCAGACGAAGTTCAGCTGCCGAAATACTCAACTTTCCGTCCGAGCTATTCGCAGCTTTTTCATAAGTGTATTTAATATCTTGGCTACGGTATTCAGCTTCAGTAAACGCACGAAAATTTTCAGTGATTTGATAAATACCACGAGCACTCAAAGCAAATGGAAAACCCATTTTTGCGGTGAAATTACCAGGCGAAACTGTACTGCCCAACAACGGAAGTACGCGTCCAACAAAAAGCCACGAAAGCTTTTCATTTGATTGCAGTAAACCTTCAAAACCAAAATCTATTTGCGAAAGAGTCGGAGTTAGAACATCAACATCCGTAACAGTTCCCGCTGCTAAATACGGCAATTGATTACTTTCTAAACCTAAGCGGGAACGGTAACGCATACTTCCCGCCTGCAAAAAAGTATACCGTACAACGCCAGCAAAATTTTGAAGAATATAGTCTTTTGAGTTCACCGTTAAACTAGAAGGTGGGCTTACCTTACTTTTTAACTGGCTATAATTTAATTCCACATTCCAAAGTTCGGCAAAATCAAGACCCAAAGTTAAATGCAAGACTGGATTAAAGGTCGACGAAAAACTTCCAACCGCTAAATTTGTATTATCACTTTGGCTAAAAGCCAAAGTTGAAGCACCCGCACCAATGCCCGCATAAAATTGATATTTTAATTGAGCAGACTCATTAATAACCGAAGCGTGGCTATCAGGCGTAGCTACAAGTGCAGGCTCACTGACTTGCTGTTCTATTTTAGGTAATTGCGGCGCAACTGGTTTTTTAGCAGACTTCACATCGCTAATAGATTGAACTTCCGCAGAACACCGACTTTTTAAAACGAGATTCGACGAAGGATAAATTAAATTAGGATTCGATAGATTATTAATTTTAGAAATATAGTCAATATAACCTTCACGCCCATACAACGGTAATAAACGCGATTTTATTAAAATAAACGATAGGGTCTCGTTATCTTTTACGATATGTGTTTCTTCTGGTGGGCAATCCTGCGCGATCGCAGAAAAAGGGACTGAAAGAATACATGATGAAGCGATAGCGGCTAAAAAAAGTTTCATAGGTTCTCCACTACATAATTGAACCTTAAAAAGGTTTTCTTGGCAAACACGAAAATATACCTGGTACCAGTTTATGAATTGCAATGAATCCTGCGCATTCGATACTTTAATGATTGATAGAATCGACCTAGATACATATCTTATTCTATTACCAAGACTATTTTACGGAGACCCGATGAAACCTAAGTACGAACTCATTAGTTTTGCTTTATGCCCTTACGTGCAAAGAGCCGTCGTTACACTTAAAATGAAGAAAGCCGACTTTACGACGACCTATATTGATTTAGCAAATCGCCCATCTTGGTTTACCGAAATTTCGCCCCTAGGAAAAGTCCCCCTACTGAAAGTAGACGATAGCCATGTCATTTTTGAATCGGCTGTGATATCGGAGCTTCTTGACGAAACGATAGAACCGCGATTTCACCCGACGGACCCCATTGCCCGCGCAAAAGAACGAGCTTGGATGGAATTTGCTTCTTCAATGATTATAGATTCATACATGCTTGTTCGCGAAAAAAATTTAGATTCTGCGCTTTCGATGAAAACAAAATACTATGAAAAATTATCGCGTTTAGAAAAAGTACTTAGTGCGGGACCGTACTTTCGCGGAGCCGATTTTTCATTAGTCGACGCAACCATGGCACCCACTTTTATGAGAATGAGCCTACAACCAGAAATTTTTGACGAAGTCTCGATAAAAGATTTACCGAAAGTAAAAGCTTGGTCTGAGGCATTGCTTAAGTTAGACGAAGTTCAGCAATCGGTCTTAACCACTTTTAAAGAAGATTTTTTGAAAAATGTTAGCACGCTTCAGGGCGCACTGAGCGTGAAACAATAAAGCATCTTAGTAAGTGCGTGCTCGACCGTCACATAATTGATTCGCGAGCGGATCGATCTCAGATTGATACAACTTACGCTGAATTGGCTCGTCACTTATTTTTTAGAAAGTGCCTCACGGCAACATTTATATCATACAGCCTAGCAATAATTGTTAAAGTGAAGCTTAGGGCGATTAAAGGCCCTTAGCGTACTCATAAATATGGGCATTATTCTTGATACACCAATAGATATGAGAAATCTAAAGTTCATTTCTATTTTGTTTATCGTAACATTCATTCTAAGCATCACGACGCTAGCGCAGACCTATGAAGCCAATTTTTCTACTAGAATCACCCTTCCCGTCGAAACTGGAATGAATTTTCTCGCCAAAATGGGATACGTGAACTACGGGGCCAAAGCGTCCGAAACCTATGAAGAATTAAAAGATAAAAATACTCACCCCGTTACTTTGTTAGCTTTATCAAATGCCGCGCCAGCATTCGCGGGATTACATTCTTCTTTTATTTTAGGTTCTTTGTATTACTCTTTTTTAACTTTAAATGCAAAGCTACCGGTCGATCAACAGTCAAAGAACTTACAAATCATGCTTAATATGGCTACTCAGCAAATTATGCCTTTTCCGGCGCTGGGCCTAGAGCCGATTCAAGATGTAAGGTACCAAGCAAATCGTGGTGAAATCGCTCTAAAAATTCGTGAACAGTATTTACAAAAACGCGGAGTTGATAGACACCTTTTAGAAAAAACAAACCTAATCAAAGCTTTTACTTATTTATACAAGCAATTAGAAATTAAAGAACGTATCAACGTTGCGAATTTTCAAGGCTGGCTAGATATTCACCTACAAGAGATTCTGCATCACCAATATTCGCTTCAATTACAAAATCGCTACTTCGGCCGTGCCATGGTATTAGCGACAGTTAAATTTGCTCGCGATTCTCAGAATGCAATCATAGAAGAAAAATTGAAAAATCAATTGCGTTCGGTTGAAATAGATTTAGATAACTTAGTCAACGCCCGCTACCAAACTAAAACTTTAGATCGTAAAAACTCGATTTACCAAATGAAAAATGGAGATATTGCTTTAGAGTTTTCTTCAGGCCAAGAGGCTTACTTTACCTCGATGGGTGTTGAGCCAACGAATCCAGAAAATGCCGCTTTGGCAAAAAAGTTACAGATCACTAGCAGCTATTCGAACCTGCCGATGTTTGCCGCCGAAAAAAATTATAGTGCAGCTTTAAAACGCAAGCGCTCGAACCTTTTTTTAAATGAAGATCAAGAGAGTATGATATCGAGCTACTGGGACGCGAACATATCAAAAGGCTATTCACACGCGGGCATGGTGCAGGTAAAAACAGATGACACGACCAAGATTTCGGTCGCATGGATCTGGGATATTTTTCCAAACACTCGCGGCGGCGGAATACGCTTAATGACTCCCGAGGGCTTTAGCCACCCGAATGAATTCTTACGCATCGGATTTGCCCGGTATAGTCCCGTAAAAATCTTAGCGACTTTCAAAAAACAATTTGCCGAACGCGGCTATCTTACAAACGTGATGGAAAGCTTTGAAAGCTATCTTGATTTTTCAGAAAGAAAAACAGGTAAAGGCGAAGCAGATAAAACTAAAAAAATAATGCGGGTCACTCACATCTCAAAAAATGATATGTTCAGCTTAGTTGCGAACGTAAAAGATGCCGATGCCGAGCAGTGGTATCAAAATACAATTTTACCACTTGTTTTCGACCAAATTGAAAAATACATATATTCAGAAGATGCGATGATTTTTGCAAAAAATCTGATTAACGCCAATGGTATGGCTTATTGTTCGCAAATGATTCGCCTTGCCTATTTGCAATCAACGAATTTCGACCCGGCACCAACCAGTGATAAGTACCGTTCGTTGCCTTTGATGCTTGCTAAATACTTTCCGGATGACCTATCGCTGCGCGGAGAAAAATTTATTTCTCCGGCGGGTTTAGTCTGGCAAGCTAATGTGCTTGAACAGCACATTATCTTAGACTTCGACCGCAGCTCAGTTGAACGACAAGAAAAATCTAGAACATTCGCTGACCATTTTGCAAATTATGCGGGCCGTTCAAACGAAGTCACGTCTGAAAATATCCTAGTTGAGCTAGAGCAGTACGAACTAGACGAAATTGCAATCGACGAACAATAAATCCTTCATGATGCGGCAGAAAAAATTTGCCGCGTGTAGAAATCTCGTTTTATAATCTGAAAGTATATTAATCCGGAAACGAGACACCGATGAAAAACCTACTTAGTCAGTTAAGCCTAGCTTTATTAAAATTTCACCGCGAGCTTTTATTGTTTCAAACGGGCTTAGTCGAAAAAAGTGATAACCGCAAATATACGCCTTACGAGCTATTGCACCTTTCATTAAATGATCCACGTTTTAATTGGCTGCGTAAGTTCTCAGAAATTATTATTCAAATCGATATTATTACCGACGATAAAGAAAATAAACCTTTTGATGCCCATGCCATTTTAAGAGAAGTTAAGAATTTAGTTTCGGGCGAAAGTAATGAAGAATTCAGCTTTGCCATGAAGGCCGATACCTCATTGATGCTTAGCTTCGGTGCCGTGCGCGGGGCTATTAATGCACTAGAAACTGGGCTTAAAGCAGAAAGTAATTAAGTCATCTTTATTAACTGCCCCCCTGCACTTATGGTACATATGCTGCAAACAAAGTAGTTACAAACGTCTGAAGTCATACCGCCGGTCTTAGGTGAAAAGGTCTAACAAATTTTCATGATCGTCGAGATCTTCAACATTGTCGAAAAGGGGTTACGATGAAATTCAAAATTCTAATTTTATCAACATTAACCATGACTCCATTTTTGTTTATGGCTTGCAGCAAGCCTTTAACCGTTAATATCGAGGCTCCGCAAGCGATTGCCACAACCACTGCCGAAGATACGTCCCCGGCCAACGCCGAAACGTCTGGCTCGGTTGCAAAAGAATCAAACGAGAAATGTGTCGGCGGAGATCCCGGCCAAATCGGCGTGCACGGTATTTTAGTAAAAAAAGAAGCGGGACGTAACTTACTTGATTCACGCATTAAACTAAAACAAAGCACTGGTTTATCTGATAGCGACGTTTCTGTCGATAAGATCCGGACGCCAAAGAATAAAATCGTGTTATCGAACGATATTGAAGTAAACTACTTAGCCAAATTAACCGCCAATAACACTTACATTAACTTCGGCTGTAAGCTTTCACAAAAATTGATCACCGGACTAACTGAAGTAAAATCTGAAGTCATCGTTAAAAAAGATAAGTCGATGATAACGGCTGAAGCTGCTACAATTTTTATTTGCGGTGCTCAAGAAAGTTCACAGGTGTTGTTCTCTTTGAAAGCCGACGAAATTATTATGAAAGACGCAAACATCAATATTAAAAATTTCACCGGTATTGTTTCAATTTCGGCTTACAAGTTACAATTGTTTGGCAAGAACACCGTTAAAACAGAAGGAACTGCGCTAGGTAATACATTTTTTCCGGCTTCGCCTATTTTGCTGAACGTAACTCAAACTTTATTTGGCGAAGGTACACTTAGTTTAATTACAGCCGGCGGAAGCTGCCCCTGATTAGCTATACGACTTCATCGGGCTCGAGCATGCACGGATGAGTGGGATCATTGCCTAGTTCAATTTGCAATGTTGCATGATGAATTTTAAACTGCCCGCGTAAATCAGCCGATAAATGCGATAAGAACCCATCTCCGGGATGCCCCTCAGGCATAACCAAATGCGCGGTTAATGCATTTTCGGTCGTACTGATACCCCAAATATGTAGGTCGTGAACTTTCGAGACACCTTTTTTAGATAGCAAAAAATTTAATACTTTCGAATGGCTTATACCAGAAGGCACTGCATTCATCGCCAGTCGCATAGAGTCTTTTAGCAACCCCCAGGTCCCTTTTAAAATAATCAGACTGACCCCTATACTGATCAAGGGGTCTAGCCAATTCCAGCCTGTATAAATCATAGTTACACCTGCCACCACAACAGCTAACGAAACTAAAGCATCAGCTAGCATATGCAAATATGCTCCTTTGATATTTAAATCATTTTTATGGCCTGATGAAAATAGGTACGCAGTGATTCCGTTAATAAAAATTCCGACAGTGGCGACGGCGATAACGGTTGGACCAGCCACTGGCGGAGCCGTTTGAAAGCGAGAAATGGCTTCCCACAAAATACCGCCGATCGCGACCAGTAAAAAAACCGCGTTAGCTAAGGCCGCCAATGTTGAAGAGCTTCGTAAACCAAAGGTATACTGATCATTAGGCTTACGTCGAACCAGTATCGTTGCAATCCACGCAACCACCAAGCCTAGCACATCACTTAGGTTGTGCCCGGCATCGGCAAGTAAAGCCAAAGAATTTGCAGCGAATCCATAAACCGCTTCAATCACAACAAAAATCGCATTAAGCGAAATACCAATTAAAAAGGCTCGGTCGAAATTTGCCGGCACATGCTGATGGCCGCCATGGCCGTGCGTATGACTATGCTCGTGGCCCTCATGATGCACATGTCCGTGGTTATTTGGTTCTTTGTGAAGATGATTGTGAGGATCTGACAAACAATACTCCTTATTATACTAAGAGTATTTAAACGAAAAATTTAAGGCTTGTCACGCGCGCTAACCAATTGTTTATCCTAAAGCTTTGACCACTAAGGTAGCCCGATTAAACGGGCCCTTCCATAAACTACAATTTTATTGGCACTTCTTTTTTCTTTTCTGGCTCGCGAACTTCAGGCTGTTTTCGAAGTAACGGATCAGATGGAGTCACTTCGTCTTTATGTTCACGGTCAGTCTTTGGCGTACTTTTTGGTTTTTGTTTTTGCATCTTTGGCTTCCTATGGGGCTTGTTCGCTGCCGGGAGCCGGAGCTTTTTCTACGGTCTTATGACTGACTTCTTTTTGAGGCTGTACCACTGAAGAACGGTGCGCACTAACTTGAGCTGACTTAACGGCATTGTCAGAAATTTTTAAGCCGCGTTCGTTAAATTTTTCATTTTTTTTATTTTTTTTCATAGGGTCTCCTAGAGCTAAATCAAAAAGCAAGCCTAGTGCCACTTATAATAACTGGTTCAGCGCCAACCTAAGCTATACATCGTAAAATATTAGGCAAATTTCCCTAGGACTGAGGCAATTCAGCGCGCCCGCGACTAGTTATCGCGGTTCCGGCCGAAGCGACGATGATTAATAGAACTGCAAATATCTGCATCCCGCTTAAATTCTCATGCAAAAATAGATACCCCGATAGGGCAGCAAATACGGGCTCTAAACTCATCAATATGCTAAAAGTCGAGCGCGACAAATCTTTCAGTGCGATCATTTCTAAAGAATACGGAAGCGCACTTGATAGCACGGCGACCGCGATACCAATTGGCAGAGCTTGCATCAAAAAAGGTGAGCTACTCATTTGAATCAGCCCAATCGGCGCGTACACGATGGCGGCAAACAACATTCCAATACTGACGGCCGTACCGCCGTGAATATCATCACCTGCTTTTTGCCCGAATAAGATATATCCCGCCCAACAAGCACCTGCGGCTAAGGCGAAGAATGCACCCGTTAAATCAAGCGGAGTCGAAAGTTTTGCGATCGGTAATAAACAGAGTAAACCGGTTACCAC
Organism: Bdellovibrio sp.; assembly: GCA_031428275.1. GTDB lineage: Bacteria > Bdellovibrionota > Bdellovibrionia > Bdellovibrionales > Bdellovibrionaceae > Pseudobdellovibrio. The sequence continues at coordinate 45,146 of JANPPC010000008.1, forward strand.
GATGGCCACCCATAGAAAATCAATGAGACGTTTCGATGAAAAAAGTGCGACTGCTAAGGGACCCGTGAATTCAAGCGCAACCGCAATACCCAAGGGAATACGCGCGATTGCTAAATAAAATAAGTAATTCATTCCACCCAAGAACAGGCCGTAACAACCCAAGGTTAAAAATTGTTTACGCGAAATTCTTCTGCGCCAGGGGCGAAAGATAATCATTAAAATCAAAGCCGAAAAAATTAATCTTAAAGATGTCGTTCCGGAAGGACCGATCAAAGGAAATAATGATTTAGCTAGCGAAGCTCCGCCTTGAATAACTAGCATAGAAGCTAAAATACTTAAGATCGGAAATAAGATTGAAAGTTTACGCTGCATGCAAAGCATTAAATGATTTCATTTTCAATTTGGCAACGAACAAAAAGATGAAATTAGAATGCTGGCATCTTGATTGCAATATAGCTTATGACCGCTAAGGTCAGCGAGAGTCATTTTTCTTCTGAACCCGAAGAGTTGGTTTTATCCCCACCTATCTCTTCGGGCATTTTTATCTAAATCATTTATTTTTTGGAACTTTTGATTCATCGACAGTAACTTCGACATCTACGCGACGATTCTGCTTACGACCTACATCGGTTTTATTATCGCCGACGGGATCAGCTGGACCCATTCCGACAGAACTGATTGTGGCTGCCGGCAAACCTGCCGCAATCAATTGACCACGAACGGCCTCGGCCCGCTTTTGTGAAAGCGAAGTATTTATCCCTGCACTACCCGTCGAATCTGTGTAGCCCTTAATTGTTAAAATATTTTCTGGATACTTTTTCATAATATCAGCCATTTGCTTTAAATTATTTTCTGCTGCTGGTTTTAAATCTGATTTTCCGCTATCGAATAAAATGTCACTTTTTAATTTTGTTACTAAGCCATTATCAGTACGCTTTGTTTCAGCAATTTTTTCTAATTCTTTCGCCTGTTTATCTAGACGATTTCCGATTAAACCACCGGTACCGGCCCCCACTGCCGCACCAATTAATGCGCCTTGCTCACGATTACCAGTTTGGTGACCGATGATGGCTCCGGCAACAGCTCCGATGCCTGCGCCAATTCCGGCACCTTTTGCGGTATTTTTTTGGTCTGACGCACACGATGAGAATGTTAATGCGCACGCAGCTGTCAGCACTAAGATTTTAGCTAATTTTTTTTTCACGAAGACTCCTTATAGTTGTTTACGACTTCATCTTCATTGAAAGGGTCAACGTTTTCATTGTCTAGTCATTACCCGCAGCAATAGAATTATTATTCTGCGATTGCCTGAGATCTATTCAGGCTTGCTGCCAAAAGTCGGCCACGTCGCTAAGTATACTTTCAGACACCAATTCAATTGGGCTATCACTAAACCAGTCTGTCGGCATAGACTGGGCGTAGCTTTTATGAATAAAACGGTCGTCCATTAAGATAATAATTCCCCGGTCGGTTTCGGTACGGATAACTCGACCTGCGGCTTGCACGGCCTTTGCCATGGCCGGGTAAGTGTAAGCGTAATCAAAACCAGAATGGTAATGTTTTTCGTAATAAGCCTTCATCGTTTCACGCTCTAGATCAAAATTCGGAAGCGGCGGACCGACAACGAAAGCGCCGATGATCATATCGCCGGGGTAATCGATACCTTCGCTAAACACTCCACCCTGCACCGCAAAAATAATATGCGCTGTCGATTTGTCTTTTAACATATCGATCACGTGCGAAACATCATCGCGCTTCATATAGCGTTCTTGTTTGACCACTAAGGTGTGCGGCGGCGGGGTAAATCGATTCACAACCCTTTCTAAAAAATCAAAGCTGGGTAAAAAAACGAAGTAATTTCCGCGTTGAACCCCAGCAATTTTATGAATGGCTTCCGCGATGCGCGGATAATTCTGCTCACGCGTCGAGTACTTTGATGAAATCTGCGGAATAATTAAAATTTTTCTATTCTGCACGGCAAACGGCGATTTAAATTCAGCCGTTTTCAAATTGCGGCCCTCTAAGCCTGAAAGCTCACGGTAAAAATTGAAGGGCTTAAGCGTCGCCGAAAAACCCACGACTTGTTCGTAATCGTCATAAATGTTTTTTAACATTTCTGAGGCATCACAACAGCTAATTTTAATCGTGGCCGGCTGCGGATTAAATGTCGTAAAAAACTCTTTACGCCCCGAATTTACAAATTCAAGCGCGTTCGAAAATTCAGACCAATAGAAACTAAGCTTCAGCACCGCATCTTTCGGTTGAATATCAACATCCGAGCTTAAATAAGTTGATAAAAAAGTTCGAAGCTTAGCATCTTGTTCTAAGAATTCAGTCACTGGTGCTTTAATCGCACAGGGCTTTACACATGCGGGTGGTCCACTTTTTTTAACCACCGCGATGCATTCTTGTAATAGATCTTTAAATTCAGTGCGAAATTTCTTTGGTACGCGAAGTGCGTCTTCGCGCATCTTTTCTAAAACAAAAGTTGAAAGCGATGGCGAATAGTAATCCATCGCGCGCGAAGGCAGATTATGCGCTTCATCAATAACTAAGTTTGGCTTACCCGCCTGGTCTAAGCTCATGAACTGTTGACGACTTAAGGCCGAGCGCGGAGCAAATACATAATTGTAATCGCAAATCACGGCGTCAGCTTCAGCTGAAGCATCAAGCTGTAATTCAAAAGGGCAAACTTCGTGCTGTTCAGCCATTTTTTTAAAAACTTTAGCTGTTAAGGATTTCTTTTTTGAAAGTTGCTCGATCAGTTTGTGATCAGCTACTTTCTTATAATGATTCTTTGCATATTCACAAAAATCAGGCTTACAAATAGCTTCGTTCTTAAGACACATTTTACTTTTTGCCGTTAAAGTCATTGATTTAACCGCGGCACCCGCGTCTTGTAGTTTTTCGACGGCTTCTTCGGCAACCGCGTGCTGCGAATTTTTTGGGGTTACGTAGATCAGACGCTGACCGCGCGATAGCGCATCTTGCAAAGTGGGGTACATTACACCAAGTGTCTTACCTAAACCGGTCGGCGCCTGCAGCAACATCGGACGATGCTCTTTCATAGTGTCTTCGATCGTTTGAATAAGCTCAACTTGGCCCGAGCGTGGCTTAGCAAAAGGAAATTGCAAGTCTTTCGCGGCTTTTTTACGGCGCTTCGCCCTTTTTTCAGCCAGCTGGGCTTCAATCACTAGTTCGGCCATTCGGCGCGCCAACCAACTTTCAAATTCGACAAGATCGAGATTCAGGGTTAAATCGAGTGTTTCAAAATTACGACTTGAAACTAGATGCAAAGTTAAATCAGGAATTACTTTATTTTGCAGATAATAAAAATACCCATAAGTTTTCAATTGCAAACAATACGGATGAGTCGATTGATTGGCTTTCAATTCGCGATGTAAATCTTTAATATTAAAACTTGATTTGATCTCTTCAATTTTTGCTTTCTTGTGCGCAAAAAAGCCGTCCATGCGCCCGCCAATCTCAAAGCTATAACCACCTTCAATAAATACATGGCTGATCAACATTTCAGATTTATAAAGCGGATCGATTTTTTTACGAAGTTCTTGGGTACGCAGATGAATTTCGCTGCCAACCGCAGCTCCTCGGCCGAAGCCCGAGTTCGCGTCGATACTTCCAACGCGCGGCGCGGGCAAAGCAAATTCGGTAACTGCTAGTACGACTTTTTTCATTAAAAGAAATTCAGTTGGTTAGGGTTTTCGGGAAACAGATCGGCATCAGAAAAAGCCTTTAAACCTAACTTTCTCAAATGCTTTACCAAGGCTCCTTGCCCACGGTGTTGCACATACACGGTCTTGGCTTGTGACTCTTGGACGGTACGAACCAGATCAGACCAGTCCGCGTGATCAGACATCACGAAGCCACGGTCATAACTGCTACGACGGCCGAAAGCTGAAGATCCTCCTGCCATCCAGCCAGAAGCAAAAGCCGTTTCATAATGTTCACCAATGACTTTGGCTGCGTCTGTTTTTAAAAAAGACGGCGGAACTAAAAACAGTTCTCCGTGTAAAGTCTCTTCTGAAGCCACTTGGCTTAAACACTGAGTGGGCGATAAGCGAATACCTTCAGCGCGGTAGCAATCATTTAAGCTGCTCACGTTCGGATGGCAATAAACGGCTTTGTGAGCGTAAGGTTCAAGTAGACCTAGAACTCTTTGCGCTTTCCCGAGAGAGTATGCAAAAAGAACGCAGTTAATACCTAGTGCAGAATTCATATTCCACCAGTCCATAATTTCTTGACCCAGATCATTTTGTTTTGGCCATTTAAAACTAGGGGCACCAAAGGTAGCTTCTGTCACAAATACATCGCAAGTTACTACTTCAAAAGGCGCGCAGGTCGGATCGGGTTCTCGTTTATAATCTCCGGAAGCGACCCAAACTTCGCCGTGGTGTTCGATGCGAACCTGCGACGAACCTAAAATATGACCCGCCGAATGAAACGAAATTTTAACGCCATCTAAGTAAAAAGCTTCATTGTAGTCATAGCCGGTAACAGAAATTTTTTGTCCGAGACGGTTTTTTAAAAGTGAAATTCCGCTGCTATTGCAGTAATAGTTTTTACTACCTCGACGAGCGTGATCGCTATGGGCGTGCGTAATAACCGCATGATCAACGGAGCGACTTGGATCGATATAAAAGTTTCCGGCGGGGCAATAAAGACCCTGCTTGGTCATTACCAACATAGGCAAACAGTTTACCGCCGAAGCACTTTAGAAAAGAAAAGTATTCTACATTTCGCGCGTTGGGCCTAAAAAATAAGCCCATTGACTTACACAATATTTACATAACTGTCGGGTTACACATAGAAAACCGCGTGATCGCTTTACTAATTTGGTGAGCTTTCTTTGACTGCCCGCGCGGACGCAGTACATCCCAGTAGGATCCTTTGTGAAAAAGATCTCCGCCCGTTTTTTGCATTTGATATTCTAGCATGCCGAGCGCGCATTTCGTTGAAAGTTTAGCGTCAAGGCTGGCGTTCTTAGCGCACACACCGGTGCGCCCGGCGTAATCTGCCTCTTTACCTTTGTGAAGCTGGTAGTAACCGTAAGCAGTTCCGTTTGGGCCTTTTGCGTGTGCCTTATCACTACAAGAACTTTCAAAGTGTGCCACTACAGTTAAAATTAAAACCCAGACATTACTTTTTTGTACAGCGGTCATTTTTGAAAACTTGCCACAGTATCTATTTAAAGTTCCGCCGTGTAATAAAAATGGATACAACATGGGGTTCTTTGTAATTTCTGTCTGAATCGCCAAGCCCAGCTTACCTTTAAAGTTATCTTGATCCATAAAGACCGTACAAGAATCGCTTATCGCTGTCTGCGCAACCTTGTAAGAAGTATTTTGTTCAAGCTGAACGCGGTTTATGATGTCGGCAAATTCATCAACGTAACTAAATGAATCAGCAAAGGTCACCTGCTGAAAAAAGGTCGAGACGATAAAGATTAAAATTTTTTTTCTCATGTGCGTGATTCCTTCTTTGGTTCCTTATAGTAACTGTTTTATGAATAAAGTTAATATGTTATGTTTTAGACATGTGTAGGAGTTAGCTGTCGAACTTATGTACGCTCAGATGCATCCTGTTTTCCTACGATTGTATTTGGAGCGATTGGCGCAAAAATTGTCTTTGTAATAAGTAAAATATTTTTTAGCGCGACTTAAATAGCAAGCTCTAGAATGCTAAAAGTTATTTCGAAGCGTACGAAACTGCGTAAACTCTTCTAAGTTCTTTGCTCTTAAAAAAGGATTAGCTTTCAATTCGGTAGCTAACGTAAGCGGTACCGACGCTTGATTTTTTTTGCGTATGCTCTTTAGGTTTTCGGAGTAATTATTTAAATCTTCGGCGGTGATTAAATCGGGGTACAGATTTAGCAGTTGTTCGACGAAACGTAGATTTACTTCGGTGTATTCATGAGTACAAAAAATTTGCGTATGCGGCGGTAAATTCTTAATTTGCGCTAAGCTTAAAAACATTTGCATCGCAGTTCCTTCAAAGAGTCTTCCGCAGCCCAAGCCAAATAAAACATCACCCGAAAATAACCAGTCCCACTGTTTGCAGTAGTAAGCGATATGACCCAGGGTATGGCCTGGTAACTCAATGGCTTCGAACAGTAGGCCATTTGCCATGATAGAGTCGCCGTCGCTTACAAAGTGATTCGCTTCGGCGATTTGCAATTTATTTTTTAAAGGAGCATATACTTCTGGGTTATATCTTTTAACCAGTTCACCTAAGCCACCGATGTGATCGGCGTGATGATGCGTTGTTAGGATAGTTGTCAGATTTAACTCACGCGCGGTTAACAATTCAATTAGTTCAGTGGCGTCACCGGGATCTACGGCAATGGCCGTTTTTTTCTGCTCGTCGACGATGAGAAAAATATAATTATCGTCAAATATTGGAACTAGCTCGACCGTTTGCTTCAAATTCAACCTCGCCGCACATTATAGGTGCGTACCGTTCTTTCGTTGTCTTGTATTTTACCTAATTGGCACATGAATCGCTACATCAATTTTCTTTCATGTTACGAGTCAGGCAAATGAGCTTGGTCTTTTTTAATACGGGGCAAAATATCCTACAAAAAGGCATCTGTTGCTTAATTCCCCATTTTCACACTGGTTAAAAATTTGAATTTGAAATAATGAGGCGATCTCGTTAGCTTACATGGAATTAACTTTGAAGGAAAAAATGAATAATCATAGACCACAAATACCAGATTCTCAATTCAGCGAGCGCCGTCAATTCGACATAGCTCCGGCATTTTTCGTAAAGATCGCGCTATTTGCGCTGGTGATGTTTTTGATTATTAAATTAACTAAGTTAGCACTACTTTTTTTCGTGGCTACTTTTATTGCGGTCGCGCTCAATCCCATCGTGAAGCGGTTACAGAAATTAAGTTTACCACGCTCGGCGGCCATAGGGATTGTAACTATTTTTTTAGCCAGCAGCTTACTATGGGTTGGATTAATTCTAGCGCCTTCCATTTACGCTCAGCTTCAGATCATTGTTGCGGCCCTTCCAAACTTGCAACAGCAATTAATTTCTGAATTTCCAAAAGACGGAATGCTATCGAAGATGATCAATAAATTTTCGATGACCGGAGAAGCCGACACAGCACTTTGGTTAAACCCAGCAATTAATTTTTTACAATCGACAATGCATGGCCTTAGCGAATTCTTTATCGTTGTGATTATGTCGGTTTATCTATTAATTGACGGCAAGCGAGCCTTTATTTGGTTTAGTGATTTTTTTTCGGCGCCGGTTCGACTTAAATTGCGCGCAACGGCCGCCCAAACCGCACCCGTCATTTCGGCCTATGTGACCGCGCAAATTATTTCAGGACTGCTATGCGGAATTTTTTCGTTCGCACTTTTAACTATTTTAAATGTACCAGCCGCTTTAACTTTAGCAGCCGTTGCGGCCTTTTTAGATGTGATGCCCGTACTGGGTTTTTTAATTACGCTTGTACCCGCTTTGATTTTATCGCTGACCGTATCGCCGGCGACGGCCGGAATCGTCTTGTTAGCCTACGCCTGCTATCATGCGGTTGAGGTTTACATTTTGTTGCCGCTTATTTATCGGCGCAATCTAAAATTAGGCACATTAGTCGTACTGCTTTCTATTTTAGTTGCGTTTACACTCGGTGGAATTTTAGCTGCCATTGCAATACTACCCGTCGTAGCATCTTATCCCATCATCGAAAAAATTTGGTTGGCCAGATACCTCGGTCGAAATGTGGTACAGAAGCATAACCTGGTGGCCAGCAATACAGATCTGCAAATTGATCCACTTAATATGTGGAACGATCCATTACTCAATTTTGCTGAATCTAAAAATTACAACCATGCAGAAAGCCGTTCACACGCGGCGATAGGTAAAACAATTCTTATCGTAGATGATGACCTAGATACGCGTGCCCTTTTGAAAGACGTACTTGAAACCGAAGGCTTCCGCATTCTAGAGGCTGGTAATGGCGTCGACGGAATAGAATACCTACGTCGCTCACAAAATATTGGGCTCATCTTGCTTGATTACCATATGCCCGTTATGGATGGTCTGACATTTATTGATCGTATTCGTAACATGGCGAATTTTAAAAACATTCCGGTGGTATTTCTTTCGGCTGATTCAGATCGCGTAAAATTAACTGATTCGGGCGCCGAAGAAGTTATTCGTAAACCCGTCGATTTCGATCATTTAACTAAGATGATTCATCGCCATTATAAAGCGAATAGCAATCACTATACTGCACCGACTTTTTCGGCTACAGAGATGACTTAATCAATTCCTAATAAAATGTCGAAATCACTTTTACTGATAGCCGCGCTACCGACGCCAATGTCGGCTTCTTTTTCAGTGTTCGAAAATAACGACTGAAACTTTTTATCTTTACGATCTTTTAAAAGCTCAATTTTTTCTTCTAAAGACTCATGCATTATATATTTAAAAACTTGAACCGCTTTATTCTGGCCAAGTCGATGCGCGCGATCGGTCGCCTGATTTTCGACTGAAGGGTTCCACCAAGGCTCTAAGTGAAAGACGTAACTAGCTTTAGTTAAGTTTAAGCCTACGCCGCCCGTTTTAAGTGTCATGACCAGCACAGCTCCGCCAACTAAGGCGTTGAAGTCAGCCAAAATTTTCTGGCGTTGCTTAGTCGGTACTCCACCGTGAAGAACAAATACCGGAATTCCGGCTTTTTTCAATAGGTCGCTAGTATGTTCAAGCGTCTGTAAAAACTGGGTAAAGACCAAGGCGCTTTCGCCCGATTCAATAATCTCTTTTAACGATTCCATTAAGGTTTCCAACTTAGGTGGCACCTTATCATAACGCACATTCGGCAAGGCCGCCGGATCAGAACAAGCCTGACGCAGACGTAAGAGGGCAGTTAGCATTTGTAATTGAACGCTGGCTTCACCCTGGATAGCCATGGTCTCTTGCACACGTTGATTATACGAAAGTGCGATATCACGGTAAATTTCTTTTTGACGCTCTTCGAACGCAATACTCATTTTAGTTTCTTGTTTTTCAGGTAACTGATCAAGAATCTCTTTTTTTGTTCGACGAAGAAGTAACGGCTTAATTTTTAATTTAAGCTCTTCAACCTCTTCACGCTGCACAGTTTCGCGGTTAACGAATTTTTTTCTGAATTCATCAATTTTACCTAAACTACCCGGTACTAAAATATCAACTAGCGAGTAAAATTCGCCGTAGTGATTTTCCATCGGTGTACCGGTTAAGCCAATTTTAAACTGCGCAGTTAAAGATCGGGCTGCGGCCGTTCGCTTCGTCGTAATATTTTTTAAATTCTGGGCTTCATCGAAAATTAAAACCTTCCACTTGTACTGGTTTAAGAATTGTTCGTGTTCAAGCAGTAAACCGTAAGTTGTAATCACGACAATCTGTTCTTGATTAGCGAAATAGCGCCCCACTTTGTCTTGTTCTTTATTCGTGAACACAGTGTATGGAACTTCAGGCGTAAATTTCTCGATCTCGCTTTGCCAGTTGAAAATCAGCGACGAAGGCACCACGACCAATACCTGCCCTAGTTCGCCCTTAGAACGTAGCACGTCTAAGAATGTTAATGTCTGTAAGGTTTTACCTAAACCCATATCATCGGCCAATAGAGCTCCTAAACGTAGATGATATAAATCTTGCAACCACTGCACTCCGACTGCTTGGTAAGGCTTAAGCTCTGCCTTAACCGACGAAGGCAATTCTAACTCGCGCGTTTTAGTTCCTAGCTGGTCATAAAATTCGCATAGCTTAGTCCATTCATGGTCACCACGAATAGGTACACCCGAAGCACGTAATGCCAAAAGCTCTAAGGTTTGGCTGCGTGGTAGATGATAAATTTTTTCGCCATTTTTACGCTTACTAGTTTCGTTTTTACCCTTTTGCAATTTCTGCCAAAAGTTTTCTAAACGTTTTAGCGAAGGCATTTGCTTTTTTGGTACTAAATAAAGTTTACCTTCGTACTCGATAACGCCGCCACGGCCCAAGCTTAAAAAGTTTTCTGCTTCGACCTCTTCACCTCTTAAGAAAAACTTCGGGTTGAGTTCAAACCAATTAAGCATTTTCGGATCAGCTTCAGTTTGAATCGAAAAATCGACTCGAAACTCATCTTCGGCTAGCTCTTGAATAGGCTGATCTTTGTAGAAAATTTTATAACTAAACGGAATGAGTAACTGCAAAGACTCTAACGAGTCTTGTAAACTAGCAGCTTGCAATCCCGCCGTCGGAAAATGATAAGTTGTCTCGAGCGCGTGTGGGTCGTTTTCAAAGTTATGATTTGAAATTTTAGATAAAAATGAAGTACGCGATTTTTTAAACGCTTCGCCGCCACTGGTTAAGGCCAATTTACGAAGCAATTCAAAGATAAGATGAAATTCCCGTTCGACCACACCTTCTAAAATCACTTCACCCGATTCAGAATAAAAAGATTCGCTGGTGTGAAGCGATTTAAAAGTCAGCTTTACGAAATCTTCAAAGCTATTCAACACTGACTTTGAACATAGCTCGGTTAGTGGCACATCGCGAATAAACGTGGCCGTGCTGCCTGCCAGCAATAGCGATTTAATTTTATCGTGTAATTGGGCAAATAGATTTTCTTTACTGGTTTCGGTTGCATCGGTCATAATTCCGTCGAAATGCACCGAACAAATTTCCATTAGCAAAAACTGTAAAATACCTAAATGCTTTAGTAATTTAATGTCCCAGTCACGTTTATTACCAACACGTGCGGCAACGTCCCGAGCTTCCGCTCCTAAAATAAACGACAGGCCCTGCGACATAGCTTGTAAGTAAACCATCGACAGCGAAGTCCAACCCTTACGTACTAAGTTTTTTTGTCCCGCTACTCTTGCCTCGTGTTGTAAGAAAAAATGTCCAAATTCGTTTAAATGAACTTCGGTCTGGCTTTGATCTTTGGTTAAAGTTCTTGAATCACCAGTTATTTTTACCGGTATTGATCGTGTACGTAAGTAACGAAGAATTGTTTTTGCCTCGAATTCGCCAATCACGTCGACCACAGGCATAGTTTGCCCCGTGATCACCAAGTCCGGCAGAAGGCTTGAGATAGTCTCTTGCAACATACTAAATTCACGTAACCACGGATGAATAACTAAAATGCCTTCCGTTTCTTCGACGGCAAAAGATTCAAAAAAGAAGAATGGTAACTTTCTAAAACTAATCAGTTTAAATTCTGAAACCAGATCTTTTTTCTCGTCAAAATCAACTCGCCAGTCAAGCTCGGCACCTGGGTCGAATTCAACTCCGTTTATTTTCATCGCCACGCTTGGTCGATTTCTAGTTTGCAAGTAAAGCTCGATTTTACCTTGCCGCTGCGCCGTCGTTACTTGCCCCAATAAGGCTTGAATAATTTCTTCAAGTTCGGACACTGACTGGCTGATAAAAGTATTTTCACTATGCTGAGTTAACGGCCATTTGGCAAAAATTGAAGCCGGCATTTTGACCTGCGGCAATAAATCGAGCGGAACTTTTTTATGCAACGGATGGCGAAGAATTTCTTTGGCTGTAATCTGCATACCGTTGCTGAAATTATAACAAACAATATCGGCTAGGCGATTTTGCTGATTCACTTCGTGCAAGTAACTACCCGAGTACGCCACCATTTTTCGGCGAAAAATTTCGGGTAAATTCCACGCGCGCGGTGAAGGCTGCTCACGCTCTTTACCCACCTCATGGTGTTTGTAATTGGTAAAGTCTGTTTTTAAAACGCTACTTAGCGGCGTACTTTTTAAAACAGAATTCTCATCAAAAAATAAACTAATTGAATCAAGCTTTGTATCGGCATACTGCGATTTTTGCTCGGGCTCGTCAGATAGATTTCTATCTTTAAATTGTTCAGATAATTTTAATAAATCAGGGTTAATCAACTGCTCTTGCTCGACAACAAGAGCCTGCCAGATCAAGACGTACGATCCCCACTGGTGCTCGCAACTGCTTGTACATTCTGAACAAGTAAATTCTAATGCCGCGCCAATGGCCGATTCACGAACGTCCACACGCACAATCGGGTCGATGGCCGGGTCTTTCCAAGTAAATGTCATATCTAAAGCTTCAACTCTACGCAGTTCGTAAGTTTGAAAACGGCCCTCTTCAATCAGCTGCAACGCATCTTTATATACAATGTGCTCACTAAGCGGGACTCTTTCGCTCGGATTTCGTAATTGAGAGATCTGACTAAGGGTTACTGGAGATAAAAACACGCGGGAAAAATCCTTTTTTGCATGGTTTGGGGCATCAGGCAGTGTGCCTCACATTACATTGTTTGTCATGAATAATTAAAGTGAATCCGTTTATCTAGCTTCTTACGCTGCGTTTATTCTTGAAACGGCCGCGCGTCTCGGGTCTCATATGTGCTTAAACAAAACAAGGAGTTCCCATGAAATTATTCTTAGCATCGGCCGCATTATTGTTATCTGTAGTTGCTCAAGCCAGCCCTAAAGTTGGTGATTACAGCGAATTTCAATTAACCGTTTCTCAAGGCGCACAATCAATGGTTGGTAGCTACATTATGGCGGTTATTTCGGAAAGTGGCGATTCAGTTGTGGTAACTACAACAATTCATTTTGATGGCCAACCAGATCAGTTTCAACAAGATCAAATGAAGAAAACTGATCTACTAAGCGATCAAACAATCAGCGATGTTTTAACAAATTGTGCCGCTTACGGCGGCTCAGCAGAACAACTTTCAACTACTAACGGTCCGATTGCTACCTGCAAAATGGCTATGCAAGGCCAAGATCCTGCTAACCCAGGTCAAATGTGGATCGGCGCTGTTCCATTCGGAATCGTAAAGCAAATTCAATCTACGCCTGAAGGTCAAACTTTCACATTAGACTTAAAAAAATTCATTGTTGGTAAATAATCAAGGAGCTAAAAATAGTTCACTCTAGTTAATTCAAAATAAAGAAAGAGCACTCCATTATAGAGCGCTCTTTCTTTATTTTCTGCATCTGACTTTCGCCAAACTCATTCGTCTTAAAAAATTATTTCTTCATTTTCATTGGCTTGATCACGCCGCACGCAACGCGAGGAGCCGAAGGCTTCGTCACGTCATCTGGTCCGCCATGAACCATGATAGCTAAGCCATTGACCGGGTTCACACCTTCCATCGAAAGATTTGCCGCCGTCAAACGACCTTGCGCAATACCTTTATCGTTTGCCACCAGTGCTGGTAGATCTCCGGCGAAAGCTTGTGGAGTTTCTAAAGATGTTCCACCTGTTTCAGCAATCTTATGGGCGTGTGAGCCCGCTGACTTGGCATCTTTAGACGAGCAATCGCCTTTTTCATGAATGTGAAAGCCGTAGCTTTGGCCTTTTTTAAGACCCATGACTTTATATTCAATTTCTAATCCGCCTGCTACGTCTTTAAAATTAGCACTGCCGATTACTTTTGAATCATTTTTACTTTCTAGGTTTGCATGCGCTTCTAAGGCAGCAAAGCTTTGGGTACTTAACATTAATAATGCGGATGCGATCGTTACACTTAATTTCATCTTCTATTTCCTTTATGGCTGGTTGAAGTCGTTAACTACGTAAATGCTAATCTTTTCTTTTCAGGTACTATTGTTTTCCATATTTCTGATTCTTTCAAATCTGAAATGTCTTGCGCCCGCGTTTTCTCTAGAATTTCGTTGGCACGAACACGTTGGGCTTCGCTATTTAGCTTCACCGAAAGCATAATTGCGCCTTCTTTCAAATAGAAGCCGTAACGTTTAGCCGCACCCTTCGGGGTACCGATACCAACTAAAGCTCCGCTAGCTGCTCCGTAAATTAAGCCGATCGTTGCTCCTATGGCCGTTGACAAAATCCATGGAGGCATCGAGCCCGTAACACTTGGTTGAGTCAAAGTTTCAAATTGCGTAAAAGTGCCTAGACTCAAAACAAATCCAAGAAAGCCCAGTACGAAAAAACCGATGACGGCGCCAATCATGGCCCCATCTTTTAAGCTTGTTCGCTGTTGATAGACGAAATCTCTTCTGCCTGAGGCCTGAGGAGCTAATATTGAAATCTGATCTCTCAAAAAACCATTTTTCTCAAGTCGAACAACTGCACGTTCGGCATCGTAATGATTGATAAACATACCGAAGGTCGCAAGCTGTTGCTCTTCAAGATCGGCGGCAGCGCGCTCTTGCTCATCGCTATCAGTGCTATCTTTAATTTTGTGCGTATCGCTATTTTTTGTTGATTCGTAATTATTGATTTCGGTTTGCATAAAGACCCCTTGTTGCAATTGTTACTAAGATTATCTACATCCTAAGAAAGCAATGAAAGTGCCATAGCGCCGACAATGAATTGCATTTGTAGCCTTCAATTCACATCAGACGTGCCGAATTTTCCCTGTTGTAGCCATTAAAACCCCACCTACTAAACAATAATTTCACTTATATTTCACTTATACTAAAATTATTTGTCTGTTCCCGTAAGGGTCATATTTACCGTGTTTTGGGATAAAATACCCAATTTACCACCTCGCGGGAAAATAGTCTCATTTGACAGCGGCCCACGTTCTGCAAACCTCTTCAGGGTGCATAAATCAAAAATTAGTTTTAAACAATTCGCTGACCTGTTTGTCGACCGCTTTCTAATTACAAACACCACAACTTGGGCAGCATCACTTGCGTTTTATACGTCTCTGTCGCTAGCGCCGCTGCTTATTTTATTCGTCACTTTTTCGGCAAGCTTTAGCGCCGACCTGCAAAGTAAATTTTTATCAGAAGCAAACTATTTAGTGGGACCAGAAGCTGCTGAAACCTTTGCGATGATTATCAAAAATGCCAAAGACCGCGCAGACCTAGGATCCCTATCCGGCATTTTGGGTGCGGCCACCCTGCTGCTGTCTGCCAGTTTCATATTTGGTGAACTGCGTGCGTCTCTTGATCAAATTTTCGATATTAAAATAGTTGTTAAAGAAAATCGCACACTCTTTGATATGTTCAAATCATTTCTGCGTATTTATGTTTTTCAAATGGGCTTAGCGTTTGCGTTTTTGTTTATAATGATTGTTTCACTGGTTGTGTCGACAGCTCTTTCAATCACCCTTTATTCTGACGACGCCACATTTAAATCGATTATCAATATCATCGTTTCGGCTCTATTTTACTCTGGGTTATTCACACTTTTGTTTCACTTCGTGCCAAGTCAGCATTTAACTTGGCGCAGATCGTGGCAAGCCGGCCTAATGACGGCACTGCTCTTTGTTGGCGGGAAAGAACTGATCGGGGTCTATCTGGGCAATAGCGCGCTCAGCACTAGCTACGGTGCAGCGGGCTCGTTAGTGGTCTTACTTGCTTGGGTTTATTATTCGGCAATGATTATCTTTATTGGAGCTCACAGTATAACAACTTTGACTGCCTTACAAAAGAAGGCCAATGGTGCGGACGTTATCCCAGAATATGTTCCCCTAAAGGAGACCCATGAAGTCTAAAATCATTATTACATCATTACTAATTGTGCTAATTGCAATCCGTGCAGTGTTGCCCGCTATTCTACTGCCAAAGATTAATTCTTATCTTAAAGATTTTTCAGAAGTTTACGCGTTTCATATTGATGATTTCGATTTAAGTATTTTTCGCGGGGCCTACCGCTTCGAAGGTCTAACCGGAAAGCTTCGCGGCAAAGAAGCTCATTTTATTACGGCCAACTACATTGATGTATCGCTTTCTTGGCGTGAACTTTTTCGCGGGCGTATTTTAACTGATGTCATCGCCGATCAAGTAAAATTCACTTTAACGCCCGATCTGATGGATGGTTCAAAAGCCCAATCCGCGAAGGCCACTTTAGATGAGGGAAAGCAGGCAAAAGAAAAACTATTTCCTTTTAGTGCTTCGCGAATTGATATTCGTAATTCTGATTTTCGCTTTGCAGATTTAGCCGGATTGCCACCCGAACTGCAGCTTGAAGTAACCGGTCTTGAAGGCCGCCTCAATAACGTAACTTCTTCGGCCGAAGATCCGATTTCGCTGTTTGTGGGTAAAGGGTCTTTTATGAACAGCGGGGCCATCAAAGTTGTCGGTGAGTTAAATCAAGCTGCTAAACCACTTGATTGGAACTTCGACATCGAACTTAAAAGTTTTGAAGCGACTAAGTTGAATGCGTTTCTTAAAAGAAAAGTTCCGCTCACTTTTGAAACGGGCACGCTCGACGCTTATATCGAGGTCAAATCGCAAAAAGCTAAGATCGAAGGCTATGCGAAGCCATTTTTAAAGAACGCGCACTTTTTGGGCGACGAACAAGATTTTAAAGGAATTAAACATTTCGGGGTCGAAATTACCATCGCTGCTTTAAATGCGCTTCTTAAAAGCTCAGCTGACAAAAGCGTCGCTACCCGTGTGGTTTTTAGCTACGACGCCAAAGATAGCTTTCAATGGAATGCATCACACGCCATTTCAACTGCCCTTGCGCACGGCTTTAAAGACAAGCTAGAACCCGGCCTAGAAAATATCTACGATCTTAAACTAACCAAACCTAAGGAGGTTAAAAGTGAATAAATTAATGTATTCAACAATTGGATCTTTGTTAATCTTAACTGCTTGCTCGACAAAGCCCGCGATACCCGAAGCAGTTACAAATTCAAAACCAAATAAGCCCGGCGCAAGTATCGAAGCTAAACAAGTTGCGGCGCAAGAACAGTCTATGTATGTGGCTGAAATCATTTTTAAAAAAGCCTCAAGTATTTTAACTGCAGCCGGAAAAACCCAAATTAAAAACACTCTGCAGCAAGCATCTATTGCGGGTGAAATAAAGTCCGTCCAGGTTCTAACTTGGGCAGACTCAGAGTATCCTTCCGTGCACACTAAAAAGCTGTCGTCTGAAGAACGCGAATTAGTTACCAAACGTAATGATGCGATCAGCGAGTACTTAAAAGATAACGCCAAAGAAGCCGACATTAAATTACATAGCATGGCTGAGCGCCCAGGAATGCTGAAAAATATTTTAAATACCACGGATAGTCGCTTAAAGAAATCTTTAGAAGTCGCCGGAGTTCCCAATACAGACACGTCGATTAAAAACCCTAGCAAGGCGTCGCATTCGATTATTATCGTCGAAATTAAGTAAATATTGATCTGGGTTAAAACTTATTTATCGAGGTGCTATTTCAGAAACTGCGATCGCTGCAATGCGATTTAAGTAAGATTGTACCTCTTTATTGTTTTCAATGATGGCCATGAAATCAAATTTTAGCAGGTCGCCTTTCGTCATTTTTAATCCGTGAAGGCGCATATAGAAGCTTGTCGTTTTGTATTTAAATCTTTCATCTAGGGTGAAACAAATTTGTGACAAATGTTTTAATTTTTTATTATTAGAAATCTCAATATCGGCTAATTTAAATATACGGCTGATTTCGACTTCTAATAATTTATCATACAGAAAATTAGAATGTAAATAATTGAGCATTATAAAAAGAAATAAACGCTGAGCCCCAACTTCTTGCAAAGCATTTTTTATATGTGCACGCTGATCGAATAAACTTGTATAAGAATTTATTTCGTAAAAAATCTGATGCCCGGTTTCAACCGCATCAATCACTCCTAAAAGTTCGCAAGTATTCGCATAAGATTCTTCAAGCAACATCTGTAGCACCTGTGACTTTTGCGAAGCCGTATCTGATAAGCTAGCTTCAGACCGGGCTACGGCATGGCAAGACTCGTGAAACAAAAAATTTCTTTTTAAATTATCGACGATATCGTCCCAGTCTGTAACAGCGGGATACTTACTTTCTAAACTTTGCAAAACACTTACATTGTCGCTGTAAGGAACGCACTTACTGGTTAATATATTTTCAAGCTGACTCAGTGGTAACGATAAGTAAAAGTCATTACGTTCAGTGCTGAAGCGATACGAGTTTAAAATATTATGTTTTCGAATATTTGAAAAAATACGGTTATTTTGACAAAGAAAACCATCACCGAAATTATCGGCTAAACTGTTGGCTGCCGCAGCAGCCGAATGCAATTGAAGTAACTTCGCAATCTTCATCGCTAAAATATAACAAAGAAAATATAAGACGTCAGCAGGCCATGCGGGCCATTAGCCATTTTTACAACATCCGTAAATAGCATAAAATAGACGCTGTTCGGTGTTTCGAATACTATATGTAGTTAAAGTATTATCTTCTGAACTACGCCGATCTTTACGCCGAAAGCCTTTTTGGCGCCAGATCGCATAGCAGAAATCGAACCGGTTGTGTAAAAAATCACTGAACCACGTCGAGCTGAATTGGCCGCTGCCGAGCGCTGACTGTCGAAATGAAATTCACGAGCTAGCTGATTTACAATTTCGCTAGCTGGGTCTAACAATAGGGCGTTTGGTAACAAGGCTTGAACTTGTGATGCGATGGCAGGGTAATGGGTACACGCCAATAGAACGACCGACGGTGAGAATTTCAGATTCGACAGCACTTTTCGTAAACTTTGCTTTAAAGCAAGCGAGCTTATGTCACCTTTTTCAATAAAAGCCGACCAAGGTTGTGCAACCTTTGCCTCTATGGTGATACGCGACTTTAAAAATTCATTCTGAAAATATTTAGATTCAATTGTGCGTTTACCGCCTAAGATCAAACAGCGACGCAACTTTGAACTACGAATTAACTTTGCTCCGCTATCTAACATACCCGACAAATTTAAATCCCTATTCGCTAAACGAAGCTGTTCCAGTACTGTGCTGGCGGCATTACAAGCGATCACAATATCAAATACCCCACGCTGACGAAAAAATTCACAAGCTTTATTAAGTCTTAAGACTAATTTAGCTGCTGACATTTTTCCGTAAGGAACCGCGCCTGCATCAGATAGATAAATGATATCTATCTTCGGAAGATTTGACTTTAGCTTTCGGTAAACGCTTAGCCCGCCAATGCCCCAATCGATTAAGCCAATTGTCACGGAAAGCTCGTTTTCTTAACTTGCTTGAAATACACTGGCCCTGAATTAAAAGTAATGATTCGCGAATTCCAAGCGATGTTTATGCATTCTTGTTTTGAATCAGGAAATCGACTTTGTAAATACCATTTGTATTCATGCTCAGCTCTAATCGGATTGTATTTTAACATTTGTTGCCAGGCCACGGTTGATACCATTTTACTTAGCGCCTTATAATAGCTTGGCTGCTGTAAGCGCTGAAAGTAATTCTTCAATTTTGAAATCAATAAACGCGGAATTTCATAAAAACGAATTGGTGCCGCTACCATATCTAAAATTAATATCTGCCCACCCGGCTTCAACACGCGTAGAATTTCGTGAATCATTGGGTCCCAATCTAAGTAACGAAACGATAAAACTGAAATCACGGTATCAAACTGGTTATCGTCAAAAGGCAGTATGGGCCCGCTGATCTGATTAAACTCGATATTTTTTAACCCGGTCATTGCTGCCTTACTTTCGGCCATCTTCAACATTCCGGCCGACGCATCGACGCCATTAGCTCGAACTAACTTAGGCGCGATCTGTCTTAGAAAAGCTGCGTTGCCGCAACCAATATCTAGTAAGCTTTTTGTTTTATCGAAATCAACGTTTTGATTTAACCAGCGCCATTCATCTTTACGAACCGAAAGATCTTGAAAAGTCTCTTCATATAATTCAGAAACAAAATCATAAGAACGATCAATCTGACCATCTTCAGGTTTGAATTCAACCATCGGGTATAACTTTACTTGGCCCAAATACTTTAATAGCGACGCCGACAGCCCATGCGATTTACGGCCCGCGCATGAAACAATATACACATCACCCGCTTCAGATAAGTTTTTTTTCCATACAAATTTTTCGTTTGATAATGAAATCGTCGTATACCACCAATAGCCGTATACTTTTCGATTAAAATGCGCAGCCAAAAACGGACACAACCATCGGGCCGTACGGCAAGCATGAAAAAACAACCGCGCGTCGGCAGAAAGTGGCCATTGCATTTGCTTCCATTCGAACGGACTAAATTGTTCGGGCCAGTCGGTGGTACCGAACATGACCCCGTAGACACCACTATGACCGATGAAATGAAATTCTTCGATTTCTAAATTTATTTTTTTAATAGATTCGATCACATCTAAGAAAGCGGCCTTACTTTCGGTTGCAACCGCAATAATTTCTAATTGAGAAAATTGCATTTGCTTTTTCTTTTTTAAAGTTTCGGCGGCGGCTAGAAATTGCATTCCGCCCATGCGATACAATGTCGTGTAAGTAATGACAATGCATTTACCAGAAGTTAAGCCTGTCGCAGTCAACTGCTTGCCTAGGCCCATTTGACTCTTTTTAAAATTAATTTTGAATTTTCGGGAATCCATGCGCCACATTCGCCGGCAACCGTTAAAGTCTCTTTATTTTTTAAATCCCAGACTTTCATATCATGAATAGCGGGGCTGTACAAATGAAGTGAAATCCCCTCAGCCACCGGGCAGCAAGAATGAATATCGCTTGAAACAACCTTCGCCACTTGGCCTTCGCTAAAAAAATCACTTTCGCCAATTGGCACAAGTTGACCTTCTGAAAATGTAAAATGCTGTTCGGTAAAATCACCTTTCAAAAACCAAATGAGACCGCCCGAAAAACCGTGGTTATGCGGGCTAGCCGCCGAGGCAAAAGACCACTTCGCCAGCATCACTTCGATTTCAGGACTTTTGTATAGGATCTGTCGACCGTAGGGCTCGTTTTTTTTAACCGACGCACGCGCCAGCAAAGTCAAACGTTCAACACCTATTTCGTTCTGAGCAAGAATAGTCGGAAGAGTGTCAGGAGCTTTCAAAGACTCATTAAGAATTCTAAACCAATCGCAACGTAACAGATCTTGTAAAAGTAAATCTTCCATCGAGTTAGACTAGCAACTAATCCGGTAGAATCAAAAAATAGCTGATTGCGTAAGCCTTTATTTTAATGAAGTTGAAAAAACTTCGTTGCTCTGCTTACATTAAATTTGAATAAAATTACCTATAGAGGATCACTCAAATGAATACTTTTAAAATAACAGTCGCAGCCATTTTGCTTACTGGTTTATGTGCGACTGCGGCGACAACGAAGTCTTCAAAAAAACAAGCGCGTACTGCTGCAAATATCGGTGGCTGTGTCGATTTAAACAAAGTATTTACTTTGAATGAAGATGTTTCGTTAGAAGAACTTCAAGCATTACGTAATTCAATTTTTGCACAGCACGGATATAAATTTACAGATGCAGGCGTTGCTGCTGAAATGAAAACCCGCAACTGCTCACGCGAAGACGTTACTTATGCCTATTCTAAATTAAGTGATATCGATAAAAAGAATATTAAAATGTTCAAAAGTCTTGAGGCTGAAAAGAAAGAGGCCCTAGCTTACGACTTTGATAAAAGTTGGGCTAAAGCATCTGCTAAAATACGCTCTGAAATGCTAGATAATCAGTATTGCCATGTCTTGACAGAAGAAATGGGCCAAGCCAGTGTACTTTTCTTTTCTAAAAAGAAGAACTCTGATGGCCAATTCATATTGTCGGGGTTGATTAACGCAAAAAAAGCTAAATACATAAATGAAGAAGGCGAAAAGAAAACAATCGATTCAACGGGTATTGCGGGCCTTGATTCAACTTCAATTTCAACACTTGAAATGACAGCCAATGGCAGCTGGATGGTCGATGCACAAGGCAACATTAAAACTTCAATTAAACCATTAAAAGCATCTGCAGTTAAGATCTACGGAACTGATTACGCAAATTCGCGTATTTTAACTTGTGTACCTGAATAAGAACCGTTTTCTTCGAAACGAAAATTTAGTTCTGTACTTAACGGCAGCGATCATCGCTGCCGTTTCTTTTTTTCGTTTACAAAATTATTCAGACCCGTCGGGTGGTGACGGATACTTCTATTTGAAGCAAGCTGAAGTTCTGGCGAATAGCCTTAGGTTCTACCACGCAGACTATTCTTTTATATTTATTCCGCTAGCACTTCTGACAAAACTAACTGGTTCGTCGCTGCTAAGTTATCAAATTATAGAGTGCCTTAGCTTTTTTACGACGCTCAGTTGTGTCGGATTATTCATAAGTCGTGGGCTTTGCCGTTTTGAGAAATGTCGCCCGTATATTTTAGTCGCACTTCTAACGGCCTTTAGTTTTCAAACTCCGCTGCTGCGTCTAAACTTTGAATTTATTAAGAATGGTTTTGCAATTGCATTAGTCTTGCTTGCCACAAATTTATTTTACGAAAGATGTCTAAAGTCAGCTTTGATTATTGCAATTATTGCGGCACTTTCGCACAAGACTGTAGCTCTAATCATAATTTTTTCTCTAGCGATATTTGTACTAACCTCACCGAAAATGAATAAAAAGTTAATCACTCTTGTGGCGCTTATCACGGGGGCAGTCGTTGCCTTTAACCCGCGCTTTTCTTCACATATTCAATACTTTATTAAGCAAATTAGAATCGAGCCCCTTCACTCTATCGTGAATTTGAATTCTCATCTAACGGGGCCCCATATTTTACTGATTATTTTTTGGTTAACTTTCTTTTTCACTCAAATAAGGCATTTTTACTCTGAACCAAAACAAAATAAAGTAATCATTTTTAACTTAGTGTTTTTTTCGTTGGCTTCGTTACTTCCGCTCTTCGCCGGCGACAACTACGAAATTAAATGGCGTTTAATGATATTTAGTTTTTGTTTTTCATTCATTTTATTTAACTTAGCTTTAGCTAAACTAAAAAACAAAAAAACGCTCATTGCCGTTATCTTCGTTTCACTTATTTTTATGTCGTACGAAGTTAAGCATCAATCGGGCTTTCCGTGGATCATTTCGTACTCGAATCAAGTTCCCCAACTTATTTCTGTAAACCAGTTTGTCCGACCAGACGATCAACTAATTACTCATCACGGGATGCAATTTTACATAGATTACAAGACCCCGATTCGTGCCAAATCATTGATAAATCTAAGTGATTTACCTAAATACCAAGTCGCTTATCTGCCTGAATTTTTTATGCAGAACGATACTATTAACGATGCTCTACAGCAGCTTATGCTGACAAGATTAGGGAAGTCTTACGGATTGTTTTACTACGAAGATTTCCAAGATTTACAAAAGCAGTATCCCTATTTAGAACACTGGAAGAATTCTTATAAAGTACGACCTAATTTCGTGCAGAACTACGAAAAATAGTCAGTTAAGAGTTAAACTAAATAGATTTTTTATAATTCAGAATTATTTGCGTCAGCGTTCCCGCGATCAGTGCCCAAAATGCTGCAGCAACACCTAGAATTGTAACTCCCGAGGCCGCAACCGCAAAAGTGATAAAGGCCGCTTCTTTATGGTGTTCATAGGCCAGGGCTTTCTGTAGGGCTGACGAAATGGTAGTTAGAAGTGCCAAGCCTGCGATACTCATAATTAATTCTTTCGGAAAAGCTGCAAACACAGATGTCACGGCACCCGCAAATATACCGATAAAGATGTAAAGTAAACCAGACACAACGCCAGAAAAATATCTTTTCTGAAAGTTCGGGTGCGCTTCGGGGCCCATACCAATCGCAGCTGTAATAGCCGCTAAGTTTATTGCAAAACCACCAAACGGAGACGTTAGC
The DNA here is from genome assembly GCA_031428275.1 of Bdellovibrio sp. Taxonomy (GTDB): domain Bacteria; phylum Bdellovibrionota; class Bdellovibrionia; order Bdellovibrionales; family Bdellovibrionaceae; genus Pseudobdellovibrio. The sequence goes on from JANPPC010000008.1 coordinate 68,716, forward strand.
ATGTTTATAAAACCTGTCCACGACATCAGCGGCGACACCGGGGTTTCATAGCCGTTAGCCCGCATCACCGTAAAGCCCGTTAGGTTTTGCGAGGCCATCGTTACGACAAATAAAGGCACACCCAAACTTAATAAAACTTTCCAAGAAAATTCAGGCATCACAAAGCGCCAGTTGGTCGCGACTAAGTGTACATTTTCGATATGTAAGCTTCCGATCGCGACAGCAGAAACGACGCCTACAACCAAAACAATCATCATCGTAAACCGCGGTAAAAAGCGTTTACCAACGACATAACTTAAACACATTAACCCAACCATCATAGGTTGATTTTCAAATGCGATAAATGAATCTAAAGAAAAATGCAGTAGTACGCCTGCTAACAAAGCCGAAGCAATGGCAACAGGAATTCGATTCATAATTTTCGCAAAAAATCCGGTAACACCCGAAAGAAAAATTAAGAAAGCTGAAAATGTGAAAGCGCCAATAACTTCATTAATTGATAACCCTGCCGTTCCGGACACAATCAGCGCTGCACCTGGGGTAGACCAAGCAATCAACACGGGGCTTTTATAATAGATCGATAGACCTAGCGTCAAAATACCCATACCTATACACAATGAACCCAGCCATGAGCTAGCTTCACTAGCGGTAACACCGGCTGCTTGGGCCGCTTGAAATACGATGACCGCAGAACTGGTCATTCCGACAAGTACGACAATCAAACCCGCTACGAATGCAGATACAGATGCATCATTTTTTAAATTTCTCATTTGCGCGTCTTTCTAGGCGGCAAAGCATTCATCAGCGGCGCAGGCCAACTACGCATCGCCATGATGATACCGTAATTTATAGCATTCGGATGTTTTCGATTTTCATCTGATTCGCTAACAAGCTTTTTAAAAATATCGATAAAGCGAACCTTCAACTTTTGCGGGTCACCCGGAATCAGATAAAGATTCAAAAAAGTAAAGTATTCGTCATCTTTTTGAAATTCAGTTTCAAGAAATTGAGTCTTAGCTACTTTTTCTAGATGACGGCCAATCGGTCCGTCTTTACGAAAGCGCAACCGCCCGATGTGATTTCTTTTAATACGATCTTGCGGATGCACTTCGATCAAACCCATTCTTTCAAGTTGTGCTTGAATGCGAATTGATTTTTCTTGCGTAATCGAATATTTTTTAGAAATCTCACCAGCACCTTCTCCGTGCTGTAATAATAAAAAATAGTGAAGCGCTTCCGGATCTTTCGAAAGTTTAAGTTCTTGTTCTTTCGAAAGATAAAAAAGATCTGCCGTTTTTTCAAAAGGTATCTGGCGGTAAAAATCAGCCGGAGCTAAATCCATCAGCTGGCAAGCCATTTCAATTCTAAGTAGAGAAATTTCTTTCGACGACATAATACGTTTTACACTCGAATGGGCCACGCCCCAAACTTCGGCTACGTCTTGGTAAGACAGCCCTCTCATTTTGAGATGGCTTTTTAAACTTTCAATAATGGTCTCGGAACTTTGCATATAAAACTAGACCCCCGCAAGCACCCTCATTCAAAGGTATTAAATTTTAATACCTTTGATATTAATAATCAGTACCTTTAATCACACGCTTTCTAATTAAAAAAATCAACCGATAATAAAGAAAGGCCGCATAGCAAGACCCGGAGGTCTATCATGAAAAAGATGTTTAGTAAGATTATGAAGCTAGCGAAATTTGAAACTTCAACCGATGCGAAGAATGAATTCTATTACCTAGAAGAAGAACGTATGTTGCACAAAAAAATAGAGCTTCTAAGATTAGAAGCTCTACGTGTGGGACCCAAATTTTAGTCGCGAAGCTGCCAACTTTACAGCTGGCAAAGCCGCCTTGATAAAACTACTTCTTCTTTTCAGAAGCAGCCGCTTTTGCAGCCGCAGCACCTTTAGCTTTTAAAGCTTTCTCTTCAGGAGTCATTCCCCATGGAGAACCTTTAGGAGCCGTGCTGTTACCTTTACCACCACCGCGTTGTGGCTGACGACCACGTCCGCCGGCTTCAGCTTTAACTGGAGCCACGAACTTCACATCGTTTAAAAATTCAGGAACATAGTGAGCTTCTTCAACTTGAACTGCTTTCGCAGGAGCTGTTTCGCCTTCTGCTAAGTTAACAACAAGAACGCGTTTTAATTTATCAGGATTTTGGCCAGCAACGTCGATTGCATTAAAGAAATGTTTTAATTTGTCGCCTTCCATTTTGAAAGTCTCGCCAAGGCTTGTTTGAATTTCTTCTGGAGTTTTACCTTCAGCAGCTAAAGCCGTTTTAGCTTTTAAGCCATTAGTTAATGTAAAGTTCATAAATTCTGTTACTGATTTCATCTTAATTTCCTCTCGAGATTGTGAAGGACCCATATTGGAGATAAAACCGCCGTGGGTCAATCTCTGAGAGCGTCGCTTAAGCAGTATTGCTACGTATTTACCGCGAAACCCATGCGATTTTCAGAAAATCGTGCAAAATGTGCAGATCGGGTTTAAAATGGACCCCATGGACGGCGCAATCAGATTGAATTCAAGGCTTTCCCAGTACGGAATGTCACACCAAAACCCAAAAAACTGCATTCTACATAAGATCTGAGTGCCGGCGATTATGTTCAGCCTGCTTGGCCTTTTGCAATGCATCCCGGGACCGATTTCTTGCGAACTCGTATTTATAGCTGGTTCACTCATCTACTACGTACGCTGCCAAAGCCTAAAAGTTTACGCAATCGTTGCGGCACAAATCGTTCCGATGCTCATTTTGCTAAACCAAATCGGTGACCAGAAGTTATGGATCTGCTTATCAATTTTTATTGTAGCCTGGATCGGCCAATTCATCGGCCACAAAATCGAAGGCAAAAAACCTTCGTTCACGGCGGACATCCAATTCTTATGGATCGGCCCATTATGGATTTTTTCGTAGCGTCGTTTAGCGCGGTCAGTTGTTTCGCCGTCTTTTGCTTCCTTAAAACGCAACCAATAGCCCGGCCATAAATAAGAGCGCTTTGCTCAACCCCCTCAAAACCCATCGCTCGCAAATAAAAAGTATTCTATTCGCAGCAAGACTTCGCCCTAGCTAGAATTTGTTTTCATTCAGAATGAGCAAACCGAAGCCCGCCCCAGCGCCTTTTTCAGCGCTTGCTCATCGCATAGGACCCATCGCCCCATTCTTGAATGTTACGATGACATGAGTAAAGAAAAACAATATTCGTTTTTTCAAGACGAGTACAAACCACAAAAATTCTTCGGCGGAGTTTTGCTTTGCGGCCGTCGCAAATCTTTGCGTCCACTTTCGTCGCGCGATTCGGTTCACTTTGTTTTACGCAGTACCTGGGCGATGGGTCCCGATAGCTTTTTAGCGAAGCGAAATTACCGCGACATTGATTGGTACATCACGCACTTTGCGAAAAAGTTTGGGGTAAGAATTTATCAGCGCGCGATTAACTCGAATCATATTCATTTGTTGTTACGAATAACGAACCGTAGACTTTACCGCGCGTTTATTAAAGCGCTTTCGGGGAAAGTTGCCAGTCACGTGATGGGCCAGCAAAGCTTCAAGGCGTTCGCGAAAGCGCGCTTAGCGTTGCGAACGTCCAGTCAGTCAGAGAGATGCCGCGAAACGCCCTCGAAATCAGTCGCGGGCGATGGGTCCAAAACGACGGCCACAGCGAATAAAAAAGATCGTACACGAAAAGGCTTCTGGGAATACCGGCCCTTTTCTCGGGTTGTGAACTGGGGTAGAGATTTTAAAACTTGTGTTAACTACTTGAAGCAGAATTTTTTAGAGGCTTTTGGGTTTGTTGCTTACAAACCTCGGAAAAACTATTACGCCGCTTGGGTTAAGCATGCGGCGCCCGATTTGAATACGGGTTAACTAGTTGATCTTGGTTAACACGTCGACGATTGGGCGTTTTGCGCCTGGGATTGCGTCTGGCGCCATGAATAGGCCTGTTCTTAAGCCGCCCTCGTACGCTAAGCTTCCCTGAAAAATATCAGGCGTTTTTAAAATTGATTTTAGAATCGCGAATGCTTTTGCGTTGTTGTTTTTCATAACTTTGATTACTTCTTCCACCGTCACGTGCGGGATGCTGTCGTCCCAGCAGTCGTAGTCGGTCACGAAACAACACGGCAGGTACGGCAGACCCGCTTCGCGCGCCAAAGCGTACTCGGGAAAATTTGACATTCCGATAATGTGCGCTTCCATTTGGCGGTAAGTATTTGATTCAGCTTTCGTCGAAAAGTAAGGCCCCTCGATGCAAACGTAAGTTTGACCAAAGTGCGCTTTGAAGTTCGCAGCAGAAGTCGTAACCGCGTCAGAGCTCGCGGCGAAGCTAGATAAAACTTCGGCCACTAACGGTTTCGTGCGCTCGGCCATCACTTCGCAAATAGGCTTGGCTAGCGACACGTGGCCGATCAGACCTTCTCCTAAGAAAGTATGATCACGTAAAGATTTAGTACGATCAATATACTGATACGGAACAACCAGATCACCTGGCGCAAATTCTTTTTGTAAAGAGCCCACGGCGCTGAACGAAACGATGGCTTTGACGCCCATTTTTTTCATCGCATAGATATTTGCGCGGTAATTAATTTCCGATGGTAAATGTTCGTGGTGATCACCATGACGAGAAATAAATAAGAACTCGGCGCCTTCAACTTTTACTTTTTTAAAGCCGCTAGAGGCTTGCCCGAACGGCGTCGAACGCTCAAGTAGTTCGATCGTTTCAAATTCTTCAAACTTTTCAAAACCTGATCCACCAATAATGCCTAACATGATTTTAAAACCCCTTGTTCGATATCTTTTTTAGTAAAAGCTGCTTTATCTAAAATCCAATGGCTGACTAACTTCGCCGGCGTCACATCAAACGCAGGGTTATAAACGGCGACTCCCGCCGGAGCCCAAATCACTTCACCGAAACTTCCTGAAACACCTTGCACTTCTTTCGGTGAACGCTGCTCGATCGGAATTTGATCGCCGTCAGAACATTGCGTATCAACCGTCGTATAAGGAGCTGCTACGTAAAACGGGATTCCGTGATAATAACAATTCACTGCGACACTGTAGGTACCAATTTTATTCGCGAAGTCGCCGTTAATCGCGATGCGGTCCGAACCCACGATCGCTTTGCTTATCTTTTTAAGGCTCATTAGATGCGCAGCCATATTGTCAGTAATCAATGTGCACGGAATATTTAATTTTTTTAATTCCCACGCCGTCAATCTTCCGCCCTGCAATAGCGGGCGAGTCTCGTCAATATAGACATGAATTTTTTTACCCTGTTCGTGCGCTTTACGAATCACTCCTAAAGCCGTTCCGACCCCTGCCGTGGCTAGGCCCCCGGTATTACAATGGGTCAGAATTTGGTCACCGTCTTGAATAAGGGCTGCGCCATTTTCGGCGATTTGATTACACAGCTGAACATCTTCGTTAAAAATCTGCACAGCTAAATCAATTGTCTTTTGAACCGAAAAATCTTTTTTAATTAGTTTCGTCATGCGATCAATACAGATCATCAAATTAACAGCCGTTGGGCGCGCATCATATAACGCCTGAGCCTGCTGCAGTAACTTTTCTGCGGGTATTTTTTCGGTCGCTAGTTTTGCGACCATCAGGCTAGCGGCCACGCCGATTAACGGAGCACCACGAACGCGCAAGGCCTTAATGGCCTCAATCATTTGCGAATTTGTCTCGATCAAGATCCATTTTTCTTCGTGCGGTAATAAAGTTTGATCTAGCAAACGAATCGAAATTTTATTTTCAGTCACGTCAGCTTCCAAAGCTAAAGAACGAAGTTCGATCATAGTAAAGTTTCTCCGATCGTTTTTCTTAACTCATATAAGTAAGCGATTTCGTCTGCTGGTAACGGGTGCAGCCCGCCCAATTGTTTGGCCATCGCTAAAATAAACGCTGAATGTTCAATCCGCTCCATACCGCGGTACGCTTCAGCTAAATCTTCACCCCAGGCTAGCGCTCCGTGCGAACGTAAAATCAAGGCGCGCGACTGCGGCAAAAACGGTTTAAGTACTGTGCCCATCGCTTCGGTACCCGGGCGCGCGTACGGCACAAACGGAATATCTCCGGTGGCTAAAATAACTTCGGATAGACAATCGCTGGGTAACTTAGCCAGTGTGGGCTGTGCGATCGACCATGCAATCGCGTGCGGTGGGTGCGCATGCACGATCGCTTTTGCTTTCGGACAAGTACGGTAAACTTCTAAGTGCATTAGTCTTTCAGATGAAGGTTTACCATCTAAAATTTCACCCTTTAAATTAATCACGGCCATTTGGCCTGCGTCCATAAAGCCTTTGGCAATACCTGATGGAGTAATTAAAATTTCATCGTCTGAAATTCTGACGCTGATATTTCCGTCGGCGGCCGCCAACATATTTCTGGCGTGCAAACGTTCGCAGATTTCGACGATATCTTGAGCGACTCTTTGGGATTTTAAACTTGTCATGGCTCAGTCATACAACGTAGTGTTTGGGCATGGCAAGTTTAGACGTTCTGTTAGTGATGGCTCTGAAAGAAGAGTCTCAAGGCCTATTCGAAGCAGCGGGCATTAACCCCAACTATTTAGGCGTAGGCTTAGTTAAAACCACTTTTAAATTACAGCAATTGCTTCAGCAACATAAACCAAGGCGCGTGATTAATTTAGGCACCGCCGGCAGCCGCACTATAAAGCCAGGAAGTTTGGTCGAATGCACAAGCTTTATTCAGCGGGTTCCCCACGAATTCTTACCGCTTTCTTCAAAAGTAATTCACGTTGAAGCAAAGACTACACTGCCCCCTGTTTTGTGCGGCAGCGGCGATTTCATCGAAACGAAAGAACCCATCACCCATTGTGACGTTTACGATATGGAGGCTTATGCGATCGCCTTCGTGTGCGAGCAGATGAAAATCTCATTCAGCTCGATTAAGTTCGTTACTGATATTTCAGACAAGAACTTAATTCACGACTGGAAAAAGAGTTTACACATCAGTGCTTCTTCACTCTTAAAAACCTACAATGAAATGACTACAAAGAACTAGTTATTTAATCTGCTCGGATTGAAAAAAAAGATGTAATCGCTTATATTCTGCACTCCTTAACCACTGGAGTATTTATGAAATCTTTTTTAGGTGCCATGTTATTAACCGTGATCAGCACAGCTGCCTTAGCTGGTGAATTTGAAATCATCGGTTCAGTTTATCAAAATCAAAATGGTGAAAAAATCTTTGTTGAAAAAACTAAACAAGACATACAAATGTGTATCGACATCTGTATTCAAACTTACGAAAAACCGGGAGCTGAATTAAAAGCTTGCGTCACAAAGTGTGCCAATTAAAATAATTGGTAATGAAAAGATACTTATTTCCATCAGCGATCATCACGATCGTTTTTGGCTTAGCTCACTATTATATTTTTAGAATCGTTACGGGTTCGTTTAGTGAACCCAATTTATTTACGCAGATCTTAGGCGGCATCTTATCGATTATGATTTTTGCCTTACCGGCCGCATTTCTTTCAAGCATATCTAAATACAAAAAGCAGCTTGCCTTCATCAGCTGGATGGGTTTTACCTGGCTTGGCTTTTTTCAAATTTTATTTTTCTTTACGTTAACTGAAAACCTCATATTGCTTGTCGAACCTCACGCGTATTCTTACTGGGTTTTAATCGCATCAGTCATTATCAGTATCTGGGCACTATACAAAGGTTTAAAAAAACCAGTCGTCATCCGTCACAAGGTTAAAGGCCCCGAAAAATTAAAAGGTTTTACGTTCGCGCAGGTTTCTGATTTACATATCGGGCTACTGCACTTGAATCAGAAATGGCTAGCGTCGGTTGTAGAGCAAGTGAATGCTTTAAAACCACATGCTTTTGCAATCACAGGTGACTTAGTGGAAGGCACTTATCAAGATGTTTCTCCACAACTAGCACCCCTTCAACAAATTCGCGAGGCGCACCGCTTTTACATCACCGGCAATCACGAGTACATTCACGGCCACAACAATACACCGGCCCCCTGGGAGAATCGATTACGCGACCTTGGCTATACAACTTTGCATAATGAAAACGTAACGATCGATTTTGCTGGAAAAAACGGGATTGCGAAAATTCTAATAGCCGGCGTACCCGATCGCATGGCGCCGCGCTTTGATCGAAGAATCTCTTCATTGCCAGACATCGCCCTGAAAACAAATCAAAGTGTTGATTACAAAATTTTATTAGCGCACGAACCAGCCAGTATTTACGATATGAAAATCGAAACTTGCGATCTGATACTTTCGGGTCACACCCATGGCGGGCAGATATTTCCATTCGGAGTTCTTGTGCGCGCAGTACAACCTGTGGTCAAAGGCTTTAAGACTTTTGGTAAAACCTTATTATTTGCTCATCAAGGCACCGGCTTATGGGGCCCACCGATGCGCTGGTTCACTCGTAGTGAAATCGTTCTAATCGAATGGGAATAGCTAGACAAAACTAGCCGCGGCCAGTAGGTTACCCATCTTACCAAATATGAGGACTACTTTGAATTCAGAAAACGCATCAGCTACAGAAGTTAAATTTTCAGACTTGAAATTAATTGAACCGATTCAAGCGGCTATCCGCGCAACGGGTTACATCACTCCAACCGCTATACAGGCGCAGGCCATTCCGCATTTACTTGAGGGCAAAGACTTGCTTGGTTGTGCGCAAACGGGTACGGGCAAAACGGCGGCGTTTGCATTACCGATTTTAAACATGATCGCGCAATCGAAAACTTACGCTTCACCAAAGCACGTTAGCGTTCTTATTTTAACTCCCACACGTGAACTAGCCTTACAAATTTATGAAAATTTTCAGACCTACGGCCAAAACGTAAAAATCAAGACAACCGTGGCTTACGGGGGCGTTAGTATCAACCCGCAAATCAAAGCCTTGCAAGACGGCGCCGATATTTTAATCGCTACTCCGGGACGTCTTTTAGACTTGATCCAGCAGAATAAATTATCTTTAAAACAAGTGAATACTTTTGTGCTAGATGAAGCTGATCGTATGCTTGATATGGGTTTTATCACCGATATCAAAAAAGTGATTACGATGATTCCGAAACAGCGCCAGACTTTATTTTTCTCGGCAACGATGCCGCCCGAAATTGAAAAGTTAGCTTCTACGATGTTAAATAAACCAGTTCGCATCGAAGTGAACCCAGTTTCTTCGACGGCCGAAAAAGTAACTCAGTTTATTATGTATGTTGAACAGTCTAAAAAACGTGATTTACTTCGTCATGTTTTAAAAGACCCGAAGTTTAATCGCGTGATCGTGTTTACTCGCACAAAGCACGGCGCAAACCGCGTCACCGAGCTTTTAGCGAAGAACAATATCAGATCAGAAGCCATTCACGGCAATAAGTCTCAGAATGCCCGTCAGCGCGCTCTAGACTCTTTCAAAGATGGTAAAATTCAAGTTTTGATCGCGACTGATATTGCCGCACGCGGTATCGACGTCGACGGAATCTCGCATGTTATTAATTTTGAAATTCCAAATGTTGCCGAAAGTTACGTTCACCGCATTGGTCGTACCGCACGCGCTGGCCATTCAGGTGTCGCAATTTCTTTCTGTGATATTGAAGAGAAGTCTTACGTGCGTGACATCGAAAAAATTATCGGCCAAGCAATCCCGATTGATCGCGATCATCCGTATCATTCGGACGCTGTAGAAACGGCGCACACAATGTCTAAGGGTAAAGCCAAAGCGCAAATCGAGCGCAGCGGTAACAGAAGACCCAACGGTTTCAGCGGAAGTCCCCGCGGTGGCGGAGCGAAGAAAAAAAGCGGCCGTTCAGATAATAAAAAGTACTTTACAGGTTTCGGCGGCAAATAGCTTGCTTCAACTATTCGATCAATTTTCGAAGAGCGTCGTCGTCTTGCTGTTGCGTTGACGGCACATTGCCTTTTACATTTTCGCTAGAGCGTGCAATTCGATCCAGTAAAAATGATTCATCTACCTGTTTCGCAAGTGTATTTAGCGAAGTCAAAGCTGTTTCCTTCTGCGGGTAAGCAGCTATACCCTCGACAGCTTGTGCTCGCATAACCGATTCAAACTCTTGCGAGCGGCTCCAGTTTTCTTTGGTTGTTGTCTCGTGACTTTTCACAAAATCTTCAAGTGCCATAAGTGCTTCAGGAGTTCTTTTGCGCGATAGAATCTCGACCGCCAGTGCACGCTCATCTCCGCCGCTATTCACATCTTGCATAATTTTAGAAAGCTTTTGAATGTCTGTGGGCGTAATGGCCTCGGCCAAGTTATCAAGTCTTTGTTCGATTTCAGCGGGGTTCGCCTGCAAATTTGCGATCTGCCGACTTTCAACTAGAAAATACTGCTCAAACGTAGCCGACTTTAATGGAAGTGTAACCTCAGCCGCTGGGGTAACTGGTAATGCCGAAACTTGTGCAACTTGCACTGTTTTTTGCGAAGCTTCTACAGCCTTGGCTTGAGTTCGGCGTGCAATATCGTATTCAACTCCGAATACAATCAAAAACAAAAAAAGCGCAATCATCCAATATCTAGCTTTCATTATTTAGAAACCTCAAACGCATCGTATAGCGGAACAGCGACCAAATCAGAAAATAAATTTTGGTTAGGCCAAGCTTGTAAATCAGTAGCCGACTGCACGTAAACTTGCCCGTTCGTTTTTAATATATAGTTTTGACCCTTAAAAAACACCACACTTTTATTGTCGTTGTCCCAGGTGCCGGTTTGACTAACTAAACGCTGCGTCTGTGGCTGGTAAGCAAAAATTTCGTTCTTGGTATTCACGATAAATAAACCCGAATGAGCCTGGCCCGGAATTGCTGACGAGATTCTAACGACGTCAAATGGCAGCTTTAATGCTGAACCCCAATTACCGCTCGGAAACTCATAAGCCGCTAATTTATTATCGTTCGTAATTTGCACGACATAGCGTTTTGTACCAACGTCAAACTCTGCGAAATCTTTCACGCTTTGATTTTTATCAAGCAAGATTTTGAAGTATGAATAAGTATCTAAGACTAAATCAGAAAATCCCGAGTTTTGGTAAACTTCAATTGCGTAAGCGGCTGTGTCTTTATATAAAACGGCACCAAAACTTGTTCGTTTTAGTTTCCCGTCTACAATCGGAACTTCTCGATTAACCCAAGTTCCGTTGTCGTATAAAAAAGCTTGCTTGCGATCCATAGATAGCGCAATTAGGCCTTCGCGCGTCTTTAACGGCGAACTGTTAAAAACAAAATTACTTCGTGCTATGGCCATCAAGCGCGCCATCTTTTGATAGACCGGGTGAAAGTTTGTTCCTTCGGTTGCAACTCGCGCATAGTACTCTATTTCAACGGCATGCGATCCACCATGAGCGTAATTAGAATCGCAACCTGAAAGCCTTGATCCTTGGTACGGGCCTTGATTGCAAGCAATGTGTGAGTACCCTTCGGTATGCCGAGCCTCATGAATAAATACGCCGACACGTCCCAAAGTAGAAAGTTTCGACCAGCCATCTTGCATCGTAAAGTAGCCACCCGAATTATAGGCCGTGGCATACGGAATATCATCTCCACGAGCCACTCCAAAAGTTTGCTCTTTCATCCAGTTGTAATAATCATTGGTTCCTACAAAACCACGCACTAAATTATTGTTGCCGCTGATACCAAAGTGACCATTATTTACGATGTCGATATCATTTAGTAACTTTTTGGTATCGACTTGCCAGTTACACAATTCTTTTCCGCCGAAAGAACGTACGTCGATATTAAAGTCAGAAATATATCTATTAGCTATCGCCTCACTTAAACACGCAATTTTTTCGTCTTGGTAAGGCATGGGCGAAGTTGAAATCTGCGCTTGGGATGTAAAAGTTATCAGCATAGAAAAAACTAAATTAAGTAGCAGAAAGCTTTTCATGATTCCTCGTATCGCTAGGGGTAACAGCTAAAATGCTACCCCACAGGCGCTGAGACTCAACTAAAAAGCTATCTAGCCGCGAATTTTTTTTAGTTCAGAATAAATGTATAGATAATTCGTAATAACCTTCTCAAAATAGGGGTGGCTATTTTGAGCCTGTGCAGGTAGACGCTGTAAGCCATTTATTCCCATATTATAGGCGTTAACGTAGCGCGCACTTTGCGAATGCAAAGTTTTCTTCAGGTACTCGAAGTAATATCCACCAATAAGAATATTGTAGTGCGGGTTCTTGAGGCGCTCAGCACCGAGCCAAGTAATGTTATTTTTCTTACAAATCCAGGCGGCCGTTTCGGGTTTAATTTGCATCAAACCTATTTCTCCGGCCGAGCCTACCGCATTGGGCTTAAATTCGCTTTCTGTCTTTATCACGGCCAACAAAAATATTGGATCGTACCCGTGCTTCTGGCTGACCTTCATCAAAGTTTCTGTTAGGTCGTCGGCGTCTAAATTAGTATTCTCTTTTTTAATATACTTTTTAACGTACTGGGATAGGTTGTAATCTCCCTCAAAATTTTTCACGTCAGACTTTTTATACTCGTTTTTAAGCAACTCGTGCGCATGTTTTGTTCGAACTTGATCTCGAGCAAATTGCGCTTTTTTTGACGGACGCAACTGACAACCCTGGTTCAGAAAAAACAAACTACAAACAGATAAAAGTAAAACTATTTTTTTTACGTAAAATATCATTTTATTGCGCCACATTTTGAAATTCCTTTTTCTCAATGAATGTTTCACATTTGTAGTTTCAATTTGAAGACCAAAAAACACGTCGATCTAACTTACTAAAATCATTGGTATCTCTATTTGGTATAGTGACCGCGTACTTAAAAATAAATCAGTGATGGGCGTGTCTAAAATATATTAGACAGTGAAGTTAGCTTGGGCAGTCATTGTGAGAATTAAGCTGTGCTAAAATGCGAAGGCTGAACGGCCGTTTGGAATTACAAACTTAAATAAGCCGCCAATATTCAGCCAGACCGTCTAACATTGAGACAGTACGATTCAACCAAAAGTAATCAAATGCATTATAACTTGGACTGGCTTTCGCTACACCCTGCTCTGGAGCGAAAAACTATGTTTAAATTCTCTGCTACTTTACTACTAAGCTGTTTATTGAATTTATCTGCACAAGCATTTCAGCTTCAAAGCTCGTGTTACTATAATCTATCAACTGGACAGCACACCGACATAGACCCTTATAAACAAATTGAAATTGCATCGCTTTCAAAAATTTTAACCAGTCATTGGGCTTTGGCTAAGTTAGGCATTGATTACCGCTTTGTGACTAAACTGCATGTCATTCCGGTGGATGGCAGCAAATACGATTTACACATTGAAGGCGGCTTTGACCCTGTTTTTTCACGTGATCGGCTGCAATATGTGATTGCTTTGCTTAATAACAACAAAATTTCACAATTACGAAAAATCACCTTCGACGAAAACTTTATTTTTCTAGACAACTTGGCGATGGTGGCTTCATCAGACTCATATCCACACGATCCTGATTCACCGCGAACTAAGAATAATTTAACTCAAGCCTTAGCGAAATTTGCTAATTCGTATTCGCAAACTCGTAAACGAGCATTTGAAATTTACCGGATGAATTTGCCCCCGACCATCAAATTTAAGTACGCAAAATTAGCCTTCCGAAGCAAAGCTGACTTTCGAGCAACCTCGGCACCAAACGAAAGAGTCATCGAAATTCAATCGATTCCCTTAAAAGAAATTTTATTCGAAATGAATCAACACTCAAACAATCATATTGCTGACTTTTTATTTCAATATTTAGGCTCGTCAAAAAATTATGTTTCATTTATACAAGAGTCATTAAATGTGGATGTACAAAAATTTGCGGTTAGAAATGGCTCTGGTAATCCAATTCGTGATTCAGTGGGCAATAAATTCTATAACTCAACTAGTTGCTCAATGATTATTGATGTACTTTTGCAAACAAAATCATTTCTACAGAAGTTAGGCTTGGGCCTCGAGTCGATCTTTGCAACCGTTGGCGCCGACAAAGATCCGGCTGATAAAAGCCCGCTATCTTCTAATTACGCTTCGCTAATCACCGGTCGCGCTGTGGTAGCGAAGACTGGTACAATCGACCCAACAATCGGTCTTGCTGGAAATCTACTGACTCAGAATGGTGATATTTTATTTGCGATTCTGTACGGTACATCCGGACCTAGGGAATGGCGGCCGGCACGAGCGCAAATTCTTAAAGACATAACCGCCGTCTTAGAAGAAAACCAACCTCGACCGACTACAACCAGTGATCAACTTTTTCTATCGTTTGATAATTTAGCACTCAAAAAGAAATAAGGAATGTAATCAATGAAAACCCTATTAGGTAAACTGACATTTTTTATAGCCCTTACGCTTAGCTTTCAAGTTATTGCTGCCGAGTACGTGGTCATTCCTGCCGGCAATACTTTAACCGAGATGCCCCCAGTTCCCGAAAAATCGATTAACCGCTACGTTGCTGACTTGCTGGATTCTGATTTAAATAAGAACCCTTTACCGTTTTACCTTCAACGCTACGAAATTATCAAAAAGAAACTCTTTACGAATTACGAAACTAAGACTTTTTCTTTGAAACGTGAAATTCTTTTAGCAGCTTCGCTTTATCATATCGACCCAATTCATATTGCCAGTGCTATCGTTGGCGAGCATGTATTTAACGTCGACATCAAAGACACAGCTCAAGAATACTTCGTCAAACTTAAAATATGGGAAGCTTACTGGAACAACAAACATCCGTTCGCCGAAATAATCGACTGCCCCGAAATGAATATCTGTAAATCGATCGAGACCGAATATTTAAAATGGGATTGCTACGGCTACCAATGGGAAAAAGTATTTCGCGGTAAAGAAGTCTGCGGCAAGAAATTTCCTGAAAGTGGACTGGTTAAAACTTTTTTTGACCCGACCACCGCCGGAAAAACATACGGACTAGGTCAAATGGGACCGATCAAAGTTTTAGGTTTAACTGACGTCGTGAACCGCATCAGCGGCTTACCGAAGTTAAGCGTCTCTGAAATTGATCAGGTTTATAAAGCAACTCTTAACCCTGCAAGCGCAGTTCATTATATTGCCGCGGCCGCCATGAATTCTATCGAGATCTATAAGAAAGAAACGGGCTTTGATATATCTCAGAACCCGGGCTTAACAGCGACTTTGTATAATCTAGGCAACGAACGTGCTCGTGCAATTGCTTTGGCTAAATTAAATAAAAAAGCTAAAGCTGCTGGCCAACCCGTTTTAACTCCGCAAGTAAATTATTACGGCTGGTTTATGAACTACGTAACTGAAGATCTTAAGAAGATGTTGGCGAAGTAAGCCTATTATTCATGTACGGTATATAAAGCCATGGTATCAGCGCAAACAAAAGCATGATCGAATAGCCGAAAGGCATTTTATTAGCGGTCTCTTGCTTAACTAAATCTTCGTAGTGCACCACCGCCTTCATATGATGATGAGAATGAAATCCTAGATTGAATAAAGTAATGTTCGTCATCACCGAGGTTGAATCCCAAGAATGCGGGCCCTTAAAAGCCGCGTAATGACCTTCGTTGTTTTTTGGCCGCAGTAAAGCGTAATGTTCGATATAATCAACTGTTTGAAGAAGTACGATAGCCACAAGTGAAATCGCTAACCAAACAATTAAAATTTTCAATCCCAATATAGAATGAATTAACACGCCAAAAATGATTGATACGACCCAGTAACCAACAACGCGCTCTTTTGAAATCTTAAACGCACCCTTCAATGAGCCAAAATAATTACGGATCCAGAATGTATAAAGCCATTCATTTTTTTTTGCAGTGGCTGGGTCAAGCGGGGTTGCTACATGTTTGTGATGACCGAAAACGTGCTCTAAACCCCAATGTGCGAAGTTAACTAACATTAGGTTATAAACCCCCATCGCACGAATTTTCTTTTCGCGTCGGTGAACAAGTTCGTGGGCGCTGTTAATTCCGAACGCACCTAACATTGCGCCAGTAGATAAAACCGTTCCGACTAAAGTATAAAATTTCTCCGTCAAATAAGCCTGTCGAAATGCTAAAATCAGCAAGGCACTTAAAGCTAGCGGAGTTAAATATAAAGATAAATCAGACGCCGCCGACTTAAACTTAGGTGAGTTAAAATCTTTATCTTTAAAAAGAAATTCGAAAACCGGAATGACTACAAATAAAATTACGAAGCCGATCCACACGAATGCTTCGCCCAAAAAAAGGCCTAGCCCGCCCAGCAACATGATTACATAAGGAAAAAAATAGACCATCACTTAAACTCGATCTTAAGTAAAGTAAGTAGTTCTAAACCCGACGGCTTTTGTAGTTTAATTTCATCATCTACTTTTTTACCGAGCACAGCGGCGGCTAACGGAGCACGCCAAGAAATTTTTTTATTAATGATATCAATTTCATCTTCGCCGACAATTTGATAGACCGACTGTACACCGTCTTCGTTCTCTAAAGTGACGGTGGCGCCAAAAATAACTTTTTCAGATTTTAACTTAGTCGGATCAACAACTTCTGCATCTTCCATGCGGTTTTTTAAAAAATGTACGCGTCGGTCAATTTCACGCAAACGGCGCTTACCGTATTGATAATCTGCGTTCTCAGAACGGTCACCGTTACTGGCGGCCCAGGTCACGACTTCGACTATTTTTGGGCGTTCAACATTTAAAAGCTCGACGTATTCGGCACGTAATTTTTCAAAACCAGGCGGAGTTACGTAGTTCTTTTTTTCACTCATAATTTTAAACTAAGCCCATCTTTTAAAGCGGCTCGCATAGCGCGAATCGCTGGTATAAAACTAATTAATAGCGCGCTAATCATTATAATCGCGATGTATGAAAATTCACTATTTGAAAAGCGTGGCTCTTGCAGGTATAGACCAAATCGAGATTGCAACCACGGCCCCAGAATGACCTCTAAAATAAGTTTAGTCATACATGCGAACACCACAGCAAAGGCGCTGATTAAGAAGGTTTCTAGTAAAATAAGGCCTAGCACATGCTTAAGCGAGGCGCCTAGCGCCCGCAGAATCAACATCTCGCGACGGCGCTCGTTCAGCGAAGTCATTAAAGCAATCAACATCGACAACAAACCCACGACCATCACCAAAAAAGAAATTCCTTTTAAAACTTTTTCTACCATCGAAAGCGATTGCCACAAATCAGAAAGAACTACGCCGGGGATCACCGCTAGCAAAGGTTCTTCTTTATATTCGTTGATCGATCTTTGTAATTTCAGAGTCTCGACGCGATTTTTAGTTCGTAAGAAAAAAGATGTAATCGCTTTGGGCTTGACCATGTCGGGCGTAATCGACTGAATGGCGATTTCTTTATCTTTACCCGGCGCACTACCCGTTTGCCAATCTAAGTGAATCGCTTCCATGCCTTCTAACGAAATATAAAGTGCACGATCAAGCGGCGTACCTGTCGGCTTCATAATTCCTACGACTCGAAACGGTTTATCGTCGTGCATTTGAATAGCCGCACTGGTTGTAACTCCGTGAGCCACAACGACCCGCGAGCCGACATCGTACTTTAAGGTCTCGGCCACATCGGCCCCGATGACCACATCAAAGTAATCTTTAAATACGACTCCGCTAGCTAGCTGAATATTTTCTTTTGAACGAAATTTGTAGAATTTGAAAAAATCTTGACTCGTGGCAACCACGCGAAAACCGCGATGCCCATCGCCTAAACTGTACGGTATCGTCCATTCTATTTCTGGCTTAGCCTTGATATCGTTATAGCTTTCCATAGAAACATTTTGGGTTGGTTGACCAATATTAAATACCGAATATAAAATAATTTGCATCGGACCAGAACGCGCACCTACGACCAAATCGACGCCCGAAATAGTTTGGGTAAAACCATCTTGCGCCGCTCGCTGCACACGATCTACCGCCATCAATAGCACTAAACTTAAAGTCATCGAAAAAACAGTTAAAATAGTCGCTAGTTTACGATTCTTTAAAGACTTCCACGCTAAATTGAACCACTGGCTCATTTTCATCTTATGAGCTTTCAAAAAACCTCCGTATGAGCCGCCGTAAGTTGTACACGATTAATTTCAGGTAAGTGAATGGCTCGATCAAATAATTTTTCAATCGAACGATCGTGACTGACAAATAGCACTGTAATCTGATGTTCTCGACAAAGCTTAAATAATAACTTCAGAAATTTCTCTCGGTGATCATAGTCTAACGCCGAAGTCGGTTCATCGGCTAAGATGACTTTGGGTTTTTTTAACAGCGCTCGGGCTACGGCAACCCGCTGCTGCTGACCAACAGACAATTGCGAAACCACGCGATTTACAAACGGAGTCAGTCCTAAACTTTCGACCAAATGCTGAAGCGCGCGTTCGTCAACTTCGGCGTTTTGAAAAAGAAATGGCAATTGAATATTCTCAAGAACTGATAAATACGGAATCAAATTAAAACTTTGAAAAATATAACCGATATTTTCGGCACGAAATTGATCTAGTTCACCTAAGCTCATTTTCGAAAGATTTTGATTTTCAACAATCAAGTCGCCGGACTGAGCTTTTAATATTCCGGCGAATAGTTCAAGCAGCGTCGATTTACCCGAGCCACTCGGCCCGAATAAAAAAACGATCTCGCCCTTTTGCACCTGTAAATGCGAAACATCAATAATTGAAACCTGATTTGCGCCGTTCCCATACGAAAACTTAACGTTCGTTAATTGCAATGCTGTTTCCATAACTAATTAATTCTTAAGTTCTAGCTTAACGCCGTTTTTGTTAGCTTCGGCCGATTTTTGTATATCATCGACGATGACCGTGACCGCAACATTTTTAAGTTTCGGAAATGTCGTCTGTACATTAAAAATAAGCGTTGAACCCAGCGGCGATTTTTCGCAAGTTATTTTGAATTTGGCCTCTACGTGTGAATGCTTATCGCTTTTGTGCTGCTCTATTTCAGTTTTAATTTTTGTAATGATACAATTTAATTTTTGCTCAAAACGAACTATTTCAGAAATATTTTTTTGCAAAAAACTTAAAGCCTCTTCTTGTTTTTTCTTATCTGCTGGCTTCTTTGCTTCGTATTCGAAACCATAGATTGAATCACCCGGAGCTTCGAAATCGATTTCGCCGTTTAATCCTTCGATCGCGATCGATATCTGACCACTTCCGTGTTTGTGTGCCGAATGTTCACGGTGCTGATGCTTTGCTGATTTGCTACCTGATTTGGACTCGGCCCCCTGATTCGCAGACACGAAAGTTCCGTATAGTAAAAGAACGGCCACTAACTTATTTGCTAATTTCATCGAGAACTCCTATTCACATTTTTAAAAATTTATTTGTAGTCTTCGACTTCTTCGCCATCAAGTTCGAACGAAACTTCGCCGTACTGTGATCGCTTCGTCGCAATTTTCAAGTTTCCGTAGACCCAGATTGGGGCTCCCACTTTTCCTTCGACACCTTTGCGCATTTTAACGTAAACCATTTGATTGGGTGGCGGGGGTGGCACGTGAATGCAAGCTTGCGGGGTCGGTACAAGTAAAAATTCAGTCACTAATCTTTGATCATCTTCTAGCGGAACCATAAAGCCCGGTATTTTTACGCGTTTATTTTCTAATTGTTTAAGTTCAGTAGGCGCAACGTTACCAATGTAATCCATTTGGCTTAGCAAGCGCCAATCAACTTCGATTCCGTTACCGTGACCAGCTCCAGAAATAAAATAGACCCCAGCACCAACCGCGGCAGAAAAAACTAGAATAGAGACTAAAATCCATTTCATCATATGAAAACTTAGGATATGCTTATCGGCTGTATGAGTAAATATCAAAGCGTCCGCGGCACAAGAGATTTATTACCCGAGCTCAAGCGTAGCTTTCGTCAAATTGACGAAATTGCTTACAAAACAGCTTTAACCTACGGCTTCAACGAGATCGAAACACCGATCTTTGAATTCTCAGATGTGTTTCATCGCTCTTTGGGCGAAACCTCCGACGCCGTAAGTAAAGAAACATACACATTTTTAGACCGCGGAGGTGACTCCATCACGTTAAGGCCCGAAGGTACAGCCGGTGTTGTACGTTCGTTTGTCAGTGAAGGTTTAGCGCAATTAGTGCCGTTGAAACTTTATTACTATGGGCCCATGTTCAGGTACGAACGCCCGCAAAAAGGGCGTTACCGTCAGTTTCACCAATTCGGTGTCGAGATCTTGGGTTTAGAGTCAGCATTAGCCGACGTCGAATGTTTAGACTTAGCGTGGACTATTATTAAAAAATTAAAATTATCTGAACGCTGCATTTTAGAGATTAATACTTTAGGAGACGTCGAATCACGTAACGGTTACCGCCAAGCTTTGGTTGAATATTTAACTCCGTTTAAAGCTGAACTATCGGCTGACTCTCAAGTGCGTTTAGAAAAAAACCCTTTACGCATTTTAGATTCAAAAGACGAAGGCGACCGTAAAATTGTGGCTGGCGCGCCGTTAATGGATCATCATTTGAATGAAAATTCAAAAAAGTTTTTCACCGACGTACAAGAAGGCTTAAAAAGATTGAATATCCCTTACAAAATTAACCCCAAATTAGTGCGCGGTCTAGATTACTACTGCCACACCGTTTTTGAATTCACTACGACCGAGCTAGGTGCCCAAAGTGCCATTCTTTCGGGTGGTCGTTACGATGGATTAGTTGAAATACTTGGTGGCCCTAAAACGGCGGGCGTCGGTTGGGCAGCAGGCGTTGATCGTTTAGCCGATCTTTGCGGCGCAACTTTAGAAATATCAAAGGCCTCTCCTATTTCACTTATAGCAAACGGTGAAAACGCACTGAAAGAGGCGGTTCGAATAGCCAGTATTTTACGAAACAAAAACCTTTACTGCGAAGTTTTCTTAACCGGCAACTTCAAAAAGAAATTAGAAAAAGCTAACAAAGTCGGAACTGCAAAAGCGGTTTTAATATTCGATCAAGCCGACGGATCTTTAGAATATAAAATTAAAGATTTCACGACTGGTGAAGAAAAAGCTGCAAGCCGCGAAGACGCTGAACAGCTGTAATATGAACAGCTGTAATACCCTTTGCGTCTAAGTGTACAAACTTTTGACAGGTAAATTCTACCATACCAATCCTAATTGATTTTAAACGGGTCACTATTTTGTAACTAGGGACAGTTATGAACATACTTTTATTTACCCTGTTGCTGTTTACGTTCGGAATTTCGCAGGCCCAAAGGTCTGCCGAAAAGTCTAAACGTCACTACATATTCTATGTTCATGGTATCGGCGGAAGTGTCGCAAGTTTCGGGGCAATGCCCGGCGCTTTAAAAAATCATTTAGACGCGGCACGACCCGACACTTTGCATGAATCGTATTCTTTCGTTTATCCGACGGCCGATAAAAAAATGACGACCGACGATTTCGCTATCTTATTCGGCCAGTATATCGATAAAAAATTAAAAGGTCGTCTTCAACCGCAAGATAAAATTTCAGTCATTTCTCATTCGCAGGGCGGTATCGTTTCACTTATTTGGTATTTTCATGCTTACCGACAGTTGCATCACTACGCTAATCGCATTGGCGTAGTTGACGGCGTTCCGCAATATGCGATCGACTATCACCCTGAATACGTTAAAAATTTAGATGCGTTCATATCTTTAGGTACTCCGTATTGGGGAAGTAAGCTTGCAACTTTTTTAACAAATGATAATTTCATTTCAAAACAGATCTCATCGACACTATTCACTAATTTAGGTCGTCGTCAATTAGACGAAATGGCCTTAATGAGCGAGACCAATAGCAAATTTCGTAAACATGTCACTGTCGTTCCAACAAACATATTAGAGCACATGGGCAAATCGATTCGTCCGCTTGCTATTGCTGGAGTGGCCGATGTGGTCGAAATCTTTCGTGATAAAACCTATGGTTTATCTGAAAATTTAAAAATCTTTAAGGGTATGGCTTTCGGAAGCCGTTACTGGGAATCTGATGGCGCGGTTCCGCTGCCTGCTGCGCGTTTCGATGCGATCTACACGGTCGATCGAAGCACGAACTACGCACACGGCCAAGTTACTCCGCGCGGAAGTACGCGCGAAACGAACTTTTCACCTTTATTAATTGTAAATGCATTGCACGCTAGCCCGGTGGCCTCGATCCCCGACATCGTAGAAGTTCCGCAGTCGTGCATAACGTCACTTGATTGTAAGCACCCCTCATTTAAATACGTCTACCAGCATCTGATCGGAGAGGCTTTACCCGAGCATGGCGCCGACGTACCAGCGAATGCATTGGGTGGCTTCATGATGTCGGTGCGCGTGAACTTTCCTCAAGGTATCGATCTCAAAAAGAAGAAAGTTGAAATTCGCTTGATGAATGCCCAAGAATTTCCGGATTATTCGTTTGTTTTAGCAAATTCGAACGAGCTTTTCAGCTCGGCCGAATATATTAACCCACTTCAGCGCAACATTTACTTTCGTACCATTGCCGGCCATTTTAAATATAAAGACGATATGTCATCGGCCGCATTCGAAGCCCGTAAAAACGGAGCAAAGGCTTTTTTCTTGATTCAATCACCGGGCTACAAATCGCGCTACATTGAAACAACTTTAAAACCAACCTATTCAACATTCATAGAAGTTAACCTTGAGCCCATGACGAAAGAAGTAAACCCGTGAAACACTTTTATCTGATACTTCCGCTGCTAGTCGCAACTTCAGTTCACGCATTAACCCTGCAAGAGGCCATCAAAGTTTCGATCGAAAACAATCCAAAAACCGTTGCTAATCAATTACGAGTGCAATCAATGGAAGATCGTCTGAAAGCACAGCAAAAAAATTGGTTACCAACCATAAATATTTCGACCGGCGTTGATTTAAATAAATCGTCTTACTTATCTGAAATTCGCAATAGCCAATTAAGTAGTCGCAATCGTTCGACTTCGATTTCTTCTTCGGTCACCCTTTACGACGGGGGCGCGAATCGATTCGCTACCCAAGCCGCCGAAGCAGAATTAAGGGCGCTGAAAGCCAGATACAGCTCAAGTAATGCGCTTATTCCAAATACTCGCGGCAGTATCGCACGCTCGGTTATAGACGCGTACGCCGGACTACTTGAAGTTGTTGAACAGCAAAATTATTTAAATTTTTTATCAGCGACTTTACAAATTTACGCAACTGCATTTAAGGGTGATGACCTGATCATCATTCAACAACAGATGAACGATTTAAAAACTCGATATATCCGCGCTGATTTTAACTACAAAGAAGCCGTAAAAGATTTTAAGTATTTTTCGACAGTTACTGCGCCCGACATTTCTGATATGGATACGATTGAACAAGCCATTGCGTCGTTGCAAATTCCCGAAACGGCCGAAGAAGCTTTTCGCATAGCCTTAGTTAAAAACCCAAATATTAAAATGGCCGAATACGATTTAGAAAGTTCACAAGCCAACTATAAATCAGGTCAGGCTCGTCGAACAGCTCCGCTTATTTACTTGCAGGCGGCAACTTCACGCGGCGCCGGCGAGATCAACAGTATATCAAACCGCACAAATGATAAATCGATCGGCGTGTACTTAAGCTATAATTTCGATGCAAAAAATTCAAACTTAGAAAGCGCTGCAGTTAAAAGTGTCGAAGCGGCCCAGCGCGATCTAGACGGCGAGATCGACGAAACAAAGCACACAATCGAATCGGTGTATCCAAGTTTAGAGAACCAACAAAGTTTGTACGCGTCGCAATTAGAAAACTTAAAGAGCGCCGATGAATCACTAAATCAAATTTTAGAAAAAATGAAAAAAAACAATAAAGTCGATATTAATACAGCTTTAAACGTTTTGGGCTCGCACCAGCAATATACGTCACAAAGCTTAGCGCAAAAAATTTCGATTCTTTATACAAGATTTAATATTCAGCGTACCGTAGGTACGCTGTTTGATAATTTGGGCGGTCTACGTAAACGCTAATCTTCGCCCAGGCGGAAAACTTTACGCTATTATCGACGACCAACGCGGACGCTTTCGCCGCGCTTCCAACCGAAGACTGTTTGCGACTGCGTGCGCGTCCAGTAGAAAATCAGAATGACTCCAACCACTAACATACCAACGCTTAGCCATTGCCCGCGAGTTAAACCTAAAGCTTGAAATCCGATCTGAATATCAGGCATACGAAATTGTTCGTTTATAATGCGCATGATGGCGTAAACCACGACGAAACTTCCCGCGACGAACCCCGGACGACGTGATTTACGAGCTAAGAAAAATAAAACTAAAAATGTAATAATCCCCTCGGTTAACGCCGCAAATAATTGCGACGGGTAACGTGCATCTAGGAAGGGCTCGATTGCCGCTTTCACGCTGCTATTACCATTTTGAACTTCGCCGATCACACGGTACAAAGTTTGGTAGACTTGATCGCGCGAATTAGCATCAGTGCGAAACGATGCTAACTGCTGACTCCATTGTGAAGTTTCAACGCCGACTTTTTCGATGACCGGACTTAACGTACTTAAACGTTCGAATTCATAGTTCGGCCAGTTCAAAATATCGGAAGGAAATTTCACGGCTAGCGGAAAATCTGCCGGGGCCACGCGCCCAACAAGTTCACCATTGACAAAGTTTGCTATACGGCCAAATAAAACACCAATGGGTCCGGTGAGTGAAGCTAAATCTAAAAGATAAACGTAGTTAAGTCCGGTCTTGCGCGCGTAAAGAAAACACGCAACGAAAATACCTATAATACCGCCATGACTGGCCATCCCACCCTCATTAACCGCTAGGACGCCCCAAAACGGAAAGCCGGAACGAAAACTGTGAAACAATGATGGGTCGTAAAATAAACAGTATCCTAGTCGTCCGCCCACAAGTGTACCGATCGCCGCGTAAGTGATAAAATCACCAACCATCGCGCGCGTTAAACCGGCGCGCTGACGCTCTGCAAGCCAGCAGATTAAATAATAAGCGCAGATAAATCCCAACATGTATGAAAATCCATACCAACGAAAACCAAATTCAGAACCCCATAGCGAGGTCTCAGGAAATTTAAATATAAATGGGCTTAGATCATGAACCATAGATGACTCCAGAGTTGTATTTTCTTGATTATCTTCCCTTGAGGATGGGTCTTGGTCAATGCTACAAATGGTGCCTATGAGCACAAAAAAAGTATCTGACATATTCGACGAAACCCAATGGACTGAAATCGCAGGTTTTGACTTTAGCGATATCACTTACCACCGCGCAAAAAACCAGGGCACTGTTCGCATTGCCCTGAACAGACCCGAAGTTAGAAATGCGTTTCGCCCGAAAACGGTCGACGAATTATCAATCGCCTTAGAACACGCAAGAATTTCGGCAGACGTCGGAGTCATTTTACTAACCGGCAATGGGCCCTCACCAAAAGATGGTGGCTGGGCATTTTGTTCGGGCGGAGACCAACGCATTCGCGGAAAAGATGGATACAAATACGAAGGCGCCGACAATAACGGCACCGGAACAGCCGAAGAAAATAAAGTAAACTTAGCGAAGCTGGGCCGCTTGCACATTTTAGAAGTTCAACGACAAATTCGCTTCATGCCAAAAATAGTAGTGGCCGTCGTACCAGGCTGGGCCGTGGGCGGAGGTCACTCATTGCACGTGATCTGTGATTTAACCTTAGCTTCAAAAGAACATGCAATTTTCAAACAAACCGACCCTGATGTGGCTAGTTTTGATTCGGGCTATGGTTCAGCGTACCTAGCAAGACAAGTGGGTCAAAAGAAAGCGCGCGAGATTTTCTTTCTGGGCCGCAACTACGACGCACAAACCGCATTTGATATGGGAATGGTTAACGAAGTTATCCCCCATAAAGATTTAGAAAAAGTCGCTCTTGAATGGGCCGCCGAAATGAATCAGAAGTCTCCGACCGCGATGCGCATGTTGAAATTCGGATTTAATATGATCGACGATGGCTTAGTAGGACAACAGCTTTTCGCCGGTGAAGCGACGCGCCTGGCGTATGGCACCACCGAGGCCGAAGAAGGTCGAAATTCGTTCGTTGAAAAGCGCGATAAAGATTTTAAAAAATTTCCGTGGCATTACTAATTATGTTAGTACGTCGGCATTACCGGTGGCATCACTGCGAATAACAGCATGTAAGCCAATGCGATGATAATCATCAGCATCAGCTCAAAGCGAAAGTAGAATTTCAGAATACTAGAGCGCGTGCGCGAAGACCAAAGAAAGTAGTATACGGTCGGCAGCACGATCATAGCCGGCGGACCAAAAATAAAACCCAGCTGAAGCATACCCTGCGTACCATAATGTGTGCTTACGTACTGATGCGCGATTGCAAAAACGATTAAATAAAACACCGCAATGCTTTTCGTAAAAAATTCAAAAATGTGATTCAATATCCAGTGCTTCATACTTGTTTTCAAAAACTGCTGGCTAATGGTATCCGACGCATAAACGAAATTCTGTGCGCGAAAACCCTTCGCGTCGACGTCTTCCATGATAAATAAATCTTTTTTGAGCATCGGCACCAACTGAATATTTCCGCGTGTTTGGTAAAAAGCATTTTTAAAATCTTTTGCTAGCACCCAATTGAAAACGGGGTGATCAAACAGTAGCGAAACTCGCCCCGTTAATGTATTAATTTGAATGAAATATACATTCTCTTTTTGAACAAGTTCTAGATGTTTTTTGCGCATTAGTTGCTTATCGGTAGAATAAAAGTCACACAGTATTCTTTATTTGAGACAGATGCCGCAAATCCACCTTCAACTGCATGGCCATGCTAGAATAAAAAGATGAAAACACATCTATTAACAATCATGTTATTAGTGGCTACAGCCGCGTCTCAAAGCTGGGCACAAGAAAAATCATCTAGCTCGCGCCCCTGGCTGCTTTCGCAGGGTGCCGCCGCCCGCGAAGCGAAGCGGTTTACCTTACAATCCTGGTTAGAAAACAAAGACCGCCGCGCCTTGATGGATATGTGGCTAACCATTAATACGCCATCACCCTATGAATTTGTACTCGGTGGCTACATGAGCACCCACGCCACGCAATCAACAACAAACAATGTTGGCAGTTCAAAAAATAATTCAAACTACGCCGGAGAAATTTCAGCTTACGCGCGCTTTGTGGGTATTTCTGGGGAATACGCAAACAATTCTGAAGAAGGTTTCAACGACGTAAACGGAATTTTCAATTTGCGCGTGTTTGGAAATACTGTTCAGGGTTCGCACATTACGTTGCATTACGGTTTACGTACTCGAAGCTCTGACACATACCGCTTGAATCAGCAGTTCCCGGCGGCTACTTTACAAATCTATTTAATGAAGTACTTTGGTATTCAGGGTAACTACAGAGCGTACCTACCGATCACAGAAAGCTACTACGGCGATACTCAAGGAGACGAGCTTAACGCTGGCGCTTTCATAGACTTCGGTAGTTTTCGACTATTTGGCGACTGGTACCAAGAGCGTCAAAACTCTAAACTAAACAACATAGAAACGAATATCCAGCGTACCGGAACCAAAGTCGGTTTGAAGATTTACTTCTAAAACAAATACATAAGCTTTCAGACCCCAACATCCATTTATAAGCGGCCGCGAAGCGTCTGAAAGCTTTACAACGGGCTGAAAACTCGTACCCAACCCATCGTGCGCATTTTATAAATCCCCTATCCAAATAAGGGGAAATAATGAATATCAGTAAAGCCATTCTGCAAATCGCAATCGTACTTCTAGCTACTTCAAGCGCTCACGCTTACAACTACAAAGGCATCTTCATCGCCGGCGACGATTCTATCGAAAATTTCGACAACGGTCGCGAAGACTTAACGACTCAATTTTCAAAAATGGGTAACTTAGAAACGATCCAACTATCGTCTTCAGCAAAATACATCTCTGCCGAAAAAAACGTTTACGCTGCTAACGAAAAAAACTTAATCACGGCATTCCAAACTACGAAACTAAAGTCTGACGAAGCATGCTTAATTCACATGACGTCACACGGTACAAAAGGCCAAGGTTTCTACCTATCAAAGGCCGGCATCTTATCTCCAAAAGTTTTCGAACAATTATTGAACCAAGCTTGCGGAGCCGCTCCGACAATCGTACTTATCTCTGCTTGCTACTCGGGCCAATTCATCACCGAATCAATCAAAAATCCGAACCGCATCATCTTAACTGCGGCCCGCACTGACCGCCCATCTTTCGGTTGTTCAGCTGACACTGAGTACACATACTGGGACGATTGCATACTGCAAGAATTGCCAAAGTCACAAAAGTGGACCGACCTTTACGCAAACGTAAATGTTTGTATTTCTGGTAAAGAAAAGGCTTTGAATGCGAAGCCATCTGAGCCACAAGCTTTTTTTGGTTCAAACACGGCGAACTGGGAAATTTTAAAGTAATTTTTAGTTAGTACAGAATTTGAAATTAGAAAGGCGACTTCATGAAAGTGAAGTCGCCTTTTTTTATTTACACTTTAAATAAAATTAATTCTTCTTCAACACCGCAGCGTAGAACCCATCAAACCCGTGGATGTGCGGCCAGATGCGCTCTTCTTTTTCAAGCGTCCAATTGGCGCCCTCTGGCGAAGCTAAGAACCACTTCACTTGGTCTTCGTTTTCGCGGTGTAGAATGCTGCAAGTTGCGTAGACCATTTTACCGCCCGGCTTACACATGCCCGAGTAGTCAGAAATAATCTCGCGCTGAAGAACAATCAAACGATCGATCTCTTCCATCGTAAGTTTCCACTTTGTATCGGGGTTACGGCGTAGAACGCCTAAGCCCGAACAAGGTACGTCAAGTAAGACGCGGTCGAAAGAATTCTCTAAGCGCTTGATGGTTTTTGATGATTCGATCACTTTGGTTTCGATGATGTCGACTCCGCCGCGGGCGGCGCGAACTTTTAGTTCTTTTAGTTTCCAGTCGTGAATATCCATCGAGATGATTTTGCCTTTGTTCTTCATTATCGCGGCCAGGTGTAGTGATTTACCACCGGCCCCGGCGCAGGCATCGACCACGCGCATGCCAGGGGCTACGTCGACTAGCGGAGCCACTAGCTGTGAACCGGCGTCTTGGACTTCGAAGTAGCCATTACGAAAAGCTTGCGTGGTGAAAACATTTTTTCTTTTTGATAATTTAATGGTGTTCGGTAATTGAAATTCTTTTGAAGAGACGGCTTCAGCTTCGATCTCTTCATTTTTTAATTCGGATATCAGCGGAGTCGTCTGTGCCTTTAGCGTATTCACGCGTAAAAAAACTTCAGCCGGGCGATTCAGCGCATTCATCAGCTTCGTCCATTGGTCAGTGAATTCGGCTTTGCCAAGTTCGTTCAACCAATCAGGAAATGAATTCGCAACTTCAGGCGGTTTTTCTTCTGAGTTACGCTTTTTCATTTCGTTTAAATCTAGGCGATCAAATTCTTCCCAATTCGGAAGTTCGTTCATCGATTGAAATAAGTGCGCGGCTAAAAGATCCCAAGATTCGGCAGAGCCCGCGATGTATTCAAGTCTTCTGCGGTGACGAACGATTTCGTAAATAGATTCGGCGACAAATTTGCGGTCGCGCGCGCCCCACTTACGATTTTTTTTAAAGATTTTCTCGATGACTTTATCGGCGTAACGTTGATCAAGAAAAATTTCATCAAGGGCTGCGACGATTGCGTCGACTAAATGAAGGTGTAAAGGCACTGCCACGTGGTATCCCATCGGTTGGTTATTTATAGAAACAGGAACATAAACTCTGACGCCCTTTTTAGCTAGCTAATTTCTATTCTCGGAACATGGGCTTGCAGAAACCGACCTGATTGCGTCCTAGCAGGCCTCGATTGCTTTGCAGTGTTAAAATTACCCACAGACATTTTGTATCTTTAAGGATACATTAAGATTGCGAGTTGCCTTGAACCCTAAATCAAAAGAAGTAGTTGTTTACCATCTGACGAATGGAAATAGTCCATTCTATAATTGGTTAAAGGGATTACGTGACCAAAACGCGCGTGCGATTATACGCACCAGAATAAATAGATTAGCGATCGGAAATTTTGCGAATACGAAATCTGTAGGAAGTGGAGTTTTCGAACTAAAGGTTGATTTTGGACCTGATTACAGAATTTATTTTGGTGAACGCAGAGGTTTTATTATTATTTTACTTTACGGTGGAGATAAATCTACGCAACAAGGTGACATTGTTAAGGCCAAAAAACTTCTTAGTATGTATTTGCAGGAACAAGGAATTTAGCTATGAAAAAAACAATTCCCTATACCGATTTACTAATCGAAGACTTGAAAGACCCAAAAGAGGCCGCGGCCTATTTAAATGCCAGCTTACAAGATGCCGGTGAAGATTCGGAAGAACTGTTTCTTTTAGCTTTAGGTCATGTGGCTAAAGCTTATGGAATTGCTGAAATTGCTGAAAAGACCCAGCTTGGCAGAGAAAGTTTATATAAAGCCCTATCAGCCAACGGAAATCCGAAATTAACTACGCTCATTGCATTGCTAAAAGTGATGGGGCTAAAGCTTTCGGTCTCGTTCGATAAAAAAAGAGCGTCTTAAATAAATAAACTAAAAAGTAAAAATCCCGCCAAGGCCCACGTATGTTCCGTTCAACTGGCCATCCGAGGTCAGCTGCAAGTGATTCTTCATGCCGCCTTCGAAGTAGAATCCTGAGTTTTCGAAAATATTAAATAAGCGTAGGCCTAGAAATAATTGGTAATCTAAGCTGACCGATGATTCGTTTTCTAGTTGTTTAAAGAAAATTCCGGGCCCGGCTGCGGCGCCGAAATAAAGCGGAAATTTCGAACTGGCATCCGGTAGTAGAAATGCGTAAAGCAGACTTAATTTAGTAGCGCGTTTTCCGTTTGGTTCGAATTCGGTGTATGAAACTCTGATCGCTTCGTCGAATAAGCTACGAAATTCGCTAATTCGGTAAGTCATGTCGACTCCCCATTTACCGACTTTCTCTTCGTTCGGGCCGCCCCAGTTGTAGCTGTCGCTCGACATATAGTTGCTCAAGCCAAAGGTAAGATAACGCTCTTCAGGGGCTAAAGATTCAACCGAGTTTGGTTTGCGATCCGAAGAGGCTGATTGGTTATTTCCAGAATCAGTATTGCGTTCACCCATGAAATATTTAGCCGCTGCATTTCTGCCTACTTTGGGAGCGTTAGCGAACGCGGATGAAGTAAAAACAAATACAGAAATCATTGCCAAGACGCCGGCTTTCGAACCAGTCATAACAAAAGCTTTAACCATGTTGGGCCTCCAAATATTATGCTACGCGCCAGCTATAAATTTGGCAATCAAACCAGGCGTTGACCCTGACCAAAGGCTCACCTACTTTAGCAGCATGAAGTGCCCTTTCTGCGGTCATTCTGAAGATAAAGTTCTAGACACCCGAGTCCAAAAAGACACGGGTATTCGTCGTCGTCGTGAATGTTTGTCGTGTAAATCACGCTACTCAACCTTAGAGACCGTGATGCTGAGCTACCCATCCATCATTAAAAAAGATGGCCGCCGTGAGCCTTACAATAAAGAAAAATTATTTCGTGGCTTACAAGCTGCAGTTCAAAAACGTCCCGTTAGCTCAGCCCAGCTTGAGTCTGCGGTTGAAAGAATTTCGGGTTGGTTGATGACTCGTGGTGAAGGCGAAGTTTCTTCCAAAGTCATCGGCCGCAAAGTCATGGCCGAATTAAAACAACTAGATGATGTTGCCTACGTTAGATTCGCGAGTGTATATAGAACATTCAAAGACGTGCAGGAATTTGTAGAAAAACTTGAAGGTGATGAGCTAATTGATATGATCGATTCTGCTGGTCCTCAATTAAGTTTAACCCCCGTTTCGCCAAGGAATTTAGAAGATGAGAAGACAATCTCGGGAAATCGCCCTACAAATACTATTTCAAACTGAGTACGCTCCGCAAATTTCTTTTGAAGATCTTTTCTCAATTTATGATGACCAAAAAGATCGCGGAATTATAAAGTACGCCGACGATATCGTGCGCGGTGTTCAAGCTCATAAAATTAAAATTGATGAGAAAATCCAAAGCGCTAGCCGCCACTGGAAAATCGATCGTATGGGTGGAGTCGACCGCAACATCTTACGCATGGCCGTTTACGAGATGATGATGGCTTCAGAAATGATTGAGCCCAAGATCGCTATCAATGAGGCCATTGAAGTCGCAAAGGTTTTCGGAACCCAAGAAAGCCCTTCGTTCGTGAACGGAATTTTAGATCAAGTGACTCGTAACGAGCGTGGCTAAAGGTGATCAAACTAGACGCCGATCAGGCTTTCAGCGCAGGTGCCGAGCTTTGGATCGTCGAAGATAATTACAAAGACCACTGGTGGAACGAAATTGATTTTAGATCGGGTTTTTTACTGAGCGCGTGTCTTTATCACAATAAAAAACCACTACCGAATCAAATCATTCAATTGGTTTCAGAAACGCAGCTAAAAGCTTACAGTTTTTCTGAAGATGAAAATGTCTTACTGCTTGGATCTTCTGATCATTTCCACGCTACATGGATTTTACTTTGGAAGAATAACCCGAACGCAGTGGTTGAAAAGCTATCCGAGATCAGCCGTAATTTAAAAGTTAAAAATATTCGCTTATTTAGCTCAGATTCCCCACTGAATCAGCTTATAGCAGCCCGCCTTTCGACTAGTTTCGAGCAAATCAGTTACGTCGCGGCTACGACGTAGAGCGATAGTTAGCTAAACTCATTTCATGATTAAAAAATTAAATGAAAAAGTAGAAAAGATGTTTGACCAACCTCAACAGCTATTAGAATTCGAAGAACTTAAAAAAACTTTCCAATTAACTTCAGATAACCAGTCTTTAGAAAATATCAGTTACATTTTTGAACACGTTGTAAAAAAAGACGATATCACTTTGTTATTTACGCAATTATCTTCGTTTTTTGAAGTCGGGTTTATGATGGAGCGCACTTCATCTGAGAATTTCTATGCGGCAACTCAGATCTTTGCCTTTTCAAAGCACCTTAATCAATTAGCCGGATTAGAAACAATTCGCTTACCCGAGGTCGCTTTGTACAAAGTGATGAAAACCAGTGCAAAATCTTTTCTGACGAAATTCAATTTAGCGAATTTAGATTCAGAAAAAAAAATGACAGGATTTTTGGTGCGTTTAACGCCGTCGCACACATTCGTCGTATTATCTTCATTAGCAGAACCTTGGTTGCAATTGCGCATTGAAAGTTTACAAAAAACTTTAATGCGTGTTCACTTTGATTCATGAGTAACGAAACCCCACCCTCGAGCGCTTACACCATCTTTATTTTATCCGATAGCACGGGTGAAACTGCAGTCACGATGATTCGTGCAGCGCTGGTTCAGTACGCTGAAAAAGAAATTAATATTCAACGCTGCAAAAATATTAGATCAGAAGACCAGCTGCGCACAGTGATTGACGATTGCTTTGCAAAGCGCGGAATGGTGGCTTACACATTTGCAAGCCCAGTACTACGTCAAAAAGCGGCTGAACTTTGCGTCGAGAAATCGATTCCCTCGATCGACTTTTTAGGCCCGCTGATTCAAACGCTAGATCATTTCTTCGGCGTCGCTTCTTCGAAGGAAGTAGGCGTGCTTCGCCAAACTGACGACCGCTATTTTAAACGCATCGAAGCGATCGAGTACACCGTTCGCCATGATGACGGCAAAACTTTAAACGAGCTTGATAAAGCCGATATCGTTTTAGTCGGCATCAGCCGTACAAGCAAGACTCCACTATCGATTTTTCTAAGCCATAAGGGCTGGAAGGTCGCAAATATCCCCCTGGTACCGGGTTCACCGTTACCGGAACAGTTATTTAAAATTGATCAGCGTAAAATTGTCGGCTTGATTATCGATATTGATTCGTTACAACGAATCAGAAAAAATCGCCTCGAGAAATTCGGGCAAGACTCGGGCGGAGAGTACGCATCGATTCAACAAATTTTAAAAGAGATCGAATACGCCGAAAATTTATTTAAACAAAATAAACGCTGGCCCGTATTCAACGTCACCGAACGTGCCTTAGAAGAAACCGCCAGCGAAATCGTGCGATTAATCGCATCGCGCATGGGTTGGCCCGAAAGCGCACTTTTCTAGTACAGACTTTGGTCGATTCTGCCCATTCGCAAAAGATTTGTTGCTCGAAATATTGTAAGCTAAACAAATGAGCTTCAAGTTCGTTTTTCCCTTATATGATACCAGTGAAAATTTCACATTTGACGAATGTAATTCAAATGAAGAATTTATCGTCGAAATTGTAAGGATATTTTTTTCAGATTCAGATCTACGAGTCAAAGAAGCCGCCTTAGCTGTTTTTATGGCCTACCGCGATCACTATCCTAAGTATTTAGCCAACTTGAAACTAGAACAAATTAATTTACTTAATTCTGCAATCGAATCAGCAGAACCAAAAATTATCAAACTACGTCGAATTGCCTTAAGTGCTCTTTCAAAAGTTGCATGATTACAAGAAACCAATACGAACAGTTTTTAATTTTCATTACGACTGATCTTGAAGATGATTGGGTCGTTATTGGCGGATCCCTGCTCGCGATACTGAATGCTGGATCACGAAATACGTCCGACATCGACATCTGCCCGCTTGGAGAATTAACCAATGAAAAAAGATTAGCGCTGATGAAATTAGCTTTAAAAGCTGGCCTATCTATAGAATCTATAAATCCTTCGGCTGATTTTTTTTTAAGACAAATACCGAACTGGAAATCTGCTTTAGTTTTTTTTAAAAGTGGGCTCAAAGGAAATATTTATCGACCATCACTTGAGCTATACCTAAAACTTAAATTAAATCGTGGTAGTGATTCAGACATTATTGACTGCGTAAGCTTTATTGAATGGCATAAGAAAAATTCACTGCCCATTGATGAACAGGCTATTAAAAATTTATTGTCGAATTATGATCTGAAAAAAACTCAGTCCATTTTAAAATCACTTTGATAATGGTACGACGATATTGTTTCAAACTTTAACGGGCGACTACGACCGCTCTTGATCCCCAGTTAATGCTTGAAATAAAATGTGTGCGGTTTCTGAAGTCTTACCGGTCGCGCGGTAGTAATACTGAAATGCCATTTTGTATTCGAAATCGGTAATACGAATGTGATTCAGACGACCGCTACGCACTTGTTTTTTAATCGAGTGCGAAGGTAAAAAACAAATCCCTAAGCCGTATTCAATAACGCGCTTTAACGTACCCACGTTCGATGATTCGAACACGGATTGCAATGTACCTAAACGTGACTGTAATAACTTATCGAAATCAGGAAATTCGTCCGAGAAATGCACGTAGGGAATTTTTTTTATTTCTTCTAATTTAATGGTCGGCGGATAGAATTCATCTTTGCCTGAACCCACTAACCACATTTCTTCTTGAAAAAGAACTTCTGACTTAGCGTCGGGCAAAGTTGAATTAAAATGCTTTTCGACATCGGGTAAGATTAAAACGTCTAACTTATTCGCTTTATAATCTTTAACTAAGTCTTCGCCCTTAGCGTAATCAACTTTGATTTTAAAATCCGGATTAAATTTTAACAAACGACTAACTACGGGACTCATCAAGTGAAGACCAATTGAATTTAAAGTGCCGATTCTTAATTCTCCGTGAAGTTTTGCTCCGATTGATTTGATCGAAACTTCTGCCGTTTGCGCCAAACTTAAAATCTTTTTTGCGTGTTCGTATAAAATCTCGCCCTGAGCTGTCATTTTAATTTGTTTTGAACCACGCACGATCAGCTCAACGCCCAGATCATCTTCCATATTCTTCATCTGCTGGCTCACCGCGGGCTGAGTTAAAAAAAGCTTGTCGGCGGCGGCGGTCATGCTGCCTTCAGCTGCGACCGTGACAAAAGTCTGGAGTTGAGAAAGATTGAGCATATGATCCCCTTGTTTGTTCTTTGTAGAAGAACCAATTTGTGACTATAATATTAGGCAGTACAGAAATTTTTTAGTCTACATCAAAGTGAGGTCCATCATGTCTAGGCCAAAGGCTTACTTCTTCTTAGTAAGTTTACTTTTTATATCGTTATTTAGCTTATCTAGCGAAGCCCGTACTTTTAAAAATGCCTACATCTCTTTTGAAATGCTTGATACCTGGAAGTGTAATTTAGAACAAACCGAGTGGGTGTGCCGTGCCGAAGACCCTCAGGAAGCGAAAGAAGCGGTCATCATTTTAACAGCAAAAGAAAAAGGCCCGACCGATTCTTTTCCGATTTACGAAAACCACATGAATAGCCCCATTCAAACTGTTTCTAAAACGGGTCAAAATTTAACTTCATCGGTTGTCTACAAAGCACAAAACCAAAGATACAACGACCAAGTTTGGCTAGACGGTATTCACCGCGATAGCGAAGTGCAAAATTACTTCACCCGTTACGTAGCAACAATCAAAGATCAAATCGCAATCTTAGTGACGTTCACCGTGCACAACAAATTTTACGCGAAGCACTCTACGCATTTTAACAATACGATTAAATCTTTGCGCGTAATTGCCAGTAAAGATTTGTTATCTAGGCCTGATTTAGGGCCCATCCGAGGCGCGGGCGAAACCTTAGGGGCCGGCATCGGGCAAGCTATGCCCGCCGACTTATTGGCTTCCGACGACGCCGGTTCAGATGCAAAGAAGGGCTTTTTAGGAAGTGAAACCATGCTGGGTATTGGTCTACTAATTTTTGCTGTATTGGCTTACTTAGGGTTTAAATTCTATAAAAAGAAAAATTAATTCATTACAAAATCTGTAAAATACACATCTTTCACTAAACCGCGATCTAAAACGTGGTTTACTTCTTCAACGATTTTGTCTTTCAAGAAAAGCTTACCTTGAATCGTTTCTAAATCATCAAATGTTTTTTCATTAAGAATTCGTACGATCTTATCTCGGGCTTTAGCGCGGTTGTCTAGATCCATGATTTCTTGAAATGCATCGGGGCCAATCATGTCTAAATTGACCTGCAGACGAATTGTACGCTTCGGCATTCCCGAAAGATTCACCACAAATTTATCCATCGTGTAAACCATAGGAGCAAGCGCGAATTTTTCTTTTAAGCTTGCGGGTTCACGCAAGTTTTTTTCGACGATCACTGGCGCTTCGTAGCCGATTGTTGAAATAAAAACCCAGTAGGTTCCTAAACCCAATACTCCGACATTCAAAGAAACGGCGGTGCCAATAAGTACTTTTGTAAGAACAGCTTTGATATTCATAACTATACCATCGGCTTTATGACCCGGCGTCTTGAATCAAGATTTAGTGAAAACGCATGCCAAGAAACAATTAAAACGTCTTACATTGAGACGAAACTATTTAATTGCTGCACAATGACTGATTTAATACTTCTCGGGGTTAAAATGTTAATTTAAAGTACCGAAAAGTAATGATAAAAATGCGCCACTTAATTCTATCTTTTATACTAACGATCTATTGCTTTCAGACAGCACAAGCAGCTGATGCTGTTTCAGGCCGAACTCATCCGTTAGAAGTCTTGGCCATTTCTTCAGACCCACGCCTTTCGCCAAACGTAATCGTGGCCGATAAAACCCACCGTAAGCTTAGCGTATTCGACCGAGCTAGCTTAGAGAGCGGTACTCCACGTCAGCAATTTGATATCGACATCGGTAAAAACGACGGACCTAAAACCAAGCGTGATGACAAGAAAACTCCGGAAGGTATCTACCTGCTCGAGAAAAAAAGAATTCCGCCCGAAATCCCTTTTGATCTTTATGGTTCAATGGCCTTCACCACGAACTACCCAAATTTTTTTGATAAGTTCGAAAACAAAACCGGCGACGGAATCTGGCTGCATTCGGTACCCGATTCAGTGGCCTTAACCCGTGGTTCAAAAGGCTGCGTGATTTTACGCAACGATGCGATTAAAAAAGTTGAAGATTACATTTCACTTAATAAGACTTTTATTTTGATCAATGATCAGATTACTTGGTTGTCTGAAACCGAATATCAAAAAGAAAAAGACTTCGCAGTTAACTGGGTTAATGAGTGGAAAGCCCAGTGGCAAGCACAAGATATTGATAGCTATATTCAAAATTATTCTGAAGAATTTTCTGCGCCCAACTTTAATAAAAAATCTTGGCTAGCCCATAAGAAAAATCTCAAAGAGCGTTACAAGTACGTTAAGATTGGCCTATCAGACCCACAGATTTTTCATTTAAAGAATCAGTACATTTTTCAATTCGTTCAAGATTACGAATCAGACGGACATAAAGACGTTGGTTTAAAAACTTTGTATGTATTCAAAGAAGGTAACAAACTAAAGATTCAGCGTGAAGAGTGGTCCGAGCTTAGACAGAACTTAGGTTCTCGCTAAGCCCTTTAGAGCTAGATCAAATCTTGATCTTCTTTTTCAATATCTAATTTTTCAGATTGAGCTTCTAAATCAGGTAAATTTTTATCGTTTGCGTCCATCTCATCTTGAGTAACGCGGCCCATTTTAACATTCAGGTCTAAAAGGCGCTTGTCGAATTTTAAATTTAATAAGGCTTTATTTAAAGACATGTAAACTCCTGTGTTTCCGAACAAAAATCCAATCGGCTAAGTAGATCGGATCTATCTATATAGCCGCGTTTGTGATTAAAATCCAGACTAATTCGATAGCTGACGTTTGAATTCTAGAAAATTCTGACTTAGTTCCAATACTTGGGGCCATCTTCGTCTTTTTTAAGCTTCTCGTTATCAACAACCAGGCGAAGGCTGCCCGTTTTCTTTTTCAATTTAGCCTTTGTTTTAGTCAATTTATAACGAGCATGACCCATTAAAAACAAGAAACCTACTAAAGCTCCGCCCACGTGTGCCAGGTAAGCGACTTCGCTGCCGGCAAAACCCGTAGTCAGTAATGACGAAAAATCCATCGCGGCTGCAATCATCGCAAAGTACTTCGCCTTCATTGGAAATAAACCCATAAAGTAAATTACACGGTCAGCAAAGATCAGCCCGTAGGCCACTAGAAGACCAAATAAAGCACCCGAAGCTCCCATTACGGGAATCAACATAGGTGTTTGCACACCAGTCACGACGGCATAGATGCCGACGCCTAAGCAGTAAAGAATAGCTGCACCGATACCGCAGGTAAAAAAGAAAATGGTAAAGAACTTGGCACCCCAGTGTTTTTCAAGCTCAGATCCAAAAAACCAAAGCATTAATAAATTAAAGAAAATATGAAACGGAGAAAGGGCATGAAAAAACATATACGTTACTAACTGCCAGACATAAAACTTTTCGATGACTTGATCTGGATGAAGCGAAAGCCAAGCCGTTACTGGCAATTTAAAAACTTTTTCTCCTAAGATCTGTAAAACAAACCAGCAGACACAAATCGCAATCGCTATTTTTTTTACGACCGGAGTTAACGGAGCTACTTGCACTTGGTTCATATTTCACCTCTTGAAAAATACTGACTAAACTTTTCGTAACTTTGTTCAACTGTTTCGACGACCACTTTCGCATTGGCGATTAACGGAAAGAAATTAAAATCTCCGCCCCAGCGGGGAACAAGATGAAAATGCAAATGCTGCGGAATACCAGCTCCGGCGGCCGTGCCGTGATTAAGTCCCATATTAAAACCCGGTGGAGCATAAACCGCCTCAATCGCCTCGATCGCTAACCGCTGCGTACGTTGCAAATCATCGTAGCGCTCGGGGCTTAATTCTAAAATATGACCGATATGATTTAACGGAATAACTAACAGATGACCGTTATTGTAAGGGTACTTGTTTAATACAATTTGTGAGTGTTCAGATTTATAAACGCAAAGACTTTCGACCGACATGGGTAAATTTGCCGAACGGCAGAAAACGCAGCCCTCGTCTTTTTCTAATTTACGTACATATTTCATACGTTGCGGTTTAAAAAATACGTTACGCTTAAGCGGATAATCGTCGACTTTCGATTTACTTTTACCTGTTTTTTTCGCAGTCTTTTTCAAAGGCATCTCTTACTGCCAGTAGCCCGGCATTAGATAAAGCGGCTGATTTAAATATTTTGTTTTTAAAAACATTTCGGTCATTTCTTTTAGTGAAGCCGCTTTTGAAGCGCCTAATAAAGCCTTCACTTCTGTTAAACTGTTCAGCTCGTCTTCATCGTCACCTTCAAAAAGATAATCCATGATGCTTGATTTTTCTTTATGAGGTTTAAATAACTTATAGTCGTCTTCTTTGAGGCTAACTGTCGAAGCGGCTAAGCGAACAGCATCTTCAAATGTACCGATCTCGTCAGCAAATTTTAACTTAACAGCTTTTGCACCCGTCATCACGCGTCCATCTGCGTATGTGTTAACCACGTCTACTGGTAGCTTACGTGCCTCAACCACGGCGTCGCGAAACTGTGCATAGACTTCGTTGATCATATCTTGAAATAGTTCGCGCTCGTCTTCACGCATAGCGCGATACTCGGCGCCCGAATCTTTAAACTTACCAGACTTAATTGTGTATCTAGAAATATGGGCCCAATCATAAAGTTTTTCTAAGTTAGCAAATTCCATGATGACGCCGATTGAACCAATCATGGTACCTGGCGCCACAATTAATTTATCACAGGCTAGGGCAGCGTAATAACCACCGCTAGCAATTAGCCCGGTAGAAACACAGATCACGGGCTTTTTATATTCTTCTTTAGCGCGCTTAATCTCGGTATAAATTTCTTGCGAGGGCCCCACCGCTCCACCCGGAGAATTAATATCGATGACGATAGCCTTAACTGAATTATCTTTTGCATAACGCTTTAGCTGCGACAGAAATTTCTTTCCGTTCATAATCACGCCGTTTAATTCTAGATGTAAAATTTCATTTTTAGAAATCGAGCGCGTTGATTCGCTCGCATTAAAAGATTTATAACCTTTGTAAACTACACCGCCCAAAATAAAGAAAATTAAAGCGAAGAAGAATTTTTTACGAGTCGACCATGTATTCATATTATGCCTCTGGTTGTGTCTCAGGTGTGGATACTGCTTAATGGTAGCGGACTTGAAGGCTGTCGCCTAGTTTTTTTGCGATCAACGATTGCGCAGGAAGCCAGCAAATAAGTTTATTATCTGCGATAGAAATGCTTTAGACACGGACTGGCAGATATAGTGCGACAGATAGAGTTATTGGGACGGTTTCGAGCTTTACAGCTTTTTTAAATTTTTAATTTTCAATCCGTTCGAAAAAATATCCATAAAATCAGACGAATGCTGACTGCAATTACTTTCATCTTAGAAAAGTAATTTTTCAAAAAGTCGATTTTCGGTAAATGTTTGGCCGATTAGATCTTCAATGCGCACAACCTCATATCAACTGTTTGAAGAACTACTTTGAGCGCTTTAACTAGACTAAAGTCAGCCTCATTCAAAATACGATGGCTGCTTGAGTTGAATTTAAAATGGTTTAGCTACAAAAAAAAGGGGAATCTGTTCCCAGATTCCCCTTTTCAATTACTTATTATGTAATTCTAAAACTAGTTTTTAGTTGTTGTTTCAGACTTCAAGTTTTTCAACTGGTCGCCGAACATATCACCGAAACTTGTTTTTGCAGTCGCAGATACCTTTTTAGCGTAATCTTCAACATCGCCCTTTTGCTCACGTAGCTTGATTAATTTCGAAGAAAGACCAATCTTACGAGCGTCTTTATCGATCGAGATCACTTCAGCTTTGATAACTTGACCCGGCTTTGCGAACTCTTCAACTGTTGTAATTTTATCAGTTGTTAATTCAGAAATGTGGATCAAACCTTCGATGTCAGCCGCTAATTCTACGAACGCACCGAAATCAGTCGTTTTCGTAACCTTAACATCGTGCTGTGAACCGATACCGTATTTGTCTTCGATTTGTGACCAAGGATCGCCTTCAAGTTGTTTAACACCTAAAGAGAATCTTTCGTTCTCAGAATCAACTCCTAATACCACCGCGCGAACTTTAGCTCCTTTAGCAAACATTTCTGAAGGGTGAGTTACACGTTTAGTCCAAGAGAAATCAGAGATATGCACAAGTCCGTCGATACCTTCTTCGATACCAACAAAGATACCGAAATCAGTTACTGACTTAACTTCACCCTCAATGATCGTTCCAGGAAGGTATGATTCTTTCATTTCAACCCATGGGTTGGCTTGAAGCTGTTTCATACCTAAGCTGATACGACGATTTTCAGTGTCGACTTCTAATACCTGAACTTCAACTTCTTGCGCTACTTGCAAGATTTGGTTGGCGTGTTTTACACGTTTAGTCCAAGACATTTCAGAAACGTGGATCAAACCTTCAACACCGTCACCAAGTTCAACAAAAGCTCCGTACTCAGCAACGCTGACTACTTTACCTTTAACTTTAGTACCGATTGTATATTGTTGTTTGATTTGTGCCCAAGGATCTTCAGTTAATTGTTTTAATCCTAAAGATACGCGTTCTTTTTCAGTGTCGTACTTTAAGATTTTAACTTGGATTTCATCACCAACATTGATTAATTCTGAAGGATGCTTTACGCGGCCCCAAGACATATCAGTGATGTGTAATAGACCATCTAAACCACCTAGATCGATGAATGCTCCGTAGTCAGTTACGTTTTTAACTAAACCGGTAACTGTCGCGCCCTCTTTCATCGTGTCAGCAGTTTGTGCTTTCATGCTATCGCGTTCTTCTTCAAGAAGCGCGCGGCGAGAAAGTACGATGTTTCCACGTTTTTTGTTAAACTTGATAACTTTAAATTTATATTTTTTACCTAAGTAAACATCCATATTACGTACAGGACGTAAATCGATTTGTGACCCTGGTAAGAAAGCTTTAACGCCGATATCAACACTTAAGCCGCCTTTAACTTTAGCGACAACAAGTCCTTCAATAACCTCTTCGTTTTCAGCTGCTTTTGAAATATCAGACCACGCACGTAACATATCTGCTTTATCTTTCGATAATGCGATCATGCCGTTTTCGTTTTCGATACGATCAATAAGAACCTCAACTTTGTCGCCGGCTTTAACTTGGCGAACACCGTCGATCACGCGGAATTCATTGATTGGAATCAGACCTTCAGATTTGTAGTTAATATCTACAAGTACGTAGTCTGATTGAACCTCAACAACAGAACCTGTGACAACGTCACCGACTTTAAAGTCTTGCTCCAATGTAGAAGCTGCGAAAAGTTCTTTAAACTCTCCACCTGAGGCTTGATTATTCAAACCAGGATTTGCTG
This sequence comes from Bdellovibrio sp., assembly GCA_031428275.1. Taxonomy (GTDB): domain Bacteria; phylum Bdellovibrionota; class Bdellovibrionia; order Bdellovibrionales; family Bdellovibrionaceae; genus Pseudobdellovibrio. Next base: position 111,828 of record JANPPC010000008.1, read on the forward strand.
GGATGTTCGCGTCTTCTGCATCCAGAAGTGCTAGCACCGATTGTTTTTCTTTTTGGCTTTTGCTTAACGTTTTGTTCATGCTCTTTCTTTTTTCCTCCCGCCTCAAGGATCCTCGATGGGACTCATGGGCTGAAGAGTAGTTCTAGGGGAGAAAATTGGCACCGTCAATACTAGACTTTTCACTCTGTAGATCCCTTTCCGTCCTCAAACAGCCGCGCGCCCTTTCGGGCTCTGGCGGAACTCGGGCGGAAAGGGATCTACAGAGGGAAAAGTATAGCGATTAACGTTTATTCTATTGGTCGTTTTTGCTGGACGAAGGCGAAGACCTTGTCTACGACTTGATCGAAATTGAGCTCGGTAGTGTCTAAAACTAGGGCATCTTTTGGAGCCTGTAGGGGTGCTGTTTTACGGGTTGAGTCTTGGTGGTCTCTTTGTTGTTGCTGGACCACCAGTTTCTTTTCGTCTAACCCGAGCTCTTGCGCGCGGCGCTGGGCTCGGTTTTCTGAACTTGCGGTTAGATAAATTTTTACTTCGGCCTTGGGAAAGACGACTGTGCCACAGTCTCGACCTTCAGCGACTAGGCCCTCGGCTTTGAAGGCGCAATTTCTTTGTAGGTCTAACAAGGATGAACGCACTTCCGGGTAGTGGCTGACTTGGCTAGCGAAATTGCCGACTTCTTCTTGGGCGATTTTTTCGGTTACGTCGACGCCGTCTAACCAAACTTGGGTTTTTTCTAGCGTCATTTCGACTTTCCAATCTGGCGAAAGGGCCAGCTCGGAAAGAGCAATTTTATCCGTTAACGAAATTTTTCTTTGAATGGCGGCGAATGCTAAGCCACGGTAAAATGCACCCGTCGAAACCCATGGGATATTTAATTTTTTTGAAAGCTCGCGGCTTAACGATGACTTTCCTGAAGCCGCGGGGCCATCAACCGTAATTACGTAACCCATTAAATTTCCTTAACTTCAGAGAGCATTTTTTCGATAATCGCAATCGCTTTTCTATTTTCGCTTTCATTGCCGACCGTCATACGCATCAAGGTTTTGAAACCGTAGTTTTGAACCGGGCGCAATATTAAACCTTTTTGCAATAGATTAACGTGCACCTTTTCCGCGTTTCTTTTTGTATCAAATAAAATAAAATTCGCCTGCGACGGATAATACTTTAAACCAAGACGCGTTAGCTCTTGGTAAAAATAATCTAAACCGTTCCAGACCATTCGCTGAGAGTCTTTGATATATTCGTCATCTTCGATCGCGGCAACCCCTGCCACCTGGGCTAGATCATTCACATTAAACGGGTTACGTACACGGTTGTAAAATTCTAAAACGTATTCTGGTGCTAGTAATGCGCCCAAGCGCAAACCGGCCAGCCCGTATACTTTTGAAAATGTTTTGATGACTAAAACATTTGTATATTTTTTGTAGAACTTAGCGGCTTCTTTAAATTCGATATCGCGAACATATTCAGTGTAAGCTTCATCAAAAACCAACAAAACATCGTCTCGATTACCTAGGCGAATTAAAAATTCTTCTAGTTCAGAACCACCGACTAAAGTTCCGGTAGGATTGTTTGGATTCGGAATGAATATAATTTTAATTTTTTGCGTCGGATGATGAAAAAAATGATCGGCAATTGCTTTTAAATCAATTGTTAAATCTTCGCGCAACGGAGCGGTCCGAACCTTTACGCGCGCCGCCTGCGCACAAACTTGGTAGGCCACAAAAGCCGCTTCGGAAGTTAAGATCGCGTCGCCCGGTTCACAAAAAATTCGGATTAATAAATCAATAATTTCGTTTGAACCATTACCTAAACCAATTTGTGTTGCGGGAACGTTCCACACTTCCGAAATTTTTTGAACGAGTTCGTAGCCCGCCGGATCTGGGTATCTATGTTGAAATGTTAGATAATTTTGAATTGCGGCAATGGCTTTAGGACTTGGGCCCAGCGAGTTTTCATTCGATGCAAGTTTAACGACTTCGGTTAGACCGTATTCGCGCTGAGTTTCAGCAATCGGCTTTCCGGGTTTATACGGGACTAAATTTAAAATCTCTGCCGATACTTTCATGATTGACCCTTTTCATCTCAGTTCATAACATACCGATTACAACAAAAGAAAGCTCGAGTTAAACGATTATTTATGTCTGAACCTGCTAACGCACCCGTTATTGCTTTGTATCTAGGCGAATCCTACGCATCTTTGGGTGTTTTTGATTTTACAAGTAAGAAAAAGCCAAAAATGCTTTTCGAAAAGTCAGTTTTTTTACCACAAGTCAGTTTTAAAAATTTGTTGAATCAAACGAAAACAGCATTGTCCGAGGCAACGTTTGAAAAAATTTTTATCGTGACTCGTTATCTTGATCGCTTGAAAACCTTTCGCCTAGGCGGAAGCGTGGTGCAGGTCGTGGTTGAAGGATTCGAAAATTCTTATTCAGCCACCGATACCAATTCCTTGTCTTTAGCGGCATCGACATTAGTCATTTCTATTAACGACAAAACGGTCAGCGAAGAACTCTTAAACTCTGAACTTGAACGGATTCATAAGATTAATCCTGATTCGAATAAAATTGTTTTACAACTTTCTGAAGAAAAAATTTCGGCCGCGAACCGCGACATGATTTATAATTTCTTTATCGAAAAAGAATTTAATGTTTTTGTTTGCGCGCAACCTGATGATTTAGCACAGGTCCGACGCAGTCTTTTAAATGCCGGTTCTGAAGGAACAAAAGAAGAGATCTTAAGTGAAATCCGCGAGTCTTTAGGCGAAGAGGTCGAAATTAATTTCTGGGCAGACGGCGGATTTAAGACAGAATTTGAAAATTATGAAATATTTTCGAGTGCGAGCGATTTTTTAGCCAGTTGCCTACAAGATAAAAAAGCAAACTATGGTGCCTACTTAGATCACGAAACTTTTCGCATGATTTCGACCGAGCAAAAATCGACCTGGCATAGCCCTTGGGGGCCGATGCCGATGGATCATAAAGATCTAGCTGAATTAACTCCGCATCCGTTTTCAGAAATTAAACTCGATCATTTGTCTATGTTAAGCGTAGGTAAAAAGCCCACGCAGTACGAGCCCGGCCCGGTTTTAGCCGGCCGCGGAATGAAACCGCTTGTGATTGACGCTTTTCAAAGTGATTTAGCCGAGAATTCTTATATGCAAAGCTTGTTTCCGAACATGAACACAGAATTGCAACGTAAAAAAATTGATAACCACTTTTCAGTTTTAGAAAAAGGCCAATTAACAAATCTTTTATCTACGACCAAAACCGAAATGAAGTCGACGATTCAAAATGGACTTGCTACTGAGATAAATCAATTTTCGAAAAATCAGTCTGTTGTCTTGATGGGGCCACTGCAACATCTAGTGCCGCTAAATTCTAAATTAGTCATTCGAATGGAAAACTTTTTTTGGCCAACCGAAATTATTAAAAAGGTTCAGCTATGAACGCCGCGACTTACCAGAACCAACTACAGCAGCTCATGCGGGCTTTTCCGTCTTGTTCGTTGGTCAATGCCGACGGCGCACTTTTAGCTTCAAATGACCAGCGCACCGAAATTTTAACGACTACCCGCTTGGTCGTTTTTCAAATCATTAAAAAGTATTTAAACCCACAGCCTAAAGACTTATTCGTGATGAATGATCCAGAAAATGGCGGCTATAGTTTATCTAAACTTATTTTTGTAGCCGCAGTTGACCCAAATTTATTCGTAATTTGGGATGAGAGTTGTCATCTAATTGATTTTAAAATCCCGCCCACTCCGCTTTATGAAAAAGATCGAAAAAATGAATTTGTGTGGAAGGCATTAGTTGACTCAAACGAAAACGCATACGAATTAACGGAGTTTTTCGAAAACGAAAAAAGCAAGATCGACATTTTGATCGGTCAACCTGCACTCATTAAAAGTTTGGCTCAAGCCAAGCTGCAAGCGGTTTGGCTGAAAGCTACGCAAGAGGTATTCGAACATCAGTTTTCTAGTAAAGCGATGGGGTCTTTCGATTGTCAGTATCAAACACCGACGAACCAACTGATAAAGCTTAAATTTACGTCTGAAGAGCGCCAAAATGTTCGATTAATCTCGTTAGATTTTACAAATTCGTCATTAGCGACGACGTATCACGCGGCTTCGCATGTTATCGAAAGCGGATTGGTACAAAGATTAATTAAGTTTTACCAAATTGAAAAGTACCTATCACAATCGATCCTAGATAAAATTAAAATTATTTTACCACCAAAATCGATTGCTTCAAAAGCTCATTTCATCGGTCGGTATAATCACGAATTACAGTCGGCGTGCAGCCAACTTTGCCAACACAATTTGACCCAACTTAATTCGCAGATTCGTAAAGGTGCCGCCGCCTTTGAGATTGAATCGGAGCTTTGGATAGAACTGAAAGCTAAAAATCAAAATTTTAAAATGAACTTTCACCAAAAAACTATGCTTTTGCCTTGTATCGAACCCTTGATTCAAGAAAAGGCGATCGAAGTTAAAAAAATGCAAAAGACAGATCACGGATTCAACCTTAGTTTTCAAATTCTGCAACCGCGCTTTGACGTTTTGAAAGTCACAACAAAACTAGGCTGCGCGAAGAATGAAGATTTTTTAAAGTTAAATGGCCAGCTCATCAGTTCGGGCGATCACCCGGTTAAAGTCGGCGATACAGTAACGGTGAAGTGGCTTTTTTAGTTGCGGGGGCGCCTAGCCGGGGGCGCCTAGCCGGCCGCACCTAGCCTTCGACTTTTGCTCCCCAATTTCTAAGTGCTTCACGAATTAGCTCGATATGGTCGCGCCCGGTGGTTTCCATGACGAAATCAATGCGCGTTTCTTTTAAATTCAAACCTTGAGTCACGCGGTCATGGTGTACTTCTAAAATATTTGCTTTATGTTCAGCCAAAATTCGAGTCAGTTGGCTTAAGCTTCCCGGGATATCAGGTACAATCACCGTCATTTCAGATAAACGTCCACGTTCAATCTGGCCACGCTGAATAACTTGTGAAACGATATTTAAATCAATGTTGCCGCCGCATACCAGAACGCAAGTCTTTTGCGCCGGCACTACTTTTTTAGAAAGAATGGCGGCTAGCGATGCAGCACCGGCACCTTCCGAAACGGTTTTAACCCGCTCTAGTAAGTAAACGATGGCTTCGGCAATTTCGCCTTCGCTTACCGTTACAATATCGTCGACGTATTTTGAAATGAAACTTTCGTACATCACAGAGCTAGGTGCTTTAACCGCGATACCGTCTGCGATTGTAGCCGCTGATGGCTTAAACGCAGGGATCTTTCTGGTCTTGAAATACTCGTACATCGTATCAACAGCTTGTGTTTGCACGCCGATAATTTTAATTTTTGGATTTAAGGTTTTAAGTGCGATTGCAACACCGCTCATAAGCCCACCACCGCCAATGGGTGCAATAACCATTTCGACGTCAGGGATTTGTTCAAAAATTTCTAAACCTAGCGTACCTTGTCCGGCGATCACTTTTTCGTCTTCGTACGGGTGCACAAATACATAATTATGCTCTTTTGCTAATTTATAAGCGTGCTCTTTAGCCTCTTCTAAATTTTGTCCGAATAGAATTGTTTCGGCTCCATAATTTTTAGTGGCTTGCGTTTTTGTTAAGGGGGCAGTCTCAGGCATAACGATTACTGACTTGACGCTATTAAGTGTCGCACTCAGTGCAACACCTTGGGCGTGATTTCCGGCCGAGCACGCAATAACTCCGCGGGCGCGCTCTTCTTTCGTTAGACTTGCGATTTTATTAAATGCTCCTCGTAGTTTGAAACTTCCGGTGCGCTGGGTATTTTCTAATTTAAAGTAAATATCTTTTTGAAATAATGCTGAACACGATCTGGATAAATCACACGGAGTTTCATTGATGTGATCTTGAATAACTGAGCGTGCGGCCTGGATGTCTTGAAGTGTAACTTTCATAATAGGCTAAGTATACCGAACTTAAATTGTTTGTGAACTGAAGAATTTAGAATCACGCTATAGAAATAGCCCTATTTGAACAGCAAATAAACGGGCGCTTTTCTACCAGTAAACCGCTAGACCCCACAAAGGTGGATACTGCGTTTTCATCAGGTGCTCCCAATTATCTATTTGCGGACGAAGGTCGGCGGGGTCGGCGTCGATGCCTAAAGCCGCTTTCTCATTAAAAAATAGAAATGGAGCAAAGTGCTTGCTACAACCGCTGCACTTGGTAACCACGGCCGCTTCGACCGAATTAATGGTGTTACAAAGGTGGCAACGTCTTACGTGAGTTATTTTTTCTTCGTTCGGTGCTGTCATGTACTTATTATTCTTGCTCATGCGATTCTACTCAGCAAGAAATTCACCAGCTATTCTAACAATAGAATGTTCGTTAATGAGAGCTGTAACGAATTGAGTGTCTACTGACTTGACGCGACGGCGTGATTGGTTCGCTGAGCAGAGATCGGGTGTTTTCCCTAATTGAGACAAAATGGTCGGTATAGCCAAACTATATTTATGATTTGAACGATAAATTTTAAGAATTAACTAGACCAAAGCCGAAGAGTGAAATATGAAAATTAAAAATTCGTACATCATCGCTATGGCAGTAACTTTACTTCTTACCCCATCGGTTAAAGCAGCTGGTCAATTTCAGTTTCTTGACTACCAAGAGTTTCAAAATTTAACTTCCGGTGAAAAAAAGATCTATATCGATGCCGTTCAAAAGGTGTCGATCGCATTCGAAGATTCACTATCATCACTTTCTTCGCGAAACGCGAAGTGGTCAGCCCTTTTTAGCAGCCCCGCAGCGCAGGCCGAAATGAAGGCTGATAACACTTACGAAAGTTCAGATAATGACACCCGAATGGAGAATGCCAAGCTTAGTTATCTAATTGGAAGAATTCCGCTTTACGATAGCACCCAGGCAAGTCAAAAAGGTGACGGGATTAAACAACATATTAAAGACGTCTACGCTAACGCTTACGTGCGTATGCTGAAGCTATCAAAAAAGAAAATGTCCAGTACCGAAAATAAGTATTTTGCGCAAAATTTAAAATCTTTACGCAAAGCTCAAGATATAGTTATGAAGTACGAACCTGGTATGGCTAACGAAAGAAAAGCGATCGATGCATTATCACAGCAATTTCAAGTTCAAGACAAGTCGGGCAAAAAGTCAGCGCCTAAGTACACCGAAATTATTACTGAAAAAGCTGCCGATCAAGTGGCGACTCCCCATTGTATTTATGCGGGATTTTTAATTACTAAAAGTAAATGCGAAGCCCCGATTGCTTTACCCGCTGGTTTTGAATTAAAAGAAATATCGACGAAAGATTTTAAATGCGACGTGGGTCAAGGAAACGTCATTTGTAACCCATTAGTCTTCGGCTATAAAAATTCAAAAACGGCTTACTGCACTTCTAAGTCAATAAGCCCTTCGAAAGAATGCTCGCGGGCGTCAGATAATTTAGATAACGCAAAACGCTTACTTGCTATGTGGAACAATCCTGAAAATAAAAATGCGATCCAAATATACCAGAACGAACTTAAATCGTTATGCGACCCGTCTAAGCAAAGATCGTCTGACGTTTTAAAAACATGTAAAGTTGTTCAGGCTCAGTTTAATGGCCGGTTGCAGGCTGAAGTTGTCGTCGCGAGCAAACAGCGACTCAAAGAGAGCTCTACAACTAAAGAAAGCATCTTACCATCAAAAGTCGGTGGAGCACGTTAACAGCTTAGCTTAAGCAGACTTTAATAAAGCTAGGCACTTCAAGCGATGCCCCGCCAATCAGAAAACCATCAACATGTGGCACTTTTAACAATGCCTCAGCATTGTCAGCTTTAACACTTCCACCATATAAAATTTGAAAGCTCGTAAAACCACGTGCTGAGACTTTGTCAAAAATCGCCTGATGTACTTCGGCGATTTGCTCAACTGTGGCCACTTTACCTGTGCCAATTGCCCAAACGGGTTCGTAAGCAATCACGATACGGGTATTTAAATCTAAACCTTTTAAACCAGCATCAAGTTGAGCAAAGCAAACCGGCAAAGTCTGAAAAGCTTCGCGCTGATTTAAACTTTCACCGACGCAGAATACTGAAGTCATATTTAAAGACTGTAATAAATGATTTTTTTTATTTAAAAACTCATCCACTTCTTTAAAAATTTCGCGACGCTCGCTATGACCGACCAATGCGTATTTTGCTTTCAGTGCTAAACTTGCAACTTCGGCCGAGTTCTCACCTGTAAAGGCGCCCGATTTTTCAGAGTAAATATTTTGTGGACCAAAACTAATTTCTGTACCGGCGCACAAACTACACACGGCCTCAAGCGAAAATGCCTGAGGAAATAAAATCACCTCGCGCTCGTTAAAAAAATCTTTGTGCTTAAACACTTCATTTTTAAATTCAATAATGAACTGACGCGCTTGTTCGGGAGTTTTATTCAATTTCCAATTGGCCGCAAATATTTTTTTCATGCGATTACTCTAAATTCGTTTCGCTTTGCTTACGCGGACGCAAGATCTCAAGCCCCGGAAGTTTTTCACCTTGAAGATATTCTAAGCTAGCTCCGCCGCCCGTTGAAATGTGGGTCATTTTGCTAGCGTAACCTGAAGCTTCAGCCGCAGCAGCCGAATCACCACCGCCAACGATCATGGTACCACTTGATTCAGACATCACTTTCGCGACCGCAAATGTGCCCGCTGAAAAAGCTGGGTTTTCAAAAACACCCATTGGGCCATTCCAAAATACCGTCGACGCATTTGATAAAGCCACAGTGAAGTTACGGATCGTTTGTGGGCCGATATCTAAACCCATTTCATTATCATCAATAATCGCCGAATTTGTTACACGCTTAGTAGCAACATCACCAAATGATTTAGCCACCAGGTGATCAACAGGTAAAAGTATTGTTTTATTACGGGCTTCCATACGTGCGATCATCTCTTTGGCGTATTTTAATTTTTCAGATTCGACCAATGATTTACCGACGGGCACACCTTGAGCTTTTAAAAAAGTATAGGCCATTGCACCGCCAATAACAAAGCCGTCGACCACATTGATTAACTTTTCGATAACGTCAATTTTGTCAGAAACTTTTGATCCACCTAAGACGGCGATGTAAGGTTTTTTAGGGCTATCTGTTAAACTGTCTAACATTTTAATTTCTTTTTCAATTAGAAATCCGATACCCGCTTTTTTCTGCATCACCTCTGGCATAGCGTGAATACTGGCATGCGCGCGATGACAGGCTCCGAAGGCATCGTTGATATAAATATCAGTGTAGCTGGCCCATTGGTTTGCTAATTCGATGCTGTTAGCTTCTTCTCCTGGATCAAAACGAAGATTTTCTAAACAGATGATTTCGTTTTTCATATTACCGTAAAGAATATGTTTAACACCTTCCGAAGAAGGCTCTTCCATTAAGACCACTTCACGATTTAATAGTTCACTTAAACGGATTGCTACGGGCTCAAGCGAAAACTGCTTGTCATCTGCAGATTTAGGGCGGCCCAAGTGCGAAGCAACGATCAGCTTTGCACCTTTTTCCAAACAGTAATTAATCGTCGGCAAGCTGGCCGTGATACGATTTTCATCGGTAATCTTTCCGTCTTTCATCGGAACGTTTAAATCTAAACGTAAGAAAACAGTTTTGCTTGTTAGTTCGAAATCTCTAATTGTTTTAATTCCACGAAGTCCTGAAGACATAATTACCTACTTACTATTTTTTAGATTCCATATACAAAGCCATATCGACCATACGGCTAGAAAAACCGTACTCGTTATCATACCAAGATAAAACTTTCGCCATTTTGCCACCAACTACCATTGTGGTTTTTGCATCAACCGTAGAAGACATTGGGTTACCATTGTAATCTATGCTGACTAATTCTTTATCTTCTACCGCAAGCACACCTTTGAAAGCGCCTTTTGCAGCGTCACGCAAAACATTGTTTACCGAATCTATCGTCATTTCTTTCTTAGAGTTGAAAGTAAAATCGACTAAGCTCACGTTCGGGGTTGGTACGCGCACCGACAAACCATCAATCTTACCTTTTAATTCAGGCAATACTAATCCAACGGCTTTCGCGGCGCCCGTCGTTGTTGGAATCATCGAAACACCTGCCGTTCGAGCTCTGCGTAAATCTTTGTGCGAAGAATCGATAATACGCTGATCGCTTGTATACGAGTGAATCGTCATCATCGTGCCGCTTTCGATTCCGAAAGCGTCGTTTAGAACTTTCGCTAAAGGAGCTAAACAGTTCGTCGTGCAAGATGCGTTTGAAATAAATATGTGTTTTGCCGGATCGTAATCTGTGTGGTTAATACCGTAAACCACAGTCATATCCACACCGTCGGCCGGAGCTGATACCATTACTTTTTTAGCGCCCGCACCAATATGCTTTTGAAAGTCTTCTTTACCTTTTAAGGCACCAGTACACTCCATCACTAAATCAACACCCCAAGCTTTCCAAGGAATTTGTGCAGGATCTTTAGTTTGCGAGACCGGAATTTTTTTACCGTTTACGATTAGGTTTTGTTCATCATGTGAAATTTCGGCATCTAAAATACCATGTGAAGAATCATATTTTAATAAGTGAGCTAAGCCTTCGACGCTATCTAAAGAGTTGATACCGACGATATCAAGCTTTTCAAAACCCGCGCGAAAAAACATACGACCGATACGTCCGAAACCATTGATACCAACTTTGACTTTTGACATTTTAATTTCCTCTCAATTAATGAATCTAATTTCTAAAAAAATAATTATAACTAAATATCTAATTTTCTAAACATGACCTGAGCGTTTTTTTTAGTTTGTTCACTTAAAGTTTGCAAGCTGACATTTTTAAGGTCCGCTACAACCTGTGCCGTGTGAACCACATACGCTGAAGTATTCGGCCTTCCGCGCATGGGAATAGGCGCCAAAAAAGGAGCATCAGTTTCGACATGTAACCGGTCTAACGGAATAATATTCTTCACAATCTGGCGCAAGTCTTCAGCATTTTTAAAAGTCACCACGCCAGAAATCGAAATGTTAAAACCCAAGTTTAATGCTTCTTGAGCCAACCACGCCGTGCCAGTAAAACAGTGGATCAATCCCTTCACTCGGCCTTTGAACTCTTTCAAAATCATAATCGTGTCGTCTTCAGCATCGCGTGTATGGATTTCAACCGGCAAATCTAAATCAGCCGCAATTTGCAACTGATCGCGAAACGCAAATAGCTGCTCTTCTTTGGGCGACTGATTGTAGTGATAATCTAAGCCAATTTCTCCGATAGCCACCACGCGGGGGTTCGGCGCATTGGCGCGTATGTAGTCGCCTACTTCTTTTGAGTACTTAACCCCTTCATGCGGGTGAATGCCAATTGTGCAGTAAACGTGCGGAGCATACTTTTCGGCAAGCTCAATCATAATTGGCAAGTCTTCGGGCTCGGTACCGATTGTAATTAAATTTTTAACACCAGCTTCTTGCGCTAACTTAAGCGCGTGCTCGGCGCCGCCTTCTAAACGATCTAAGTGGCAGTGTACATCAATCCATTCTAGCATATCGCACCCATAAATCTTCGAAGACTAACACGGGGTCGCCGTTACCCACGATGTCGCGTTCGGCAAAAACAAGTTGTTCAGCCAACCACAATAACTTTTTCGACTGAATTTGGTAAAGTTTTTTCAATCTTTCGATTTGGTCTGTATTTAAAATAAATTTGTTGGCCTGAGTTTTCAGAATAACAAGATCGCGCACAATTTGCAGCCAGCAAGTGACGTTAAACTGAGCCCAGGTTCGATCTTTTATTGAAGCGCGCCATTCGCTTCGTAGTAAGAAGTCTTTGTCGGCGCAAAACTGCTCAAATAATCCTAACGCATCTTCACGCTTTTGCGTGCCTTCAGCCGAGCTTAGCAATTCTAAGCGGTCAGCTTGGCCACGACTACTTCGGTAAGCCCAATCCGGCTTACCCGGCTTTACTTCTTGAATTTCTTCAATGCTCAGGGAGTGAAATCGAATCACCTGCACGCGAGACCTGACCGTTGGCAATAATTGTTCTAGGTCTTCGCATATTAAAATAAAGTAAACGTTCTCAAAAGGTTCTTCTAAGGTTTTTAGTAATGCATTTGCCGCTTGCGGGTTCATCGTCTGCGCATTGTCGACTAAAACAATGCGGGCCTTTCCCATGCTAGCTAAAGACAATGAATCAAGTAAACCTCGAACAGCATCAACTTTTATTGTCGGGCGCGCCGCTTTTTCGTCGGGCTTTAGAAACAGTAAACTTTCAGACTGTTCTTTTTCAATTCGTAGACATGGGCCACAAACTCCGCAAGCTAAACCCTGGGGATCGCGATCCGGGCTATCACAGACTAATACTTGCGCGAAAGCTAAGGCGATTTTTCTTTTACCAGTTCCGGAAGGTCCGGCAAATAAGAGGGCGTGTGGCCAACGCCCAGATTCGCGCATGAGCACGAGTTGTTTAATTTCTTTCGCGTGGCCAACAACTGATCCAATTATGCGAGCCATTTACGGGCCTGCAATTCAGCTAGTAAAATTCTAAAAAGTTGTTCAGGAGTTTGTGAAGCATCAAGCACCAACCACTTCAACGGCGTTCTTACACTTTGTTTTAAAAAACCCTGACGTACACGCTCGTGAAAAGAATCAGCTTCTGATTCGATTCGATCTTCACCGATCCCCGATTGATCTAAGCGATTTTGTCGACGCTTTTGCGATTCAAGAACAGTTAAGTCCAAAAGAATATTTAAATCGGGAAACAATCCATCGGTCGCAAAGTTATTAAGCCATTCAACTTGTGGTTCAAAAATTTCTCGGCCACCCGCTTGAAACGCAATCGAACTTGCGCTGAAACGATCACACAAAACCCATTTCTGAGCGGCCAAAGCTGGCTTTATTATTTTATCAACGTGCTGCGAACGACTAGCCTCATACATCAAAAGTTCAGTTCGCGGAGTAGGGGCCTGATCAGATTTTTTTAAAATCAGTTCACGAAGCGCATCACCCACGGCGGTTCCGCCCGGTTCGCGCGTCTTAATGAAGCCTATTTTTTTTTCAGATAGTGCATTCTCAAGCTGTTTCATCAGCGACGATTTGCCTGAACCATCTAAACCTTCAAATGCTAAAAAAATCATAGACATACATATCCCTTAAGGGGGTCTTTTTGTCATCATTAAACAGTGCGTAAACAGGCAGCTTTCCAAAGCAAAGACTGGACGATTGCAAGCACCAGCGTTAGGTTGATTTCTTTATCAAAATTCTTGAAGGAGATTTCTATGATTACATTTCTAGCCATTATCCACATTCTTGCCTGTTTGGGTTTAGTGACTCTTGTTTTATTACAGGATTCAAAAGGTGGCGGCGTATTTACCTCTCAAGCGACTTCAAATTCTGTTCTAGGCGCTGGCGGCGGCGCATCTTTAGCGCAAACAATGACTAAAGTAATTGCAGGGCTTTTTGCTGCTACCTGTATCGCTTTATCAATCTACTCAGCGCGTGTTGAAAAATCAGTTATTGATACAACTCAAACCTCAATTCCACAAATTCCAGCTCAAACAGCGCCGGGAACTCCGGTTCCTCCAGTTGATTCTCAAGCAAACCCAACTGCGGCTGAAGCGACGACTCAACCTGCAGCAAAACCAAGTTCTCCAGCGGCTCAACCTCCGGCATTACCAAGTACGACCAAATAATCAATGCTGGATAAAAAATGGATCGTGCCTGGACTTATGATTCTTGGCGCTTTCTTAGTCATTATCTCGATTTGGGGTCCGCAGGGTGGTTTTTCACCTTCCCGCAAAGAGGCTCCTTTAGCGTATCTATCTGAAAAAACTGGCGAAGTAACCGTCTCGAATAACCAAATGCCGGCACCGGTTCCGGCGAAATTAAATTTATCATTCTACGCCCGCGATATTTTACGCACAGAAGAAGGCGCTGATGCATTAGTGCAGTGGGCGAACGAAGGTCAATTTCGCGTCAGTGAAAAATCTGACGTGCTGATAGACACTTTAGAAAATGGCCACCCACTTGTCGTCATCCGCTCTGGTGAAATCGTTGTCGAAAAATTTGGCCGAGCCCCTTCTTTCTGGATTCGCAAAGAAGGCCAGCTACTTAGCGCAGTCGATTTTGCTTTAGCCGACAGAAAAAATTTAACGAAACTAAAAGAGCCTTTGCCCGAAAAAGATAGCAAATCTCAAATTACCCAATTTGAGATCGAGTCAGTTTTAAATGCGAAAAAAACTGATTTTTTTAAATGTTACGGGCAAGCTTTACAAAAAAATGCGACCGCACGAGGACAAATTTTAATTTCGTTTACAATTGAGCGCCAAGGCCAAACATCGCAAATCGAAATATCTAAATCTGAAATCGCCGATCAAGCATTTAATTCTTGCGTGATGGAAGTTGTCGCACGCACTCAATTTAAGTCTTTCAGCGGGGCTGCCGTGACGACCGTTTTTCCTATGAGATTTGAATAGTTAAGACCGGTTATTGTCTAACGATAGTCATTGATGTAGTCGATCTGTCGCGGGATCCACGGTTCAAATAAACCATCTAGTTCGTAAACGTGACCTTGATCAATTTCTTTTTCTTTCAAGGGTTCTACTTTCGAAATCCAAGAAAAGGTAAGTAGTTGTTTTTCGATAAAATAATTCTTTAACATTTCACAACTTGATAAGCCTAAAGTTCGGCGACGAATGAGTTCTTCAAAAGATAAAATCAATTGTTCATAAGTTTGCCCGTACTTGGTCACAAGCACGTCGATAACTGTACCTAGCTCTTCAAGCGATAAGCGCTGATCTTGCACTAAATCTAACGCCACTTGAAAAGTATTGTAGGTTGGAAATGTTCTGCGCCCAAATTTTAAATAATATTCAGGATCAGTATCTGTGGCTAAATTAATGTAAATTTTCTCGACGGGGTCCTGAATCGGAATTACAGACTGCAAGCGAAGAATTTCGTCGATCTGCGAATGACTTACTCCTAGATCTTCTAATAACTGCATCAGTTCATTTTCAGTGTGGCGCCTAGCACAGATGTCAGAAAATAAATTATAGATCGTCGCATCTGATTCTGAATCATCGCCGAAGCAAATCATGCGCGTATCTTTAGCTAAGCGTGAACGCAGTTGCAAAAGCGATTGCACTTTATAACCAACTTGCTTTTTTAAAAAAAGAAATCGCTTTGGCGCCAGGTTTCTTAAATTATCTTTATAGAACATACCAATCGGCTTAATGTCGTCGATTACAAATTTCTCGTAAACCTTAGATTCCATCTGGGGAGGTGAAGCTGAAACAAAATAAAGCGGAAAATCGACTTCGTTGAAATGCTTTTTACGGTAACGCGATAAACTTCTAATTAAGCTGGGCGTGCCGGGAACATTCTTTTTTGTAAATGCTTTTTCAAAAATGGTCTTGAATAGGCCAGAAAATGAATCAATCGAGGTATCAAGGTAGGTTTTATCCAAATCCCAGATATAAACCTCGGCACTGCTATCAAATTGAGCTTTCGGCTGATACTCAAAGTAGATAACATCTAGATTTGTGGTAGATCTTTGCTTCCAGTGGGCCATAGATAAAGTATGGCCTAATTGCTAAAAGAAAGAAAATGGTTTAGCACATCAATATGGATTTTAAGACTTGGGCCTTAGAGAAAAAATTGAAAGATAGCGATCTTTTATTCAAAAAAGCGCTTAAAACTCCGTTACAGGAAGCCCTGCTGCTAAAGTTAGCCGATCAGTTAGCTAGCTTGAATCCAACTTTCAGCGAAGGCCTTGTAACCCTTGAATTGATGACTGACCTGATCTTGATGGGTTTGGACGAAGTTTTATTCGAAAACTCAGCTAGCTTTGATTTATGGAAGGCCTCTTTACGCCGTTTGCGTTACCCTACAACTTCGGTACGCGATGACGATCTTAAAGTAAAACTAGAGAAACTTCCGTGGCCTTACGGCTCAAAAGTAAAATTCGAAAGACGCGGCGACCGCGCCGGTGTCGAATTAAAACTTTTTGTTAGCTCGGCCACCGATCTAACAAAAATTTTAGCCTCGCTAGAGCGCGTGCAGGAAGAGATCGGTAAATGACATTACCTGTGTTCGAGCGCATCTTAATTGATTCGACTTCAGAAAATTCCGAAGTCGCAGTCCGCGTACGTAGCTTGTACCCACCCGAAATTATTTTTTCGATGGATGAGTCAGATCCTTCTTTAAATAAAAAAGGCATGATGACGGCTGACGAGTTTAATCAATCAAAAAAAACACTGTTGCTGACAACTTTTAAAGGCCAATTCTTCAAACGATGCCCTGGCGCGACGCAGAAGAAAGCTTTAACTTGCTGTAACTATCACGTTTTAAATTTAGGTAGCCAGTGTAATATGAACTGCAGCTACTGCTATTTACAAAGTTATCTCAATTCTCGCACGACGAAAATATTTACGAACATCGATCAAGCTTTAGCGGAACTTAAAGAGATGGCCGATCAACACCCCGATCAACCTTTCCGCGTGGGCACGGGCGAAGTTATCGATTCACTTTCACTAGATACCCTCACTTTATACTCGCGTAAATTAATTGAATTTATTAATCAGTATCCAAAGTGGACTTTAGAATTTAAAACAAAATCAAATCACGTCGATCAATTTTTAGATCTAGCGACTGCCGGTAATACCGTCGTTAGTTGGTCGATCAATCCCCCTTACATTATCAACAGTGAAGAACACGGAACCGCCCGCTTTAACGAACGCATTGAAGCTGCTAAAAAGTGCCGAGCGAAAGGCTTTAAAGTCGCTTTTCACATCGACCCAATGATTTGGCACCCCGAATGGCAGCAGAATTATTCTTTCTTAGCCGAAGAATTAAACCGCGAATTTAAACCCAGCGATGTTCACATTATTTCATTAGGAACTTTACGTTTTCAACCAGAACAGCGCCACATGATGCGCGAAAGATTTGGTATGGATTCACTAGTTACTCGTGCCGAGATGTTTGCCTCAGAAGGCAATAAACTTCGTTACGATGCAACGATTCGCGCCGAGATGTTTCAGTTTATGATCAAGAAAATGAA
The DNA here is from genome assembly GCA_031428275.1 of Bdellovibrio sp. Lineage (GTDB taxonomy): Bacteria > Bdellovibrionota > Bdellovibrionia > Bdellovibrionales > Bdellovibrionaceae > Pseudobdellovibrio. The sequence goes on from JANPPC010000008.1 coordinate 128,865, forward strand.
ATCCTTAGATCCCGCTTGGAATATCTTTTTATGTATGGAAACACCCGAAACTTGGATTCAGGCTTTCGACAAAGTACCTATGCAAGTACCCGAGCTTCGTTCGCTATTTAAACCACTTCCGGTGGTGCGTGATTTTCAAAGCACGAATTGATTTTTCATAAGTCTTTTAGCTTAAGGTCAGCCTTCGGAAATTCGATCCAGTCTTCATTTTTAGGAAAGTCTTTCGGTCTTTTTTCGGTGACACCTTTGTATTTTAAAAAGGCCGTGAAACCACACAAGAAAGCTTCGAATGCGTGGTTGTTTTCTACCATATGCTTCATATCTTGATTGTAGATAAATGCGATATCGTTATCATTCAACGTCTGTAGAAATTGCGCACGAGACTCATCACCACCAAAAGCCGCGCGGTGATCATTTAGTTGCGAATTCATCATCTTGAGCGCTTTGCCTAAACGCCACAACGTTAATTTCGGAAAGACTTCAATACATTCAACTTGCGTGATTCGTTGATGAATAAAATGAGCACGGGCTAGTAATGGAGCCGAATTGGCTCCCATAGCGTGGTGCATGTGAAAAGTTTGTTCAAGTTCAGTTTGTAAGTACATTTCAATACATCGCTGTGTATATGGCGTGAATAATTTTTTTGGGCGCTTCTTACTAGAATGCTCGTTAAAATGCTTCCACATCCATAGCACGTGAGGCTCTTTACAAGTTTCATAGCCTCCACATTTTTGGGTGCAGTTCATACAATTTGGTAGCCTCCACGGCGTATCAAACGCGATCAGTTCAGTACCTTCGTGATCTTGGTCAATTAAGTCGTGAATTTTTGAATCGCCTGATATTTTTCCTTCGGATTTAATTTTTTCAAATAACCGCGATAAGAATATTTTTTTATTTGAAGGATAGTATTCAAGGATTGCGACGCACGCTTTATCAGACTTTCCGCCGCCTAATGAGACTCCAACAAATCTAATTACTTTCGATGTCGTCGCGTCGGGTTTTGCCGGTGGTAGTTTACTTGATTTCGCGGCGCTCGCTTTCGCCGAACCTACCCCGGATTTACGGGACGTGCGTTCAGACACTGAAATTTTTCGTTTTGACATACCTGAATCACCCTTTCTCGCTGTGCCGGCGGAACCCAAACTAAAACGCAACCTCCGCCGCCTGCTCCACATATTTTAACAGCAAGCGCTCCGGCCGCTACACAAATTTTGGCTAATTTTTCTATTTCTGGACTGCTAAAGGCCGGAGTCAGTTCGATGCGGGCTTCGTACTCCATTTGAAATAGCTTCGGCAGCTGAACCCAATCTTTATTTTGAATGCAGATTCTCATCTCGAGCGCGATCGCTTTTATTTTTCGTAAAGCCGATAAAACTTTTAAATCGCCCTCTACACAAGACTTCAAAACTTCAAAATTATTTAAGCCACTATGGTGTGAACGGCCCGTGTAAACCAATAAGAAATGATCTTCTAGTGGAGTTCCGGCAATCGGCAATACAAGCTGAGTCGTACCCGTCGCAGAATAAGTTATACAGCTAAGCCCCCCGGTGACCGCCGGAAAATAATCCTGAGTACCCGTAGGAGTTTTTAGAATTTCGGCTTCAATGTTATGAGCCAAGTAAACAAGCTCGTTAGTAGCTGGTACAACTAACTGCAAAATTTGGTACGTTGCTTTTAATAGCGAAATCACGAGGCTGCTACTGCCGCCTAAGCCTCCGCCTATAGGGCTCTCTGATGAAGTCGTAAACTCAAAGCCTGTGCTTAAACTCATTAGTTCCTTAGAGAATTTTTCAAAAACCTTTTGAAACAAATGAAGATGAGGATCCAAAGCACAAAAAAATCCGCTAAAGTCAGAAAAATCCCATTCTTCTTTTAAATCTAAAGAACGAATTTTAATCCCAGTGGCCACACGCGACTTCACTTCGACTTTCGTAAAAATGTCGATTGCTAGATTGATTGTTAGAGCCCCGCCCAGAAAATTATAAAGGGGCCACATGTCTAACGTGCCACCCGCCAAATCAACCCTGGTCGGAGATTTTATAGTGAATGCCTCATGCTTCATCGAGCTGACTCTTCTTTCTGAGTTTCATCGGTTGAAACGACCATTGTTTTAGGCTGGATCACCTTTGCAAACCCAATTGCGTCTAATTTAGCTTTTTCGACAGCGAAAATTTGGGGTGCGATTTGTGTTCGTGCATAGTAATAATCTTTGTCTAAGCCTTTTCGTTTCAGTTTGAGTTCTGGGCCCCAATTCAATTGGTAAACTAGACGATTTGAATCAGCTTGTAAGATGACCATATTAGATCCCTTGAATTCCTCGGAACCCTTATTAACAAATTCTGAAATTTCTAAATCGTGGATACGATTTAAAGTTTTTACTAATTCAGTTTCAGAGTATTCTTGAGTTTCAGAAATCGGCGTGACGGGCTTCCATACAAGACCCTCTTTAACAAAACTCATTTCGCGGCCATTTGCTTTGTAGAATACTTTTTTAACTTCCTCTAAATTAAAGCGCGTTAAAGTTATGCGATCACGCAAGTTATCGAGTGAAAGGTTTCCAAAAAATTCCCACTCGGTAATATCAAGTCGTACTAGCATTGTTGGCCGATCAGTTACCGCGAACAATGCCTTATCTTGTTCGCTTTGATTTATTTCAACTGACCATGCGCCCTCAGCCGTTTCTAATTTTAACTGTACGGGGCTTTTCACAAGGCCTTTTTGCTTCAACATGCTATTCGAAGGCTCGCCCTCAAAAACATATTCTTGAATTGAGGTTTCAGAAATTTTTTTTAGCATTTCTCTAACTTTATTCTGATCTAATTCATGTTCGTGGCCAACCGCTACCCACTTACTATCTATTTTTTTTAGCTCAAACTGATCTTGCAAAGACTTGGCGGTAATATGATTAATCTCACCGAGGCTATGACGGTATAATCTTTTTTCACGATAATATAACAAATTGTTTTCGGCTTTCGATAGCCAAATACTATTTGCCACAAGTACTTTTTGATCGGAGTTCAAGCGAACGAAAGAGTTACCCTCAAAGTTTTTTTGCGTACCAACCACAATTTTTTTAGAATTACCGGCGTTATTTTTAAAATTATACGTAACGGCCGGGTCATCTAAACCGAATTCTTTTAAATCAATATTGGTCAACTGAACAGAATCTTTCGCTACCGCAATCATTTTTTCACCAGATAAAACTTTAACTAGTTCTTCGACTTGATTACTGTCAGCCTTATCTTGAATAGGCTCAAGCAGCATCCAGCCTGTTTCATTTTTTTGTAAAACTATTTTTTCGTTCTTTTTTTGAATCTCGATGAAATTAATTTGTTCAGCCGTAAAAGTAATGATTTGTGCATCAGAATCTTTTTGCAGCGCTTGCTTTTCTTCGATTTTGTAATCGAAAAAATAAGCGCCCAGCGCTAAGGCCAATGTTGCTCCACCTAGTATTGCCGTCGTTCGCATTTTCATTAAGCGTGTCTCCGTTTGAACCATAAAACTAAGCTTATGATCATCAGTAAAATTGGTAGAGGAAAGAAAATACCTAATACCGTAAATTTAAAAAATTGCGTAAATTCAGGCGGAGACAAAGTTAACTTCGTAGCCTGCGCCTCTTTAGGTGTTACTGCAATTAAGTCAATTTCTTTAGCTAAAGAGGCCACCGTATTTAGTGCTAAATCACGGTTCAAATTTTGGTATAGCAAAATATTACTCATAAAGTCGGTATCTGCAAAAGCGACTACCGTGAACTCTTTGTCGCTGTTACCGTACTTACCCTTTATCTCAACCGCTAGATTATAAGACTGCGGTTTACCCATGTAATCAGCGCTATCTAAATTTTTAAGCGCGACCGAATTTTCGGGTGTTTTTACAATGGCTTCGGCCTGAATACGATCAGTCGGCGTTGCTAAAATAAAGGCGTTAGGTTGGCGAAAGACCGTCATTTGTGTGGCACCGAATACTCGCGTAATTTCACTGTTCATCGAATACTGCACACCCACAGTGGGTGACTGAGCATTGACGACGGGACCCATCGGCGTATCAAATACATTGAAAACATAGTAGCTTGCTAAATCAACGCCTAGTTTTGAAATAATTTTCTGCAAACCTGCTGGTATCTGCCCATCAAAGGCTAGCATCAATGTGCCGCCGCGCTCTAAATAATCTTCAAGAGCTTTTATTTCAAAATCTTGAAAACTTTGCTTGGGGCCGGCGATTACAAGAGCATCAACATTCGCCGGAACTTGTGCAGTTGTAGACAATGAAAACTTCTGAACCGCGTATGAATTTTTTTCTAGCAGCTGCTTAAAACCGTAAAGGGAAGTTTCGTCTTTTTCTGCGTCAAGATTACGTTCGTCGTGGCCCTCTAGAAAAAAAATATTCTTTTTAGTCTTTCGAGTTAACTTAATAATTGCGTTCGTGAAGTCTTGCTCTGAATAATTTTCAATGCGATTTTTATTACCCTTGTAATCAATAAACGCTTCACCCGTGCCTTTATTTGCTCCGAAATCTTGGGCTAACTTTGCTCGTTCATTCATTTCGATAAATTCAAAACGGACCCGGGGGCTTCCGTCTTGATAACGCTTAATTAATTCGCGAAAGGCTTTGCGATTTTCTTCAACTTTATCGGCGCCATTTTTATAAAAAAACTTAACGTCTAAATCAGAGTCTAATGACTTCAAAATTTTTTTAGATTGGTCAGACAAAGTATTTAAGTGATTGGTCGAGAAGTCGAAAGTTTCGTAGTGTCGAGCCCCCAGATAATTGACTACGCTTAAGAACACAAGCGCAATCAAGATGAGTGCACCCATATTAAGGCCTTGCTTCGTCGTCTTCATTCCGAAAAATTCTTTAACCGCTGTAATATCGACCGCCAACCAGCCTATAATCCCGATCAACGCCGGTGCTGCAACGAACCACATAAACGGCATCCACACTTTTATTGCGAAAAATAGACCGCCTAAAGCGATTAAGCTAAACAGCGAAATTGTTAGAAACAGTTTACCTTTTTTACTCATGCTGACCTACGCTCTCCAACGAGAAGACTCAATCACTCGCTCAGTTAAAAAACAAAATAAAAATATTAAACTAAATAAAAATACTAAACCGTTTGTGCGTATCGTTCCTTCAATTAAACCTGTTAAGTGGGTATTTAAAGAAATGTGCTCAAGAAATGTTTTAGCCAATGGAGAATCAAATGATTCATTAAGTGCCCCTATAAACCATAGCGAAAGATTAAAAACGATTGAAAGCACAAAGGCGATCAAGGCGTTTTCAGTAAGGCTTGATGCAAATAAATCCATGGCGGCGTAAACAGCTGCAACCAAAAAAATACCGAAAGCTGCAATCAAAGTGGGCGCCCATGGAAATTCAGCCATCTGTCTAGTCACAAGCGGATAAATTAAAGCGATTGCAATCAGTGCAAAGATCATCACTATAGTCGCTAAAAACTTTCCCATAACAATAGTCAATGACGTGATGGGTGAAGTTAGCAGTAAATCAAACGTGCGCATCTTTTTTTCTTCGGCTAATAGGCGCATACTTAAAGCTGGAATTAAAAAAATTAAAAGCAGATTCAACATTGATAAATGTGGCAGAAAGACTGCGTAGTGAATATTCTGCTGTTGCGGCGAAACTCCGAACTGCATCATTGCATTTGCCGCAAGGTACGCAAACTTATCTAACGATATCGAAAACATAACGCTTAATAAGGCCGTCATCACAAAAGCGATAAAGTAAAAAAGCGGGCTTAGAAAAAATCCACTAAGTTCTTTCTTGAAAATAATAAAAATTGTACGCATTGAAATCTCCGATGCCTGCTGACTGGCTTAAGTATTTTGTCCGTAAGTTAATTTCAAGAAAACATCTTCCAAATTAGCTCTACTCGGAGTTAGCTCCACTAATCCTGCGCCAGAGCGAATCACTTCACTAGCCACTTGCTCGATCAATTCGTCTTTTTCAATAAGTTTAACACGGTAATGTTGATTCGTTATGGTTTCTATTTCTTTAACACCCTCAATTTTACGGATGGCGGCCTCTAGGTTAACGTTGTGCGCACGCATCTTAACCGTTAGAAAAATAGACCCTTGGTTCAAACGTTCTAGTTGTTCGATTGAATCTTGCGCGACGATTTTTCCTTGGTGAATAATAATCACTTTATTACAGGTCGCCTGAACTTCGGGTAAAATATGAGTTGATAAAATAATGGTATGCTCACCGCGAAGTTCTTTAATCAAATCCCGAATTTCGGATACTTGCTTTGGATCAAGTCCTACCGTTGGCTCATCCAAAACTAAAACTTCGGGATCAGAAACCAACGCCTGCGCAATACCCACACGTTGTTTGAAACCTTTCGAAAGATTTTTAATTAATCGAGATTTTACACTGAGCAGCTGGGCTTTTACCAACGCGCGGTTTACTAAGGACTTAATTTGAGTAGGGTCAACTTGCTTGAGTTCGGCCACGAATTTCAAATAATCTTGAACAGTCATTTCGGTATAAAGCGGAGGAGTCTCGGGTAAATAACCAATTCTTTTTTTTACTTCAATCGGATTTTCGAATACATCGTATCCACAGACACGCGCTTCGCCTGAAGTCGGCGCCATAAAACCAGTTATGATCTTCATAGTAGTCGATTTTCCGGCACCGTTAGGACCAAGTAGTCCGACAACGTCACCTTTTTCAATTTTAAAATTGAGATTATCAATTGCCTGGCGATCGCCATAACTTTTACAAAGATTATTTACTTCAATCATATAAAAAACACTCCATCGTTTTATATAACTTAAGTCTATTTAGAATTTACACCGCAATCAAGATCTCACGAGCATTATGATAAGTAACGCGCCCCAACTTATCACCTTTCAAAGGCTTCACGTGTCGACACTCAACAATCACAACCATGAACTTACCGCCCATTTGCGCTTGCTTATCTTTCATACCTTCTTTTACCAACCAGCCTGCAAAGTGCGAAATATCTTTATCAGAAACAGATTGATCTTTTTGCCGGTGAATAATCGCATGGGCGCTGGGATAATCTTTTAAATGCAGCCAAAAATCCCAGGCTTTCGATTTTCGAAGTAAATCGATATTATCCGCCGCACTTTTACCCATGTAGGCCACTAAACGACCGTCGTCGCTGGTTTGCTTTCGAAAACGACCTTCAATTTTACGTTCCGGAATTTTATTCTTCTGCGAAACCTGTTTTTTTAAAAAACTTTGAAACTTTGTATCGGACAAATCTTCTAAACCTGATAACTCATCCCGAATAATTTTAACCCGCTGAAGCGCACCCACTACTTTTGATTTTGCCGCTTTAGCTTTATCAAAGCAATTTTGCATGTTTTGCGACGCAGACTTGGCGAAATTAACATAAGCAGTAAATTCAGCCGGAAGATTTTTCATTCCTTCATTTTTTAAATACTCACCGACTTCGGCCCAAGGTTCAGACTGAAGTTTTTCAACTTGTTTTTGAATCGCCTCGAGCGCTTTGGTCTTTTTATCAATATCTCGCTCGCGATTTTTCTTCCATTTTTCATAGGGACTTTGTGAAGACGCCGCCTGTGCGCCCGTAGGCGATTGATTCTGACCTTTGCTTCCCGAGCTGCTGTTTGTACCGCGACGCTCAAGCCATTGTTTCATTAGAAATGGAATCGATCTTTGCGCTTCTTCATCCGGCAGAATTGCTGAAGGATTGTTTATCGCCAGCTCTTGAACCGGGTACCATGAAATCTTTTTTTTCTCTTTATTTACAATTAAATTGGGCTGCTTCGGAATGAGCCGAAGCTCAACTTCGCAAGTATCTGTTCCATGAGCCAGACTAAGTCTAGCTACTCGCCCTAAACTTTCTATCAGTTGAAAGTCTTTTACGTAAAGATTTTTTGCGTGCGCATTCAAAAACAAACCAACCGGCTTCGGCTTTTTAAGCCGGTTCCATGGGTTTTGCGCATACAACCCAAGGAATGGGAAAGGCTTATCTAAATCAAACACCAAGTAGGCCGTGCGGGGCTCGATGGTAAAGCGATAGAAAGTTAAGACCAATCCGTCTTCGGTGGCCATCACTTCTTGTAGTTGTGCACCGATCAGTTGCTCACTGAGGTACTCGACTAAGGACTTAAGTTCAAAAAAACTAGGCGTTTTCACAGTTAAGAGTTTAGCTGAACTTCCCGAAAAAATCGATATGAAAACATGGATTGCCGATTTGATCGACGAAGAACTACTATCACCAACTATCAGCCACGAAACAAATGCTGAATTCATCGATCGCATTTGCAGTTTATGCTTAGACGAGATCGAAATCAAGAAGGGTTACTCGCCCCAGGGTTTCGGAGCATCCGTGATCGAAGAAATCGAAGCTGAAGTCACCGAGGTCTTTCGTATGAAGACTTACGGTTTCTATAATTTATCAATGTATCGCCAACATCATCTTAAGCGCCGCGTGGGCTAGTGCGCCGTTTTTATCGGTGCACCCTTGGTTTTTCAGGCGCGGTAATTGACCCGGTTCTTAAGACTTTCGCTTGACCGGTAAAGTCTAAATTAATTTTTCTATAACTGAAAAATACATGGGGCCGAAGCGGCTTCGATCCGGAAGTATTTGATAGCCGTACTTGGTCTTTTCTAAAAATTCAAATTTTGAAAGCCAATCGGGCGTTAAAATGATTGGGTCACGTTTTTTTATTAGCTTTGCGATCACCGCATCGTTTTCTTCCGGAGAGATTGAACAGGTCGAATAAACAATTCGGCCACCCGGCTTCAACGCCAACCAAGCCGAAGATAAAAGTGAATACTGCCTAACCGCTAGATTCTTGGTTCGCTTTTCAGACCACATCGCAAACTCTTTTGAGTTTTCTAAAAGGTGACGCTCGCCCGAACATGGCACGTCTGCTAAGATGCGATCATAGGCCTCGCGGCTTCGTAAACCATATTGATTTCCATCTAGTCCTTTAACTGAAATAAACATGCGATGTTCTTTAGGAATATATTCGTGCATCACGCGCATAAGGCGCTCGCGACGAGATTCAGACATTTCGTTTGAGATTAATGTGCCAGAAATTTCTTCCGAATTTGAAATTGCATCTGCACACATCTGTTCAGCTAAAATTAAAGACTTACCACCCGGGGCTGCACACATGTCTAAGACACTGTCGCTCGCCTTCGGCGCTAGCGCTAAGGCTACAAGAACACTGGCGGGGTCCATGATATAGAAATCATAGATACCAGCGTCGGATTTTTGTAACGAATAACCTTCGGGTTTCCAGTAACAGTTCTCTAAAAATTCGCATGCGCCTAGCTCGCCGACATCAACCGCTTTAGGCAAGAATAAGTTCTTACGCAGCACCTGTTTTTCGTGTGTAGCCAAAGCTTCTCTTATGCGAGGCCAGCGCTCGCCGTAAACTTTCGTAAAATAATTTTCGAATAATGCGTTAGTTAGCGGGGAATTCACAAATAAACTCACTTCCTGAAACAGAATCGGATACGAGCTTAACTTGCCCACCGTGATTCAACATGTGATGCTTTACTAGGGCCAAACCTAGACCGAATCCGCCTTGATCACGCCCACGTCCTTTATCGACGCGGTAGAACCTTTCAAAAATTCGCGTTTGATGTTCTTTCGAAATACCCGGGCCATTATCTTTTACTTTTAAAGCGACTGTGTTTCCAATTTGCAGCCAGGTCACATTAATTTCATTTGAATCACCCGAATATTTAATAGCATTCACTAGTAAATTTCTAAGCACTTGTTTGGCTGCCTCAGCGTGCGCTAATACAAAGGGTATTTGGATATTGACCGAGATTTTTTTATTTTGCATTTGCTGCAAATTTTCAACTTCGGCTAGAACATCATTGGTCAGCTGATTAGTCGAAATCGATTCTTTTACAAGCGCTGAACCAACATCAACTTTAGATAAGTTCAAAAGTTCGTTCATTAAATCTGACATTTGATCTGTACTTTGTAAAATCGGCTGCAAAAGCTCAAGTTCGTTCGAAAGTTCAGATTTTGCTTTAAGCTTATTATTAAGTAGTTCAGCGTAGCCCTTAATTACGGTTAGCGGCGTACGCATCTCGTGCGAGGCATTGGCGACGAAATCAATACGAATTTTTTCGGTTTTTCTAATTTCTGATAAATCGTAGAATACTCCTAAACACCATGATTCATTATCGTTGCGTGAAGGCAAAGGCGTCACGAATAGTTGATAAACATCAACTTCACTTTTTTGAATTTCGTTTTTACTAAAAGTTTTTTTGAACGTTGAAATAATAAGTGGGTCGCGGATCACATCATGAAGAAAATAGCTTGGCTGTTCTTTTACTGGCGCCCAATTAAAAAAGCCCATGAAAGACGAATTAAAAGAAATAATTCGCAAATTTTGATCGACGGTAACAATGGCCTCTTTTAAACCTGAAAATACCGTTTCGTAACCTTTACGCTCTTCTTGCGATTGACCGCGTAAACGTAAATATTTCTTACGTAAACCTAATGCGGCTCGTTCTAGGTCAGCAAAATCTTCATCCGTTTCACCATATATATCTCCGACCTGCATGCTTTCGATGTCTTCAGACTTCATTAAGCGAATCATTTGCTTTGTCTGAAATGAAATCATGCGGCGAAAACGTATGTAACTGAGTAAGTAAGCCACAAAACAAAGAAGAAAGGCCGCTAAACCCCAAAGAATGACTTGAATCACATATCCCCGTCTGAATTAACTTCGCTTACATCGTCTGTCGACATCAGAATTCGGTAACCGACTCCCCGAATGGTTTCGATGTGGGCAGACCACGCTCCCATTTTTTTACGTAACGCAAAAACATGCGTATCGATTGTTCGACCTGTCACCGAAACATCTTCACCTTGAATCAAATCAATTAATTGCTCGCGGGTAAGTACTTGCCCTTGCGCTTTAAATAAAGAGGCTAGTAATTTAAATTCAGACGGTGTTAGGTGAATATCGGCACCGTTATACTTAATGAAATGTTTCGTAAAATGTATGGTCATCCCGTCAATCGTCACCTGGTCAACCGAAACCGGTGCTTGTTTTTCAAATTGATGCCGACGCATTAAATTACGTACGCGCGCCGTTAGTACCCGAGCATCGAATGGCTTTGTTAGGTAATCATCAGCGCCGGCCTCGAGACCTTGCACAATCGATTCGGCATCGACCTTAGCGGTGACCATCATAAGTTTGATATTTTTATTTTGCGATCGCACCCGTTTAAGAAAATCGATTCCTTGGATACCTGGCAGCATCCAGTCAACTAAGCACAAGTCGATCGTTCCTTTTTGTAAATTTAGAAAAGCGCTTTCGGCATCGTGAAACGCTTCCACTTGAAAACCGGCATCTGTTAAATGTATCTTCAGTAAGTTAGCAATGGCTACTTCATCTTCTACGATAACTGCTTTCAGCGTATTTTCTTTAATCATTTGCACCGTGCCTTACATCTTTTCCTGAGAACGCAAAAATAACATCTTCAGCTACGTTTGTGGCATGATCTCCTAGCCGCTCTAGATTACGTGCAACCAAGATAAGATCCATTAAAGTTTGAATGTTTTCAGGCTGCACCTTCATGGCCGCCGTTGAATCTTTGTAGACTTTATCTTTCAACATATCGACGTGATCATCCATTTCAAGAATTTTTTTGGCGGCGGCTACATCCATCTTAACGAATGAATCTAACGACCCCTTAACCATTTTACTTACACTGTTTGACATGATTTCGATGTCTTGCATCGAACACGTAAAACCACGCTCTAGAAGTTCTCGACCTAAGTGGGCGATATTGACGCATTGGTCGCCCATACGCTCAAGGTCCGTGTTAATTTTAATGATTGATAATATGAGACGTAAATCTTTTGCAACAGGGCCCTGCTTAGCTAAAAGATGCAAACATGAATTGTCGATTTTAATTTGCAGTTCATTGATATGTGTTTCAAAAACATGAACTTGCTGTAATAGCTTACTTTCTTTTTTTAATAAACCTTCAGTGGCGGTTTGCAAAGCCTTCTCAACCTGACCACCCATTTCGAGGGTCAGTTTTTTTAGATCTTCTAGTTGCGTATCAATAATTCGTTCCATGGTCCTACTTTCTGGGCTGGCACCTCATAAATATAGCTTCTTTCTTGACCCGTGTCTTCTTTCAACGCAAAAAGTAGTAATGATCATTTCTTCTATCGACATCGGTTCAAACGCGATAAGGCAAATTATTGTCGAAGTCGACGCTTTCGGTAACTACAAGATCCTCAAAAAGCACCGCGAAATGATACGGCTGGGCTCAGATGTATTTAATTACAAAAGAATCCAAGATATTACTTTACGCCGGCTGATTGCCGCGTTTAAGCGGATGGCTAAATTAAATAAGAAATTTAAAGTTGAGAAAAGTTTGGCCCTAGCGACGAGTGCATTTAGAGACGCACAAAATAAAAAGCCTATTTTATCAGCTATTTTTAAAAATAGCGGCATTCGCATCAATGTCATTAGCGGGCTTAAAGAAGCGCAACTGATTCGTATGGCCGTCCAGCATTCAATCGGATTGAACGGAGAAAACTCACTGCTGATTGATATTGGTGGTGGCAGCGTCGAGCTCACTCATTTATCGAAAAATAAAATTCTTTACTCAAAAAGTTTTAAATGGGGCATGGTTCGCATGCTGACCGAAGCGATGAAAACCAATGTGACTCCGCAAGCCCTCATTAAATTAAAACTAGAAAAGTCGGTTAAAAAACTTCCGAAGGGGCCCTTTCAGGTTGCCATTGGCACTGGCGGTAATTTAGATGCAATCGGAAGATTAAAATTAGTTTTGTTACGTAAGGGTCCGAACACGATGGTTACTTTACAAGAACTAATAAAAATTTATGAGCTATTTCAAAAGATTCCGCCTGCTCAGCGAATGGCAAAATTAGATCTTCGCGCCGATCGCGTAGATGTTCTTGAACCCGCCTTATTCTTTACCTTATTTATTATGCGTCGCTATAAAATTAAGCGCTTAAAAATACCTGGAGTCGGGCTAAAAGAAGGCGCGATCATTTCAATGATCGCCTAGCCTCTAATGAAGACTAACCTTTTGCGATGATATCGTCTTCTGTCACATTTTGTTGTGAAGCCGTTAAGCGCATCAGTTCTTGCTGCACTCCGGGCGGCGTTCCAGCATGCTTTTTCTTTTCGTAGCTTGCATCCGCTTTCATTGACCATGTTTGCTTCGTATCGTTCCAATAAAGCTGTAGCATAGCCCAGAGTTTTTCTTTGGCAGCACGATCGTAAATCGGTGTTAGTGCTTCAACCCGCGCATGAAGATTACGGTACATCCAATCCGCTGAACCGATGTAAAAATCACCATCAACCGGATCTTCTTTACCATTACGAAAGTAGAATATTCGCGAGTGTTCTAGAAAACGACCAATAGTCGATTGAACCTGAATCGTTTCACTGACCCCTTTGACGTGCGGTCTTAAACAACAAAAGCCACGTACAATTAAGTGAATTAAAACTTTATTCTGACTAGCCTCATACAAAGCTAAAGAAATATCGTTCTCTTCCATATTGTTAAACTTTGCCATAATTAAGGCCGGTCTAGCCTCTTTGGCATGGTCGCGCTCACGCTGAATAAGTTCTTTCATCTTATTGAACATATTTACCGGCGCTAAAATCAAATGTTGGTAATCTTGTTTTAACGATTTACCCGTTAAATAATTAAAAAATTCAACGAGCTCTTGCGTGATGCGATCATCACACGTTAACAAGCCCATATCTGTATAAAATCGCGAAGTCGCCGCATTGTAGTTTCCGGTACCGATGTGCGCATAGGACCGCACGCGGTCAGCTTCTTTGCGAACTACGAGCGCCGTTTTAGCATGAGTCTTTAGACCGACAACTCCGTAAACGACATGCACTCCGGCATTCTCAAGCTCTTGCGCCCAATAGATATTTCTTTCTTCATCAAAACGAGCCTTTAGCTCGATCAGACAGACGACTTGCTTGCCCTCTTCGGCCGCCGAAATCAAAGATTTAATAAAAGGAGAATTATCGCCCGTACGATATAAAGTCATTTTAATTGCTAGCACATCTGGGTCTTGCGAGGCCTCGCGAATAAAACGTTCAACGCTTGAGGAAAAACTCTCAAATGGATGGTGCAGTAGAATATCATTTTTACGAATGGAATCAAAAATTGAAGTCACTCCATCAATCAAACTAATTGGCACAACCGGCGACCAATTTGGGTATTTATGCTGCGGCCATGGTAAATTCTGCGTTAATAAAGAAAAATCAGCTAGATCAAATTCTGCCGCCATCGGAAAAAGATCTTCATCTTTTAAACCAAGCTCGCTCACTAAAAACTCTTTAATCCACGAGTCTGTACATTCACCAAATTCAATTCTTACGATTTCGGCAAAGCGTCGCTGCCGCAACTCTTCTTCGATCATAGCTAATAAATCTTCGACATCTTCTTCTTCACGATCTGAATCGGCGTTTCGCGAAACACGAAATAAAACATGGCCAGACACCTTCATCGATGGAAATAGCTCAGGTAAGTGCGCACGAATTAAATCGACGAGGTGAATCCATTTTTTAGTGCCTTCTATTTGTATCCATTGATTAACAACACGCGGAATTTTTACTCGCGCAAATAGTTTTTCGTCTGAATTTTGCGGGTTCAAAAGTGAAACCCCTAATGAAGTCGATAAATTAGATATAAATGGAAACGGATGCCCCGGATCAACCGACAACGGAGTTAAAACCGGAAAAATATTTTGGTGAAAATAATGATGTAGCTGTTTTTTTTCAATCTCTTTCAAATCTTTGTAGGGCGTAATTTCACAGCCATTTGATTTTAGCTCTTTCATTAATAGCAAATAGGCTTCTTTTTGCTTTTTAAGCATCGCTGGTAAGCGCTTTGCGATCATATCCAGCTGCATTTCAGGCGTTTGACCATCAGAAGACTTAGCCGACACGCCGTATGCCACGTGCCGTTTTAAGCCGCCAACTCGCTTCATAAAAAATTCATCCAAATTAGAGCTCGAAATCGACAAAAACTTTACTCGTTCAAGCAAAGGCGTAGCCGGATCTTCAACTTCGGCTAAAACTCGTAAGTTAAAATTAAGCCAGCCTAGTTCTCGATTACTAAAAATAAGTGCCGACGATCGTGGATGTTCGACAACTTTGTGCTTACGCTTTTTTCTTATGACTTTCTTTACGGTGTCATTCTTTTTATCACGGGCATTCATAGTCTGGCTTTCTGTAAGCAGAATATTCGGGCGCACAAACGTTATAATCATTCATGACCCAGTTTAAATCTTTCGTGCTTTGAATAAAACCCGACATGGCCGGATGAAATGCCCGCACGTGCCAGTAACGAAATGATAGTTCATTCATGGCTTCATCAATTGATTCATTTTTTATGACCCGCTCATAAAGGGCGGCGGCCAAACCAGTGCGGTCGGCCCCAACTCGACAGTGAATAAGAATGGGACCATCGGCACCGCGATAAAGCTCAACTAATTTCTTAACCTCATCTTGGTGTGGGTAATATTCGTCGCTCATTCCGATAAATTCATATTTTACACCCAGCTTGGCCAAAGTCTCGGCTTCGGGCTCATAAAAATACGTTCGCCCCGGTGATCCACGTAAACTGATAACCGTTTTAATCTGATACTTCTGAACTATTTCAGCTAACTCAGTTTCATTAAGCTGTGCAGAACGATACAGTTTTCCTTCGTCGACAACTCCAAAATTTTTAGAGATACGAAAAACTGAACTTCGATAAATAAATGCAGCAAATAGAATAAACAAAACAAGTGCCACGGATTTTTTCAAACTAGACCTCGGTTGCCAGAAAATTATTAATAACCAATATTAACATTTCTATTGGACGACTCAAGTCAAGATAAGGACAATTGCTGCCGATAAGTAACTAAGATGACAACTTCTCTAGCAAGATATCACGCTCGCGCCCCGCGCTATATTCTCGATACAATCGATAATAATTTAATTCGTCTTTCTGGTGCGGATCGCAGGTCTTGGGAAGAGAACACAGAAATCAAAGATATTTCACTTACGGGCCTGTCTTTTACCGCCCCTTCAGATCTTTCTCCTCAGTTAGGCGAAATGATAAAAATACAGTTTGCCGTACCGGGTGCTGAACAAATGGCTTGCTATGCGGTTACTATTCGCATTGAGGCCCTATCTAACTATGAAAACTTAATCGGCGTACATTTTTTTAAGCTAGATCGCATGCAGCGTCTTAACCTTGTTCAGGGGCTTTCCGCGCGCATTCAACAAGTTCCGTTATCTGACTTAAACGAATCACGCTGGACAAAAAGCATCGCCATTCTGGGTTTAATTCTGACGCTAGCTTGCTGGCTAACGTTAATGAAACTTTACTTTCTGTAGATTTATTGTCTAATATTTATCGTGGATGAAATAGAAAAACATTTTAAATGCCCTTTTTGTTTCGAGCGCATATCGATGCTGCTAGACGTTTCAACGGAGCAAACTCAAACCTACGTTGAAGACTGCGAAGTTTGCTGTAATCCCATTCAAATTTCCTATGACGTTCATAATCAAAAAATAAAAGGCTTTGTTGCAAACAAAGCCTACGGATAACGTTAAATTTTAAAAATTTAAATTCAGTTAATTACAAACATAACTAGCTAAGGCTACCGACATTCCCGATTTTAAAGCCGATTCGCTTGCGATACCACAAAAACCGACGCCATTACCTTGTGTCACTTCCATTGAAATTGTGCGACCTTTAGATTGCCAAGCTTTGATTTGTTTCTTTGCTTCAATTATATCATCGCCTTCGAACTTATCCCAGGCGCATGTCTTAGAAGGCTTTACTTCTGCAACATAGGGTTCTGAAATTGATTTTGCTAAAACATTATTTAACTGTTTGCGGTAAGATTGCGCGGTTACGTAAGCCGGTAATTCTGTACAGCTGAATGGTGAACTTCCGTAAGTGCAGTCTAAATAAGACTTCGAGTAAACGCCTTCAGGGTCTGTAATTACGGGCGTTTTCTTATCGCCATTCCAGCAAAAAGTACTTTTCGCCTCTTGCACTGTTAAGCCAAAGTAAGTCTCGAATGCATCAGAATAAGGTGGTTTGTAAAATAGACCACCAAACATTTTTTGACGTAATGAAGAATCACTTTCGTTTGTTAAACCTTGAATAACTAATTCCATTTGGGATGTTCTCGCCGTCTCGGGATACAAGGCGTCAGAACCACGATTCAATTTCTCGATGATCATTTCTTTAGTCGGCCGAAATGCGTTGTGATCTGATTTATTTGAAATCTGACAAGCCAAGTACATTGAATCAACTAAGGCTTGGGCCTTAGTTGATAATTGTCTGACCGGCGGGTTGCTCGGAACATCACAACTTAAACACGACAAGACTTTTGTCGAGCTATCAGAGTTACAAGCACCATTCGATACTTTGAATCCTGTTACCGGCTGCGGAGGCACGACGACATCTGGATTACCATCGACTGGAATCTCTGCTTTAGCTAGGCTTGCTTCTTCAATTTGTGAAAAAGTTGTTTTACCGCATCCGGCAAACATAACTGCGACCGCTAATGTTAAGATCAGTTGATTCGTATTTTTCATCTTGCACCTCGTTGCGTTGCAACAATTAATATCTCTTCACCATCTTTCGGTGAGCAAGACCTTCGACTTAAGACCTTAGTGCTGAAAATATTGAAAAAAAATGGAATACTTCTAAGTCATATTTTTATGATCATAGAGTTTACAATTTTGTGAAAATTTTCTTAGCAATTTTAAGTTATTCGCAGAAATGAAAAAGACTTTTAGAAAAATCATCGCGGATTTTTATCTTACTCGTTTTAATCAAGCGAGACTAATCAGACTAACAGGTCACTAAAAGTAGCTTTCGAAATGCGCCCAGTGTATCAACTTTAGACACTTTTTAAACCCCAGCTAAATCTAATACCTGCTCGACAGGCTCTGTATTTGAATACCAATTACTGATGCAATTGAGCCCCCCGGTCGCCACTACAATAACAACCCTACTTTCACTGCTTCTGGCACTTACCGGGTGCGGTGACCCCCAGTTTTTGGATAAAACTCGTAAAGACCAAAGCATTCTGAACGGCAAGCCCGTAGTCGCCGGTGATCCGCTTGCCCGTCGAGTTGTCATGATCGTGCAAGAGCTTGATACCACAGCGACCGAGCCCGCTTTCTTTGGTCTCTGTTCGGGTGTACTGATCGACGCTCAGACTGTATTAACCGCAGCACACTGTGTAACAAAGGCAAACACGAAAACTCGGGTCATTGTCGACCCAAAGCCACGCGATTCAAATTTAAGAAATTCACCTAACGTCTTCACGATAAATAGCTTTCGTATTCATCCTCATTATTTAAAGGGCTTGAACGTGAAGTACAAAAATTTGCAAGAGCTTATCTCTTACACGGATTTAGCAGTTGTTTTTTTAAACTCGGCGACAAACTTAGAAATCTCGGCCGACTACAATCTTCAGTTAGATGAAACGAGCGGGCTGAATGATATCGTGCTCGCCGGGTTCGGCAAAACAAGTTCACTCAAGGACACGTCCGCAATCGCGCATAGTGAATTAAGCGGTCAATTGAATCAGGCCGAAGCAAAAATAAGTTTTCAACAAATGCAAAGCGCTTACTTTTCTTTAGATCAGTTTAATGGCCCTGGCGTATGCCATGGCGATTCGGGCTCGCCCGTTTACGTAAAGAATTCAAGATCAGATCAATTAAGTTTATTAGCCATTGCCATAGATGTTTTTAAAACAGACGCCTCTGTCGACGCCACCCGCGATCCTAAAGGGATTTATACAACTTGCGCGAGCTCAGGCCTATTTCTTAACTTAGCGCCGCACCAAGACTGGATCACTTCTAGTGCAAGCCAGTTACGAATCAATTTTGAACGCGCACGCGGTCAATAATTTTACAGATCGATTCGCGTTAAAAATTCATTTTTTTCAATTAATTTACCGCCAAAACTTTCGCACACCGAAGTCACCATCTGAATATCCATCCAAGAAAATCCGCGATCTTGCAGAAGTAAAATCATATGCAGAAGTGCAAACTTCGATGCATTTGGAACTAAGTGAAACATACTTTCGCAGCTAAAGTACTTGTCAGACAACACTCCATAAATACCGCCGACGATCCTATCCTCTAACCAAATTTCAATCGACAAAGCCTTACCTTGTTTATGTAATTCAAAGTAGTTTTTTTCAATTTCAGAATTTATCCAGCTACCCTTTTGCCCGTTACGCAACTGAAGTCGGCATTGCTTCACGACTTCTTTAAAATTTTGATTGGACGTAACTTTGAAGTTTGCTTGATTTTTTTTAATCCATTTTAAAAAACTTTTTGGTAAATGCAGATCGTGAAAATCAATAACTCCCCGTTCGTCCGGACAAAACCACAAAAGCGGATAGCCTTCGTGTGGCCACGGGAAGATACCGTGATTATAAGAATAAATCAGCAGCTCGGGGCTTAATCTTCCGCCCACCGCTATAATATCTTCTATGGTTTCTTGACGAGGGTTTGCGAATATTTTTTTAAGGTCACTGTCCACGGCAAACATCGCAAATTTCGCAAATTTCTTTTTTGTCGTAGCCAAAATATTGATAAACCTGCACAAGCCGGCAAAGCTCGTTATTCTGAATAAATCGTAGAAGTGACAATAACTTTTTTTGATGCTCTTTTTTTAAAACATTCTGGTCTTCAAGATCAAAATTTTCACTTGTCGGCGCCTGCACCGCTTTAAAACCGAATGGTGTATCGGTTTCTTCTAAACATTCCCAGCGGGTTAAAATTGAAACGGCCGCATTGACGCGGTAATCTTTTTTGTTTTTAAAAACCATTTGTTCGCGCAAAAATTCAAACCCATTTTGCGCGACCACATCGGGCCGCGAATCAATAAGGTCATACACTTTTTCGATGAATTCTTTTTCAGGATACGCCCAATTTAAAAACTGCATCTGAATCGTCAAATCATCTTCGGAATATAAAAAATATCCAGAAGCCGGTAAACTGTCACGCCCAGCGCGCCCGACTTCTTGAAAATAAGCTTCTATAGACGACGGAATTTCGTAGTGGATCACCGCCCGGATATTTGATTTATCAATCCCTAAGCCAAACGCAGGCGTTGCTAAGATCCACTGAACCTTACCGGTGATAAAATCATTTTGATTGCGTCGGCGCTGATCTGGCGGAAGATCGCCGTGATACTTTTGAAACTGAATTTTATTCTGGTATAAAAATCGCGCGGCGTTTTCTAAAGTTTGAATTAAAGAAAAGTAGATGACTCCACTTTGATCGGCGTGTTTTGCCAGAAGCTCTAACAGCTTTTCGTTTTTATCTTCAGCCGCGTAAGTTTCTAGTATATTTAAACTTAAATTCGGTCGCTCTAAACCACCCAAAATTAGATCTTTGGAAAGATCTAATTTAAACTGCTTTGCAATATCATTCTGAACTTCTGCGGTCGCCGTGGCGGTTAATGCAAGCAGCGCAGGAAGACCCAACTTTTCGCGGTACTGCTGAAGCTTCGCGTAATCAGGCCTAAAATCATGCCCCCAAAGCGAAATACAGTGCGCCTCATCGACAACAAATAGTTTTACTTTGCGCTTTTCTAAGCAATCCCAAAAAGCTAGCTTACGAAATCGTTCGGGCGCTACAAACACAAGTTTGTATTTTCCGTCGCCAATCTGCTTCATACGATTTTCTTTTTGGTCGGCCGAAAGAGATGAATTAATAAATGTCGCATCAATGCCGTAGTCGATCGCTTTTTTTGTCTGATCTTGCATTAAGGCAATCAGCGGAGAAATAACAAGCACCAGTTCATTGCCTTCGCATAAAGTCGCGGCGAATTGGTAAGTCAAAGATTTACCCGCGCCGGTTGGCATCAAAGCCAGCAAAGATTCATGCGCTAGCGTCTTTTCAATAATTTCTTTTTGCGGAAATCGAAAAGAATCGTATTTGAATTTTTCAAGCAAATGTTTTTCAAGAGAATTCACAATGAACAGTGTCACCGACATGACTAACTTGTGTAAATAAAAAAATATGGCTAAGTTAACCAAATGAAAAATATGAAAATCACGATCATCTTCATTTTAAGCTTATTCGTCAGCGCTTTTGTGACCGCTTGTGCAACCTCCACCGAAGGCGGTGCTGTCGGAATATCTCGAAAGCAATTGCTGGCGGTACCCAGCGCGCAAGTAAATGAAGTTGCAGCGCAAAGTTACGAGCAAGTTAAAAAAGATGCGGCCGCTAAAAAAACTCTCGATACAAACCAAGCCCTTTACAATCGCGTAAAAAATGTCGCTAATCGCCTTATTCCTCAAGTGCAGGTCTTTCGCAAAGACGCAGCGGGCTGGGCGTGGGAAGTTCACGTTATTTCGAGCCCTGAGCTCAATGCCTATTGCATGCCTGGCGGTAAAATCGCTTTTTATTCTGGCATTATAGAAAAGCTCAATATGAGTGACGACGAGATAGCCGCTGTGATGGGACATGAAATGGCCCATGCACTGCGAGAACACGGGCGCGAACGCGCATCACAAGCCATGATCGAGCAAGGCGTTTTAGCTATCGGCGTGGCCAGTGGCAAACTAGATCCAAAATACGCTCAAGTGGCATCGTTAATCTCGGCGGGCCTTTTTGTGTTACCGAATAGCCGAGGCCAAGAATCTGAAGCCGACCAAATGGGAATCGAATTAGCGGCCCGAGCCGGTTATAACCCTGCAGCTGCCGTGACATTATGGCAGAAAATGGCAGCCCAAGGAGGCTCAAAACAGCCCGAATTCTTAAGCACTCATCCGTCTGATTCAACCCGAATTGCCCAAATTCAGTCTTGGCTACCAAGAGTGACTCCGCTCTATGAGGCCGCATCTCGTAAGTAGGGCTAGACTAGTCTGCTAATAGGTCGCTGATAGCAGACAATTTCATGCTAAAATCCATAGCACCGCAAATCAGTCTTTGCTCTGTGGCGGCTTTACTGATAAACCAAATAATTCGTATAGAACGTATAGTTAATTTAGTAAAAATTAATGTCTAACTGGCTGATCGGTTAGACCCTAGAAAAAAGGAATAGTTATGGCTAAGACATGGGATATCCAGAAAGTTCGAAATATTGGTATTTCGGCGCACATCGATTCGGGCAAAACAACATTGTCTGAGCGTATTTTATTTTACGGTGGTAAAATCCACGAAATTCATGAAGTAAAAGGAAAAGATGGCGTTGGCGCGACGATGGATTCAATGGATCTTGAGCGCGAAAAAGGTATCACAATCCAGTCAGCGGCTACTCAAGTACACTGGAAAGATTATACAATTAACTTAATCGATACACCGGGGCACGTTGACTTCACAGTTGAAGTTGAACGTTCTTTACGCGTACTTGATGGAGCAATCCTAGTTCTTTGCGGCGTATCAGGTGTTCAATCGCAATCAATCACGGTTGATCGTCAGATGAAGCGTTACTCGGTACCTCGCTTAGCTTTCGTAAATAAATTAGATCGCCAAGGCGCAAACCCATTCCGCGTTAAAGATGCATTAGTTGAAAAACTTCGCTTAAACGCATTCATGGCGAACATTCCAATCGGTTTAGAAGATAAGCATTCTGGTATCGTTGATTTAATCACGATGAAAGCTTTCCAAAACGTAGGCGATGACGGCGAAACAATTGCTGAAATCCCAGTTCCGGCTGAATTAGTTGACCAGGCTAAAGAATACCGTCAAATCTTAATCGGTAAATTAGCTGACGTTGATGACGTTATTGCTGAGAAATTCTTAATGGAAGAAGAGCCAACAGTTGAAGAAATGCGCGCAGCTATGCGTAAAGGTGTTATCAGCCTTAAGCTAGTTCCGGTATTCTGTGGATCTGCGTTTAAAAACAAAAACGTTCAGCATTTATTAGATGCTGTTACTTATTACTTACCGAACCCTGCTGAAAAACAAGAGCACGGTTTAGATTTAAATAAGAACGAAGAAAAATTTCCTTTAATTACAAACAACGACATGCCACTTGTCATGCTTGCGTTCAAGCTTCAAGAGACTCAATTCGGTCAATTAACGTACATGCGAGTTTACCAAGGTACGGTAAAAAAAGGTGATTTCATTATCAATCAAACGAATAAGAAATCATTAAAAGTTCCACGTTTAGTGCGTATGCACTCGGCGAAAATGGAAGACATCGATGCATCTTATGCGGGCGATATCGTAGCTGTATTCGGTGTTGATTGCGCGTCTGGCGATACTTTCTGCGACGATCGTATCAATGCATCTATGCAATCTATGCACGTACCAGATTCAGTTATCTCTTTAGCGATTGCTCCGAAAACGAAAGAAGCTTCGAACAACTTTACAAAAGCTTTACAAAAGTTCCGTAAAGAAGATCCAACTTTCCGCGTTCACCGCGACGAAGAATCTAACGAAACAATCATTTCTGGAATGGGCGAGCTTCACTTAGAAATTTATGTTGAACGTATGAAACGTGAATTCGCGTGTGAAGTAACTGTGGGTCAACCGCAAGTTGCTTACCGTGAGACAATCACGCAAGCGGCAGACTACGATTACACTCATAAAAAACAAACGGGTGGTTCGGGTCAATTCGCCAAAATCTCGGGTGGTATTCGCCCTCTTGAAGCTCAAGAAGACGGAAAAACATTCTTGTTTCTTAATAAAGTTGTGGGCGGTCGTATTCCTAAAGAATTCATCCCTGCAGTTGAAGAAGGTTTCGCTGAACAATGTGCTAAAGGCCCTATGATTGGTTTCCCAATCGTTGGCGTTGAAGTTGATCTACAAGATGGTTCTTACCATGACGTGGATTCTTCGTACATGGCGTTCAAAATTGCGGCGATGGCTGCTATGCGTGAAGTTTACCAAAAAGCAAAACCAGCTGTTCTTGAGCCTATCATGAAGCTTGAAACAACTGTTCCAGAAGAATACCAAGGTCCGGCTACGGGTCAGATCAATCAACGTCGTGGTGTTATCACTGGTACGACTTCGATTGAAGGCAACGTAACTATTGAGGCAGAAGTGCCGTTAACAGAAATGTTCGGTTACTCGACTGACTTACGTTCTGCGACTAAAGGTAAAGGAGAATTCTCTATGGAATTCGCGAAGTATTCGCAAGCTCCAAGAAATATTCAAGATGCTTTAGCTAAGAAGTACGCTGAAAAGCGCGCTGCTGAGAATAAGTAGAAAGCGGAGCTTTCTAGGAGACGAAGTTCGACTGTGTCGGGCTTCGTTGAAATACAGTACCGATTCGAAGCCCTGGCGTAATCCGGGGCTTTTTTTTTGCTTTTCATACAACTGGCTTTTACCGAACGCCTAGCCGTGTACAATCAGATAAAATTTTCGATACCTTTGATTACGTTATCTGTAGTCACTTCTGTTTTTTTTCGTTACGATTTTTCTGTGCGTTACAGTTTGCTTTTCATCATTCTAATTTTTTCTCGGTTCGCTTCGGCGACCATGGCGCCCCGAATGTATTCTATTATTGCGCAGTTTAGCGGTTCAGTCTCTGAGGGTACCGAGCGCACTGGTTCGCCTACCTATAATAACAAAATGAGCTTTGAAGTTTTATATTTGGTTCGTAGCGGGCCAACTTTTGGTGGCCGCTATATCATCGAAGGTCGTAACGATAATGAGTCTACCTCGGGGCAGGCTTATGGGCCGATGGCTGGTTACTATTCAGAGCGTGGGTTTTTCTTTTTAGTCACTTATGACGTCTTAGCGAAGCTGGGTCGGTGGACCAATGGTGAAGGTTTTGAATTTGATCTTGGCTATATTCACCACATTGGCGGGCAATTTCATATTGGTGGAAAGTACTCATATCGTAAAATGCGCTATAAAACAGATACCAGTGATTCAACGGCAGTCGAAAAAAATACCACCGAAAGCTTTCCGAGCTTAGTTTTTACTTATTTATTTTAATTTTTAATTAAAAAATGAAAACTTTATTGATCATAAAGCCTATGTCTTTATCGACAAAATTCTTGTAACCGTTTTTGATATCTTCGTACTCGTAAAATGCACGTAAATTCCAACCTGAAAATAAGGTCTTCTTTTTGAAGTCGAATTCTAAACTGAAACGATAAACTAAGCCGTTATAGTAATCTAGTTTTGAAGTATCGAAAATATTTTGCGAATATAAAAGTTCAAAATTTAAACTCAACGGAAACTTAGCCACCGTCTGTCCGTACCAAGAAAAACTTAAACCACCTTCGCCAGAATATCTGGTGGCAACGTCACCATTAATATTAAATGGATCCGGAATTTCCGAGATGATCGTCCCCGATTTAAGTGCAAATTTGAAACCGTACGCAAGGCCTTGCCCGTTAGTAACCCACATCGGCTCGTAGGCTAAGCCGAAGTTTGTGTGATCTAGTCGAGATTTAACACGTAAAGAGTTATTTTCAGGCCGAAAAAGTTCGCGCTTAACATATGTTGAAAATCTTTGCTTGAAAGAATCTTGAGCTCCCGAATCGTAGATAATTTCTAATTTTGGATTAGCTTGCGAAAGTAAAAAGTAATTTCCGACGTCAGAACTTGTTTCTAACTTAGAATAAGCCATACCTAAGCCAATTCTTAAATTTTCGTCCAAAAAAGACATACCTTTGTAGTCGCTACTTTTTGCCTGAGCAAAGATTGAAAAAATAAACACGCACAAAAAAAGTTTCACAACTTCTATATTAACAAAAAGCTAAGGCCTATGGATATAAATTAATTTGTGGGATCACTTGTTTACTGACTGAAGGGCCAGAGTATCTTAACTCGATCTGTGCGCTACCTGAATTTTCGTAAAATTCTAAAGTAATAGCATATTTCGTTCCGGCTACTAGGGCAACTGTTCCACTATTTTCGGTAGAACCATGCGCAGTCCAGTTATTAATAATTTGCGTTCCATTAACCCACATTCGCACACCATCGTCAGACTGAGTATAGAATGTGTAAGTTCCGCTGGTCGGTGCTTTAACGAAACCCGTCCAACGCGCCGAGAATGAATCGGCACTGCCCGCAGGGTTATTTCCCGCCGCCCAGTTAAAATTAACAGTCGCGTCGATACGCTGACTAACGAAGGTATTAAAGTTTATGCCACCCGTGTAATATCGAGCTGTTAAGCCGGTTCCGTTATCTGAAGTCGCCGGCGTATTTGTGTCGACCGTGATCGCCGCACTGGCGCTGAAGCTTGCATAGGTTGCGGTAATGTTTGTGGCAGAGCCTAAGTTTACTCCTGAAACTTGCCCTGTATCGTTTGTATTGTTAACCGAGGCGATCCCCGCATTCGCCGAAGTCCAATTGCAACTTTGAGTTAAATTAATGGCTCCGCCGTCGCTAGTGATACCGATACAGTCGACTTGTATACTTCCGCCCACATTTATATTGGCCGAAGTTGGATTTACAATTAACGATGTGACTGTCGCCGGATTAATCGTCGCATTTGTATTCGCCGAAAATGCTCCGTAAGTGCCGGTGACGGTGGTGTTCGCAACGCCCGTACCTGAATAAGTATTATTTAGCACGCCCGCCGATGGAAAAGATGAAATGGCCGTATTCGAAGTGGTCCATGTCGAAGTCGTTGTTACATTACGCGTTTGTGAATCTGAATAAGTAGCCGTCAATGTAAACGAGAAATTTGAATTCTTCGGCACAATCGGAGTTTGCGGAGACAACGCAACCGAAGTAATTCTATGACCAGTCACGGTAAATGAAGTTGAAGCCGTTAAAAAAGTATCTGTGACCGTAACTGCCAAATTCGCAGTGCCCATCTGCCCCGCCGCCAGGCTAACCGTAGCCGTACAATTTGGATACGTTCCGCTAAATACAATATTTGCAACGGGTACCAAAGTTGTATTCGAAGAAGTTGCAGAAAGATTTGCTGCCGAACAGGCTAACGTGCTATCCGAATCATTAATTGTAAAACTAATTGCGTTAGGACGGCCCTCGTAAATCGTTTGATTTGCAATCGAGCCAATTGTCGGAGCAACATTGATATGCGTTACCGTCTGTACAAAAGTACTCGTCGCCGTTAAAGTACCATCCGTCACAACAAAACCTAATGTCGAAGTTCCGTAATTACCAGTCGCCGGCGTCACGGTCGCTGTACAATTCGGCGCCGTGCCTGACCAAACAACATTCGCCGTCGGTATCACGGCTACGTTTGATGAGGTCATCGACATACTTGAACCACAATTTAATGTTGAATCAACATCCGTGATCGTAAAATTGATAGCAATCGGTGTCGACTCAGCTGTACTTTGTGCTGAAATAGCCGATATCACCGGTGCATCATTCACGGTCGTGACCGCTAAATTAAAAGTACGAAGCGAAGTCGCGAAGCCATCTGAGACGAAAAAACTAATATTAGTCGAACCGAAGCGATTCAGCGCCGGCGTAAGTGTCGCCGTACAATTCGGAACAGTTCCGCCGAATACGATACTAGCCGTGGGCATTAAAGTTACATTTGATGACGTCACATTCATCGAAGTGGTGCACGAGATTGGGCTATCCACATCTGTGATCGTAAAATTAACCACAAGCGGAGTATCTTCCGGAGTCGTCTTCGCCGTAATCGCCGGAATAACGGGCGAATCATTAACAGCGTTCACGGTCAGGTCGAAAGTTTCTGAAACTGGAGTTGTGCCGTCGGTTAAAGTAAAAGTTAAACTCACGATTCCGTTCGCATTTAAAAATGGTGTCACCGTCGCTGTACAGTTCGGTGCCGTGCCGCTGAAAACGATATTAGCAACAGGCACAAGCGCCGTATCTGACGAAGTCGCACTCATTGAAGTATTACACGCCAGTGTACTGTCAACGTCACTGATCGTAAAACCAATCGCGATAGCTGTATCTTCATCGGTAATTTGGCCACCTATCGTAGATTTCACCGGAGGATCATTTACGGCCGTCACCGTGAAAGTGAAATCCTCAAATACGGATACTGTTCCGTCAGTCACCGTGAAGCGTAAATTTGAATTTCCAAAAGCATTCATCGCTGGAGTTAATGTCGCCGTGCAATTCGGCGCCGTTCCGGCGAAGACGATACTTGCGACCGGCAGTAAGGCCGTATTCGAAGAAGTGGCCGCCATCGAGGTTGTACAACTTAAAGTATTGTCTGGATCTGTAATCGTAAACGAAATAACGATCGGAGTGTCTTCAAGTGTTGTTCGGTTACCAATTGCCGACATGACCGGTGGGTCATTCACATCAGTCACCGTTAAACTGAAACTACTTGTTACAGGAGTTGTTCCGTCAGTTACGCGGAAGACAATGTTCGCTAAACCACTTTGGTTCGCAAACGGAGTCAATACCGCCGTACAGTTTGGCGCTGTTCCACTAAATACAATGGCCGAAACCGGCAACAAGGCTGCATTCGAAGAAGTCGCCGTCATTGACGTCGTACAGCTTAAAACGCTGTCGACATCCGTGATCGTGAAGTTAACGGTTTCGGTGGCATCTTCTATAATAGTACGATTTGTGATTGCAGAAATGACCGGAGCATCATCAACCGCGGTCACCGTCACTTGAAAAGTTCGGTCCTGAAATAGTGTTCCGTCGCTAGCTCTAAATGTTAAGTTTACGTTTCCGTTTTGGTTCAGTAACGGCGTAATTGTCGCTGTACAATTTGGCGCGGTACCACCAAACACAACGCTTCCCACAGATATAATGGTCGCGTTACTTGTGCTGGCGGTCATTGAAGTTGCGCACGTTAAAACATTATCTACATCTGAAATATTAAAGTTAACCACCACGGCGGTATCTTCAAGCGTTGTTTGGTTTGCAATCAGCGGCATTACCGGCGCATCGTTTACCGGGTTAACCGTTAAGGTGAAATTTTTTACGTCTTGCAGATTCGGAGCGCCATTGTCCATCAGTGTTAACGCTAGATTTGTTGTTCCGTTTGCATCCAGTGCCGGTGTCAACGTCGCCGTACAATTTGGCGCCGTTCCACCGAGAACGATATTTGCTACAGGTAACATCGAAGAATTAGACGATGTGGCCGCAAGGTTTAAGGTTGAACACACTAAAATACTGTCGACGTCAGTAACGGTAAAGTTCACCACAACCGCAGTATCTTCAGCCGTCGTTTGGTTAGCAATCGCAGATAAAATCGGCGCATCATTGACCGCTGTTACGGTTAGCGTAAAGTTTTTAACATTTGTTAAACTTCCGTCGCTTACGGTGAATGATAAATTGGTGACTCCATTTTGATCTGGTAATGAAGTTAATGTCGCCGTACAGTTTGGCGTAGTACCGCTGAATGCAATACCTGATACCGGCAAAAGTACCGCATTAGAAGACGTCGCAGCCATCGAGGTACTACAGTTAAGGGTACTATCGACGTCGGTGATCGTGAAATTCACCGCTAATGGAACATCTTCACTTGTGGTTCGATTCGTTATTGCGGCCAATACCGGGGCATCGTTTACGGCGATCACGGTGAAAGTGAAATTCTTCACATCCGTTAGCGTTCCGTCTGTGACCGTGAATGCTAAGTTTGAAATTCCGTTTGTATCAGGTGCCGGTGTCAACGTCGCCGTGCAATTTGGCACCGTTCCACCGAAGACAATTCCTGCAACCGGCTGCAAGGCCGTATTTGAAGAAGTAGCCGAAACAGCAGTATTACACGCAAGCGTATTATCGATATCTGTAATCGTGAAATTTACGACCAGCGGTGTATCTTCTGTCGTTGTCTGGTTTGCAATCGTCGCAATCACCGGCGAATCATTTATATTGGTTACGGTTAAGGTGAAATTCTTCACATCAACAAGCGCTCCATCCGTTAAAGTAAATGCTAAATTGGTCACGCCAAACAAATCTGCTGTCGAAGTTAATGTTGCGGTACAGTTCGGCGCGACTCCGCCGAACGCAATCCCGGTCAATGGTAGAAGTGTTGTATTCGAAGAAGTAGCCGACATTGATGAACTGCAATTTAAAGTGCTATCAACGTCGGTAATCACAAAATTAACAACTAATGGCACATCTTCCGAAGTTGTTTGATTTGCAATCGTTGAAAGAACCGGAGCATCATTTGCGGGCGTTACTGTAAATGTGAAGTTCTTCGTATCGATTAAGCCTGCACCATCAGTAACAGTAAAACCTAAAGTCGAAACGCCGACGGCATTTAAACCTGAAGTTAATGTGGCCGTACAGTTTGGTGCGGTTCCTGCGAAAGCAATTCCTGCGACCGCAATTAGAGTCGTATTAGATGAGGTTGCAATCATTGAAGTTGAGCAATTTAGCGTGCTATCTACATCGGTAATCGTAAAATTAACAACCAGTGCAGTATCTTCGGCAGATGTTTGATTCGCAATGACTGGCATCACTGGCGGATCATTGGTTGGCGCTACCGAGTATGTGAAGTTTCGCAACTGTGTTAAATTACCATCGGTAACCGTAAATGATAGATTAGATGCGCCATTCGCGTCTATTAACGAAGTTAGTGTCGCAGTACAGTTTGGTGCCGTACCGCCGAACACAATACCCGAAACTGCAAGCAGCGAAGCGTTCGAGGAAGTAGCCGAAACCGAAGTGTTACAAGCTAATACATCGTCGATATCGGTAATCGTAAAATTGACCACTAACGGAGTGTCTTCAGAAGTTGTTTGATTTGCGATGACCGATATCACCGGCGGGTCGTTAACAGGTGTCACCGTTAAGGTAAAATTCTTTACGTCTGTTAGTGCGCCGTCGGTAACGGTTAAACTAATTGACGATATTCCGTTTTGACCAGGTGCTGCGGCTAATGTCGCCGTGCAATTTGGCGCCGCTCCACTGAATGAAATTCCCGCAACTGGCATTAATGTCGTGTTGGAAGAACCAGCTGTTAACGCCGTACTACACGAAAGGGTACTATCAATATCACTTATTGTAAAATTTACGACTGCAGAAATATTTTCAGAAGTTGCTACATTTGCAATCGTCGAAAGTGCCGGCGCATCATTTACGGGCGCAACCGTTAAACTAAAACTTCGTGTTACCGGATTCGTTCCATCCGTTAATGTGAAAACTAAATTTGTTAGCCCGTTCGCATTTGCAGCCGAAGTCAAAGTTGCAGTGCAGTTCGGCGCGGTACCACTAAATACGATACCGGTTACCGGCAATACTGCAGTGTTAGAAGAAGTCGCTGACATCGCTGTATTACAAACTAAAGTGTTATCTACATCATTAATTATAAAATTAACGCCTATCGAAACATCTTCATTCGTCGTCTGATTTGCAATTGCTGAAATCGTTGGTGGATAATTAATCGCGCTTGCGCTGAATACGAAATTTTGTACCTGCGTTAAAGTTCCGTCAGTAACAGTGAAACTTACGTTCGATACACCGCTTTGTAAAAAAGCTGGCGTCAATGTGGCCGTACAATTTGGAGCTGTTCCACCAAACACTATATTTGCGACCGGTAATAAAGTCGCGTTTGAAGAAGTCGACGAGACTGACGTATTACAAGCCAACAAATTATCAATATCCGTAATTGTGAAGTTAACAACGATCGGAGTATCTTGTAAAGTGGCTTGATTCGCAATCGTCGACATTGTCGGAGCATCATTAACCGCGTTCACCGTTAAGGTAAAATTATTGACAGCACTCAGTGCGCCGTCTGTTAGCGTGAATGCTAAGTTAGTTAAACCATTTTGATCAGCAACAGGTGTCAATACAGCCGTGCAGTTTGGCGCTGTTCCACCAAACACTATATTAGTCTGCGGCAGTAATGCAGCGTTCGAAGATATCACCGAAATTGAAGTATTACACGCTAACGTATTATCAACATCTGCGATCGTAAAGTTAACCGTCACATTTCCGTCTTCATTAATCGTTTGATTTGCAATAGTCGATAAAATCGGAGCATCGTTAACAACGTTAACTGTAAATGTAAACGATTCAATATCCTGCAGATTCGGAGTTCCGTTATCAGATAAAGTCAGTACTATATTTGAAACTCCATTTAAATTTGTTCCACTGGTTAAGGTGGCCGTACAGTTTGGAGCCGTTCCACCAAAAACGATACTGGCGACCGGCAACAGAGTCGTATTAGATGATGTTGCCGACAGATTCAAACTTGAACATAGCAATAAGCTATCAACGTCAGTTACAGTGAAATTCACTACTAACGGTGTATCTTCACCAGTGGTTTGGTTTGCAATAGTAGATAACACGGGAGCATCATTAACCGAATTAACGGTAAACGTAAAATTTTGCACGTTCGTCAACGCTGAATCAGTAACAGTGAATGATAAGTTTGAGTTGCCCGTAGCATCTAGTGCCGAGGTTAAGTTCGCTGTACAATTCGGAGCCGTTCCACCAAACACGATGCCCGAAACCGGAATCAATGCCGCATTCGAAGACGTAACTGCTACTGAGGTATTACAAGCCAAAGTGTTATCAACATCAGTAATCGTAAAATTAACGACTAAAGGAGCATCTTCTGAAGTTATTTGATTTGCAATAACCGACAGAAGTGGTGCATCGTTTACCGCTGTTACGGTTAAACTAAAATTTTGCGCCGCTGAAAGTGAGCCGTCACTGACCGTAAAAGCTAAATTTGAAGTTCCGTTCGCATTTAAAGTTGGTTGAATCGTGGCCGTACAGTTCGGGGCCGTGCCACCAAAAACTACACCCGAAACCGGCAATAAGACTAAGTTAGACGAAGCCGCCGTCACTGAAGAACTACAAACTAGAATATTATCCGGATCATTGATATTAAAATTAACAATCAATGTGCCATCTTCTAACATCGTCTGATTGGTTATGGCTGAAATGATCGGTGGGTCGTTGATCGCCGTTACATTTAAAGTAAAATTACGCACAGCTGTTAGCGAACCATCGGTCGCCGTTAACGAAATATTAGTAAAGCCATTTTGCATGACCACCGGTGAGACGGTTAATGTACAATTCGGTGCCGTTCCGCCGAAGCTGATATTTGCCGTTGGTAACAATGCTGCATTTGAAGAAGTTGCCGTTACGTCTGTCGTGCAACTGACGGCGCTATCGACATCGGTCAATGTGAAATTAATAAGTAACGGAGAACCCTCAACCGTATTCTGTACTGGAATCGCCCCGATTACCGGAGAATCATTTACCGGATTTACTGTTAAACTAAAAGATTGCGTAACAGTTGTGGTTGCATCGGCTAGACTTATAACAAGATTTGTTGCGCCGTATTCATTGAGTGCCGGTGTCAACGTTGCTGAACAATTCGGAGCTGTTCCGCTGTAAACGATACCCGCTAAGGGCAGTAAAGTACCATTCGAAGATGTTGCACTCAAGAACGCGTTCGTACACATCACCGCTGTATCCGGATCATTAATCGTGAAATTGACAACCAGCGAACTATCTTCGTTGGTTACTTGATTTGCGATTGAAGACAAGACCGGTAAATCATCGACGCCAGTCACGGTCAAGGTGAAGGTGCGTATTGCCGTTAAAGCTCCGTCATTAGCAGTAAAAGAAAGGCTTACAACACCAGATTGATCAGGCGCTGACGTTACAGTTGCTGTGCAATTCGGCGCTGTTCCACCGAAAGTAACTGCTGTAACCGCAACTAAAGTGGTATTGCTTGAGGTCGCCGTCATCGAAGTTGTGCATGAAATCGCGCTATCTATGTCGCTTAAATTGAAATTAACTATAATCGAAGTATCTTCTAAGGTAGTTTGATTCGGGATCGCCGTTAAGACCGGCGCATCGTTTACAGGGTTCACAGTTAAAGCAAAATTCGTCAGCGCAGAAAGTGAACCGTCGCTAAGCGTGAAAGTTAGGTTAGTTAAACCATTGGCATCTGGTAACGTTGTCAACGTCGCCGCACAATTCGGTGCCGTTCCACTGAAATTAATTCCACTAATCGGAAGTAGTGTCGTATTCGAAGATGCCGAACTCATTGAGGTAACGCAGTTAACTGGGCTATCTACGTCGGTGATGGTAAAATTAACGACAAGCAAAGTATCTTCATTGGTTGCTTGATTCGAAATAACAGAAATGATCGGACTATCATTCGTCGGCGAAAAAGTCGCACTGAACGCCTGGGTAACTGTGTTCGTCCCGTCCGTTAATGAAATGACTATATTAGTTGAGCCGAACTGATTCAAAGTGGGTATCATCGTAACGGTACAGTTCGGTGGTAAGCCCGCGTAAGTAATATTACTTGTTGCCAACAAACTGCCGTTCGATGACGTCGCACTTAGAAAAGTGCTATTACAACCTAAAACCGTATCTGGGTCTGTTATGTTGATATTAAACACGAGCGGTGAATCTTCGGTACCTAACTGATTCGCGATCGGTAACAACACCGGAGGATCAGGAATAGCCACTACTTCTAAATCGAAATTTTGCGATGAATTTAAACTACCGTCAGTCGCAAAAACAGTGATCGTTGTTAAACCATTGGCGAAGGCGACTGGCGACAGGGTTAAAATACAATTCGGGATAGTTCCGCTAATTGCAATTCCGCCTGGGGCAACAATCGATGCAGCCGATGATGTGGCGCTTACGTTTAGGGCCGCACAAGAAATAGCCGAATCAACATCAAAAATATTAAGCGATACCGCAATTGCAGTATTTTCTATTGTTGACTGATTAGTAATCGGTGAAATTGTCGGTGCATCGTTAACCGGATTTACCGTAATCGAAAACTCAGAAGAAGCCGTACTGTTTGCTACAGAATTTCCGTCATCAAACAATACATTAATATTACAAGTACCAACGTAATTTAAAGCGGGCGCAAAAGAAACTGAACCGGTATTTGCGTCAACGACTAGTGCCGTCGCATTATCAGAACAACGTGGCGCTGTTGCATTTGCATGATCAAAGCGGTAGGTCCCAAGACCTTCTTCACTCGCTTGCACATCTGTATCGCTACGAATGACCGTCAGTGTTGAATCCTCTAGAATACTTGTCGCATTTGTAATAGCCAAAGTCGGCGCGATATTTTGAATTTGCACATTGTAAACTAAAGGCAAGGCTTGCCGCCTAGGAGCTATTGCTAAAACGACAACTTGGCAAGTACCGACCTGATTATCATTCGGAACCCCCGTAACCACACCCGTCGCCGGGTTGATCGCGGCCCAAGTGCAATTTGTATCGGGGCTCAAAGAAAATACCGTACTGGCGATTACTTCTTCTGGCACAATTGTACAACTGTACGAAGCATCTTGATTCAAAGTATTGTTACAATTTTGCGAAAGTAAAAAACCTAAATTTAGAATGGGCTGTGAAAGGTCCTCGCCCAAAGGATTGCGCGAGCACGAGGCTAAAATAAAGCTTAGTAAAATGAGGCGAAAATACGTCCAACTTTTCATTTTTTTTATGTCAGCTTCAACCAAAGTTTAACTAAACCATTAATCTTGCTAACCTATTTATTATGTCAAAATTTTACACGGATAGATACCCCGACCCTGGCAAAGGACTTGCTTTGTTTCTACATGAAACACTCTACTAACAGTCTATAACTGGACTATTGCATTTAGAGTGTTTTCGAAGGGGCTTCGAGTGTCTAACAATGATACAGGGTTTATAAAATTTCTTATATTGCTGCTTGTACTGGTTTTAACCTCAGGGCTTTCGGCTTGCGGAGAAAAATACGGCCATACCTACCAAGAAGAAGAAGCTGAAAATATAATTGGCGGAAAATCGATTGGCGCTTCAAGTATTTTTTCACGAAGAGTGATCTATTTGGCATTAACGGCCAAAAATAAATCCGGAACTTGCACGGCTTCAGCACTATCTCCAACGATTCTAATTACGGCCGCTCACTGTGTTAAAGACTTAGAACCTTCACAAGTCAGCGCGGTTATAACTATAGATGCCAATCTAAAATCTTTAGCTGACAAAGATAAGATTAGCGTTCAAAAAATTGTGATTCATGAAGATTATAAAGACCAAACTAAACAGCAAGGTGTTCTATATAATGATTTAGCTTTGCTAAAACTTTCACAACCGCTAAACCCCGACCGAGTTTCGCAAATTGCTGTGGCTGATCAGACGACATCACTATTGAATTTAGTATCGATCGGTTTCGGTAAGCGCACACCTTTGTCTGATGAAGATTCTGAAATAAATGAATCGGCGCCCGAAAAAAACACTCTTTACTACATCATGAAGACGGTCGAAAAATTCGACCAAAAAGCAAAGACCTTCAGCATTAATCAAAATGATTTAACCGGGGTTTGCTCCGGCGATTCTGGCGGGCCCGGATATATTTACGATGCAGAGTTAGAAGACTTTTTAATCATCGGGGTAACTTCATACATCTCGGTGACCCGTGAAGAGAAAGATCGTCTTGATCCGAAAGATATTTACGACAAATGTATCGGACACGGGCACTACTCAAATATTTTGTTCTATAGCGAATGGATTTCGCACAACATCTCTGGACTTTAGTTTATCGGTCATTCGAGTTACACTGTTCGCACATGACAAACCTATTTATTAGTATTTTACTTTTTCAATCGATCGCTCTTTCGCAAAACTTAAATAGTGTTAAAAAATGCCATGACGCTATTTTAAATGACATTATCGGTTGGGGCTTTGTGACGGCTGATTTTTCTTTCGTGCCTTCTATTAAAAATAAAAGTCAGTTTATGTTATCTAACGGCAAAGATAAGCACTATATTTGCTCAACTGCACCCGACCCTCTTAAA
Source organism: Bdellovibrio sp. (assembly GCA_031428275.1). Lineage (GTDB taxonomy): Bacteria > Bdellovibrionota > Bdellovibrionia > Bdellovibrionales > Bdellovibrionaceae > Pseudobdellovibrio. The sequence goes on from JANPPC010000008.1 coordinate 165,487, forward strand.
GATCGTACGCAAATTTTTATTAATCAAAATCTAGAAGGCTTTACAAAAACTTTTATTGCGGTAAAGAATGAAAATCGCAAAAGTTGGAACTTAATTCCCACGCAGCAGATTGACCCTAAAATTTCAAACATTGTGGCCGATTGCAAGAAAGTTGCCGACGCTGATAAAGCCTTAATCGACACATACACCGAATACACAAAAAGTCTTATTGAAGAACTGAAACTTGATTACGATTTAAAGGTCGCCGAAACAATTAATAACTATGATTTGGTCAGACTAAAGCCAACTGCCGCAGGTGATGCAAAGCAAGTTGCATCGAAAGAAGCCAATCTGACTTTCTACAAAACCCTAGACGTTTGTCGTGATAGCCAAGAGCTTACTGAAATCTCAATTAAAACTGAACAAAAAATAAATTTTGTTATGATTGACCGTAAGAATTCTAGAACACGTATACCAACCAGAGATAGATTGTCCCCAACTAAAGTCGAGTCCGCGACTCCGGTGACTTTGCCGCCTTCGCAAAAGCGATGATACGCTAGAGTCTCGTAAATGGTTATAATACTTATTTCTTTTATATTAGTTTTAACGATTTCATTTGTTTGTTCGCTTTGCGAAGCCGTTTTTTTATCGATCTCGCCAGCATTTGTCGAAGTTGAAGCCGACGGCAAATCTAAGCCGGGTAAGTTACTTAAACACTTACTTGATAACTCAGACCGTTCAATATCGGCTATCCTGACCCTAAATACGATCTCGCATACTTTGGGTTCGGCGTGGATTGCATACCAAGTTCACGAAGAATTCGGCGATACCTGGGTCAGTATCTTTGCAATTTTTTTAACTTTTATGGTTCTTGTTTTCTCAGAAATCATTCCTAAAACGATCGGAAAAAATCATACGAAATATCTGGCACCATTTACGGCTTACGCGATTCAATCAATGATCGTCATGCTGTGGCCGTTAGTTAAACTTTCTGAGTACGTTTCGAAGGCCCTATCAACTCCATCTGAAGAGCCCGACATTACCCGTGATGAAATGATAAAGCACGCTGAGCTGGGCGTTGAAGAAGGCACAATCAAGGCGAAAGAGTCGACGATTATTCGCAATCTGCTTAAATTAGATAAAATTTACGTTTCTGATATCATGACTCCACGATCGGTATTTACCGCATTAGAGGCGTCAATGACTGTCGACGAAGTCGCGAAGAAATTTAAGCCGATACGCTTCTCACGTCTACCCGTTTACGAAGAATCTTTAGATCAAATTATCGGGCTTACTCATCGCTATAAAATTTTAGAAGCATTATCGCAAGACTTACATACAAAAACTCTACGCGAATTGATCTTACCCATAGCAAGCGTCAACGAACGTATGACGGTTTCGCAAGCCATCGACTTTTTTATTAAAGAGAAAGATCATTTAGCTTTAGTTGTAGACGAGTACGGAGTGGTCACGGGCTTAGTCACCTTAGAAGATACCGTTGAAACCTTGCTTGGTGTCGAAATCGTAGATGAATTTGATAATATAGAAGATATGCGTAAATACGCGCTAGAACAGTGGCAACAGCGCAAAAAAGAACATCGTCGGTAATTGTTTAGGTTATTTAGACGCCGCTTCAACTTGCTGAGCCGGCAGGCGTAATTTTTCTTGGTTTTGCGGTTCAAAAAGCACCACTTTAAATAATAGAACAATCAATACCGTTAGAAACGCTAACGTCGCGAAAAGACGCGCAGTTTGATATTCTTTAGCTTTTTGTTGTTCCATTCAGTGCGGCAGTCCTTTCAATACCAATCTAAAAAGCATAAACTGCGCCAAGGTAAAACATCCCAAAAGGAGCCCGCATGACCCATCAAGAACTAGCCCAAAGTATATACAAGGTCTGTCATTTAAAAGGAGACTTCTTACTTCGCAGCGGAACTCGCTCGACAGAGTACTTTGATAAATACCGCTTCGAATCTCAACCGGTTTTACTAAAAGAAATCGCCGAACAAATGAAAAAATTAATTCCACCCGGCACTGAAATCTTAGCGGCTCTCGAAATGGGGGGCATTCCGGTCGGAACAGCCCTTTCACTTGCGACTGGTATTCCGTGCGTCTTCGTTAGAAAAAGTGCCAAAGAATACGGAACCTGCCAATTTGCCGAAGGCCTAGAAATTAAAGACAAAAAAGTTTTAATTATCGAAGACGTCGTTACGTCGGGCGGCCAAGTGTTGTTAAGCGCCGCTGACTTGCGAAAACTGGGGGCAAAAGTTGAAAATGTTTTATGCGTAATTCATCGGGGCGGTGAACCGGCCGAGGCCAAGCTAGAAGAGGCAGGTCTTAGTTTAAAACCACTTTTTATGAGAGCTGATTTTCCGAACTAGCTCTTAGCACTTCACCCACTAAATACAACGATCCCGTGACAACAACTAAGTCACCTTCGTCGCATTCCAAAGTATTCAAAATAGTAATCACGTCGGCATTACGATCGGTCGACTGAAATAAATACTTTTGTGAATACTCATTTAGCTTTCGTCCTTTGAAGGGCGTAACTGTTAAGTACAAATTCATATTTGGCAACTCGGATAATTCTTCTAACATTTCGTCCGCGTCTTTATCCACACCAATTCCCACAATGACGTGCAAGGTGTTCCATGTGAAGTCTTTTAGGATTTTTAATAAACTTACCATTCCGTCAGGATTGTGATCGCCAGACAAATAAACCGGGCAAGAAATTTTTGGCCACGCGACTTTTTGCATGCGGCCAGGCCAATTCGTGTCAGCTAAGGCATCTAAATAAAGTAGCGGTGAAAAACCTAACTTTTCAAAAGTGTAAAGCGCGGTCATTGCATTTTGCGCAGCTCGCTCACCGGGTAAAGCTAACAAAGCTTCGCCCCAGATCGTTTTCGCATAGTACTTCGGTTGATTTTGATTTTTAACTACTCGGTAAGCGGCTGCAGGCACTTCATACCATTCTGAATTTGTTTCTTCGATTACGTCTTCTTTTAAGCTCTGCAGACCAATGGGAAGCGGCTGATGAATGACAATATTGCCAGCTTGAACGATGCCGAATTTATTCTGCGCTACTTCAGCGATGGTATTTCCTAAAATAGAAGTGTGATCTAAACTTAGAGGCGTAATAACCGAATAGGCGTGCGGAAAAGCATTTGTTGCGTCGTAAGTTCCGCCGAGCCCTACTTCGAAAATAACGAAATCTAAATTTTGATTCCATTTTTCAGAGTAGAAATAATGTCCGGCCATGAATGTGAGCGCTTCAAAATGTGAAAGCTCGCAATCTTTAATAATTGCTTCGCATTCTTGAAAAACTTCGACAAAAACTTCTTCGCTGACGCTTCTACCATTCGACCGGATACGCTCGGTCGTTGAGACCAAATGAGGCGAACTATAAAAGCCAACTTTTTGATCGGCCTCGAGCAGTAAAGATTCTAGCATGGCGCAGGTTGAACCTTTACCATTCGTTCCGGCAACGACGATCGTTTTAAAAGAGTCTACTTGAGTATACCAAGCTGTTTGCACCAATGCGCGCTTAATTTTATCAAGCCCCGGCATCGTCTTTGGCATAATCTGTAAGCCCTCTAGGAAGTGAACTACATCTTGATAATTTTTCAAAATAATGACCTTAATGCGATTTTCTGTGTTTCAATATCATGTACACGCAAATACTGTATAAAAGCCAAATTGAAATCTTTAGTCACCAGTGCAGTTTCCAAATCTCGGTCAGCCGCAGGGCGGTCAGAGAAAAAAGTTTGAAATGATTTTCTAGAATGTCCGATCATCACTTCTGCCGTTACCGAATGAAATTCGCTTAAATTATTCAAAATATACATACTTTGTAATTTTGTTTTACCAAAACCAATTCCGGGATCAAAAATAAGCTGATCTGCATCAATGCCTAAGCATACTAATTGATCGACTTTCATCTTCCACCACTTTTTCAGTTGGCTGCAGGGATTTAATTCAGAATCTAGGGTTAAATCACCTTGAGGTGGAATTGACAGAGAATGCATCACGAAGGCTTTAGCTTTTGAGTCTTTCAATAATGACTGCATCATCAAATTATCGAAACCCGTAACGTCGTTTAAAAAATCAATTTGATATTTCGCCATTATTCGAGCTGCTACTTTTGCGTTATGAGAATCTAAGCTTACTTTAAAAGTTCGTTCTTCGCGAACCTGTTCCACTACCTGGAACGCTGAAAGCAAGCGACTAGTTTCTAATTCGGTCGTCACGGCAGTCGCGCCAGGCCGGGTTGACTCTGCTCCGATATCAATGACTTCGGCACCCGAATCTAACAAAAGAATTAATTGTTTCTGAATTTGTTCAGAGTTCGTAAATAGTCCGCCATCAGAAAATGAATCGTCCGTAATATTCAGTATACCCACGAACTGCGGCCAAAAATGTTGATGACTTTTTGCTGTACGAAATGGTTTCTCTTGTACCCAAGCCTCAACCCAAGCAGGTCGCTTCCCAACTTCGGCTGTCGGCCAAACTTCCAACAATGGCAGTAATGCAAAAGGCCTATCGATTAAGTGCAGATGTGGAATTTGCAAAAATTCGTCTTTAAAATCGGCATCGCTCCAGTGAAGCAAATCAATATCGATCACACGAGGAGCCCACTTCTTGGCAGCGTCCCGGCCCATATTCTTTTCAATTTGTTTAACTAACATAAGCAATTTCGAAGCTGGCGTATCACCAATAATTTCACAAAGCACCACTGCGTTTAAGTACTTATGATTCCACTCAGTACTAGCACCTTCAGGTAGCTGCGCATCAGATTCGTAAATGCTAGAAACTTTTAAGACTTTAAGCTCTGAGATTTTTTTGATTTCGCGTAAAGCAAGTCGCAAGTTTGCGACCGGAGAACTAAAATTATGTACTAAATTAGAGCCTATCCCAAGAGCTACAGTTCGGCTTCGCATGTGAATATAACGCCATTTCGTAAGTTTTCAACGGGCACTCTAATTTTCTTCGCTTGGATGATCAACTTACCTTTAACTTTTTTCAATTTCAAAAATTCGTACAAAATCGTAAAAACTTCTTCGTTTAAATGTTCGATCAAATGAAAAGGTCCTTTCATTGATTTACTTTTTATTAACGCCGTAATTTCGACGTAATCGATCGTATCGCCCAAACGGTCGGTCTCAAAACCCTTCACAGCTTTCTCAAACTGAATATCCACCGTGAAATGCACCGGCTGAGTAAATGTTTGCTCGTCTGAAGTACAGCCTAAGTGCACCCAAACTTCGTAATCTTGAATTTTTAAAGATTGTTTCAAAAATAAACTCATTTAAGCGCAACCACGTAAGCGATCCAGCTAAGGCAAGATTCGCCTTTTTCAGTTTGCTTGAATACTCCATTGCCGCCGCCTTTACGGTTGGTACCTTCCCAGTATACTTTTACACCTTGAAAACCCGCTTCTTCTAACAACTCTTTAACTTCCTGAATCGACCACATTCTCCAGTCGTAACTGAAAACGTCTTTATATTTTTTACCCTTGTAACGAAAGTGAATACCGAATTCGGCCTCACTTGTGACCGGGTCGAAATTCTTTTGATCCCAGTAGTAAGTAAAATTTTTATGTTTCGTTTTATCTTCGATAGCATCGTAGCACTGTGTGCCGCCGAAAATATCTAGAATAAATAAACCTTTATGATTCAAAGACTGATTCACATTGGTAAAATATTTTTTTAAAGTTTCACGCTTTTTAAATAAGAAATAAGAAAAATTAACCGCAACGGCTAAATCAGCGATCGGTAAATTATCCGAAAGCACATCTTTTTTAATCAATGCGATGCGCTTCTGCTGGTCTGGGCTTAGTGCCGAAATATAGTTTTTTCGGCCGTATTCCATCGGCTCAGGATCTAAATCTAAGCCAGAAGACTTATGCGCTTTATCTAATTTAACCCATTCACACGAAATAGCCCCACCGCCGCAAAAGTCTTCACGCAAAGTAATCGGCTTTTTACCCTTACGAAGCTCTTTGTAGCAGTCTAAGTAAAACTGCACATCGTCTTCAGGCGACTGCACCGCTTGATTGTACAAAGCATATTTATCAAAAGGTAAGTTTCTAGATTTAATTAAAGAAGATCTCTTTTTCTTCATCTTACGGAACCTCAGCGCATATTTGACGAATCAAAGTTGAAATTTCATGTTTTTGCGGAACGCTTGAATCTTCTAAGTGCGGGTGCAAGCCAATACCCGGTAAGTTTTTACCCGCCAGCACTCGCGGAGCCGCATGCAGGTGATAAAATAGTTCAGATGTGGCTCTGTAAGCTAAATGCTCGCCAAAATTGGTCACTTCGGTATCTTCATTCACAAATAGCACACGACCTGTTTTTTCAACTGAATTTTTAATCATTTGCCAGTCATAAGGGTATATTGACCGTAGATCGATTACCTCGACCGAATAACCTTCTTCGGCTAACTGATCCGCAACTTCGTTACAGACTAATAAGTGACGGCCATAGCTCACGACGGTGATCTGTTCGCCCTGTCTGGTGATTTTGCCTTGTCCGAACGGAACTAAATACTCTTCAGTGTCTGGCCAGTTCGCTTTCCAATTTTTACGATCACCAATCGGTGCATCAATTCTAGTTTTTAATTCTTTTTCATCTGCTGGCTCGCCCGGAATTAATTCTTCACCGCGCACGCGCATAAGTGCCTTTGGTTTTAAGAACATGCAAGGGTTCGGATCTTTAATACATGAAAGCAATAAGCCATAAGCATCCAGTGGATTCGAAGGCATAACAACTTTCCAACCCGCTAAGCGCGAAGCCAATGCATCGAAAGAATGCGAATGGTAAACGCTACCACGTATACCCGCTCCAACCGGAGTCATCACGGTCATAGGTAAATTATACTGGCCGTTGGTGCACCATAAAGTATTACCGGCGATTTTTAAAAGATCGATCGTGTTAAAAATATAATCGGCAAACTGAATTTCAGCTACGCAGCGATCACCAGCCATCGCAATTCCCATAGCCATTCCGATAATACCGCGCTCATCCAGCGTCGAATTCCAAGTGGTTTTTAATCCTTGAGTCGCTGTGAAAACGCCTCCCAAAGGGGCCCCCACATCTTGACCAAATATATCTTTTAATTCGTAATTTTTTTCTGCAAAGTTTAAAGCCATTCTGATGGCTTGAGCCATATTTGCCATTAGAATTTTCTCCAGTCTGCATTTTCGTTATCGGCATACGTATGATCCCAAACGCTATCTGCAGAGGGTACGCCTTCCGAACGCGATAGCTCAGTCGCGCGCACGCCCTCGGCCTCAAAGTTTTCCCATAAAGATTTAGCATCGTTGGCTGTTAATAAATTGGCTTTTAACAAACGTTTTTGAAATTCCATGACCGGATCAACTTCGCCCTGCACCGGGTTTGCACCGCTGGCAGACGAGTGACCGTACAATCTAGAAACATGCGCTTCAATAAATGCGGGCTTGCCCGTTTTACGAATGTATTCCATATCTTCTTTTAAAGTTAGATAACTTTCGATCGGATCATTGCCATTAATTACGCGCGATTTAATATTAAATGCGGCCGCGCGATCGGCGATTTGATCTTCTCCATGCTGGCCATCGTACGAAGTTGAAATACCCCACTTGTTATTTTGAACCGTAATCAATAAAGGCAATTCTTGCCCACGTCGTGAAGCTAATATCAAAGCCGAAGCAAAATCTCCTTCGGCCGTACCGGCATCTCCACCGGTAACAATCGAAATGGCTTTTTTACCAAAGCGCTTTTGCGCGTGCGCAGTTCCGCAAGCAATCGGATACTGAACTTCTAGCGGCGAAGTCACCGGAGCGACATTCCATTTCGGAAAGACGTAGTGATTTGAAAAATTTCTTCCGCCAGTTGAGGGGTCGGTCACTCGATTCATCATCAGCCGAATTGAATCGACCATCTCTAAACCCATGGCAATTAAAGTTGGCGTGCAACGATAGTGTAGGTGATAAAAGTCGTTTCCTGGTCCCTCTCCGATGCGACCCAAAATGCCCAGCGGAACTCCCCAAGCTTCTTCTCCGGGCCCGCCGATCCAAAAATAAGATTCACCCGCGCGGTAAATTTTTATCAAACGCTCTTCAAGCACCCGCGACTTCACCATGTGGCTATGCATTTGTAATAATAATTTTTTATCCAAACCGCCGAAGTTATCTTTATTAGAAACCTTTACCGTCGTGCTTGAAGTTTTGCTGGCGATTTTCTTTGTCGATTTCGTGACAACAGATTTCGCTAAGCTCTTCTTTTGCGTCTTTTTTTGCGCCATGTGTATCCCGCTGTGGTTTAATTGAAAGAGCTTTTATTCTAGCGAATTTCATTGGTAAAAGCCTTGTATAATGAGGTGCGGTAATAAACCCTTGCCCTTGTTCTAGGCAGCTTGACACGCTATAAGTAAGACTCACCATTTATGTAGGAGTTTTCATGAAAATATTTAAACGTATAGGCTATTTTATCATCACTAACATCCTGGTTGTTCTTACCGTTAGTTTGCTGGTCGGTATCGTCAGCGCGTTTTTCGGTATCAATTTAACTGGTGGCGGCTATGCAGGGTTGTTCATACTTTGTTTAATCTGGGGTTTTGCCGGCGCATTTATTTCTCTGCAGCTATCTAGATGGAGCGCTAAAAAATTTCACGGCGTACAGATCGTAAGCCCCGAAACGATGAATCCCACAGAGCGCAAATTAATCGACATGGTGTACCGGATCGGACGCACCGCCGGTATGGAGAAAATGCCTGAAGTTGGTTACTACGAATCACCCGACGTAAATGCATTCGCCACAGGCCCCTCAAAAAAACGTTCGTTAGTTGCCGTTTCTAGCGGATTAATGAATACGATGACCGACGCAGAAATTGAAGGCGTTCTAGCGCACGAGATCGCACATATCATGAACGGTGACATGGTTACGCTGGCGCTTATTCAAGGTGTGGTCAATGCTTTCGCGATGTTCTTCGCCCATATTATCACGACTGCAATTATGAATGCGTTTAGACGTAACGACGACGATCGCCCCGGATTTGGCGACTTCATGCTGCGCCAAATGATTTATTCGGCGATCAGCGTTGGCTTAACACTACTTGGTTCAATCGCCGTTTGTTATTTCTCGCGACGTCGCGAATTTAGAGCGGATGCAGGCGGGGCCAGATACTCTTCGACTGAAAAAATGTCTGCCGCCTTACTGCGGTTGCAAACAGTTTATCAACTGGCCGCTCCGCAGAATACGGTCGATTCAACTCACAAAGAGTCTGACGATCTAGCCACAATGAAAATTTCAGGTAAGAAACGATCGGGTTTAGCAAATTTATTTGCTACTCACCCGCCGCTTGAAGAGCGTATTCAGGCGTTAAGAAATCGTACTTATTCAGACGCTACCTAAGCGTCTGAACTGAAGAAAACTCAAGCTAATCACTAGAGAACCCCGACCTTCGTAAGCCCTTTGTTCGATTTTTAATTTGATTAAATCAAACTGGTACATATTGCGTTCTAAATTGGAACTGAGAATTAGTTTATAAACTAATTCTCAGTTTTACTTCGTTCTACGGTTTATTTTTTATAAACAAACACCGAGACGTAGTTAACCAATTTAAAGGAGTTCGTTACATGTCTCAAAATTTCGCATCTATGAAAGACAAAATTTTTTCAAACCCAGCTGGCTACGCGATTTTTTACGTATGTTTAGCTGTACCTACCTACATCATTCCGTGGATTAAACCAGGTGTTATGTCGAAAGCAGCTGAAGCTTCAGGGTACGCAAATGGCGCGTCGGCAGTCGCCTCGGTCTACACAGTTATTCAGTTGTGTTTATTCGCTGGATTAGTCTGGGCAGCGCATGTGCGCGGGCAAAAAACAAATAAATCTTACCTAAAATATTTCGCGCTAACCGCAGGAGTATTCGATTTAGTACCATTATTAAGTTTTATTCCGCTCGTACCATCAGTCATGCACGCAATGTGTATGGGTATGGGCTTATCTGATCAGCCAAAAATAGTTGAACAGTACAAAGCTGAACCACAACCAGAATCGCACAGTAAAGCAGCCTAATTTAACATGGGTGAACTAAAACTAGAAAACTTAGATTTACCACAGAATGAAGAGAGCTTGTTTGAACACAAGCTCTCTTTAGTTTCTTCGCGTTTTGAACAAGATCCACCGTTGAAATTGCGAAAGCCAAATGAGATTCAGTCTTGGCTTATAGATGTGATTGCGTCAGCTCTTAGTTTTGTAATCGTTTTCTGCGTTCTATCAGTCGTCGGAATCCTTTTTAAAGACTCCGCCAACCGAAATAAAAACTAACTACTTTTTAGTCGTCGTTAATTGCTGCAGTTCTTTACCTTCTTCTAAAATAATCAAATCTGCTACAACATCAGAAGCTTCTTGAATATCTGCGCGCTTTAAATATTCTTTTTCTTTTTCTTCTTTACCCGCATAACGAGATTTTTTGACTTTTTTATCTTTTTCGCCTTTTTCTTTAATGACTTCCGAAACTTTAATTACTTTACCAAGCTTCTTCGTTTTTTCTAATTCGTCCACGATTTTTTTGAAATCTTCATTCTTACTTACGCGCTCGGTAGAACGCACTTTCAACTTCTTGATCCAATCTGGCTTAACTTCGGTCCACGCGGTTTCACCTTTTTCAACGTAGGCATCTTTAGATAAAAAACTTGGCAATTTCTTCGGCGGCAAAGAATAATCCATACTTTTTTCACCAATATCATCAACACTGTACGGGCTAGGAATAATTAAATCTGATTCAACACCACGGTGCTGAGTCGAAAAACCACCCGGAGTAAAGAACATACCGATCGTAACCTTTAGTGCGCCCAATTCGCCGGGTACTGGTAAGACAGTTTGCACGCTGCCCTTGCCGTATGTATGATCGGCACCAACCACAACAGCACGGTTGTAGTCTTTCATTGCTCCCGATACGATTTCAGAGGCCGAAGCACTGATACGCGAAGTTAAAATAACCAAAGGACCTCGCCAATCAACTTTATCATCTGTGTCGGCTAAGGCGATTTCTTTACCTTCTGAGCGTGACGATTGCTTAACGATATTACCGGTCTTAATAAACAATCCACCAATTTTGACTGCATCTTCTAAAGATCCGCCACCGTTATTCGATAGATCCAGAACCAAACCATCTACTTTTTTCTCGCGGGCCTGAGCGATAACTTTTTTCATATCAGCAGCTGAAGAACGGCCACCACGTTTTGAATCTGCGTAAAACGAAGGAAAGTTAATAATCCCGATTTTCTTTTTAGTCCCGTTGATTTCTTTATCTTGATAGTAGATCGAAACAGCGTTGTCTTCTAAAGCTACTTTTTCACGAATTAATTCAACTTCGAACTTTTTATTTCCTTCACCCTCTTTGCGTAAGATTGAAAGCTTAACTTTCGTGCCTTTTGGACCACGAATCATTTTAACGACATCTTTTAAGTCCATGTCGATAACGTTCTCCATTTTTCCGTCTTTTTTGCTAACGGCTACGATTTTATCTTGGGGCTCTAAGTTCCGTGACTTCGCCGCAGCACCGCCTGGAACGAGCGCTTCAATCGTCGTAAATCCATCTTGCTGAGAAAGCGTTGCTCCAATACCTTCTAAAGAAAGGCTCATGTCGATGGTGAAGTCTTCATAATAATCACGCGAGAAAAATGTAGAATGCGGATCTAACGAAAGAGCAAATGCATTTAAGTAATTCGCTATTAATTCTTCGCTTTTAGTTTCTTTGATGCGCTTTAAGTTTCGTTCGTAATTCTTTACAACGCGCTCTTTAGCTTCTTCCAGCTTAATATCAGTCGCCAAGTAATTAGCTACTTGAAACTGTACGTATTTTTTTAAGAACTCATTTGCTTCGTCAGCTGTCTTTGGGTTGGCTTTATGATCTGGGTCGTACACAAACTCAGTTTCTTTATTAAATTTAAACTCTTTACCTAAGTACTTTTTAACGAATGCTGTTCGATCATCAACGCGCTTAACAAGTAAGGCTTGAATTTCAGCTGTGAAATTACAATCTTTTTTAGCTACCTCATCGAAAACACTTTTCATTATTCCTTTAATTTTTGAAATGTCTTCTTCAAGCAAGTAAATTTTAGATGGGTCTTGGCGTTTAATGTATTGCTCGATCACGCGGGCCTCAAGCATGCTATTTTTTTCTTTAAACACCAAATGATTCTGCAAATATCCAGTCTGAATGGGATCAACCCAGTTGCAATCAAGACTGCGCGCAAAATCTAACGTTTGCGCTTGAACGGCTGAACCTATTAATAACGCCAATAACACTGCAGATTTAGACATGATGTTTCCTTTTTGATAAGACGTATTTAAAAGTATATGCCCACTCTTTTTAAATTAGTAAGATCTTTTGCAGTGGATTTTTGGGTTAAGGCTTACGTCGGGTCGGATCGAAAAGATCTAACTGAGATGCGCCATCATGCACAAGCGAAGATTTCAATCCGTGTTGTCCGATTTCGTGTTTAATATAATCTCCACCATGTGTTTCAATCATAAAGAAAGACATCTCTGGGTAGCTAGACTTTAGTCGAGTCATTTCTTCGATTACTAACTGAATGTTTTTAGGATCATCGTCGCTCATCCCGAAACGATGATGCGGACTGTATCCGTATACTTCTATCGCTTTATCTACCGAAGCTCGAATAGCTCGTTGCTTAAGTTCAGCAATTGTCGCTTTATAGTGCGGGTCTTTTAAATGTGTACGGACTTCTTTATTACTAACGGCATAAACACTTAAATAATTCGGCTCATTCGGCAAATAACCTGCATCTACGTACTCTTTAATTCCATCCTGAATTGTTGAAGCATGGTGTCCGCGAGCCGTAATAACCGATATCGGACGCTGATTAAATGTCGCGTGATAAAAACAATCCCACGAAGGCCCCTTCCACTGGGTATCGGGCAAGTTTAATGCGTGCAAAACGTCTTGTACGAATAGTTGTTTTTTGTGGCCCAGCTTTTCAAGCTCTTTCAAATCAACATCGCGAAACCGGCGAAAAGATCCCGTCGTATCGTCGTAGCGAATTTCGTATTCGCCAAAGGGGCCGCTTTTTCCGATATATGGGTTATGCAGAGCCCATTCCCCACTCGTTAAGTGAAGTTCGTCTTCGGTTTCTTTATGAAAGATAACTAGCGGGGTGGCCAGGTAAGCTATATTATCATCAAAATCAAAAAAATAAAAACTGCGTCCGCCGCGATGATAATTGCGGTCAAATTCTTTCAGTCGAGTTTCACCTAGTTCAAGCTGGCGTTTTTTAGTGTCGTTAGAATCGCTCACGATTTCCTTCGCTGATAACTATTTCTTTTTCGCGGCCTTTTTCTTTACTACAACTTTTTTTAGTGGCTTCGCATCTTCTTGTTTTTCATCTTTAACCTTCGTAGAGACTTTTTTTGAAGATTTTGCTGCAGCCCCCGCCTTTTTGGCTGGCTTATTTTTCACTTTCGTTTTTTTCGAAGATCCACCTAGTTTCGAGGTGCCAATTTTGTCATTAATTAATTCGAAAGCTTTTTCAGCGGTCAATTGCTCAATCGTCATGCCCTCTGGTAATCCAGCGTTAGTCTTACCGGCTTTAACATAAATTCCGTATGGGCCGTTAAACACTTGAACCGAAATTTCATGAATCGGATGGTTACCAAATTCTTTAATCGCTGAAGCCTTCCCACGACCTTTTTTAGGTTGCGATAAAAGTTCTAACGAAAGTGGCAGCGTCATCGTAAAAACGGTCTCGGTTTTAGGAACTGAACGATAATCACCTTCGTGCACGATGAACGGTCCAAAGCGACCAATACCAACTTTAACATCTTTACCTGATTCAGGATGCTGACCTAAAGTTTTCGGCATAGATAAAATTTCCAAAGCCATTTTAAAATCAACGTCTTCCGGCTTAACATTCGGTGGTAATGAACCACGTTTGATTTTTTCTTCGTCGCTTTCACCCAGCTGCACGTAAGGTCCGTAACGCCCGTTCAAGACATAAATCTTTTTGCCGGTTACTGGATCTTCACCCAGTGAATCGGCACCTTTTAATTTTTGATCTATTAATTTTTCAACATGATCAGCCGTCATATCAGCCGGAGCTTCATTATCTGGAATCGAAGCACTGAAGCTGTCTTCACCGCGTTTTGATTTTACGTAGGCGCCGTAGCGACCCACATTGAATTCGTACTGCTCAAGACCTTCTAGTTTTATCGAGCGAGCTTCTTCCGGAACAATATTCTCGCCCTGTTTTTCAACGACGGCTTTTAGTCCTAAAGGTCCATGATAAATCGTCGTTAAATATTTTTCCCAATTTAATTCCCCATCGGCGATATTATCTAACGATTGCTCCATTTCAGAAGTAAATCCTAAATCTACGTACTGAGTTAAATGCTGCGATAATAATTTAGAAACAACCATCGCCGTGAAGGTTGGAATCAATGCACTGCCCGCTTTGCGAACGTAACCACGATCAATAATTGTTCCGATAACACTGGCATAAGTTGATGGGCGACCGATGCCCTCTTTCTCCATGATTTGAACTAAAGACGCCTCAGTGAAGCGTGCCGGTGGTTTAGTTTCATGAGAAGTTGGTTCAATTTTATTTACTTTTAAAGTGTCGTTAACTTTAAGCGGCGGAAGCTTCACATCGCGTGATTCAAGATCGGCTTCAGGGTCATCACTTCCTTCAACGTAGGCCCGTAAAAACCCCGGAAATTCAATCGTTGTGCCCGACGCAGAAAAAATGGCATCACCCGCTGTAATTTTGGTGCTGACTTGCTTTTGTTTCGCATCAGCCATTTGCGATGCCATCGTGCGCTTCCAGATTAGATCGTACAACTTAAATTGAGGTCCGACTAAACCCGTATCATCAGGGTCTACAAACGCCGTACCGGCGGGGCGAATCGCTTCATGGGCCTCTTGTGCGCCTTTTACTTTCTTACCTTCGTAAGTGCGCGGAGCATCTGGTAAATAATCTTTACCGTACTTTGTCGCAATACTATCGCGCGCGGCCTTGATGGCTTCGGTAGATAGAAAAGTCGAATCTGTTCTCATATAAGTAATAAAACCTTGTTCGTAAAGTTTTTGCGCAACCTGCATTGTTTCGCGTGCGCTTAGGCCTAACTTACGATTCGATTCTTGCTGCAATGAAGAGGTAATAAACGGAGCGTATGGTCTACGAGTAACCGGTTTTTCTTCAACTTCAGAAACAACCCAGCTTTCAGTTTGAGTATTTTTTAAAACCTGATCGGCCGTGGCTTGATCCAAGACCATCATATCTTTACCGGTCAGCAATTGCCCGGTTAACCCGTCGAAGTCTTTACCCGTCGCAATTCTTTTATTTTTGTAAGTCTGAATTTTTGATTCAAATTCATGCCCAGCTTTATCTACAACAGCCAGCAAACCAAAATAGGCCGATTTTTTAAAACGAATGCGCTCTTTTTCGCGCTCAACCACTAAACGAACCGCTACCGATTGCACGCGACCCGCCGATAAGCCGAAAGCTACTTTTTTCCAAAGTAATGGTGAAATCGTATAACCCACTAAGCGATCTAATACGCGACGCGCTTCTTGTGCGCGAACTAAGTCGTAATCTATTTCGCGAGTTTCATTCAAAGATTTTTGAATCGCTTCTTTAGTAATTTCGTGAAAGACCATGCGCTTCGTTGGTACTTGCGGCTTTAAAACCTCGAGCAAATGCCAGCTGATCGACTCACCCTCTCTATCTTCATCCGTCGCTAGGTAGAGTTCGTCAGCTTGCGATAATTTGTCTTTTAAGTTTTTAATTACTTTATGTTTGTCTTTAGGCACGCAGTACAAAGGTTCAAAATGTTTATCAACATTTACGCCTAGCTGAGCCCACTTCTCTTTTTTAACTTTCTCAGGAATATCTTTCGCCGATTGAGGTAAATCACGAACGTGACCCATGCAGGATTCTACTATATAGTTAGGTCCTAAAAATTTACGAATCGTCTTAGCCTTGGTTGGTGACTCAACGATAACCAACTTAATGCCAGAATTTGATCCAGATCCAGATGCAGCTTTCTTCGCCATTCGTATTCCTCTAGACTATTAAAAACACTCTTTTGGTAGAAAGCACAATGAAAAATTTAACTGAGTTCTCTCCCCCATTGAAAACTAAGATCGAGTTCGTCCTGACCGATATCGACGACACAATCACGACAGAAGGCCAGCTTGGCGCTAAAGCTTACGCGGCACTTTGGAAGTTACACGATGCCGGAATAAAAGTGATTCCGATCACCGGCAGACCCGCTGGTTGGTGTGAAATGATTGCGCGATTCTGGCCCGTCGCAGGCATTATCGGTGAAAATGGTGGGTTTTATTTTCGTTACGATAAAAAAATGTATCGCTGGTTTTTTTATGACGCTAAAACAATCAATTCAAACAAACAAAAACTAGCCGAACTAGAGAAACAAATTTTAGCAAATGTTCCAGGCTGTGCAATTTCTTCTGACCAGTTTTGCCGTTTGATGGATTTAGCCATCGATTTCTGCGAGGATGTAACGCCGTTAGACAAGAAGGCGGTCGAAAAGATTGTAGAAATTTTCAAGCAAAACGGAGCCGAAGCAAAAGTCAGCTCGATCCACGTCAATGGCTGGTTCGGCGATTACAACAAGCTAAAAACAAGCATTCATTTTTTGAAATCTGAACTCAATCTGACCGAAGAACAAATTTTAGAAAAATGTGTCTTTGTCGGAGATTCACCGAACGACGAACCCATGTTCGAAAAATTTCCGCATTCATTCGGAGTAGCTAATATTAAAAAATTTGAAAACGATATGAAGCATTTACCCCGTTACGTTTCTGAGGCTAAGGGTGGGGAAGGCTTCGAACAGATTGCAAACCGAATTATTGAACTAAAGAATCGCTCGTCTTAATTTTTAGCGCGTGAACGGCTTCGTAGAAAGCATCAAAGCCTGGGAATGGGCTAATCTTGCCAAGCTTTTTTGCATTTTTGAAAAATAGAAAGACCGGAATTCCAAATAGTCCAAATCTCGTCGCTAATTCAAAATCATCGTAAATATTCGCGTGAAACCATTTAATATTTAAACCATCAACATCTGTTTTGCGATCAACTAAAATTTTTTTAGCAACTTCACAATTTGGGCAGTCTTTACCCCACAAAAATACACAGGTCAGTTCAGAGCTAACAACAATCTTTTCATCGAAATCTGAACTATGAATACTTTCAATCTGGTAATGTTCGAAAAAATTCATTGAGCCTACTTAATTTGCCGGTTTAGCCAATAACGGTAATCATTCGCAAATTGCTTCGGGTTTTGAAATTTAAGCGGAGTCGCGAAGGGCGAACAAGACTTAATTACTTCAGCATCAAAAAACTTCTGCGCCGGAAACAGAAACTTATACACATTAACCGATTCACACGAAGCTTGGTCACTCGTCGTGTACTTTAGATAGGTCGGTAAAATTCGCAGCATTCCTCGGTGATAAATGAAGTTATCAAAAGTACGCTGCATTTCAAAGCGCGCTTCACGGTAGTTTGCCGCCTTTAATAAATGATACGTTTTTAAAAAACAGGCGTTTTGATTAATGGGATAAATATCGCAAGCGAAAGCAACTGCTTCGGGTTCTTCCGACTTGACTGACTCGTAATAGATTGAAGTCACAAAAGCGATCCCGTTTAAGACCCCGACGAAAGCCACGACCGCGATAGGCAACCGCGTTCTCCAAGTTAATGGAATGCTTTTTACCACCGGAAATAAACTTAAGAATAGTGCAAAAATAAATGCCAGATACATTAACGAAGTGGGGTTATGATACGGAAATTGAAAAAGCATTTGCGGACCCAAAACAAGCATGCTGGCGATCAAGAATTTACGATCTTTAAACACTTCCAAGGCTTCTGATACATTTTTCTTCGCCAACAAAATCCAGCCGACAAAGACCATAAATCCTAGCGAAAGCAAAATCCCTAACCAGCCTAATTGAGCTGTCCAACGAAAAAATTCTGAATGGGGTTGGTCATAGTGAAGATACTCATTTGGTTTACCTTCGGTGCCCAACTGGTAAGGAACTAAAAAGCTATCGAAGTGCGATATTCCGGCACCCAACGGATTTTCGAGCATCAACTGCATGGTCGACTTATAAAGATTTATTCGCTCGGTGATTGAATCTTTTTTAAAATCGATACTATCTTCTTTGTACGGAGCGTTCATTGCAGCAAAGTACAGCGCAACTGAAACCAAGAATAAAGCTACCAGTTCTTTACGGCGCTTACCCTGGGCTAATTCCCAAATAAGCCATAGTGCAAGGCCGATCCAGGCTGAACGACTGCGACAATACACTATAAAAAAAAGCCACAAAGAAAATAAGGTAAGTTTAACAAAACGTGGTACTTTATCGCTGAATTCGGTCCAGCAAAATACAAACGGAACTGTTAAAATCAAAAATTCAGCCATCATGTTTACGTTTCCGAACGAACCCAACAAAAAACCGGATA